>CAYJIT010000007.1:19962-76854 GCA_964370365.1 uncultured Bacteroides sp. | reverse complement strand
CGGCTACGCTCGGAATGACAAAAGGCAAGCGGCTACGCTCGGAATGACAAAAGGCTAATTAAAGCCAACTTTTCTATAAACTTTTGCAATAAGTTTGTCGGCAATTCTTGCGGCACTTTGTGCACCGCTCAAAAGCACTTCATCTACATAGGCTTTATCGCCTAAAATGCGTGCGTACTCTTCTTGAATGGGCTTAAATGTGTCTATCACACTTTGTGCCACAGCCTCTTTAAACACGCCGTAGCCTTGCCCGTCAAATTCTTTTTCAATTTCAAGCATTGTTTTGTTATTAAGCACACTGTAAATGCCCATCAAATTGCTTACGCCCGGCTTTTCTTCGCTTTCACGAACACAATTATCGCTGTCTGTTACAGCGCGCTTAAATTTGCGCATAATTGTTTGCTCGTCGTCGAGCATAAGCACAAATGAATTAGTGTTGCTGTCGCTTTTGCTCATTTTTTTAAGGGGTTCTTGCAAGCTCATAATGCGTGCACCTGTTTTTTGAATATATGGGTTTGGCAAAACAAATGTGTCGCTATATGCCGCATTAAAGCGCTGTGCAATATTTCTGGCAAGCTCCAGATGCTGTTTTTGGTCTGCTCCAACAGGCACTAAATTAGCGTTATATGCCAAAATATCCGCCGCCATAAGAACGGGATATGTAAAAAGCCCTGCGTTTATATCATCTGCATGTGTTGCGCTTTTTTCCTTAAACTGGTGCATTCTTGTAAGCTCTCCAAAAGAGGTGCTACAATTTAAAACCCATGTCAATTGTGCATGTGCCTTAACATCGCTTTGAACAAAAACAACACTGCTTTTGGGGTTTATTCCGCACGCTAAAAGCAGTGCAACGGCTTCACGTGTTTTCTTGCGCAGTTCCGCCGGGTTTTGCTTAACGGTAATTGCATGCATATTTGCTATCATATATAAACATTCATAATCATCTTGTAAATTGTTCCAATTGCGCACCGCACCCACATAATTGCCCAAGGTAAAAGTGCCCGATGGCTGAATTCCGCTTAAAATGCGTTCTTTCTTTATTTCTTGCATTGTTTTTTCTCCATTCTTGTTATTGCTTTAAATTTTACCATATAAAAATTTTAAACGCAATTATAATTGCGGCATATTAATTGAAAAATTTAAAATTATTGTTTTTAATGCACAAAATTACATAAAGTTCCAACATAACCCGACAAATTATTGACGATGCGACATAATATAATATATTTTAACGGTTATAGGCGGCTTGTATAACATCGGCTTGGCTAAGCCGGAATAATAAAAACAATTTGTTTAAAAGAAAAGAGTGAGTAAAATGTCTGTGCTTTCGCGTGCAATACCCAGCCTTCCAATACTGCAAAAAAACTCTGTGAAAATTTCTCTCATTATCTCGCAATGCATTTGTGCGGTATTCTGCGGTTTTGCCGCGTTTGGAACAATGTTCAACAATATGAACCCATTAGCGTTATGTTTTGCCGGGGCAATAAGCCCTGTTTATTCATTGAGCGCATGTGTGGGCGCCGCAGTGGGCTATGCGCTGGCACTGCCCGCCGATGCAAGTGCACCCTATTTGATATGCATATTGTTTTTGGGAGTAATCAAAGCGTTTTTGCCTGCCGCAAAAATTAAGCTAAGCACAAAAACACCGTTTATTGCGTTTGCCTTGGGCGCTTGTTTTTTCACAAGCTCTTTGGTGTTTTCAATTTCGGCAAGTGGCACTTTCTCCGATTTTTTGCTGATAGTTGCTCAAACTTGCGTGATATTCGGTATGTCTTACCTTTTGCGCACAGCTTTAAACACGCCGTTTCACAGTGCCGTAAATTTATCGGCCGAAGGGAAAGCATCGCTTTTATTGCTTGTTATTAGTGTGCTAATTTGCTTTGGCCCTTACGAGATTTTTCAATTGAATTTAATACATATAATCGGTGCGGGTATAGCACTTACAGGCGCAATTAGCGGGCGTGCCCAAAATGGCACACTTTTGGGTGTTAGTGTAAGCATAGCTTTTGTTGCTGCGGATTACACCTCTTTATACGCCGGTTTTACATTAGCGGTAGCTTGCCTTATTGCGGGTTTTTTTGTAAAAGAAAACCGTTTTGTAATAGCACTTGTGTTCATATTGTCTTGCTTAATTGGCATACCCTTAGCAAGCATGCCCATGCAAGGGCTTTTGCTTATAGTTGAAGTTTCACTTGGCTGTGCAATTGTGATGTCTTTGCCGCTTGGTGCGATAACACGTTTGCCTATAAGCAATTCAAGCTATATTGGCAGGCCGAGCTTAACCGTTTTATCGGGGCGTTTGCGCATGATATCTAAAGCGCTTGAAAGTGTTGGAACAACACTTAACTCTGTGTGCGATAAATTGCCGAGGTATGGTGAAACATATTCGGATATTTGCGACGCTGTTGCGCATGCGGTATGCCGAACATGCCCTAAAAACACTGTTTGCTGGGGCTCGGGCAATGGTGATGTGTACGATGCCTTTAATAATATGCACAGCATTTTGCAAACAAGGGGATATGTTGTGCCCTCGGATATTCCCATGCCGCTGAAAGAGAATTGCACATTCCCCAAAAAATTGACAGCTACACTGAGCACAGGCTATAAAATGGGCAGCCGTAAAAAAATTGAAGCCGCAAGAAACAAAGCTACACGTGCGGCTTTAACCGAGCAATATAACGCTTTGGCATGTGCGCTTTCGCAATTGGCAACACAAGTTTACAGGGAGGAAATGCCGGACAAGCGCAAAGAGAAAAAAGTTGAGAAACTTTTTTATTCCATGGGAATAGAGCCAATTGAAATTAATGTTTCAACTGATGCTTACGGTTGTATCCATGCCGATATCCAAGTTCAAAGGGCGGTTTTTACACAGGCGGAATTAAGCACTTTAGACAGGGAAATGTCTGCAATATGCCACTGCAAATTTAAAAGTGCGCTTGTTGAAAACATGTATGCTTGCACCTATGTGCGCTTTGTGCAACAGCATTTGTTTAACCCTGTTTTTGGCGCATTCACTTTGCCGGCAAAAATAAATGATGTTTGCGCAGATGTGTGCAAAACATTCACCGATTATCAAGGCTGTGCCCACGCCATTTTGTGTGATGGCATGGGCACAGGTGAACACGCTGCATTAGATGGCAACCTCGCCGCTGTTTTAAGCGAAAAACTGATGATAGCAGGCTTTGCGGCAAATGAAGCCGCGCGCCTTGTTAATGTTGCGCTTTCGTTAAAAGGCGACGATGACACCTGCGCAACTTTAGATGCCCTTTCTGTGAATTTGTTTTCGGGCAAAGCAAAAATATTCAAAGCAGGTGCTTCGGCATCATTTTTAATAAGGCAAAATATTGTAACAATTTTAGATGGCGAAAGCTTGCCCATAGGCATACTTGGAAAAGTTACAGGCAGGGCAAGCTCTATGCAATTGCAAGTGGGTGATATGGTTGTGCTTGTTAGCGACGGGGTGATGTCTATTGGCAAAAAGCGCATATGTGCAATGCTTACAGCCGCTGAAAACATGCATCCGAAAACGCTTGCAAAAAGGCTGGTGCAAGAAGCGAGAATGAGCGCACAGCGCCCCGATGATATAACAGTTATTTGTATGCAACTTGATAGGGTGATGAATTAAAAAAGTTTTAGCCGTTAAAAACTAATGTGAAAATGCATTGGTTTTTAGCGGCTAAATTTTGTGCAATACTAAATTGTAAGCTCGTTTGCCTTTTTTACAATTTTTCTTAAAGGCACAAATAAAATAAGCGCAATAAAAAAATTGCCAACACAGTGAAGTATATCAAACGGTATGCCGGCAATCCACCAAGCAATTCCCGCATAAAAGCCGGAAGTTACTATATAAGATAGCGCATAAAGCGCACCGTAAGAAAGCCCAAACAAGCCGCTTAACACAGCCCAAAACAAAACATTGTTTACAGTTTTGAACAGCTTTACAGCAAAGTATAAAACAAGCCAAATATAAAGCTGAGAAAACCACCAAATACCAAAGCCGTTAAAAAGGCCGTAAACAAACACATACCCGTAAATTGCAGGCAAAGCTAATTTGGGCATTTCAAGTGTAAAAATAATAACGAATAGGCTCAGTAGTTCAATATTAGGCAAGGCGTCGAGCGTGTATTTGCTGATAAGCATAATTGTTGCCATAAGTGCTGAAATTACTATATTGCGCGATGATTTCATTTGCTACCACCCTCATAATTCTCTAATAGCCCTCGGTAAGTGTTATGTCAAAAACATCATTGTCGGCTATGGGTGTGGCATCAAAGCCCATTGTAGCATCAGCACCGTTTTGTGATAACTTCCACCATTGCTCTTTATTGCTGTCTGCTTCAATGCCGTTTACCACTGTAACAAAAAGCCCATATTCACTGTCATCGCCCTCTATTAAGCTCTCTTTCAATAAAACTTCGCTCAAAAATTCTGCGTTGGTTGTGTAGGTAAAACTTTCGGGCTGGGCAGGTGGCACTGTAACTTGAACGGTAATGGTTTTTTCACCGCCCACTGTTTGCGGAGCACCAAATTGATTGTAGATGAAAAGCATGGCAGTGATTAAAACAATAAGCACAACCACCGCGGCAATAATTAGTTTTGTTTTTTGTTTTGTTTGCATAGTAATCTCCTTAAAAATAATATTAAAATAAAAATGTGCGCCCTGAAAAGTAGGGCGCACATTTTATAAAACCTTTATTGCATGCAAGTGCTTAATTTCTAATTAGATAGTGTAGACACTATTTAATAACACAAGGAAAAAGAATATAACCTGTGTAAAAATTCACTGCAATACTTATAGTTTTACATTCTGAACCGCAACTATCTTTCGTAGTTGTTAAGGGTGACAATATTGCCAACCAAAGCAAAAGCTTTAATGGATCAAACAAAAACGGCATTCCGGCTTAGTGCAAAAGCACAACACGGCGGCGAGACCGCACATGAATTTAACATGTTTCCCCGTCAATTGTTTTGTATTCACTTTTTTGTAATTATATGGTGATTTTTGGAATTTGTCAATATAGCGTGTTATTTAAAATGTTATAATAACACAAATTCGGTTTAATAATGCCAAAGCGTAAAATTGCATCGGCAAAATTGCAAAATATGCTTTGTTATGTAGGTATTTGCATGTTTTTTAAGAAATTAACTTTGTTAAAGCACGAATAATAAATATCATATCTGTAATTTGTAAGTGCATCTTGAATGGTGTCGAACAATTCTTTGTTGTTGAAAACTTCGTTTGCAATAAAAGGGCAGTATCTTGTGCCAATTTGCGATAAAACATCATCTTTCAAATTTTCCAAGGTAACTTCACGCGCATAGCTGCGCCCGATACTGTCGGTGGCAGCGTCAATTGTATCGGCGATTGTTACAATGTCTATAATAAATTTCACGGGCGAAGCTAAGTTGTCAAAATCTTTAGGGTAGCCAAATTTGCCGTCGAAACTTTTGTGGTGCCCTTTTGCAATATCTAAAAAGCATGAAAAAAGAGGGTTATCACTATCTGCATTTTTTAAATTTAATTTCAGCAAATCCATTTGTGAAAGGCCGGTTCTGTCTTTCAAAAAATCTTCTGCAGAGCTTGGATGGTGCTGTATAATTTTAAATTCGGCATCATTCAAGGTTCGCCCATAAAAAGAAACAATGTGAGAATAAACAATTTTGCCTAAATCGTGAATAAGCCCCGATGTCCACACAAAAAGTTTTAACTCGTTGTAATTCGTGCCAACATCTTCAATGCTGTTTATGCTTGGCAAACCTATAAATTTTTCAGGGTAATGCTTTGCAATGTGCTTTGCAATTATATATGCTATTTTGGCAACCATAACAGAGTGAGCATAAGTTGGTGGGTGCCTAAAAACAGTTAAAGATAAAAGTATATCTAAATTGGCAACATTATCCATTGAACTTAAAGATAAGTTTGCAAAATTTGTAAACAGAGTAGTTACATGAGATTCAGCAATATCGCCCGGCATTTCCATTGCATATCTTGTCACTTCAGCAATAATTTCGTTTGCTTTTTGCTTGTGTTCCTCTGAAACATTTTCATCTTCGCTTGCATGCTTTAAGTAATAAAGATAAAGCGCGCTCATTTGAAATTTTATATATATAGTATCATAAGAATAGTCGTTTTTCGCTTGTTTATATAAATTATAGAAAAAATCTAAAAACTCATCCAAACTGATATAACCCAAGCAATATTCAGAGGCATAAAGGGTATAGGAATACCTTATTTTCCCCGATGTATAATCGTTGCTCTGCAAGGTGTCGTTGTTTAAGCATGTGGAATAAAGGTGCACAGCAGAGGCATGGAACTTGTTTAAATGATGTTTTTTTACCGAGCCTTTATGTGGCGAACGCATAACTGTTAAAGTTGTAGAACATATATTTTCATGAAGGTTAAGATAAAAGGAATCCCATGGGAAATCATCGTCGTGGCATTTTGCAGTAGAATTCCAAAAATCTAAGGCTAAATCATAACGTCTGAATGCTTCGTTGATGTTGCTTGAAGCTACACAAGTGTAATAATTGCCAAAAGCACGAGCAATTAAATTGCGAATAGGCTTACTGAAAGTTTTGTATCTTGGGGCATATTCAATAATTTGCTCGTAGCAATCATTGCGCTCGGGCTTAAACAAAACAGTGTCAAGGTAAAATAGAGAAAGCGCTTCAAAAAACTTGTTCTCTATAAAAAGCTCGTCGTCCTTTATAAAAAGCGCATATTCGCTAATTGCGTGGCGAATTTCATAGCTTAGGCCGGCATCTATGTTTTTTCTGTAACTTAATAAACTTTCCGCAAACTCTGCAAGCTCTGCCACTTTTTGTGCAGTAAGAGTTGTAGGGTCTTTCAAAAATGGCGATATATGCTCTTTAACCAATGTGTTTGTTTCACTTATGTTTTCTCTAATAATTCTTCCGCGGCTACTTAAAACATCAAAAATAGTATCCCGTGTAATTCCATCAGGGCACGAGAATTGAGAAGCAGTAAGGTGTTTAAATTCCTGCTCATTATTCAATATTTTATCGTAGATATCTTTCATAAAAAAATCACATTCGAATTTATTAGCTTTATTTTGATGGTTTTTTATTTGATAAATGCATAATCATTTTATAGTATATCATAGAATGTAACGTTTTTCAACACAATAAAGGGAATTTAGGCTAAAAATGTAATAAAAAGAAAAAATAACGCTAAGCAATTATTTTTTCTTGCGCTAATTGGGAAAATTTAATATAATGTAAGTAATGGGTAGTTAAAACGCATTTCACAAACTTATAAATAAATCAAACTTTGAAATGCACTTGATGGGGATAAACAAGCTTTAAAACAGCCGCTCTTTAGCAACATTAGAACAATGTAATCGTGAGCGTATGTCAATCTTATTGTTAGCGAGCGATTGTGATTGTTCTTTGCTTGCGGATTTTAGGGCACAGCGTTTTGGGGTTTGGGGCCATACGCAAGGCCCCAACGCTTTTGCTTCTTTTTGCGCAAAAAAGAAGAGGGAACAATGAAACTTAACAATTTAAGCAAACAAATTATTAAGGCACAAACTGCGAATTCCTCCATTAAAGTCGAAATGACAGGCGGTTATGTTTGCTACACATTATATAAATAACCAATTCAATATGAAAGCGGTATATAGTTTTGAGAATAATTATAATTTTTTTAGTGTTGCTTTTTTATGCGCCGTTGTTGCTTGTAATTATAGCCTTAGCAATTAGATATTATATTAACCGAACATATAAAGATGTAGACAAACAATTGCGCATATTTGGCTTTGTTGTAGATTATATGTTTAGGTTTAATAATATTAAAACAGTTAATAAATTAAGGTTTTACCTTTCTAAAATAAAGCTGTTCCCCTCTAATAAAAGCGTTTTTGAGGAAATGCTTATTAAAACGAGTGAGGACAAAAGTTTGCGCATAATTACCTTGAAAAGTAAAGATACAAGCCCAAATGCAACAGGGCTTTTGTGGATACACGGTGGCGGAATGGCATTAAAAAGGCCCGAGAGTGAAACGCCTTATATGGAGCAATTTGTAGCGAATACAAACACCGTTATATTATCGCCGGATTACACATTATCGCCTATTGCGCCATACCCAGCGGCTTTGAACGATTGCTATGAAGCGCTTTTATATATGAAGAATAACGCAAAAGAATTGGGGATAAATGAGAACCAAATTTTTGTGGGAGGCACAAGTGCAGGCGGCGGCTTAACTGCGGCATTAACTATGATGGCAAGGGACAAGGGTGAAATTAACATTGCTTTTCAAATGCCGCTTTACCCAATGGTTAATTATAAAACTGTGCCACAGGCTGGCGAAAAAAGCAAAAAAACCTATGTTTGGGATTTAAAAAGGAATTTAATAGCATGGAAACTTTATTTGGGCACTTTATACGGCACTGAAAACATACCTGAATATGCATCTCCCTTACAAGCGAATAATTTTGAAAATTTGCCGCCTGCTTACACATTTGTGGGCGAGCAAGACCCTTTTTTTGAAGATACATTGCAATATGCGAAAAAATTGTCAGAGGCAGGCGTAAAAGTAGAATATAATGTGTATAAAGGTGCTTATCATGGTTTTGAGGGCAGTTGCCCAAAAGCGGATATCTCGAAAACAGCACAAAGCGAGCTTATAAATGCGTTTGAATATGCGATAAAAAACTATTTTAAAGCGCAAAATTAGCTTGTGTTTTTATATGTTAAGTTAATAAAATTCTTGGCTTTTAATTAGTTGCAATTGGCTTTTGTTCTATTTGCAATGCACAAACCTTGTTAAAAGCAAAAGAATTTGATTAATAATAAATTTTAAGGAGATTAAAATGGAACTTAAAGGAAGCAAAACAGAAAAATGTCTTATGGAAGCATTTGCAGGGGAATCTCAAGCTCGCAATAAATACACGTATTATGCAATGAAAGCAAAAGAAGAGGGTTATAACCAAATTGCGCAGGTGTTTTTGGAGACAGCACGCAACGAGCAAGAGCATGCAAGGCTCTGGTTTGAAGCACTGCAAGAGGGCGGCAAAATAGGCTCTACATACGAGAATTTAATTGCGGCTGCAGGCGGCGAGAATTTTGAGTGGACAAGTATGTATGCTGAAATGGCAAAAACAGCTAAAGAAGAGGGTTTTACACGAATTGCGGCTTTAATGGAAGGCGTTGCTAAAATTGAGAAAAACCACGAGGAGAGGTATCTTGAACTTGCCAAAAATGTGAAAGAGGGCACGGTTTTTGCAAAAGAAGAGAAAAACGAGTGGATTTGCGAAAAATGCGGGCATGTTCACACAGGCGAAAAAGCACCCGGGGCTTGCGCTGTTTGTGGTTATCCTAAAGCAAACTTTTCAATTAAAAGCGAAAAATATTAATTAAAGTTAGTAATTTGCTTTTGTAACAGGAATGTAAAAGCGAGTTTGCAGGGGTAGGCGAAAAGCCTACCCCTAAATTATGCAAAAATTTATGTTAATGTGCCTTAGCCTTGCGGTTTTACGGTAATTTATGTTATAATGTATATAATATATAGGTATAAAATAAGAGGGGCTCTGAAAAATGACTATTACAAAAAAATCCAATATAGGCGAAATTTTAAATTTCGAGCCGGGCTTATCCGAAATATTAATGAGCGCCGGCATGCACTGTCTTAATTGCCCAAGCGCAAAAAGTGAAACCATAGAGCAAGCGTGCTATGTGCACGAAACCGATGCCGATAAACTTGTTAAGGAATTGAATGATTATTTTGCAAAATAGAACTGAAAAAAAAATATTAGACGCACGCCTTTTGGCGGCGGCAAGTTTTGTGCGCAAAAATTCAAATTGCGCAGATATAGGCTGCGACCATGGGAAACTTAGCGTTTACCTAAGCAAAAGCGGCCGCTGCAAAAATATTATAGCTTGTGATGTAAATGAAATACCGCTTGAAAAAGCGAGAAATGCGCTTTTGAAAAACAATTGTAAAAATGCTGTGTGCAGGCTTGGAAACGGGCTTGAAATAATAAAAGAGCACGAAGTTAGCGACATAGTTATTGCCGGCTTATCCGGTGTTACAATTGCGCAAATAATTGAAAAGGCAAAGAACTTTCATAAAAAAGAGTATAACTTTGTGCTTGTGCCGGCATCAAAACCCGATTATTTAAGGCGCTACTTATATGAAAACGGCTTTGCGCTTTTAAACGAAAAACCTGTTTTGGCGGCAGGAAAGGTTTACACTGTTATGCAGTGCCAATACACCGGCGAAAAAACACAGCAAAGTGAATTGTTTTATGCTGTGGGGCTTATTAAAGGGCAAACAAAAGAGGCAAAAGCCTATGAGAAAAAGCTGTTATCTCACTTAAAAAAACAGAGGAATACAGCACTGATAAAGGAAGTTGAACAATGGTTTACACAAAAGATATAGAAAAGTTTTTATATTCGCTTGCGCCGCTTGAGCTTGCGTGCGAATGGGATAATACAGGCGCTTTGGTTAACGCAAGCAGCCCTGTTAAAAATGTGCTTTGCGCACTTGATATAACTAAACAAGTTGTGCTTGAAGCAGCTGAAAAAAACTGCAATGTTATAGTGTCGCACCACCCTGTTATTTTCAGCGGCATTAAGCGCATTAACAGCGACGATGTTTTATATCTTCTTGTGAAAAATGATATAAGCGCTGTTTGCATGCACACAAACTTAGATGCTGCACAAGGTGGCGTTAACGATGTTTTAGCAAAAATGCTCGGGATAAAGAATGTGAAAAGTTTTGCAGAGGAAGTTGGCAGAATTGGCGAGCTTGAAAATGAGCAAAGCGCAACAGAGTTTTTAAAATTGTGCCGCAAATTGTTTGGCACATGCTTTGCAAGCAGGGCAAGCGGCAATATAAAAAAGGTGGCAGTTATGGGCGGCGCAGGGAGCGATTATATGCATGAGGCATTTAGCCTGGGAGCAGACGCCTATATTACAGGCGAAGTTAAACACAATTTTGCATTGGATGCAAACCACCTTGGTAAATTGATTGTGCAAGCAGGGCACTATGAAACCGAAAAGCCTGTGGTGAAAGAGCTTGTTGCAATTTTAAAAAATGAGTTTAAAGGTTTAAATATAACAGAAAGTGAAAAAGAACAAAACCCGATGTTTACGGTTTTGTAAATGGTGAAATAATGGCTTTGGATTCTGCCGTTCTCGCCCTTGTGGCGAGCGAGCTTTTAAAAGAGTTAAACGGTGCAAAAATAGATAAAATTTTCATGCCAACAAGGGATGAAACCGTTTTTAATATGCGCCACAGAGATGAGAATGGAAAGCACAGCACAAAGAGGCTGTTTCTCTCTGCAAGAAGTGGCTCGGCGAGGGTTTGCCTAACAAATGAGGCGTTTGAAAACCCCGGTGTGCCGCCATCTTTTTGTATGCTTTTAAGAAAGCACTTTACAGGTGGGCGCTTAATTAATATTCGCACCGTGCCCGACGAGCGAATTGTATTTTTCGATTTTCAGTGCTCTAATGAATTGGGCGATATAATTTTGCACACAATAGCCGCAGAGCTTATGGGGCGCTACTCTAATTTAGTGCTTATAAAAGAGGGCAAAATTACCGATGCACTTAAAAGAGTGGATTTTGAAGACAGTGATATTCGTCAGCTTCTTCCGGGCCTTAATTACACCATGCCCGAAAAGCCCGATAGGCTTTCGCTTTTACATTCATCGCCAAACGATATAGTTAATGCACTTTGCAAAAAAAGTGCCGATGTTGCAGATGCGCTGATGAAAGTTGTAAGCGGCGTTGGGCCTGTTGTGTGCCGTGAAATTGCCTTTAGGGCACTTGGCAGTAAAAAATTATTTTCCGATGCGCTTACAAATCAACAACAAGAAAAACTTGCAAAAGAAATAGAAAAACTGCAAGATTATTACAAAAACAGCGCTGTACCCACAATGGCAAAAAACGAAAACTCTCGCCCTATAGAATTTAGCTTTATGCCTTTAACACAATATTCTAATGAAAATGCGCATCAAACTTTTGGCAGTTTTTCGCAGTTGTTAGAGGGTTATTATGCGCAAAAAGATAATGCCGAGCGCATGGCACAAAAAAGCCGAGAACTTGCAAAAACGGTAAAAAACGCTTACGATCGTGCAATTAGAAAGCAAGCGGCAAGAAAAGAAGAGCAACTTAAAAGTGAAAATTCAGAGCATTTGCGGGTTATGGGCGAATTGTTAAATGCAAATTTATGGGCTTTTAAGCGCGGTGATAAAGAAATTACACTGCAAAATTATTACACGGGCGATAGTGTGAAAATAAAGCTCGATATACGCCTTACGCCCTCACAAAATGCACAAAAATATTTTAAAGATTATAAGAAAAAACAAACAGCCGCAAAAATGCTTTCGAAATTGCTGCAAGATGGTGAAAAGGAAATTGAGTATTTAAAAACGGTTTTATACACAGTGAACACAGCGCAAGGTGAGCAAGCCTTGAACGAAATTAGGGCAGAGCTTAAAGAGCAAGGCTATTTAAAATACTTTAAGCCAAAGGATAAAAAGCAAAAGCCAACAGATTTTCACCGCTATGTTTCAAAAGATGGCTTTAAAGTTTTAGTGGGGCGCAACAATGCGCAAAACGATAAGCTGACGCTTAAAACAGCACGGGGAAAAGATTGGTGGTTTCACGTTAAAAATGCACCGGGTAGCCATGTTGTGGTTTTTAGCGAGGGCAAAGATGTGAGCGATGAAACAAAAACCCATGCGGCGCAACTTGCGGCTTTTTATTCAAGCATGAACGGTGGAGCAAAAGTGGAAGTGGATTACACAATGGTGAAAAACGTGCGCAAAACAAACGATTGCAAGCCGGGAATGGTTTTGTATGATATATATGAAACAGCGCTTGTTAGCGCAAGCAATGAAGAACTTGTTAAAGAATAAAATAGGAAGTGATATAAAATGAGAACATGCCAAGTTTGTGATGCCAAAGCAGAGAATGATGAGGTTTTTTGTACAAATTGCGGTGCGAAAATAGTTGAAAAATTGCAGGATGAAATTGTTGAGGTTGAAAACCCAATAAATGAATTAGAAAATGCAAGTGTGAGCGTTAGCGGTGAAAGCCCCGAAGAAATTGCGCTTGATAAAACTTTTGAGAACGCATTTGAAAATATAACCAGTGCAAATGCAAAGGAAAGTGCACAAAACACAAACGCAGATGATATTTATGCGGGATTTCAGCTTGATAATGCACAAGAGCTCGGCGCAAAAGGGCAAAATGTTAACGAGCCTGCACATAATATGTATCAAGGTGCACAGAGCGAATATGCGCAAGCACAAATGTATACACCTGCGCAAAGTTTGTATGCCCCTTCACAAAACAATATGTATAGAAAGCAAGCGGAGAATGTACAAGCTCAAAACAATGGGGCGCAGGAAATTAGTTTTGGCAACTGGGTGGGAAGCGTTTTGCTTTCAATGATGCCTATTGCAGGCATTATAGCGCTTTTGGTTTGGGCTTTCAGCGGAGAAACTAATACAGGCAAGAAAAACTGGGCACGTGCAACATTGCTGGTGTATGCTATATTTGCAGTGTTAACAATTTTGCTTTATGTTGTTTTGGTAGTGTTGATGATAAATGCAATCATGTGATTATGCACATATAAGCGAATGATAGAACGAAAATATTGTGCAAACATACGAAATGTTATTTTAAAAATAAAAATACCAAAAAGCCTTGCATTTTACAAGGTTTTTTGGTATTATTATTAGGCGACTGCTGTTCCTTTGCAAAGGATGGCAGGGTGCGATAGGCGTTGAAGCGGGAGGTTGCCACGTTTGTGGGTTTTTCCGCTGAGTATGTCAGGTTTAAAACCGGGCGAAAGAATACATATGCAAAGGGATAAGTTTGCAAAGCGTGCAATGCGCTGTGTAAACCAATGTTCAATTTAATTTGCACTAAGTATTTCCGGAAAGAACTGCTAAGCGGTTCGCCGGATTTTACGCTGTAAGTTGATGATACACCCGGCGCAGTGTTATGTATTTATCGCAAATCCCGGCAAATTTACGAAGGAGGCAAAAAAACATGGCAGTCAAAGAGAAAATCAGAATTCGTTTAAAGAGCTACGATGTAACACTTATTGACAATGCGGCTGAAAAAATTGTTGAAACTGCAAAACGCACAGGTGCAAGAATTTCAGGGCCCATTCCTCTACCAACAGATAGAGAAGTTGTTACAATTTTGCGCGCTGTTCACAAATATAAAGACAGCCGCGAGCAATTTGAAACTCGCACACACAAACGTCTGATTGACATTTTAAAACCGTCGAACAAGACGGTTGAGGCTTTAACAAGCCTACAACTCCCCGCCGGCGTTGATATTGAAATTAAACTTTAATTTACCTTATATTATAAGGGCTACCAAAAATGCCGGGCTGTATATAAAGCACCTCTTGCGGCGTCAAATGCGAAATTTAGTTTCGATTGCATATAAAAATATGCGCTCTCACTTCATTTCTTTTTTTCTTGCAATAGGCACTTTCTATTTGCCCGAAAACAAAAATTGTTTTAAGCGTTTAGCCAACTGTTTATAAAGTATAAAAGTTTTAGTTTTAATTCTCTCGGAGGAGAGGTCATGTTGGCGGTGAAAACTCGTCAACCAATAACCTATTAGGAGGCATAAAAATGCAAAAAGGTATCATAGGCAAAAAAGTGGGCATGACACAGATTTTCGACGAGCACGGTAAAGTTGTTCCCGTTACTGTGGTTCAAGCAGGCCCTTGCACAGTTGTGCAAAAGAAAACAGTTGAGAGCGACGGTTATGTTGCAGTTCAACTCGGTTATGGCGACATTAAAGCCACAAAGGTGAACAAACCATCTAAAGGCCACTTCGACAAAGCAGGCGTTGCGCCGAAAAAAACATTGCGCGAATTCCGCTTTGAAGATATCAGCGGCATGAACATTGGCGATATTATTAAAGCCGACGTTTTTGGTGAGGGCGATAAAATTGATGTTATTGGCACAAGCAAAGGTAAAGGTTATGCCGGCACAATTAAACGCTGGAACGGCCACCGTCTTCGTGAATCTCACGGTACAGGCCCTGTTGCTCGCCACGCAGGTTCTATGGGCGCTTGCTCATCACCCTCGCGCGTATTCAAAGGCAAAAAATTGCCCGGCCATCTCGGTGCAGAGCGTGTAACCGTTCAAAACCTAAAAGTGGTAAAAATAGACGTAGAAAATAATTTAATTGCTGTTAAAGGCGCAGTGCCCGGGCCAAAAGGTTCGCTTGTTGTGTTGTTCGACAGCGTTAAGGCGTAAAGGAGGAAAGCATAATGGCTAAATTTGACGTTTTAGATATGAGCGGCAAGAAAGTTTCAACTGTAGAGCTTTCCGACGCTGTTTTCGGTATTACACCGAATGAAAAAGTTATGCATGCCGCAGTGGTTAACTTCTTAGCTAACCAAAGGCAAGGCACACAAAGCACATTAACACGCAGTGAAGTTTCCGGCGGTGGCCGCAAACCCTGGCGCCAAAAAGGCACAGGCAGAGCACGCCAAGGAAGCACACGCAGCCCACAATGGACACACGGTGGTGTGGCACTGGGTCCAAAACCCCGCGATTACAGCTATCGTTTAAACAAAAAAGTTAGGCGTTTGGCACTTTTATCAGCACTTTCAAGCAAAGCACAAAGCGGTGATGTTATTGTTATAGACGAGCTTTCAGTGAAAGAGTTTAAAACAAAAACAATTGTTAGCATGCTTAGTGCACTTGGCGTAACACGCAAAGCGCTTTTAGTTACAGAAAATGCAGATAAAATGCTTGTTAAAAGCGCAAATAACATCCCCGGTGTTAAAGCTTCTACAACAGGCACAATAAACACTTATGAAGTGCTTAACGGCGGAAAATTTGTTATAAGCTTAAATGCTGCTAAAAAATTAGAGGAGGTATTCGCTGTATGAAAAAAATAGCTCAAGATATAATCCTTGCGCCTGTTATTACAGAGGCCTCCATGCAAGGAATTCCAAATAAAAAATATACATTTAAAGTTGACAAATCTGCAACTAAAGTGGATATCAAACGTGCCGTTGAAGAATTATTCTCGGGCACTAAAGTGGAAAAAGTTAATACCATAAGCGTTCGTGGGCGTTTTCGTCGTCAAGGCCGTTTTGGCGGGTATACACCGTCAAGCAAAAAGGCTGTTGTAACGCTTAAAGAGAATTCAAAAGGCATAGACTTCTTCGAATCCATGGTATAACAGGCCCCGAGAGGGACCGTTTATGGGGATATGACCCCGATAATAACATCATAAGATTAAGAAAGAGAGATACAAAATGGCTATCAAAAAGTATAAGCCCACTACTCCGGGCCGCCGCGGTATGACGGTTACGGACTATTCGGGACTTTCTAAGGTAGCGCCTGAAAAAAGTTTGCTTGAACCGATGAAAAAATCGGCAGGGCGAAATAACACAGGGCGCATAACCGTTCGCCATCACGGCGGCGGCAATCGCACTAAATACCGTTTGATTGACTTCAAACGCAACAAAGTGGATATGCCCGCAGAAGTTAAAACATTAGAGTACGATCCTAACCGCAGCGCTTTTATTGCACTTGTGCAATATGAAGACGGCGAAAAACGCTATATTATAGCACCGGAAGGTTTAAAAGTTGGCGATAAAGTTATGAGCGGCCCAAATGCCGATATCAAACCCGGCAACTGCCTACCTTTCACAAACATCCCTGTTGGTACAGTTATCCACAATATAGAGCTTTACCCCGGCAAAGGCGCTCAATTAGTGCGCTCAGCAGGTAACCAAGCTCAATTAATGGCTAAAGAGGGCAAATATGCTCTTGTGCGTCTACCATCGGGCGAAATGCGCAACGTTCCCGTAAACTGCATTGCGACAGTTGGCCAAGTTAGCAACACAGACCACGAAAATGTTAACATTGGTAAAGCGGGCCGTAAACGCCACATGGGTTGGCGCCCAACCGTTCGCGGTAGCGTTATGAACCCGTGCGATCACCCACACGGTGGTGGTGAGGGCAAAAGCCCAATCGGGCGCAGTGGCCCCGTTACACCTTGGGGCAAACCTACACTTGGTTACAAAACACGTAAAAAACATGCACGTAGCGATAAACTAATCGTTAAACGTGCTACGAAGTAAGGAGGAGAGCTGTTATGGGTAGAAGCATTAAAAAAGGGCCTTTCGTACAGCCGGTCCTGCTTAAAAGAGTACAAGCGATGAACGAAGCGGGCGAAAAACGTGTTGTTAAAACATGGAGCCGCTCTTCAACAATATTCCCGGATTTTGTTGGGCACACTTTCGCAGTGCACGACGGACGCAAACATGTTCCCGTTTATGTTACGGAAGACATGGTTGGCCACAAATTAGGCGAGTTTGCACCCACACGTACCTTTAAAGGGCACGTTGGCGGCAAAACTACCGGAAGATAAGGAGAGATAATAATGGAAACAAGGCAAGCTAAGGCTTTTCTAAGATTTGCCCGCATTTCACCTCGCAAGGTTTCCGTAGTTCTTGACTTAATCCGTGGCCAAGAACTGGAAAAAGCACTTGCAATTTTGCAGTACACACCGAAAGCGGCAAGCCCATTGCTAAGCAAATTGGTTAAATCTGCTGCGGCAAATGCGGAAAACAACCACAATATGGATAAAAACACTTTATATGTAGCAGAATGCTTTGTAACACCGGGCCCCACGCTAAAGCGCATTATGCCCCGTGCACAAGGTAGAGCATTTAGAATTCTAAAGCGCACAAGCCACATTACAGTTGTTTTAAAAGAGAAAGAGTAAGGAGGTAAAGCAGTATGGGTCAAAAAGTACATCCACACGGTGTTCGTGTAGGTATTATTAAAGATTGGGACAGCCGCTGGTTTACATCCAAGCGTGAATTTGCAGATGCACTTGTGGAAGACCACAAAATTCGCAAAGTGCTTAAAAAGCAATTGTTCAGCGCAGGCATTCCCAAAATTGAAATTGAGCGTTTTATTGATAGCGCAACAAGCAAACCTAAAGTTCGTGTAAACATCCATTGCGCAAAACCCGGTATGGTTATAGGCAGAGGTGGCGCGGAAATAGGTAAATTGCAAGAGCAACTTGAAAAACTTACAGGTAAAAACGTTAATGTTAACATAGTTGAAATTTCCAATATGAGCACAAACGCACAGCTTGTGAGCGAAGACATAGCAAGCCAATTAGAGCGCCGTGTTGCTTTCAGAAGGGCAACAAAAATGGCTATGAGAAATGCAATGCAACCTCGTCGTGGCACAAATGCAGTTGCGGCAAAGGGTATTAAAATTCAAATAGGCGGCCGTTTAAATGGTGCAGATATCGCAAGAAGCGAAACATACCACGAGGGAACAATTCCTCTGCAAACACTTCGTGCAGATATTGATTACGGCTTTGCAGAAGCAGACACAACTTACGGCAAAATAGGCGTTAAAGTTTGGATTTACAAAGGCGAAGTTTTGAAAGGTGCAAAACCCACACTTCAAACACCGGCAACGGCTAAACCTTTTAATGCAAAACCGGCAAACGCAAGGCCGCCAAGACGTAAAGAAGGAGGCAAGCAATAATGTTACTGCCTAAACGCGTAAAATATCGCCGCGTTCACCGTGGCCGCATGACAGGTAAAGCCACACGTGGCAACACCGTAACACAAGGCCAATACGGCATTGTGGCATTAGAGCCCTCTTGGATTACTTCTAATCAAATAGAGGCTGCTCGTATCGCCATGACACGTTATATCCGCCGTGGCGGTAAAGTTTGGATTAAAATTTTCCCGGATAAACCTGTAACAGAAAAACCGGCAGGCACCCGCATGGGTTCCGGTAAAGGTTCGCCGGAATACTGGGTAGCTGTTGTTAAACCGGGCAGGGTTCTTTTTGAACTTGCAGACGTGGATGAAACAATAGCACGTGAAGCACTTCGTTTGGCAATGCACAAATTGCCCGTAAAGTGTAAATTCGTTAAGCGTGAGGAGGTTGAAAACTAATGAAATCAGCTGAAGTTAGAGAAATGTCGAGCGCAGAGCTTACAAAAAAACTTGATGAACTTAAAGCAGAGCTTTTTAACCTTCGTTTTCAACACGCAATAAACCAGCTTGAAAACCCGGGCAGAATACAAGCTGTAAAACGTGATATAGCAAGAGTTAAAACACAACAGCGCAGCTTAGAGCTCGCAAGCGAAAATTAAGAGGGAGGATGAATAATATGGAACGCAATTTAAGAAAAACTCGCGTGGGCGTTGTTGTTTCCGACAAAATGGATAAAACCGTTGTTGTTGCAGTTAAAGATAGCGTACAACACCCCCTCTACAAGAAAATTATTAAACGCACAGTTAAGTTTAAAGCTCATGATGAGAAAAACGAGTGCGGCGTGGGTGACCGCGTGGAGATTATGGAAACACGCCCAATTAGCGCAGATAAGCGCTGGAGAATGGTGCGCGTAATAGAGAAAGCTAAATAAGCTTACAGCTTTGAAAGGAGATTCTGTATATGGTGCAGATGCAAAGCTATCTCAAGGTTGCCGACAATACCGGTGCAAAAGAAATTATGTGCATTCGAGTTTTGGGCGGTACCCGCAAGAGATATGCCGGTATTGGCGATGTTATAGTGGCTTCGGTTAAAAAAGCAACGCCAAACGGAACAGTAAAAAAAGGCGACGTTATCAAGGCTGTGATTGTTCGCAGCAAACATGGTGTTCGTCGTGAGGATGGTTCATACATCCGTTTTGATGAGAACGCAGCAGTTCTTATTCGTGAAGATAAAAACCCGAGAGGCACACGTATTTTTGGGCCGGTTGCACGCGAACTTCGCGACGGCGGCTATTTAAAAATAGTTAGCCTTGCACCGGAATCGCTGTAAGGAGGTTTTATAATGAATAGTAAAGTTCACGTTAAAACCGGCGATAATGTTCAAATTATCAGCGGTAAAGACGCCGGAAAAACAGGCAAAGTTCTACAAGTTAGCCCAAAAGAGGGCAAAGTTATAATAGAGGGTTTAAACATGGTTACAAAGCATGTTAAACCACGCCGCCAAGGCGAGCAAGGCGGAAAAGTTCAAGCAGAGGGCGCACTGTATGCATGCAAAGTTATGCCGGTTTGCCCAAAATGCAACAAAGGTGTTCGCACCGGTTCTGCCGAGAAAAACGGTAAAAAAGTGCGTGTTTGCAAAAAATGCAGCGCTGAATTTTAAAAGGGAAGGTGAAATTAAATGGCGAGATTAAAAGAAACTTATGCCAAGGAAATTGCGCCCGCTCTTATGAAAAAATTCAGTTATAAAAGCGTTATGCAAATTCCGAAACTTGACAAAGTTGTTATAAACGTTGGCTGCGGCGCAGCTAAAGATAACAGCAAAATTATGGATGCCGTTTTGGCAGACATAGCAAAAATTACAGGCCAAAAGCCCGTTGTTTGCAAAGCAAAAAAGAGCGTTGCTAACTTTAAATTGCGCGAGGGTTCACCCATTGGCGCTAAAGTTACACTAAGAGGCGAAAATATGTATGAATTCGTAGATCGTTTCTTCTCTGTGGCACTTCCACGTGTTCGCGATTTCCGCGGAATTAACGGCAACTCATTCGATGGCAGAGGAAATTACAGCTGCGGCATTAAAGAGCAACTTATTTTCCCTGAAATCGATTACGACAAAATCGATGCCATCAGAGGCTTAGATGTTTGCTTTGTAACAACAGCTAAAACAGACGAAGAGTGTAAAGAGCTTTTGAAGCTTATGGGCGCTCCGTTTGCAAATTAAGGGAGGGCATGAATTTTGGCTAAAACCAGTATGAAAATGAAACAGCAGGCTGCACCGAAGTTCTCAACAAGGGCTTATAACCGTTGCAGAATCTGCGGCAGGCCACACGCCTACCTGCGCAAATACGGTGTTTGCCGCATTTGCTTTAGGGAATTGGCTTATAAAGGCCAAATTCCCGGCGTAAGAAAAGCAAGCTGGTAAAAACCGTTTGCTAAATAAAATTTGCTAACAACAAGGAGGTTAGTGGCGATGCATATTACAGACCCAATTGCGGATTTATTAACCCGCGTTCGCAATGCAAGTAATGCCAAACACCCTTCTGTAGACATTCCCGCTTCTAAACTAAAAAAGGCTATTGCCGACATTTTAGTGCAAGAGGGATATGTGAAGGGCGTTCAAGTTATCAGCGATGATAAACAAGGCGTTATACGCATTACACTAAAATACACACAAACAGGTGCACCTGTTATCACAGGTTTGCGCCGCGTGTCTAAACCCGGGCTTCGCATTTACACAAATTGCGAGGATATGCCAAAGGTATTAAAAGGGCTTGGCACAGCAATTATATCCACATCTAAAGGCGTTATGACAGACAAAGCTGCTCGTAAAGACAATGTTGGCGGCGAAGTTTTAGCCTTTGTTTGGTAAGAAAGGGGCAAGAAGACTATGTCGAGAATAGGAAGAAAACCCATCGTCATCCCGGCGGGCGTTACTTTAGAAATTAAAGATAGCACCGTTACGGTGAAGGGCCCCAAAGGTACACTTCATTCCAATATCAGCCCTCTTATGAGCGTTAAAATTGAAAACAATGAAGCATTGGTTACCCGCCCTAACGATGAAAAGCAAGCCAGAAGCTTGCACGGCTTAACACGCACCATAATAAACAATATGGTAGAAGGTGTTACAAACGGCTTTAAAAAAGAGCTTGAAATTCAAGGTGTTGGTTACCGTGCCGCAAAACAAGGAAAAGACCTTGTTATGAACCTTGGTTATTCACATCAAGTTATTGTTAGTGAAACAGACGAAATAAAAATTGATGTGCCCGAGCCGCTTAAAATTATTATAAACGGTATTGATAAGCAAAAAGTTGGACAATTTGCAGCTGAAGTGCGAGAGAAACGCCCACCCGAGCCTTATAAAGGCAAAGGTATCCGCTATGCGGGCGAGGTTATCATTCGCAAAGAAGGCAAAGCCGGCAAGGCTAAATAAAAGAAGGAGTGAACGACAATGGTTAATAAACCCAGCAAAAATGTTGCGCGTTTGCGCAGACATCGCCGTGTTCGCGGCAAAATTTCGGGCACAGCAGCTTGCCCACGCCTTGACGTATTCCGCTCCTCAAAGCACATTTATGCACAGCTGATAGACGACGTTGCAGGTGTAACACTTGCAAGTGCTTCCAGCATGGATAAAGATTTTGAAGGCTTTGGCGGAAACATTGAGGCCGCAACAAAAGTTGGCAAAGCAATTGCCAAAAAAGCGGCAGATAAAGGCATAACAAAAGCGGTGTACGACCGCGGCGGCTTTGTTTATCACGGCCGAGTTAAAGCATTGGCTGAGGGCGCGCGCGAAGCCGGCCTTGTGCTGTAAGGAGGATACAAATGGAAAAAATAGATGCATCTGTATTAGATTTGCAAGAGAAAGTTATAGCCATTAACCGTGTATCCAAAACAGTAAAGGGCGGCCGTGTAATGAAATTTTCCGCTCTTGTTGTTGTAGGCAACGGCGAAGGCATTGTTGGTTTTGGCCTTGGAAAGGCTTCTGAAGTTCCGGAAGCTATTCGCAAAGGGCTTGAAGCCGCTAAAAAGAATATGCACAAAATAAACTTAAAAGGCACAACAATTCCACACGAAACAGTTGGCGCATTCGGCGCAGGGCGTGTTTTACTTCGTCCGGCACCTGAAGGTACAGGCGTTATCGCCGGTGGCGCTGTTCGTGCAGTGCTTGAAGTAGCTGGCGTTAAAGACATTAGAACTAAATGCCAACGTTCAAACAACCCTTGCAATGTTGTTACTGCAACAATGAACGGGCTATTGGGATTACAAAGTTTAGAACAGGTTGCCGCAAAACGCGGTAAAACCATTAAAGAAATTTTAGGTTAAGGAGGCTGTTAAAATGGCTGAAGAAAAAGTAACTGCGGCTAAAAAAGAAACCACAGAGAAAAAAGCACCGGCTAAAAAAACTGCCGAAAAACCTGCGGCAGAAAAAAAGACGGCTGCAAAAAAAGCACCTGCTAAAAAAGCAGACGGCGAAGCCGCAGCAAAAAAAGCACCGGCTAAAAAAGCGGCTGAAAAACCAGCAGCAGAAAAAAAGGCAGCCGCTAAAAAAGCGCCTGCAAAGAAAACGCAAGATGTTGCAGCTAAAGCAAAACCGGCCGCAAAAAAAGCTCCGGCAAAAAAAGCGGCAGTTGAGGGCGGCTTAAAAATTAAACTTGTAAAAAGTTTAATAGGGCGCAAACAAAAACAAATTGCAACCGCAATAAGCCTTGGCCTTAAAAAAGTGGGCGATGAAACTATTCAGCCCGACAATGCGGCAACTCAAGGTAAAATTAAATTAATTGTACATCTTATAAAAGTGCAAAAATCGTAATAGCAAGGAGGTGCAATGCACAATGATGCTTCATGAATTAAAACCGGCGAAAGGCAGTAACAAAGCTGCAAAACGCAAAGGGCGTGGCGCAGGCAGTGGCAACGGAAAAACCGCGGGCTACGGGCATAAAGGCCAAAAAGCACGTTCAGGCGCTAAAAAAGCGGGCTTTGAAGGCGGCCAACTTCCATTGCAACGCCGTTTGCCAAAACGTGGGTTTAACAACATTTTTGCAACAGTTTACGCAACAGTTAAACTTAGCGATTTAGAAAAATTTGATAACAATGCAGTTGTAGATGCAGCAGCGTTAAAAGCGGCAGGCGTTATCAAAAAGGAATTAGACGGAGTTAAAGTTCTTGCGAACGGTAACCTTACAAAAAGCCTAACAGTAAAGGCAAAAGCATTTTCCGCTAAAGCTAAAGAGGCAATTGAAAAAGCGGGCGGAAAGGCCGAGGTGATTTAACTTGTTTCAAACATTTCGCAATGCTTGGAAAATTGAAGAGTTGCGCGGAAAAATATTATTCACTTTATTTATAATATTTATTTACCGCTTAGGTAGCGCAATTCCGGTTCCATTTATATCCGGTGATGCACTGCGCACATTAGTGGCAGACAGCGGAAGTTTATTGAACTATTTCGATATGCTTTCAGGCGGTTCGTTCTCGCAGGCAACTTTGTTTGCGCTTAACGTTATGCCATATATCAATGCATCAATTATAATGCAGCTTTTAACAACTGCTATCCCTGCCCTGGAGCGCCTTAGCAAAGAGGGCGAGAGCGGCAGACGCAAAATTCAGCGCATAACACGTTATGTTGGCGCAGGTTTTGCCGTTGCGCTATCCATCGGCTACTACTTCTTGTTAAGAGGCCAAGGTATGTTAACATACCAAACAGGTTTCGAGGGTGTTTTCACAGCTGTGGTTATAGTTGCAACATTTTCCGCAGGCGCTTTGCTTGTTCAATGGATGGGCGAGCAAATTGACGGCAAAGGCATTGGCAACGGTATATCCGTTATAATTTTCTCGGGTATCGTAAGCGGCCTTTCAGGCATGTTCAACACAGTTGTGCTCTACTTCGAGCGCGCGATATCGGGCGGGGCACAGTTCTTCTTGTTCTTGCCGCTAATAGCTGTGCTTGCAATTGTTGCCGTGGTGCTTGTTGTTATTTTGAATGCGGCAGAACGCCGTTTGCCTGTGCAATATGCAAAACGTGTTGTAGGGCGCAAAATGTATGGTGGGCAAAACACACATATTCCAATTAAAGTAAACATGAGCGGTGTTATGCCGGTTATCTTCGCATCTGCGCTCATAAGTATTCCTGGCACAATTGGGGCGCTTTTCTTCTCAGATTTAACCCCAACCGAAAGCCCAATGCTTTACAGTTTCTTTAATATGTTCAGCACAACAGGCTGGCTGTATGCACTGGTTTATTTGTTCTTAATAATTGTTTTCAATTATTTTTATGTGTCGATACAGTATAACCCTGTTGAAATTGCCAACAATTTACGCAATAACAACGGAACCATTCCGGGTTACCGCCCGGGTGAGCCCACAAGCACATTCATAACAAAAGTTCTAAGCAAAATAACATTCATAGGCGCTGCATTCTTGGGCGCCGTGGCAGTTGGCCCTATCATCATAAGCATGATTTCAGGCATGGATTTATCGCTGGGCGGCACAAGCTTACTAATTGTGGTTGGTGTTGCACTGGATACAAGCCGAAGCCTTGAGAGCTATATGTTAATGCGCCATCATAAAGGTTTCTTAGAATAAGACCATCGAAAGGGGTAAAACATTATGAGATTAATTCTTTTAGGTGCCCCGGGTGCCGGAAAAGGCACACAGGCGGAGTTAATTTGCGAGGCATTGAACATCCCCGCGATTAGCACAGGAAATATATTGCGCGAGGCAATTAAAAACGAAACGGAAATGGGCAAACAGGCAAAGGGCTTTATTGAGGCCGGCGCACTTGTGCCCGATGATGTTATCGTTAGCATAATAAAAGAGCGCCTTGCACAAAGCGATTGCGAAAAAGGCTTTATATTAGACGGTGTACCACGCACGGTAGCACAAGCCGAAGCCCTTGAAACAATGGGCGTAGCAATTGATAAAGTGGTGGTTATAGACGTTAGCGATGACGACATTGTAAAACGTTTAAGCGGCAGGAGAGTTTGCTCTGCTTGCGGCGCAAGCTACCACTTGCAATACAAACCCAGCCAAAAAACCGAGATATGTGACCGCTGCTCAGGAAAGCTTATCATCAGAAAAGATGACGAGCCAAAAACAATTATAGAGCGCCTTAACACATATCACGAACAAACAGAACCGCTTGTGGGTTTTTACAAAACACGTGAAAAACTGCTTGTGGTTAAAGGCCAAGAGGAAGTTGCCGACACAACAAAATTAACTTTTGCGGCACTTGGAATTAAAATATGATACCGGTTAAAAACACAAAAGAGCTTGAACAAATGCAGCTTGCCTGCCACATAGCGGCTCAGGCGTTGAGGCTTGCGGGAGAGCTTGTTAAACCCGGTGTTAGTACGGTGTTAATTGATAAAAAAGTTTGTGAATACATTGAAAGCCAAGGCGCAAAACCAAGCTTTAAAGGCTATAACGGCTTTCCGGCAGGCACATGCATATCAATTAACGATACTGTAATTCATGGCATACCGGCTAAAAATCTTGTGGTGAACGAGGGCGACATTGTCAGCATTGATATAGGCGCTTATGCAAACGGTTTCCACGGAGATAATGCCGCAACATTCGCTTGCGGTGAAATTAGCCAAACGGCACAGCGCTTAATTGATGTCACCCGAAAAGCCAGGGATATAGGTGTGAGTAAAGCCATACCCGGAAACAGAGTAGGGGATATCAGTGCGGCAATTCAAGAGTATGTTGAGAGCGAGGGCTTTTCAATTGTTCGCCCTTTTGTGGGGCACGGAGTGGGTGCAAAACTGCACGAAGAGCCTGAAGTTCCAAACTTTGGAAGCAAAGGCAGAGGCCCAAGGCTTGTTAGCGGAATGACGCTTGCAATAGAGCCGATGGTTAATGAAAAAGAACATGCTGTTGATATTATGTCCGATAAGTGGACGGTCAAAACTGTAGACGGTGGCCTTTCAGCTCATTTCGAGCACACGGTTGCCATAACAGCAAAAGGGCCGGTCATACTCACTAAATGCCGTTAAGGGGCAACGAAACAATAACGAGGAGGGCCAAATATGTCCAAAGAAGACGTAATTGAAGTTGAAGGCGTAGTAGTAGAAGCGATGCCAAATGCAATGTTTCTTGTAGAAATACAAGGTGGGCATAAACTTTTGGCACACATAAGCGGCAAATTGCGCATGAATTTCATTCGTATTTTGCCGGGAGACAAAGTAACTGTGGAAATGAGCCCATACGATTTAACAAAAGGGCGCATAACATGGCGCACAAAGTAAATTTGTCTGTTTAAGGAGGTTAATAATATGAAGGTTAAACCTTCCGTGAAACCAATTTGTGAAAAATGCAAAGTTATTAAACGCAAAGGCCGAGTAATGGTTATTTGCCAAAATCCAAAACACAAACAGCGCCAAGGTTAAACTTAGCGCAAAAGGGCTTTTTGAATATCCCGCTAAAAGCTTTAAATAAAGGGATAAATAAAACAGGAGGTGCTGAATATGGCACGTATAGCCGGAGTTGACTTGCCCAAAGAAAAGCGAGTTGAAGTTGGCCTTACCTATATTTTTGGAATTGGTAACAGTGCGGCAAAAGAAATTTTAGCCCACACAAATATCAATCCGGATACAAGGGTAAAAAACTTAACCCACGATGAAGAAGCTCTTATTCGTGATTACATTGATAAGAACTTTACGGTTGAGGGCGATTTGCGCCGCAATGTTGCACTTGATATTAAACGTTTAGTTGAAATACAATGCTATCGCGGAGTGCGCCACCGCAAAGGTTTGCCTGTTCGCGGCCAGCGCAGCAAAACAAACGCACGCACACGTAAAGGCCCTGCAAGAACAGTGGCCAATAAGAAGAAATAATGCGCAATAGGGAGGATAATTAAATGGCAAAAGCTGCTGTTAAAAAAGGCGCTGCACGCACAAAACGTCGTGAGCGCAAAAATATTGAACGTGGTTGCGCACATATACAAAGCACATTCAATAACACCATCGTAACAATTACCGATGTAAAAGGTAATGCCGTTTCATGGGCAAGCTCGGGCACCCAAGGCTTTCGCGGCGGGCGCAGAAGCACACCTTATGCTGCACAAATGGCTGCAGAAACTGCTGCAAAATCTGCAATGGAGCACGGCATGAAAACTGTGGAAGTTTATGTAAAAGGGCCGGGTTCGGGGCGTGAGGCCGCAATTCGTGCACTTCAAAGCACAGGCCTTGAAATTAATATGATTAAAGATGTTACGCCTATTCCTCACAACGGTTGTCGCCCACCAAAGCGTCGCCGCATTTAATTTAACAAAGGGAGGTTTTTGTTACATGGCAAGAAATATGCAACCCATTGCAAAACGTTGCAAAGCATTAGGCATTTCACCGGCTGTTATGGGATACGCAAAGAAAACTACAAACAGAAATTCAAATACACAAATTCGCAAAAAGAAAAGCGAGTATGCGCTGCAATTAACCGAGAAACAAAAGGTTAAATTCGTTTACGGTGTTATGGAAAAACAATTCCGCATGTATTACGAGCGCGCAAGCAGTATGCAAGGCAAAACAGGCGAAAACTTGCTTTCTATGATAGAGCGCCGCCTTGATAATGTTGCATTCCGCATGGGCTTCGCCTCAACACGCAGAGAAGCAAGGCAAATTGTAACTCATGGGCACTTACAAGTAAACGGCCACAGAGTAGACGTTCCATCCTACCTTGTAAAAGTTGGAGATGTGATTGAAGTTTGCCAAAAAAGCCGTGAGAGCGTTATTTTCAAGCGTTTAACCGCTGAAGACGCCGCTATTGTTAATGTTCCAAAATGGATAAGCCACGAAAAAAATACTTTAAAGGGTTCAGTTATTGCAATGCCACAGCGCGACGATATTGATTTCCCTGTTGAGGAGCATTTAATAGTTGAGTTGTACTCCAAATAATCCCTTGCAAAGCACATTAGAACAAACGAAGCTGAAATTGTTTGCAGTATTAAGGAGGGTATTTATATGATGGAGATCGAAAAGCCAAAAATTGAGGCAACGAGCCTTAGTGCCGATGGTTGTTACGGTAAATTTGTTGTAGAGCCACTTGAGAGAGGCTTTGGAGCAACACTTGGTAACAGTTTGCGCAGGGTTTTACTTTCAAGTTTGCCCGGTGTGGCGGTTACAAACATAAAAATTGACGGTATTTTGCACGAGTTTTCAACAATTGACGGTGTGAAAGAAGATGTAACCGAAATAGTTTTAAACATCAAAGGTATAACAGCAAAACTTTATACCGATGAGGCAAAAACAGTTAGAATTGAAGCATCTGAAGAGGGGCCTGTTACAGCGGGCGATATAATGCAAGATGCAGATATTGAAATTTTGAACCCCGATTGGCACATAGCAACACTTGCCGCAGGCGGCAAACTTGTTATGGAGATGACATTTGAAAAAGGCAGAGGATATGTATCATCAGATAGAAACAAGCTGGAATCTGAAAATACTTTGCTCGGTTCTTTGCCGGTAGACAGTATTTACACACCGGTGTTAAAAGTTAACTACACAGTTGAAAATACACGTGTAGGCCAAATTACAGACTATGATAAGCTAAGCATAGAAGTTTGGACAGACGGCACAATTGAAGCTAAAGAGGCAGTTAGCCTTGCGGCAAGAATTATGTCAGAGCATCTTAACTTATTCGTAACATTGTCGCAAGAGGCAATGAACACGGAAATCATGGTTGAAAAAGATGATAAGGGCAAAGAAAAAGCACTTGAAATGACAATTGAAGAGCTGGATTTATCCGTGCGCTCTTTCAACTGCTTAAAACGTGCGGGCATTAACACAGTGGAAGACCTTATCAATAAATCGGAAGACGAGATGATGAAAGTTCGCAATCTTGGCAGAAAAAGCCTTGAAGAAGTTATTGCAAAACTTGAATCGTTGGGCTTTAACTTAACATCTGAGGAAGAGTAAAAAAACAGAGCAAAACTGATTTTTAGCAAATTTAAATTACAGAGTTTAGTTATATAATTGTGAAAATTAAATTATATATTAAGTTTGTGTAAAATTCAGTTTTGCAAATTCACGTAACATAAGTAATAAAAAGGAGTGAATGGTATGCCCGGCACAAGAAAATTAGGCAGAGCCACTGATCACCGCAAAGCAATGCTTCGTGCAATGGTGACACATTTGTTTGAAAACGGAAAAATTGAAACAACTGTTACACGTGCAAAAGAAGTGCGCTCAATGGCGGAGAAAATGGTTACTTTAAGCAAACGCGAAGATTTACACGCAAAACGCCAAGTGTTTTCTTTTATAACAAAAGAAACAGTTGCTAAAAAAGTGATTGACGAAATTGGTTCACAATATGCCGACCGTGACGGCGGTTACACCCGTATAATTAAAACAGGTGTTCGTCGTGGCGACGCTGCGGAAATGGCCATTATAGAATTGGTTTAATTTCGCAATAAATACAATAAAAAAGGTTTCACTGCAATTGCAGTGAAACCTTTTTTATTGGCTTTAGCATAAATTTTTGTTAATAATTCAGTATTTTCTAATTGCAAGCGTTAGTTATAAAGCATTTATATCTGCTTAGTTAATTCACCCTCGGGGCATTTCTTCGCGCTGTTCAAGCTGGTTTTCAACAGTGCTTGTGGTTGCCCATGCACCGTTGCTGCTGCTGTTTATAAGTTCCTGTTCACTGTAAGCCATGGTAGGTTTAACAATGCCTTTTGCAATTGCCTCTTTGCGCTGTTTTGCATCCCATGTTAAAGATTCACTTCCCAAATAAAGTTTTGTGCCATCTTCTGCAATATCTTGAATATTTTTAACATCATTTGGCAAATTGCGTGGTTTACCCTTTATTAAATCGCTTAAAATGCTCATGTTTTTCACCTCTGTTTTAGTATGCCTAAAACATGTGAGAGTATACTTTAATTTAAAACATAATTTTTAGAATTTTTTAACCAATTTTATTCCATTTCATTCGCATTCTCCGTTTCTTCTTTTTTCATTTTTGCACTTCTAATTTTATAAGTAATAATAAATAAGGCTCCGCAATAAAGAAAAAATATGCTCGTTAGCAACATACTAACATTATCTGTTAAAACGCCGTTTTCAATAAACATTTGCATACCATATATTGAATAGCGAGAAATAACAGCAAATAAATTCATAGCCCCTGCGGCAAGCCATAGTAAGCTAATAAAAAATGAATATGTGTAATTGCGCCCAAAATACACATTTTTTATGCTTGATGCCGTAATAAAATAACATACGGAAGTAAATATTAGCACCATGCTTTGCACCGAAACAGGCGCCCAATCTTCACGGTAGAGCATGGCTATAAAAAAATTTATAATTATGAGCGCATAAACTAAAAATAATGTTTGCACCATTATTTTATTGCGTATTTTAAGCTCATATTCATCAAAATATTGGTTCTTTTTATTCACAACTTAATCCTCCCAAAATAATTCGTCTAAAGTTTTATTAAGCGCTTTGCATATATCAATGCACAGTTTTACGCTGGGGTAATAATCGCCTTTTTCTATGGCATTTATTGTTTGGCGGCTAACGTCTACTGCGTTTGCTAAATCTTGCTGTGTCATATCCAGTGCCGCCCTCGCAGATTTTAGCTTTAAGTTCTTTGGCATATTATCCCTCCCTACAAAAATATTAGCATAAGTTTTACAAAATGTCAAATATAATTTACATTTTGTAAAACTTGCATGTTAAAAAATTCCTAAAACTGTCCTATAAAACATAATGTTTGTGCCCTGGTTATGCTGTATGTATTTCACGAGCTTTTTTTGCACCGAATACAATTGGCACTGCAATACCACACCCCACAAAATATACCTCATAAACCACACATTACACACCCCAGAAAAAAGCAGGCCTCCCACCGTGCGCTATGCGCTGCTTATGGAGAGCCTGCTTTTTGCATTTGTTTTAATTTTGTTTTTTTATGGGCTTGTTAGCTATACCAAATTAAGGTGTTAGGTTAGTTCTGCCATATTGCTGTAAGCGCTAACGCTGCTACCGTTTAGCGTGCTTGTTGCTTTGCATACTATATGGGTGCCATCAAGCGCTATCGGGCCAATTGTGTAACTAACTCCATTTGCGTCCGGTATAGCTATATAATTAGAATGAGTTTCATTGTAAGCATACCATTGATAGCTTATTGTGCCCGCGCCGGTTGCTGTGGCGGTAAGCACATCACCCACTACGCCGCTTTCCGGTGAAATACTTACGTTCACCCAATTTAAGCCTGTGCGCGCACCCTCTACAATCACATGGGTAATGCCTGTTCGGATAGTTTGGTTGTTTGCAGGGTCGGTCACCGTGCAGAAGTAAAATTGGTTAGACGGATTGTGGCTTGCAATTGCAAGTTGGTTGGTTGTTTGCGTTTCAAGCATCACTGCTCCCTCGGTGCTGGGCGCTAAGTTTGTGTACCACTGGTATTTAAGATGTGGGGCAAGTGTGCTGGTGCTGAATGCGCTCATGGATAGTAGAACACTTTCGCCTGTTACATACCTAAGTGGGCCTGCGCCCGGCTGGCTTACAATATAAAAGACGTTTGAACCTTGTGGATCTCCTGCGTTTGATGCAGTGCCACTTGCCTCGGTGCCGCCATCAGTGCCGCCATCGGTGCCGCTATCAGTGCCGCTATCGGTGCCGCCATCGGTGCCGCCATCGGTGCCGCCGTCAGAGTCACCGTCAGTGCCGCCATCGGTGTCACTTGCCTCGGTGTCGTCGCCTGTTTCAGTGCCGCCTGCTGTTGAACTTTCCGGAGCGTCCTCTACAACCACCATTATAATAGGTGAGTTTGCATACTCTAACGACGAGCCACCGATAGAACTATTTATAATGCCCTGTGCTCTAAGGTAATAATATGTAGTGCCCGCTTGGCTGGTGTCTACAACTCTGCTTAACGCACCGCTCTGCAAACTTTCAACCGATACTGTTTCAAGTTCACTTAGGTCATCATATCGGCTCACATCGCCTGAATACCATATAATTTCTTCACTGTCGAACTTCAAATCCTTTAATACATTTAGCATCACGCTAATAGTGGCGTTTTCTTCGCCAACATCAAATTGGTACTCAAGCACATCTGCTGTTACTGTAAAATTAGTGGATGTGTAAAATTCGGTGCCACAACCAACCAACGCCAACAGCATGGCCAATATCAGCAAGGTTATAAAGCCTATTTTAATTTTGCTTTTTGCAAAAGCTATCATAATAAAAACTCCTTTTTTAGGTTTAAAGCTACAATTAAACCTAATTAATTACATAATAATAGTATAATTATACCACGCCTCTATAAAAAACGCAATATCATAACTGCGCTTTTAGTTTGAGTGAAAATTGCAATATAATGTTAATAAATTCCTAAAATTCATCTATTTGCTTGACATTAACACAGCCGCTAATTTATACTGAATATATATGAAAATTTATTAATAACGGAGTTAATAATGCAAAATAATACAATAATAAATAAAGAGCTTATAAGTTTTATAAAAAACAGCCCAAGTGCATTTCATGCAACCCGGCAAATTGAAAATATGCTTGTTAAAAGCGGTTTTTCACATTTGATCGCCAATGAAAAATGGGAAGTTAAAGCGGGAAAAAGCTATTACACAAAGGCAAATAATTCAAGCATAATTGCGTTTACTATGCCCGAAAAACCATACGACGGCGCGCATATAGTTGCGGCCCACAGCGATTCACCCACATTTAAAATTAAAGCTAACGCTGAAATGGTGAAAGAGGAAACTTATGTTACGGTAAATGTTGAAAAATACGGCGGGATGCTTATAAAAACTTGGTTCGATAGGCCGCTTTCTTTGGCAGGCAGGGTAGTTGTGAGCAAAAATAACAAATTGGAGCAAATGCTTGTTGACATCGATAAAGATTTAATGCTTATTCCTAATTTGGCAATTCACATGGACAGAGATGCGAACACGCAAAGGCAAATTTCAGTGCAAAAAGAACTTATGCCACTTCTTGCACTAAATAGCAGTGATGTAAGCATTAACAGCTTAGTTGCAAATGCGCTTAAAATTAAACAAGAGGACATAATAGACAGCGATTTGTTTTTATACTGCACACAAGATGGCACAATTTGGGGTGCAAACGATGAATTTCTTTCAGCGCCACGCCTTGATGACTTGCAATGTGCTTTCAGCGCAATAAAGGCATTGCAAAACGCAAAAAGCGAAAATAAAATTTGCATGGCGGCAATATTTGATAACGAGGAAGTTGGCAGTGGCACAAAACAAGGTGCGCTATCGGCTTTTTTGCCAAACACACTGCGCCGCATTAATTTATCGTGCGGCAAAAAAGAGGAAGAAATGCTGATTATTAACGCAAACACCAGCATGGTAAGCGCTGATAACGGCCACGCAATGCACCCAAACTACCCCGAAAAAGCAGATGTTACAAACCGCCCTGTTTTGGGAAAAGGCTTTGTTGTTAAGTACTCAGCTAATCAAAAATACACAACAGATGCACTCTCGGGAGCTATGGTGCATAAAATTTGTAAAGACAATAATATTCCGTATCAAGTTTATTATAACAATTCGGATATATTGGGCGGCAGTACATTGGGCAATTTAAGCGCAACACAGCTTGCCATACCCTGTGTTGATATCGGCGGTGCAATGCTCGGTATGCATTCGCCCTATGAAACCACAAGCTGTGAGCAAACGGCAGGCCTAATAGCTTTCATGAAAGAATATTTTAAAACGGATATTATATGAAGAAATTACTATCGGCGCTTTTAGTAAATGTTTTGGCGGGCGTTTTATTATGCTATATAGTAAATGTTTTTACTGATGTGCCAAATTATTTCATCGCATGTGTAATTGGCATTATTTGCAGTGCAATTTCGCTCTTGTGCTTTTTTGCATCGTGGAAAAGTGCACCAAACGGTGCACTCGTGGCATTGTTTTATGCGTTAAGGCTTTTTTTTGTTTTTGGCAGTGTAATTGTGTTTGTTTTCTTGCCTTTTGGCAATGCGCTCGGCGCTATTTTGCCGCATTTGCCAACTGTTCCCATAATTGCTTTGTTTATAGCCGTTAGGGAATAATACGAGCTCGTTTTTTATTTAGCCAAAAGCCCGAAAACTGCGGCAGTGCACTTTCTAACGGCTATGCTAAAAGGTGAAAAAAAGCACTAAAATTTATCATTGTTAAGGGGCGAAGCTATGTTTAAAAATAAAACAGTTTGTGTAATTATAGTTGCGGCAGGCTCTTCAAGCAGAATGGGCTTTGATAAACTTATGTATAAATTTAACGGTAAAACTGTTTTTGAGCACAGCCTACACGCCTTTGAAAACCACAATTATATTGATGAAATAATTGTGGTTGCAGGCGAAAATTACAACGAAATAGAGAAAATACTGAAAAATTGCAAAAGTAAACACAAACAGGTAAAAGGCGGCGCAACAAGGTGCGAGAGTGTGAAAAACGGTGTAATGCTTGCAAGCTCGCATATAATTGCAATACACGATGCCGCACGGCCGTTTGTTAGCGAGGACATTATAAGCAATGCAATTGAAAAAGCAGCAATATTTAAAGCAGCGGCGCCCGCTGTGCCTGTGAAAGACACAGTTAAAATTGCCGATGAAAACGGCATTGTTAAAAGCACACCGCAAAGAAAAAACTTATATGCGGTGCAAACGCCACAATGTTTTTTCAGGGAAGAATATATTGATATATTGCACAATTTCTATTCTGATGACTTAACAGACGACTGCTCGCTTTATGAAAAAGCACAAAGGCAAGTTGTGCTTACAATGGGCGATTATAACAATATAAAAATAACAACAATTGAAGACTTGCCCACAGAAAGTGCAAAAAAAGAGAGGGACAGCATGAGCTTTAGAATTGGGCACGGCTACGATGTGCACAAATTGGTAGCGGGGCGAAAGTTGATATTGGGCGGGGTAGATATAGCACATGAAACAGGGCTTTTAGGCCATTCAGACGCAGATGTGCTTGCACACGCTATAACAGACGCTGTTTTAGGTGCGGCATGCATGGGAGATATAGGGAAATTATTCCCCGACACCGATGAAAAATATAAAGGCGCAAACAGCATACTTTTGCTTGAGAATGTTGCAAAACGTTTATTTGAACAAGGGTATAAAGTGGAAAATATTGATAGCACCATTGTGTGCCAAGCGCCAAAACTTGCGCCTTTTATTGATGATATGCGAAAAAATTTGGCAAGTGCAATGAAAATGGACATAAAAAATATCAATGTAAAAGCAACAACGGAAGAGGGCATGGGGTTTACAGGCGAAAAAATGGGCATAGCCGCTCATGCTGTTTGCATTTTAAGCGCAAAAAATAAATAATTAACACCAAAAATTTCTTTATTTAAACACTATTTTATGCTATAATTATATAGTAGGTTTTAAAAAGGTTTAAATAAGCAATCAAGAAATGTTACAGCCATGAAAATATGAAAGAAGGTAGTTAATTGGGAAATCTGAATGAAATTTGGATTGCTGTTTTAAGCACAATTCAAAATGCATCCTTGGTGGACTTGTTTGACATATTAATAATGGCTGTATTGATATATGGCGTTATTTCTTTTGTGCGCAAAACAAACACAACGCAAATGGCAAAAGGCATTTTGGTTGTTGTTTTGCTTTATTTTGTGGCAGAAATTTTCGAAATGCGTGCCTTTAGGTATTTCGTAACAGAATTTACGCTATATGGTGTTATTGCAATGGTGGTTGTGTTCCAGCCGGAACTTAGAAGGGCGCTTGAAACAATGGGGCGCAACAGCTTTTCGCGTTTTGCTAACTTTGGCTTTCAATCAAGTGCAAAATCAATAAAAGACGTTTGGCAGCAAGCAATAATGGTTATTGCTGATACAGCCGAGCGTTTATCTGCAAGCAAAACGGGCGCGCTTATTGTTATTGAGCGCTCATCAAATTTAGATGAAGTTTTGAAAACAGGAACAAAAGTTGATGCTTCAACTTCAAGCGAACTGCTTGCAAGTTTGTTTTATGTGGGTGCGGCGCTTCACGATGGAGCTGTGGTAATAAGAAACGGCAGAATAGCAGCGGCAGGCTGCATTTTGCCCCTTTCAAGCGATTTGGAAATTGGAAAAGACATGGGAACACGCCACCGTGCCGCTTTGGGAATGAGTGATAGTTCAGACGCATTAATTGTTGTGGTAAGCGAGGAAACAGGCATTATTTCACTTGCTAAAAACGGAATTATAGTTAGAAGGCTTGAAAGGCAATCTTTAATTAATATGCTACATGCAGATTTAATTCCGAAAGCGGATGAAACTAAAAAGAAACCGTTTTGGGCGGCTTGGAGGAAAAAAGATGGACAAACAACAGACGAATAGCCCAAATATAGATAAAAAGAGCATTAAATCCATATTGCAATCTAAGCAGGCAACAATGGTTATTTCGCTGATAGGTGCTTTTGTTATTTGGATTATTGTTGTTACAAGCATAGACCCAAACACAGAAAAAAATATACTTGTGCCTGTGGATTTAGCTTTTAACGAGGCAATTTACACAAGCCAAGGGCTTAGCATAGTTGAAAAACCCTCTCAAACAATATCTGTTACCATGGAGGGTGATGGAATTGATCTTGCTAACCTTTTGCAAACAGATGTTCTTGTTTACCCCGATTATTCAAGCGTTAAAGGTGCGGGTGAATATACATTGCCTTTGGTTGTGAATTACACAGGGCAATCTAATTTAGATGTGCAAAACAGGGATTATGGTTATATAACAATAAAATTCGATGCGTTAAAATCGGTTAAACTGCCTATAACAGTAAATGTTTCCGGCGTTGAGGTGCTTGAAGGTTATTATATGGATTTGCCTGTTTCATCGTCAACAGAGGTTAATTTAACAGGCCCTAACAGCGCAATTAACCCAATATCAAGCGTGGTTGCAACAGTTACGCTTGAAGAACAGCGTACACAAAGTGCTATTGTAACAACACAGCTTACGTATTTAGATTCAAACGGAGATGTGGTTGAAAACGAAGATATAGTGGCGGATGTTGGGCAAGTTGAAATTACAATTCCTATCTATCCAATTAAAGAATTGCCGCTAACCATAGAATACACAGGCGTGCCCACAGGGTACGACCCTGCTGTTTTAGGCGCAACTTTAAGCGATAAAACAATTAGGGTTGCGGGGCCGGCGGCACAACTTGATGAAATGACAAGTGTAAGTGCAGGAATAATAGATTTATCAACATTTGTTTTGGGTGAGGAAATAGTTACAAATATTGTGTTGCCGGAAAGCATAAGAAATGTTGACGGACTGCAAACCGTAAGCGTATATTTTGATACGCAAGGCTATTCAACACTTACAATGAACGTTACGGAATTTAGCACAATAAATGTTCCGAGCGGCGTTGAAATTGTGTTCCCAACGGGCAGGGTAAACAGCGTTAGGCTTGTGGGCGAAGAAAGTGAGCTTTCAGAGCTGTCGGAGGCAAGCGTGGTTGCCTTTATTGATGCCGACGACATAACAGTTGTAAGGGGCCAACAAAACATACCGGTGCAGATACTGGTGTCATCTACCGATACAGTGTTTGCAACGGGAAGTTACAGCATTTTGTGCGAAGTGCAGCAAATAGACGATGAATAATAGCGTTGGGCTTTTAGTTGTTAGATTAAGGCTATATAAGCTAAGCATATAAATTTTTTGAAAGGTATTATTTTTAATGGTTTATCGTTCTTGGCAAATTGGCAAAATTGATGATGAAAAAGCTAATAAACTTTGCAAGCACTATAATATACAAAAAATTTTAAGCGATGTTTTAGTTGCGAGAGGTTTTGACACAATAGAGCTTGCAAAAGATTTTTTGCTCGACGATAATGCTTTTCGAAACCCGATGGAAATGCACGGAATGAAAGAGGCCGTTGCAAGAATTTTAAAAGCGGTAGACACCGGTGAGCGCATTGTGGTTTTTGGCGATTACGATGTTGATGGAATAACTGCAACAGCCCTTTTATACACCTACTTAGAAACCATAGGCGCACAGGTTTACTACAAATTGCCCACCCGTTCAGATGACGGCTACGGAATGAGTGCCAATATTGTGCAGGAAATAGCACAAAAAAATGTAAATTTGATTATCACGGTTGATAACGGAATATGCGAATGTGAAGCCGTGGACAAAGCAAATGAATTAGGTGTAGACGTTATAATAACCGACCACCACTTGGTACCCGATATTTTGCCGAATGCCGTTGCAGTTGTAAACCCTCAAATACCGCAGGATAAAAGCGGATACAATAACCTTTGCGGTGTTGGTGTTGCTTTTATGCTTGCTTGTTGCTTGGAGGGGTGTACACCCGAAGAACTGTTGCCATTTTACGGAGATTTAGCCGCAATTGGCACAATAGCCGATATTATGAGCCTTACGGATATAAACAGAAAAATAGTAAAACACGGGCTTGAAATTTTGCAAAACACACAGCGCCCGGGGCTTGAAGCGCTAATTCAAAGCTGTGGTTTAAGTGATAAGGAAATTAAAGTTGACAATATCTCTTTTGGCATAGCACCGCGCTTAAATGCGGCGGGCAGAATGGACAATGCAACAGCCGCACTTGAATTGCTGTTATGTGATGATATTGAAGAGGCCTATGAGAGAGTTGCGAGCCTTGAAGAGCAAAATGCGGCGCGCCAAAAAGAGGAGCAAGAGATATTAAAAGATGTGCTCGCAAAAATTAATGCGGACGAAAATTATCAAAAAGAGCGTATTTTGGTGGTTTTTGCGCAAAACTATCATCAGGGCGTTATAGGCATTGTTGCCTCTCGTGTGCTTGAAACCTATGGCAAACCGGCAATAATAATATCTGTGGACGAAAATGGCGAGGGCAAAGGCTCGGGGCGCAGTGCCACCGGAATTTCGCTTTATAACGGTTTACTTGCTTGTGAAGATTTGCTTTTGCGTTTTGGCGGGCACGATTTAGCGGCAGGTTTAAACATAGAGAAAAACAATATAGATGCATTCAGAAAAAAAATTAACGAATGGGCAAAAAAGGAATATCCAACCTTAATTTATCCTTCTATCAAATTAGATGTGAAAGTTAATATAAACACTTTAACAGAGGAAGATTTGATAGAGGTTTCAAAACTTGCGCCTTTCGGGCACGCAAACCCCTCACCGCTTTTTCTTGTGGAAAATGCTGTGATAGAGGCGGTATACCCCGTTAGCGATGCAAAACATAGCCGCTTGCGTATAAACCAAAACGGCGCAAGTTTTTATGCTGTGCTTTTTGGGCAAAGCCCAAGTTCGCTTGCTTATAAAGTTGGAGATAATGTAGATTTAGTTGTAAGTTTATCTGTTTTTGAAGGAAAAAACGGCAATATGATTAGCGGCCGCATCAAAGATATACGCCCATTTGCAATGAGCGAAAAACACCTTGATAATATCGCTTTGTTTGAAGCGCTATTGTGCGGCGTGCAATTAAGCTCCCGGCAAAAAACCGAAATAAAACCGCTAAGGCAAGATGTTATAGATGTTTACAGGCAAGCGCAAAAAGGCATTAACGGTAAGGATTTAAGGGTGCTTTTTGCAAGCCTTGGCGAAGAGCGCACAGGGAAAATATTAGTATCGCTTTATGCTTTAACAGAACTTGGCCTTATTGAAATAAAAGAGCAAAACGGTGAACAATTTTACACGGCAACACAAAACACTAAAAAGAAAGATTTGCAAGAGGCACCTATTTTTGCAAGGCTTATTTAAAATTTATAGGGAGATAAATTTTAATGCAAACATTCTCTGAATTAAAAGCTGCAATTAAAAAAACAGGCAAAGCTTACGACATGGAAAAAATAAGCAAAGCCTATAAAATGGCCGAAGAAGCGCATGGAGACCAAATGCGCCTCTCCGGCGAAAGCTATATAAGCCACCCTTTGGCGGTTGCCGCAATTGCGCTTGAGCTTGGAATGGACACAGATACCCTTGTGGCAGCACTGCTTCATGACGTGGTGGAAGACACAGTTTTAACAACACAGCAAGTGCAAAATGTTTTCGGGAATGATGTTGCGCAAATAGTTGACGGTGTTACAAAATTAGGTTTAATTAAATTTTCTTCTGTTGAAGAAAGGCAAGCTGAGAACTTGCGCAAAATGCTTATGGCAATGAGCAAAGATGTGCGCGTTATGATTGTTAAACTTTGCGACAGAGTGCACAATATGAGAACAGCACATGCTTGGGCAGAGCAAAAACAGCGTGATAAAGCGCTTGAAACAATGGAAGTTTACGCCCCCATTGCGCATAGGCTTGGTATGAGCAATTTAAAAGAAGAACTTGAAGATAACAGTTTAAGATATTTAGACCCAATTGCTTATAATGAAATTCAAAACTCTCTTGAAAAGAGTGGTGGTGCGCAAACATTTGTGTCGTCGGTGTCGCAAAAAATACAAGAGCGTTTAGAGGAAAACAATATAAAAGACAGCACATTAAGGCGAAGAATTAAAAGCATTTACGGCATCTACCGCAAAATGTATATTCAAAACAGAGATTTTGCTGAAATTTACGACATTTATGCGGTTAGAATTATTGTGAATACTGTTGGCGAATGTTACCATGCGCTTGGAATTATCCACGACATGTATCACCCTATACCCAATAGATTTAAAGATTATATATCCACCCCTAAACCCAATATGTATAAAAGTTTGCATACAACTGTTGTTGGAAACGAGGGCATAGCATTTGAGGTGCAAATACGCACATGGGAGATGGACCAAACAGCTGAATACGGTGTTGCCGCACATTGGAAATATAAAGCGGGCATCAGCACAAAAGATAAGCTTGATGATAGAATTGCATGGGTGCGCCAAATTTTAGAGGGGCAACTTGAGAACGAAGATGTGGGCGAAATTTTAAGCAGCTTAAAAAGCGAGCTTTTGCCGGAAGAAGTGTTCGTTTTTACACCTAAAGGCGATGTTATAAATTTACCTATGGGCGCAACTGTTATAGACTTTGCCTATGCAATTCATTCTGCCGTTGGCAACAGAATGACAGGCGCAAAAGTTAACAGCCGCATTGTGCCAATAGACCATAAAGTGGCAACCGGAGAAATTATTGAAGTGCTTACAGGCGCAAAAGATAAAGGGCCAAGCCGAGATTGGCTAAACATAGTTTACACAAGTGAAGCTAAAAACAAAATAAGAAGCTGGTTTAAAAAAGAGCGTAAAGAAGAAAATATAATAGAGGGCAAAACAGCACTTGAAAAAGAATTGCGCAGAAATTTAGTGAATATCCCGGATGATAAGTACGAGAATTTTATGAACGACATAGCAAAAAGCCAACGCCTAAACAGCGCAAACGAGCTTTATGCTTCTTTGGGCTATGGCGGTTTGCAGCTTTCACGTGTTATGCTTCGAATAAAAGAAGAATACACTCGCATGCAAAAAGAGCAAACACCGGTGGCTGTATCTGCAATACCCGTGCGCACTGCGCCTAAAATAAAGCGTGGCGAAGGCGTTATTGTGGAGGGTATAGGCAATTGCCTTGTTAAATTTGCAAAATGTTGTGGCCCTTTGCCGGGCGATGAAATTGTGGGCTTTGTTACAAGAGGCTTTGGTGTTTCCGTTCATAAGCGTGAATGTGCAAATGTTAAATTGGGCATGGAGAGCGAAGATAAAGCGCGCTGGTTAAATGCGCATTGGGCAGAAAATGTGCAAGAGAGCTTTAAATCGGAGCTGGAGATATCCGCAGTGGATAGGAACGGCTTAACTGCCGATGTTGCATTTGCAATTGCAGATATGCGCATACCTTGTTATGCTATATCGGCGAGGCAAATTTCGGGAGGCAGAGCTAAAATGTCGCTAACAGTTGGCATTAATAGTATAGACCACTTAAACACGGTTATAGCAAGGCTTATGAAAATTAAAAGCATAACAAACATAACAAGGGTGTAGACAAGTGAAAAATGCACTTGCAGGTAATAGGTAATGAGTAATGTGTTTTACACATGATTGTTTAGGCTCTGAAATGGAGGTGGCGCTTTGCGAGCTGTTGTTCAAAGAGTGAGCAGTGCAAGCGTTTTAATTGACGGTAAACAAAAGCGTAATATAAAAAAAGGCATTGTTGTTTTTTTAGGTGTTAAAGAGGGCGATGATGAGAAAACATGCGAGAAATTAGCAGATAAATGTGCAAATTTGCGTATATTTAACGATGAGAACAACAAGATGAATTTAAGTGCAACCACTTTAAATTACGAGGCTTTGATAATATCAAACTTCACTTTATATGCAAGCACCAAAAAAGGCAAACGGCCGGATTTTATGGCAGCCGCAAAACCGCCTTTAGCGGTTGATTTATACAATTACTTTGTAAAAGAAATGAAAAAAACGCAACTGAAAGAAATTGTAACAGGGGAGTTTGGAGCGCATATGGACGTTGAACTTGTAAACGACGGCCCTATTACAATAATTTTAGACACAGATGAATGGAAAAAATGAAGCATAGGAGTAGAACATGGAATATTTTCACATTATGGCAAAAACACCATTGCAAACAAACACATTTTTGCTCATAACAAAGAACAAAAAAGCCGCAGTTATAGACCCTGACGCTGATATAAGTGAGTATGACCGCTTACTGCGCATTAAAAAAGTGCAGTTGACACATATATTTTTAACGCATGGCCATCACGACCATGTTTCAAGCGCTAAAGCTCTTAGCGAAAAATATAATGTGAGCATATTTTTGGGCGAGGGCGATAGCATGAGCAACAGGCTTTTTCCTTTAAAAAGCACAGATGTTGTGAACTATAACGATTGTGAAGATATTGCAGTGGATGAAGATTGCATTGTGAAAACAATTGCAACGCCCGGCCATTCAAAAGGTGGGGTGTGCCTATATATAGAAAAAGAAAATTTGCTTTTTTCGGGCGATACCCTTTTTGCAAACGACATAGGCAGGTGCGATTTAGAGGGCAGTGATTATAAAACAATGCTGCAAAGCCTTAAAAAGCTGTGCAATATAGTTGGCGACAATGTAAAAGTTATGCCCGGGCATGGAGAATTTACATATTTTGGCTATGAAAAACAAACGAACGAGTATTTTCACAAATGATGAATTTATATTTAAACGGCATAGATTTTGTTTATGAAATAGAGCACACAGTGCGCATATTTTTTCCAAAAGCAATAATAATAAAAAATTATCCATCGGCAAAAAAGCATGAGAACTGCGTGGTAATAAGAAAAACAAAATTGTATTTGTTTTGCGCAATAAGGAAAAACGGCGCTGCAGCAATGAGCAAAACACCAATAAAAAACGCAAATAATATTGGTGAAATTATATTTGAAGATGAACAAAAGCAACAAAGCTATGTTTTTTCGTGTTTAATTTATAAATTGCTTTGCAAAACAGAAAATAAAACGCCACCGTGGGGCATGTTAACGGGCGTTCGCCCTGTGAGCATAATTCACAAAATGAAAAATGCAAATAATACAAACGAGCAAATTAAACACAAATTTTGCAATATTTACTCAGCAAATGAAAACAAATTTAAAACAGCGCTTGAAATTTCAAATATCCAAAAGCCGTTTATAGAAAAAAGCGATAAATTGAATTTGCCGTACAGCCTTTATATATCTATTCCGTTTTGCCCATCTCGCTGTAATTATTGCAGTTTTGTTTCACGCACAAGCGGCCATGCGCAAAGCGCAATAGATGAATATGTAAATAAACTTTGCGTTGAAATAGAGCACACAGCTTGCATTGCGCAAAAAAACAATTTACAAATTTGCACAATTTATATAGGTGGCGGCACGCCAACAGCGCTGAGCGAAAACCAACTTGAAACTTTGCTTAAAGCCGTGCACAAAAATTACAACTTAAAAGAAGTGCAGGAGTTTACAGTTGAGGCAGGCAGGCCCGATTGCACAAATTACAAAAAACTTGAACTGCTAAAAAAGTACGGTGCAACAAGAATTTCCATCAACCCGCAGAGCATGAGCGACGATGTGCTTGCGGCAATAGGAAGAAAACACAGTGCAAAAGATATAATTACATGCTTTGAAAACGCAAGAAAAATAGGGCACAATAACATAAATATGGATTTAATTGCAGGGCTTTTTAAAGACGATGTGAAAGGCTTTGAAAGCAGTTTAAAACAAGTGCTTAAACTTGCCCCTGAGAATATTACAGTGCACACTTTAACAGAAAAAAGGGCGAGCAATATTGTTATAGAAAACCAAATTAGGCAGTATAGCGATGTAGAAAAAATGCTTGAAATTAGCGAAAAACTGCTGAATGAAAACAATTATTTGCCCTACTATTTATATAGGCAAAAGGCAACAATTGGCAATTTAGAAAACATAGGCTATGCGAAAAAAGGCTTTGAAGGGCTTTATAATATTTATATTATGGAGGAAATTCACAGCATTTTGGCAGTTGGCGCAGGGGCGTCCACAAAATTAGTGAACAGAAAAACAGGTGAAATTAAGCGGTTTTTCAACCATAAATATCATACAGAGTATTTGCAAAACTTCAGTGAAGTTTTAAAAAGAAAGCAGAAAGTGAGCGAGTTTTATGGCAAACAATTTAATTTGGATACCTAAACGCTTGGTAGAACTTGGGCTTGTTAATGTTGCGGCGGCACAAAGCGAAAAATTTGTGCGCTATTGCGAGCAAGATTACGACAGCAGAATTGCAAATGCGGCAAAACTAATTTTGCAAAGCAATGCACAAGTTGTAATGCTAACCGGGCCTTCTGCGTCCGGAAAAACCACCACATCGCAAAAAATAGCGCAGGCGTTAAAGCGCACGGGCTGCGGTTGCTGTGTGGTATCACTCGATAATTTCTTTAAAAGTGTGGCGGACTATCCGCTTCTTGAAGACGGCACGCCAGACTATGAGAGCGTGAATGCACTGGATATTGAAAAAATTAATACCGCACTTTTTGAACTAATTACAAAGAGAAAAACATATATTCCGAAATTTGATTTCCACAGTGAAAAAAGAAGCACTGAAAAAGAACTTTTGGATATAGGAAATGGAATAGTTGTTGTTGAGGGCATACATGCGCTGAACCCTATTCTCACAAGCACTCTTCCCGCAAACAGCACATATAAAATTTATGCGGGTTTAAGGGAAGAATACTCTTTTGACGGCCAGAGAATATTGCCGACAAGGGATGTTAGGCTTGCCAGGAGAATGGTGCGCGATAATCAATTCAGAGGGCACAGCATAGACAAAACTTTAAGCATGTGGGGTAATGTTTGCAAAGGCGAAGATAAAAACATAAAGGTGTTTAAACCCGAGGCAGATTTGCTTTTAGATACAAGTTTTTCCTACGAAGTTTGTTGCCTTGCACCTTATATGTTAAACTTGCAAAAACAAATGGATGAATATAGCCCTTACAAAAATGTTATGAATAACCTGTGTGCAAGGCTTGCCCTTTGCACACAAATAAGTGAAAGTGAAATTCCCAAAGAATCTATGCTAAGGGAGTTTATAGGCTAATAATTTGCAGTTAACAAGAAAAATAGCCAAAAAGTGAACTGTTTTTTTATGAAAAATAAAAAAAATAATAAAATTGGCGATTTTCTATTGCAAAATCAATGGTTTTCTTGTACAATAAAATACATGCTTGTACAGATTTAAGCCGAAAAATGAAAGGTTGTTTGTATGGAGCAAAAAGAAATTTACAATATGCAAGATTTAATGGACATTGTAAAATTGCTTAGGCACCCTGTTGACGGTTGCCCGTGGGATAAAGAGCAAACGCACGAATCAATTCGACAAAACTTCATAGAGGAAACTTATGAAGTGGCAGACGCTATTGATTTAAAAGACAAAAAACTTTTGTGCGAAGAATTGGGCGATGTGCTTTTGCAAATTGCCATGCACACCCAAATGCAGCAAGAGCAAGGCGGTTTTACCATTGATGATGTTACAACGGGCGTATGTAAAAAACTTATAGAGCGTCACCCACATATTTTTGGCAAGGCGAAAGCCGAAAATGCAGATGAAGTGCTACAAAATTGGGAGGCAATAAAGCGCAAAGAGAAAAAGCGCACTACCGCCGCCCACGATTTAGACAGCGTGCCAAAAGCACTTCCACAGCTTATTCGCAGTGTGAAATTGCAAAAAAGGGCAGGCGAGCATGGCTTTATATATAAAAGCGTCAACAACGCTTTTGAAGACCTTGAAAGTGAAGTGCAAGAGCTGAAAATTGCTTTAAGCGAGCAGGATAAACAGCATATCAACCACGAACTTGCAGATGTTATATTTGCAGCTTGCAATGTTGCAAATATGCAAAAAATAGATGCGGAGAAAGCACTTTGCGAGTGTAATGAACGCTTTGCAAATAGGGTGAAAACCATTGAAGAACTGGCACAAAAACAAGGAAAAACCCTAACGGATTTAAATGAGCAAGAATTGGACATACTATGGAATGAAGCGAAGGTTTTAACAAAGCTACAATAGCTTTGATAAAAATATTAACCCTTAATGGAGGTATTATAATGACAAAGGTAGAATTAATTGCAAAAGTAGCAGCAGATGCTCAAATTACAAAAAAAGATGCAGAGAAAGCTGTTAGCGCAATGCTTGAAGGCATTACAAATGCTTTGAAAGCAGGCGACAAAGTTTCACTTGTTGGCTTTGGCACATTTGAAACACGCAAACGTGAAGCAAGAACAGGCCGCAATCCTCAAACAAAAGAAGAAATCAAAATTCCTGCTTGCACAGTTCCAGCTTTCAAAGCCGGTAAAGGTTTGAAAGATGCAGTTGCAAAATAATTTGCAATAAAAATATGCAACAGCTTTTTGCATTATGTAAAAAGCTGAACGGCCGCCAAAAAACCGGTGTTTACACTGTGTTTTGTGGCGGTTTAGCATTGTTAGACATTGGCAAGTAAAATACAAACCTAACGGCTAAACACATATATGCAAAACATAAGGAGTTATGAATGAGAATTGACAAATTTTTAAAAGTGAGCCGTTTAATTAAAAGGCGCACATTGGCTAACGAAGCCGCGGATGCCGGGCGTATAAGCGTTAATGGCAAAGTAGTTAAAGCGGGCTATACCGTGAAAGAAGATGATGTGATAGAAATTTCATTTGCACAGCGCCCTGTAAAAGTTAAGGTTATTTCTCTTAATATGCCAAACGCAAAAGATGTTGCAAGGGAAATGTATACAATAATTCAAGAATAAAATGCAGTGCAATGCGCATATAAATAACTAATACTAAAAGTGGGGTGTTTGTATGCAACAGCAATCAACTCAAAATGCATCACATAATTTAATACTTGAAAATAGAAACAAGTTAACTGTAACAGGCGTTGAGTGCGTGTGTTCATACGATTCAAGTGGGGCGGAGATAAACACGAGCATGGGCATTTTAAACATAGGTGGCAAAGATATTAGCGTAAGTGAGCTTTCAACGCAAAGCGGTGAAATTAAAATTACCGGTGAAATTCAATTTATTGAATACAGCGCTGCGAAAGAAAAACGGGGCTTTTTGAAAAAGCTGGTGAAATAATGGTTGCGCTCATACCCCTTGGCGGTGCGTTCAGGGATGTTATAACCGCAGCCGGGCAAGGGCTTATGCTGTGCTTGTTTTATAGGGTTTTGCGCACTGTTGTAGGCGATAAAAAATGGCAAGTAATCATTTGCGATGTATGCCTATTGCTGTGTGCGGGAATATTTTACCGTTCTTCAGCGGCAGGCGCATACGAGGGCGGCACAATGCGCTGGTACACATTTTTAAGCATTTTAATATCTTATTACATTTGCTTTAAAGTTACCGCTAACTTTTTTAATATATATGTTTGTGCCTTAAAAAAAGTAGCTTTGAAACCAATTAAACTATTAAGCAATTATATTTTAGCACCTTTTTTAAAGGAAATTAATGCAAAAATTCGTTGTTTAGCACAAAAACTAAGAAGTAAATTTAAAAGAAAAGTAAAAAAGCGTAAAAACACCTTGCAAAAAGAAGATAAAATATTGTATAATATGTAGTACGAATGTGTGCTATTATTATTTTAGTGGAGGTATTAACAATGAAACAGAATAAAAAAAGTAAAAACAGTTTTGTTTTTATTATGTTTTTAGCCTTCGCTTTAATTGTGAGTGCTTATTTTATCAGCGTTATAATTAACACACAAATGGAAATTAGCGCAAAAGAAAATACACTTCTTAATATGCAAACACAAGTTCTTGCGCAAGAAGTTGAAAACGAGGAATTGCAAAGGGCACTTGATAACGACAGCCAACAGGCTTATATTGAAAGAGTTGCAAGGGAAAAATTAGGTTATTTTTTGCCGGACGAACGCGTTTATGTGGATATGTCGGGCAATTGAATATAATATTACGATAAAACTGAAAGGGGCCATTTTTTTTCTATGGCAGTAGAAGTGGGACAAATTCTTGAGGGCAAGGTTACCGGTATTAAAAAATTCGGGGCGTTTATAACATTGCCCGAAGGCGAAACAGGCATGGTGCATATTTCTGAAGTTTCGTCCGGTTATGTTGAAAATTTAACCGATATATTAGTAGAGGGGCAAATGGTAAAGGTTAAGGTGCTTACTGTTGAAAATGGGAAAATAGCACTTAGCATTAAACGCGCACAAGCGGTGCCTGCACAGCGGCGCACACAGCAAAGGGCCGATACAGGCAAAGTGTGGCAACCTAAAGCTCAAAGTGCACCACAATCGGAAATGACATTTGAAGAAAAAATGAGCCAATTTAAAAGCAGAAGCGAAGAAAAAATATCAGATTTGCGCAAAGTTACGGAAGCACGCCGCGGAGGCGGGTATTCACGCAGAGGGCATTAAATTTTACATAAATAATTAAACCGCCAAACTCGAAAATGAGTTTGGCGGTTTTGTGCATTTTTAATTTTTAAATTAAAATCTCGTTGTTTATTAAACAGCGCGGGTAACTTTGCCCGAACGCAAACAACGGGTGCAGGCGTGGATATGACGAGGGGAACCGTTCACCACAGCTTTCACTCTTTTAACATTGGGTTTCCATGTACGGTTTGAACGCCTGTGTGAGTGAGAAACTCTAATTCCGAAAGAAACACCTTTGCCACAGCAATCACATTTTGCCATTTTCTGCACCTCCTCTTATTTTTTTCTTGCTAAAATATAATAACAAATTTTCAGCAAAAAAGCAAGCGTTTTTTATAAAAAAGTATGTTTATTATAAAATAATTGCAATTATATCGAAAAAGGTGTAAAATAAAAGTGTATTGCTTAGCCATTAAGGGATAACCCGAACAAGCGTATTTTGGTAAATTGATTCCCTAACGGATAATTATAAAAAGCAATTTTAATTTGCAATTAATTATTTATTTAAAGCACAACAGTTTAAGGAGAATTTAATATATGATAGCAAGCATGACCGGCTATGGAAAAGCCGAGGAAATTATAAACGAGCGCAATATTGTGGTGGAGATAAAAAGCGTTAATTCAAGGTATTTTGAGTTTTCCACAAGAATGCCAAGGGCTTATGTTTTTTTGGAAGACAATATTAAAAAACTTGTGAACGAGAGCGTTAAAAGGGGTAAGGTAGAGCTTAGTTTAAGCGTTCAAAGCATGAACAGCCAAGATGTTCAAGTTAGCGTTAATAAAGAACTTGCAAAAAGTTATTTTAAAGCGGTGAAAGAGATATCTGTGCTAATTGGCAGAGAGAACACGCTAACGCCGGATGCTTTAGCACGCTTTAACGATGTTTTATTGCCGGAAAAGGCACAGCAGGATGAAGATAGCGTTTGGCAAGATGTAAAAGGTGTTTTGGCAAAGGCGCTTGCTAATTTTTGTACAATGCGAAGCACAGAAGGGCAAAATTTACAGCAAGATATATTAATGCGCATAAAAACTCTTGAAAACTACACAAAACAAGTGGACGAGCTTAGCGTTGAGAGGGTGCAAAAATATAAAGACAAACTTTATGCAAGGCTTAGCGAGATTTTGCAAAGCACAAATATAGACGAGGCGAGAATTTTAACCGAGGCTGCCATTTTTGCAGATAAAACAGCGGTTGATGAGGAAACAACAAGGCTAAACAGCCATTTTGAGCAATTTGTGCAAATTTTAGAAAATGGCGGCGCAGTTGGCAGAAAGCTCGATTTTCTAACACAAGAGTTAAACCGCGAAACTAACACAATAGGAAGCAAGTGCAGTGAAATTGTAATAACAAGAACTGTTGTGGAAATGAAAGCAGAAATAGAAAAAATTCGTGAGCAAGTGCAAAATATAGAGTAAGAGGATAGCTTGATAAATCAAGCTACCCATATTAAATGTGGCGTGCCGTCTCAGGACGGCGCATGCCATAAAATCTCCAATTTGTTCGGAGATTTTTCAATATAATTTGTGCTGTGCACGCAATGGAGATTTTATGAAACTAATAAATATAGGCTTTGGCAATATGGTTAATGCAAACAAATTAATAGCAATTGTAAGCCCTGAAAGCGCACCTATAAAGCGCATAGTGCAAGAGGCAAAAGAGGCAAAACTTTTAATTGACGCAACTTATGGGCGCAGAACAAGGGCAGTTATTATAACAGATTCAGACCATATTATCCTTAGTGCAATTCAGCCGGAAACAGTGGCAAACAGGCTTGCAGAAAGCGATGAAGACGAATTGGAGGAAGCAGAGGATGAATGATGAGAGATATCTTGTTGTTGTTTCCGGCCCGTCGGGCGCAGGAAAAGACACCGTGGTTAAAGCGATGATGGATAAAAACCCGCAAATAGAGATATCCGTTTCCGCAACAACAAGGGCAAAGCGAGAAGGCGAAGTTCACGGGAAGGACTATTATTTTTTAACCCGTGAGGAATTTGAACAAAAAGTAGAGCAAGGCCTTTTGCTTGAATATACACAATATGTTGGCAATTATTACGGCACGCTTAAAAGCGAAGTTGATAAACGCATAAGCAATAAAATTACCACAGTGCTTGTTATAGAGGTTAATGGCTCTGCCAATATTAAAAAGATTTACCCCGAGTGCACAACGGTTTTTGTTGTGCCGCCCAGCAAGCAAGAGCTTGAAAAACGCTTGCGTTCTCGAGGCACTGAAACGAGCAGTGATATAGAAAAACGCATGGCTACAGCTGAAAGCGAAATGGCGCTTGCCGATACATATAATTTCACCGTTGTGAACGACGATGTGCAAAAGTGCGCAAATGAGATATATGCAATTTTAAAATCTCGGCAAGAGGGGGATAAATAGTGCATAAAGTGCAAATTGCCGTTAGCAATGCAACATATCATTTCGATAAACTTTACACTTATGCAGTTCCAAAGCAATTGCAAAGCAGGGTTAAAATTGGCAGTATAGCACTTGTGCCTTTTGGCAAAAACAGCGCAAAAGCAAGGCTTGGTGTTGTTTTAAAAGATGCCTCGGATGAGCAAAACGATATCAAATTGAAAACAGTTTACGATATTGCGCCCGAAAGTGCAAATTTAACTAAAGAGCTTTTAAACATTGTGCACTATTTAAAACAGAACACATTTTGCACATATTACGATGCCGTTCGGGCAATAATTCCCTATGGCGCACAATATAAAGCCGCCTGTGGGCAAACACCTTTTTTGAAAAAGCAAATAACAAGGCATACACAATTGTTTTACAAACAAGCGCAAAAAGCACAAAAATTAACGCCTAAACAGCAGTTGGCATGGGATTTTTTGCAAAACGAGAGCAAATGCGAACAAAGTTTAGAACAACAAGGCATTTCAAAAAGTGTGTTAAAGCGCATGTGTGAAAACGGGTTACTAACTAAAGAGCACAGAAATTTAGAAATTGAGCTTTATGCACAATGGCAAGAAGCGCAAAACCCACAAGATATTATTTTATCACCGGCGCAAAGTGTTGCCTATGAAAAACTTGAAAAATTGCGCAGTGAAAATGAAGCGCATGTTGCGCTTTTGCACGGTGTAACTTCAAGCGGTAAAACACTTGTGTTTTTAAAATTAATTGAAAGCACATTAAAACAAAATAAAACAGCGCTTGTTTTGGTGCCGGAAATATCTTTAACACCGCAAATGGTGCACCGCCTAAAGGCCAATTTTGGCGAAAAAGTTGCCGTTTTGCACTCTGCGCTGAACAATACCGAGCGCCTTTTGCAGTTTGAACGCATACAAAACGGCCAAGCTGATATTGTGGTGGGAACACGCAGTGCCATATTCTCGCCGCTTAACAAAATAGGGCTTATAATAATAGATGAAGAGCAAGAGCACACATACCACTCTGAAAGTTCGCCACGATATTGTGCGAAAGAGATTGCCAAATTGCGGTGCACACAGCACAATGCACTGTTGGTTTTGGCAAGTGCAACGCCGAGTGTATCAAGCTATTTTGCAGCGCAAAGCGGCAAATATACACTTGTGAAAATTAGCGAGCGCTACGGCGGAGTGCCTTTGCCGCAAGTGGATTTTATAGACATGCGAGAAGAGCTTTTAAGCGGAAACACAGGTGCAATAAGTTTGCAAATGCAAAGCGAGCTTTTAAGTGTGTTGCAAAATAAAAAGCAAGCTATTTTGCTTTTAAACAGGCGTGGTTATCAAACGGTTGGCATGTGCACCGATTGCGCGCAAGTTTTAAAATGTGATGTATGCAGTGTACCTATGGTGCACCACAAAGCGGGTAATAAGCTAATGTGCCACTACTGTGCAAAAACCATAGCGCCGGTGCTTGAAACATGCCCGCAATGTGGCGGCAGGCTTAAGTACACGGGCTTTGGCACACAGCGCATAGAGGAAGAACTGCTCATGAAATTGCCGGGCGCACGAATTTTGCGTATGGACGCAGATTCAACACGCCGCAAAAACTCGCACGAAAAAATGTTGAAGCAATTTTCTATGGGCAAATTCGATATTTTAATAGGCACTCAAATGGTTGCCAAAGGGCTGGATTTTGAGAATGTAAGCCTTGTGGGCGTTGTTGGTATAGACCAATTGCTGTTTGCGCAAGGATATAAGGCGTTTGAAAATGTGTTTTCGCTGGTAACACAAGTTGTGGGGCGAAGCGGGCGCGCAAAAGAGCAAGGCAGGGCGCTTATTCAAACGGTGGATACCCAGCACCCTGTGTTAAATTTGGCCGCAAAACAAAATTACACTGCATTTTATGAGCAGGAAATAAATTTTAGGAAACTGAATTTATACCCGCCCTATTGCACGCTTTGTGTTTTGGGCTTTGTGGGCGAACAGGAAAAAGCTGTGCAAAATGCAAGTGTGATGTTTGCAAAAAGCGTGGAAAAACACACAAGGCAAATGGGGGATATCCCAATAAGGGTTTTGGGGCCGGCACCGATGCATATTAATGTTATAAATAATAAGCACCGCTACCAATTAACTTTAAAATGCCGCAACGATAAACAATTTCGCAAAATGCTATCAATGGCATTGTTAGATTATCAGCAGATGGAATTGCAGCAAAAAACAGCTGTGTTTATAGATTTTTATTCCGATGCGGATTTGTAAAAAATACAAACAAAACAAAGGAGAATTTTTATGGCAATTCGCACTATTGTACAAGATGGCGACGACGTATTAAAAAAAGTATGCAGGCCTGTTACGGTTTTCGACGAGCGCTTGCAAACACTTATAGATGATATGATAGAAACTTTGAAAGACGCAGAGGGCTATGGGCTTGCGGCATCACAAGTGGGTGTTTTGCGCAGGGTGTTTATCAGCATAGACGAGCGCGATATGCCCGAACTTGAAGAGGGCGAAGAATTGCCCGAGGATTATGAGCATAAATACCTTGTGTTCGTAAACCCTGAAATATTAAAACAAGAGGGCGCAGAGTTAAAATATGAGGGCTGCCTTTCGTTTCCGGGAAGAACAGCGGCGGTTGAGCGCCCTGAAAAAGTTGTGGTAAAAGCGCAAGATAGAGATGGCAACGAGTTTGAAATACAAGCACAAGACATGCTTGCAAGGTGTATTTGCCACGAAACCAACCACTTAGACGGAATTACTATTATAGATTTGGCAGACCATTTTTACGAAGATTTGCATGATGAAGACGAAGAGGAATAGTGGATGAAAATTTTGTTCATGGGAACACCCGAAATAGCGGCGCAGTGCTTGGAGAGCTTAATTGAAACAAAAGAGCATGAAATTTGCGCTGTGTTCACAAGGGAAGATAAACCTGTTGGGCGCAAAAAAATTATGACAGCACCACCGGTTAAAATTGCAGCACAAAAACACAATATTGCGGTGCACCAGCCAAAAACATTAAAAGAGCCTGCTGTTTTTGAAATTATAGAAAAACTAAAGCCTGATATTATAGCGGTTGTTGCCTATGGGCGCATTTTGCCGCTAAATATTTTAAATTTGCCGAAATACGGCGCAATAAATCTGCATGTTTCAATGTTGCCGAAATATCGTGGTGCCGCACCGGTGCAATGGGCAGTTATAAACGGCGAAAAGCAAACAGGCGTTACAATAATGCAGCTTGATGAGGGGCTGGATACAGGCGATATTATAAGCACATTGTCCATTGATATAGGCGAGAATGAAACAGCGGGCCAGCTTATGCAAAAAGTAACTTGCACAGGTGCAAAATTGCTTTGCGAAACTTTGCAAAATATAAACAGCGGCAATGTGAAAACCACCAAGCAAAATGATGAATTAGCCACACATGCACCGCCTTTAACAAAAGAAATTGCGCATTTCACTTTTAGTAACAGTGCAGAAAAATTGCACAATTTAATAAGGGGCACAAACCCATGGCCTATGGCATATTTTATAAGCGACGGTAAAAAAATTAAAGTTAGTGAAAGTGGAATTTTGCGTGATATATCAGCGGAAAAAACGCAAAACACAGGCGAAATAATAGCCCTGAAACCATTGACAATAGCTTGCGAAACAGGTGCGCTTATTTTGCAAAAACTAATTCCCGAGGGCGCAAAAGAAATGCCCGGAACAGCTTTTGCGGCAGGAAAACGCCTAAAAATAGGCGATGTTTTGGCAAGCGAGTAATGAAAAATGAAATGATAAGTGCTAAAAGCACTTTTGGTTCTTCACTGTGTGCTTACATGGTTGAAATGAAAATTAAGGAGCGCAAATGTCGAATACTCGCCGTGCGGTTGTGAACGCACTTATGAAGCAAGAGGATAATGCCTATTCAAACTTAGTGCTAAATGCGGCACTAAGTTCATTTAACGGCACACAAAAAGAGCGTGCACAAATAAGCGCGCTTTTTTACGGTGTGGTGGAAAGGCAAATAACATTGGATTTTTTATTGGCAAAATGCCTTGCAAAACCGCTTAGTAAATTGGATAAAAGCGTTAGGGCAATTTTGCGCAGTGGGCTATATCAAATGCTGTATATGAAAAGTGTGCCAAACGCCATTGCGGTTAATGAAAGCGTTATTTTAACACGCAAAATGGGAAAAAGCAGTGCGGCGGGAATGGTTAATGCAGTTTTGAGAAAAGCCGGAAATTTGCCGCTTGATTTCGATGAAAATTACAATTTTGAAAGCGAAATTGAAAAATTAAGCGTTCAATACAGTGTTTCAAAGCCTGTGGTGCAAATTTTAAAAAACAACTTAGGCGAAAAAGCAAACGAGGTTTTGCAAAACAGCTTTGTAAAACCTAAACTTTGCATAAGAGTTAACACATTGGTTAACACAAGCGAGCAGTTGAAACAGGCATTTGCAAGCCAAAACATAGATGTGCAAGATGGCGAACTTGAAAACTGCCTGTATGTGGATTATAAAGGCGATATAACTAAGAGCGAGCTGTTTAACAAAGCCGCATTTCACATACAAAGTGAAGCTTCGCAATTTGCGTGCTTTGCACTTGGCGCAAAGCCGGGCGAAAAAGTGCTGGATTTATGTGCAGCACCTGGCGGAAAAAGCCTAACGCTAACACAATACATGAAAAACGAGGGCACGCTTTACAGCTGTGATTACGCAAAAAACAGGTTAAGTTTAATTGAAAATGCCTTTATGCGCATGGGTGTGAAGTGCGCAAAGATTATGCACGCAGATGCAAGTGCTTACTATGCCGAGCTTGAAAGTGCCGACAGAGTGCTGTGCGATGTGCCGTGCTCGGGGCTTGGAATAATGGCAAAAAAGCCGGATATTCGCTATAAAAATTTAAGCGAGATGAGCGAGCTTATAAAAGTGCAAAGTGCAATATTGCAAAATGCCGCACAATATGTTAAGCCCGGCGGCAAACTTGTTTATTCCACTTGCACAATAAATAAAGATGAAAATGAAGCCGTAGTTGAAAATTTTTTGAGCGCAAACAAAAACTTTAGAATTTGTGAAATTCAAAATTTATCCCAAAATGCTAAAGTGCAAAATAATTTAATAACATTTTTGCCACTTAATAGCAGCACAGACGGTTTTTTTGTGGCGCTTTTGGAGAAAATATAAGGTTTGGGCAGTTATATTTGTCATTCCGAGCGAAGCCGCTTGTCATTTGTCATTCCGAGCGAAGCCGCTTGTCATTTGTCATTCCGAGCGAAGCCGCTT
>CAYJIT010000007.1:0-19862 GCA_964370365.1 uncultured Bacteroides sp. | reverse complement strand
ATTTGTCATTCCGAGCGAAGCCGCTTGTCATTTGTCATTCCGAGCGAAGCCGCTTGTCATTTGTTATTCCGAGCGAAGCCGCTTGTCATTTGTCATTCCGAGCGAAGCCGAGGAATCCGTAACTCCTTGCGTTTTCTAAGCACAAAGAACGGATTTCTACAGTTCGCTAAGTGCCGCTACTATGTAGCGGTTGCTCACTTGCATTGCACTGCGGTGCTTATCCACTCCGGTCGAAATGACGGAGGTTAGGTTCACCTGAATTCTATCGGGAGGAGAAACCCCTCCCCTACAGTCGAAATGACATGAGATTAAGTTAGCAAATTGGCATTAAAAATATAAGTTAAAACAGCTTTTGTAAAATTGTTGGTAAAAAACCAATTAAACCGCTATAGAGCAAAGAAATTAACACATTTGGATTGTGAATAATAAGTGAAAAATATAGCATTAACAGAAAGAATATGGTATAATGAATAAGTTAGATGTTTCTTCAATGCCGTTAAAACAGCTTGAAGAATGGGTGCGTTTGCAAGAAATGCCGTCTTTTCGTGCAAAACAAATATACGATTGGCTTCATAAAAAGCAAATAAGCTCTTTTTCACAAATGAGCAATTTGCCAAAGCAAGTTGTGCAAAAATTAGATGAAACTTGCTTTATTTGTGCGCCTAAAATAAAAGCAAAGCAAATATCTAAGGATGGCACCATAAAATATTTGCTTGAATTGCACGATGAAAATTGTATAGAAGCAGTGCTAATGCGCTATAATCACGGTAATAGTATATGTGTTTCAAGCCAAGTGGGATGCGCAATGGGGTGCCGGTTTTGCGCTTCTACGCAAGGTGGGCTTGTGCGCAGTTTAAGCGCAGGCGAAATTGCCGCTCAAATTTACACGGTAAAAGCCGATATCAACGAAAGAATATCTAATATTGTTTTGATGGGCATAGGTGAACCGCTTGATAATTTCGATAATGTAGTGGATTTTTTAAGCATAATTTCTTCAAAAGAGGGCGAGTGCATTAGCCCAAGGAATATAAGCGTTTCAACTTGTGGGCTTGTGCCGCAAATAGAAAACCTTGCTAAATTGCACATTCCCATAACGCTTTCTGTTTCCCTGCACGCACCGTTTAACGAAATGCGCAGTGAAATGATGCCAATAAATAACAAATATGCAATAGAAGAGCTTATAGCTACTTGCAAAAACTATCAGCGTGAAACAGGCAGGCGCATCAGCTTTGAATACTCCATGGTTAAAGGTGTGAATGATTCAAACGAGGCGGCAAAACAGCTTGCTTTGCTTTTAAAAGGCATGATAGCTCATGTTAATTTAATACCCATAAACCCTGTGGACGGCTCGCCTTACAGCGCATCGGATGATATGAATATAAAGCACTTTCAAGGCTTGCTTACACAGCTTGGCATAAACGCAACGTTGCGCCGCCGCCTTGGAACAGATATAGATGCGGCATGTGGACAGCTTAGAAAAGCACAAGCAAATATAAAAGGGCAAACTGAAATTAAAAGGAATAAATAAAACATAGGTTAAGCGCAATAATATTGGTCATTCCGAGCGTAGTCGAGGAATCCGTAATCCTAAAGCATAAAGTGCGGATTTTTACAGTTCGACAAGTGCCGCTGCTATGCAGTGGCCCGTAACATGCATTGCACGGCGGTGCTTATCCACTTCGGTCGAAATGACATGTGGTTAAGTTTGCTAAATTGCACTTAATTTATGGGTTATGATAAATAATTTTAAAAGGAGGCTTTCGGCATGAGAATTGTTGCAAAAACAGACATTGGGAATATGCGCAGTGAAAACCAAGATAACTACCGTGCCGGAGAGCACAAAAACGGCTTAATTTGGGCACTTGTTTGCGATGGCATGGGCGGCGCACAGGGCGGCAGGCTTGCAAGTGCATTGGCGTGCGAATATATGGAGCGTGCCTTTACGGAAAACCTAAACAACTTAAACACAAATAGCGAGATAAAAAAGTTCTTGTTTGACGTTGCAAGCGATGCAAATAAAATAATTTTTTCACACGCACAAAAAGATGAAAATTTAAAAGGCATGGGCACAACTTTGGTTTGTGCAATAATTAAAGATAACAATGTGCAATGTGTGCACGCAGGCGATTCAAGGGCCTATATTTATTCAAAAGCAACACTAAATCAAATAACTAAAGACCATTCAATGGTGCAAGAGTTGGTGGAGCAAAACCGTATATCCCAAAGAGAGGCTTATTTTCACCCGAACAAAAACCTTATAACAAGGGCTTTGGGCGTTAACGATTACGTAGATTTAGAGCACAGTGAACACACAATGCAAAGCGACGATGTATTACTGCTTTGCACCGACGGGCTTACAAACAGTGTGAAAGATGAATTAATTACAAAAATAATAGCAAAAACGCCGTTTGAACAAATGGCAGATGCCCTTGTTGAAAGCGCACTTGAGCGTGAGGGCTTTGACAATATTACAGTTTTGCTGTGTGCGGCACAGCAAATTAATCCGGAGGGAAATGCATGAGCGATTATGTAGGTAAAGTTTTGCACGGTAGATATAAACTTTTATCCGTTCAGGGAACAGGTGGCATGTCTGTGGTTTATAAAGCTGCAGATATGCAAGAAAACCGCACCGTTGCAATAAAAATTCTGCGTGAAGAATGTATGGAGAACACAGAACTTGTGCGCAGGTTTAAAAATGAATCTAAAGCTATATCTGTTTTAGATCACCCCAATATAGTTAAAGTTTATGATGTTAGTGTGCAAGAAAATTTACAGTATATTGTAATGGAGCACATTGAGGGCATAACTTTAAAAGATTACATGAAATACCGTGAGTTTAAGTTGCCGGCAAAGGAAACATTGCATTTTGTTGGGCAAACTTTGCTTGCGCTTCAGCACGCACACGCAAAAGGCATTGTGCACAGAGATATAAAACCGCATAATATTATGCTGCTTAAAAACGGCCAAATAAAAGTTATGGATTTTGGCATTGCACGTTTTGCAAGAAGTGAAAACCAAACATTAACAGATAAAGCTATAGGCAGTGTTCATTACATCAGCCCCGAACAGGCAAAGGGCGATGTAACGGATTTAAAAGCAGATATATATTCTGTTGGCGTAATGATGTATGAAATGCTTGCAGGACGCTTGCCCTTTGACGGCGAAACACCGGTGGGCGTTGCAATAAAGCAAATTTCAGATATTGCCGTGCCGCTTAAAAAATTAAAGCCGGAATTGCCGCAGGGCCTTGAAGATATTACAACGCGCGCTATGGCAAAAAATGCACGTGAGCGCTATCAAACCGCAGGGCAAATGCTCTCGGATATAGAGGCGTTCAAACGCAACCCCGAAATAGTGTTCGATTATAAATATATGAACCCTGTTTTGGATGTTATACAAGAGGAAAAGGCGGTGGCACCTACGGCTCAAAGAAGACAAATGCAACAAAATAGCGGTGGAACAGGCGGATCAAGGCCAAAAAGGAACAATTCAAAAACAAGAAGAACAAATACAAATAAAGGCTTAAATTTAAGCAAATGGGTTTTGCCTGCAATGGTGGGCGGAACAATTGCGTTCTTTTTAATTTCTGCCTTTGCGTGCTATTCTATTTTAAAGCAAACAATTTTATTCACCGAGGGCACAGATGTTGAACTGCCGAGCTTTGTGGACCAAATGCGCTCGGATATAGACGGCAATCCCGCTTATGCACAGTTTACGAATATAGTTTATGAAGTTGTACCGAATTTAGATAAACCCGCGGGGATGGTTGTTTCACAAAACCCGAAGCCGCCGCAAACCATTAAAACCACCGCAACAATAGTACTTCAAATATCATCGGGCGTAACACAAGTTGCAGTGCCCGGGGTTATAGGGGCCGATCAAAGTGAGGCGTTAAATGCACTAAAAGATGCAGGCCTTAGTGTTATGACAAAGCGCAGAGAGGTTTTAAACGAAAATGACCCTTATGGCTATGTTTTAGAGCTTACTTTAGCCGATGGCACACCTGTGGGCGAAGGGCAAATTTTGGATACAGGAACGCTTGTGTATGTTTATGTTAGTGCCGAGTTTAGGGACGACAGCGTTGAAGTGCCGGAGCTTGTAAACCTTGCAACTTTAACCGATGCACAGAATTTAATTAGCCAAAGAGGGCTTGGTGTGGGCGCAATTGTTGAAGAAGACAGCCTTTTGCCGGTGGGCAGTGTAATTAAGCAAGAACCTGTTGCGGGAACAATGGTAATGCAGGGTTCGCTTATAACGCTAACAATCTCAAAAGGGCACACTCACACCTATATGCAAATTTCACGTGTTGAACCCGAGGATTGTGATATTCCCGGAATAATAACATATACTTGTAGTGTGTGTGGCGACACATATACCGAAGAAATTGAAGAGCTTGGCCACAATTGGGGAGAATGGACAGTGACTAAAGATGCAACTGTAGATGAAGAGGGCAAGCGAGAACGTGTTTGCAGCCGAGATAATACGCATATACAAACAGAGGTAATTCCAAAACTTGATCCGCCAGACCCAGACCCAGACCCGGACCCGGATCCGGGCGACGGCACAGGTGACGGCACAGGCGACGGCACAGGTGACGGCACAGGAACAGGCACGCCATAGCAAAGTTTTAAATGCACTTTGAAATATATCAAATAAAATAAGTAATTAATTTTAATGAAGTGTAAGGTATAATACCGCAGCTTTAGCAAAAACTTGTATTAGCAGTTATAGTTAAAATGCGGAAAGGAATAAATTATGCTTAACATTTTATTTTGGAAAAAAGAATTGGTAAACAGGCAGCCGGATATAAATGAAGAAAAAGACGACTGTGTAAAACGAAAATTCAGCTTTTTTAAAGCGTTTATTTTGTTGACATGCATGTTTGCGCTTGGCGGTGCGGTTTTTATAATGTCGCTGTTTTTATTATCAACAATTATGCTTTAACGGAGGCTTAATGCAAAAAAAGTGTGAGAACAATATAATATTAAAGGGAATAGGCGGTTTTTACTATGTTAAAACCGCAAATGGTGTTATAGAGTGCCGCGCTAAAGGTATATTTAGAAAGCGCGGCATAAGCCCTTTACCCGGAGATTATGTTGAAATTGAACACGAGGCTAAAACTAATGTTATAAGTGAAATATTGCAAAGAAAAAATGTTTTTGTGCGCCCACCCGTTGCAAATATTGATGTGTTTTTTATTGTGGTAAGCACCGTGAAGCCTGTGCCAAATTTATTAATTATTGATAAATTGGCGGCAATTGCCTGTGAAAAAAATGCAAAACCCGTTATTATAATAACAAAGCAAGATTTGAAAGCACCGGATTTCCTACAAAAGGCCTATGAAAAAAGCAATATTGAAACAATTGTTGTTAACTTAGAAAACGGCGAAAACCTTGATAAAATAAAAGAAATACTTAAAGATAAATGCAGCATTTTTTGCGGCAATTCAGGCGTTGGGAAGTCTACACTATTATCGGCTTTACTGCCGGATATAGAGTTTGAAACTGCCGAGATAAGCGAAAAACTCGGAAGAGGACGGCACACAACAAGGCAAGTTACGCTTTATGAAGCGTTTGGCGGCTTTGTTGCGGATACACCCGGCTTTGCAAGCCTTGAAATACAAAAAGCTTGCCCAATACAAAAGAAAAATTTGCAATTTGCCTTTTTAGATATAGAACCTTATTTCGGAAAATGCAAATTTGCAAATTGTTCGCACACAAGCGAAGTTGGTTGTGCAGTTCGCTTAGCTGTACAAGAGGGTAAGATAGCGCAAAACAGATATGATAACTATGTTACGATATATAATTCGGTAAAGGAGGTGTTTTAATGGCAAAAAAGAAGAAAAAGAAAAGCGATATTGCTTGGGATAATGAAAATGTGATAAAAAGTGAAGAATTGTTTAAAAAACAAGAAGATAACAAAAGTGAAACTGTTTTCGCAAATGATAATGCACTTAATGTGCAAGAAGAATTGCCGTTAATAGATGAAAATAGCGAGAGTGACCTGCCGATTTATGGGAGCGAAAACGGTGAAAAGATACAAGGTGCCGAAGACGAGAGTGAAGCAGAAAGCGAAGAAGCCGAAGCCGAAAGCGAAACCGAAGCGGTTGAAGAAGTTAGTGAAGATATAGACAACGCTGATAATGAGAGCACAGAAGCCGAAAGCGACAAAGCCGAAACCGAGAGCGAAGCCGAAGCGGTTGAAGAAGTTAGTGAAGATATAGACAACGCTGATAATGAGAGCGCAGAAGCCGAAAGCGACAAAGCCGAAACCGAAAGCGAAGCCGAAGCTGAAAGCGACGCAGAAATTGCAGAAGAAGTTGAAAGCGAAGAAAAAGCCGAAACCGAAAGCGAAGAAGCAGAAAGTAAAGAACAAACGGTTGAAGAAGTAAGCGAAGATGTAGAAAATGCTAATGATGAGAGCGCAAAAACCGAAAGAGAAGAAGTTGAAAGCGGTGCAGAAGTATCTGAAGAAGTTAGCGAAACAGCCGAAAACACTGAAGATGAGAGCGCAGAAGTTGAAACCGATTCAGAGGCTGACGTCGAACAAAACGAGCAAGAACAAGCCGAAGAAATAAAGCGAAATATTACGAATTATCAGCAAATAACAGAGCTTAATTCGCTTTATGGCATAGGTGAATTTGAGGAAACTTTTGCAGAAATCAATCAATTCTATTCAAAAGAAGATGAGCAAACAGACGGGCAAATTGAAGGGCAAATAGCCGAGCAAGTAATTGCTTTTGAAGAGGGCTTTGAAAGTGAAGAGCCCGGAAAAGATGCCGATAACAGTGACGATGATAGTGCAGATGATAGTGGCGCAGAAGTTGAAAATGAGCCGGAAATTGCCGATGAAAATGAAATAGATGAGTTAAACCAAAAAGATATTCAAGATAATGCAAATGAAGAAATGCAGAGCATTATTGAGCTGAATATGCTGGAAAACTTGCAAGAAAACTCCGATTTTATCGAGGGTGAATTTGCGTTTGAATTACAGCAAAAAAGCGATGAAAATACCGATGAGCAAAATTTGGATTTGCTTGAGGGATATGATGCAAAATTGCATTTGCAAGACGATGGCATTGAAGAGCAAGAAGAAAGTGCAAATAACAGCGCGAAAATGCAAGAAAGCGATAAAAAAGAGCAAGCGGAATTAGATGCGCAAATATATGAAACAGAGCAAATTTCAAACGAAAAGCTGAGTGTTAAAGATATACAAATAACTCAAGAAGAAATAACTCAAGACGAAGTTTATGACGATATTAAAGAGCTGAATTTGCTTGATGGTATGGATGAATTCATGAACTTTGGCGAAGAGGCAGGGCCTGAAAATGCGCAAAAAGAAGAAAAACCCGAAGCGGCAAATGCGCTGCAAAACAAAAGCGGATTTTTACCGCTTTTGAAAAAAGACAGCGAGAAAAAAACTCAAAAGCTATTAGATAAAAAGCTGAAAAAAGAGCAAGAAAAGAAAAAGAAAATTAAAAAGAAAAAAGAGAACTTAACACGCAAAAGAATGGGTTGTTTTGGTATTTTTGTTATTTTCTCTTTCCTCATTATTGTGGGCTGTGTGTACACTGTGTACGATTTAATTGGCAGAAGGTTGCTTAGCGAACCGGTAGAAGTGGAACTACCCAATTTTGTTGGGCTTTATGCCGACGATGTAATAGATGATGCCCAAAACAATGTATTTAATATAGAAATTGAAAGTGTATTTGAAGAGGGTGTAAATGCAGGTATAATCCTATCGCAATTCCCCGTTGCACCCAGAACCGTTAAAGCCGATTCCAGAGTTGTTTTAAGGGTAAACACTCCGCCGCAATTGGTGGAAATTCCGAACTTAACGGGGATGGACAGAAGCGAAGTAAAAGATGAACTTAGCATTTATGAATTGAGTGCTTTCTTCAAAACGGTAGATGATGAAGATGCACCGGATAATACCGTTTTATATACAGAGCCCAAAGCCTCACAGCAAATTTTGCAGGGAAGCACTGTTACAGTGTTTGTAAGCCGAGACCCATTAGCAACAAATATTTCCGTGCCGAGCGTTGTGGGCTTAAGCGTAGACAAAGCCATAGACACACTTAATGCGGCAGGCTTAAGCTATGATTTAACAGGTTCCTCAAGCGGCAATGTTCTTTCACAAAGCCCCGCTGCAGGTGCTTATGTAACACGTGGTGCATCTATAACGTTAACAACAAAAGCAGTTGCGCAAAATGTGCCGGGTGTGTTTGTTCACTCGCCAACCGATGGCCATGCGCACGATTTTGCTTTAGTGCAATCTAATATTGGCGAAGGTGGCTTATCAATGTACACTTGCCGTTTGTGCGGAATGCAAAGTTTGGGTTATCAGTAAAAGCCGAAAAAACAGTTAAAGTTGCGTTTTAAAATATTATGCAAGCACAAATTATTGCTTTTTGCGTATTATGTAATAACAGTCATAATACAAAAGGAGGAAATTATATGCAAGTTGTAATATGGAAAAGTCCTAAAATATTATCCGGGTTGTTGCGAGCGATGTTTAAAATAAAATAGCAAAGATATTGTGAAATTTGGTGTGGATAACACTATTTTGCAGGGGCCTACATTTTTAATTTTAAATTATTGCAATGCGCAATTTTAATTTTAACAATGTAAGGCCTCTGTTTTTTTATAGGTTTTAATTTAGAGTTGAGTGTATTAAAACCTATGTATTGAATACAATATTGCAAACTTAACCACTTGTCATTTCGAGCGTAGTCGAGAAATCCGTTTTTTTAACTATAAAATTAACGATTGTGATTAATAGATGTTGGTATCAAACCTATATACCCTACAATAAAAGGAGTAAATATGCATTATTTAGACAATGCCGCAACAACAAAAGTGAATGATCAAGTGGCAGACATTGCCGATAAAATGCTTCGTGAGCACTTTGCAAACCCTTCTGCGCTTTACAGCCTTGGCATGAACAGCGAAGATATAATTATAAACAGCAGAAAAACTGTGGCAAAAGTGCTCAATTGCAATTCAAACGAAATTTATTTCACCGCAAGCGGCACCGAGGGCAATAATTTGGCAATACAAGGTGCGTGCAAAGCGAGAAAAGCGTGGGCAAACCATATTGTTGCAACGGGCTACGAGCACCCGTCTGTAAGAAAAACGTGCATTGCCTTGCAAGAAGAGGGTTTTAATGTCACGTTCATAAACCCCGAGGAAAACGGCGAAGTTTGTTTGGAAAAATTGACAGATGCCGTTAGTGATAAAACCGCATTAATTTGTGCCATGCATGTTAATAATGAAACAGGTGCTGTTATAGACGTTGAAACCCTTGCTAAAAAAGTTAAACAAAAAAATAAACGCTGTGCCGTTCATGTAGACGGTGTACAAGCATTAAGTAAAATAAAAATTAATTTAGCACAAAGTTTAATAGATACTTATAGCGTTTCAGGGCATAAAATTCACGCACCTAAAGGAATAGGCGCACTTTACATAAAAAATAATTTTAATATTAAAGGTATAATGCAAGGAGCAAGCCAAGAAAACAATATGCGCCCCGGAACAGAAAACATTGCATATATTGCAGCTTTTGCCAAAGCGTGTGAGCTTATTGATAATGTGTTTTACCCAATGGAATTGAAAAATATACTGTTAAATGGAATAAAAAGCATGAAAGAAATTACTGTAAACAGCCCCGAAAATGCGCACCCTGCAATAGTAAATATCTCTGTTGATAGAATAAACAGCGAGACAATGTTGCACTTTTTACAGAGCAAAAATATATATGTTTCTGCTGGTGCTTCATGCAGTAAGGGCGCACCAAGCCACACTTTAACAGCTATGGGCGCTCCAAAAAACATAGCACAATCGGCCCTTAGAATTTCGTTTTCCGGTAGCACAACAAATGATGATATTAATGCGCTTATATTTGCCCTAAAAGAGGGAGTTAATAGCTTATCTAAATTTTAAAAAGAAAAGGTAGAATTATGCGAGAAATTATATTGGCTTATCAAGGTGAAATGGCTTTAAAAGGTTTGAACAAAGCTACATTTGAAAGCGTGCTGTTAAAAAATATGCGCAGACGCTTAAAAGGTGTGGGCGAGTTCAAAGTGTACAAAGCACAAAGCACAATGTATGCAGAGCCGCTCAGCGAAAATGCAGATATGAACGAGGCTTTTTTGCGCATGAGCAAAATATTTGGCATTGCAACTTTAAGCAGAGCTGCAATTTGCGAAAAAGATTTTGCGCAAATTTGCAATACAGCAAAAACCTACTTAAAAAATGAATTGCAAAACGCAAGAACTTTTAAAGTTAGCGCAAAGCGCAGCGATAAAACATTTGAAATGGACAGTATGCAAATTGCAAAAGAGCTTGGCGCAGAAATTTTAAAAGAATACAGCCATTTGAAAGTTGACGTTAAAAACCCACAGCTTAATGTTGTTGTTGAAATAAGGGATTTTGGCGCTTATGTGCACGGCGGAAAAGTGCAGGGTGCAGGCGGCTTGCCGGTATCCACATCAGGCAAAGCGGCGCTAATGCTTTCAGGCGGTATAGATAGCCCCGTTGCAGGCTATTTAATGGCGAAAAGGGGACTGTCGCTGTGCTGTGTGCACTTTGCAAGCCCACCATACACAAGCGAGCGCGCAAAGCGAAAAGTGCTTGATTTAGCACAAAGTTTAACTGCATATACAGGCAATTTAGCGGTGCATGTAGTGCCATACACAAAGCCGCAAGAATATATTAAAAATAATGCGCCCGATGTGCTTTTCACCGTTTTAATGCGTAGGAGCATGATGCGAATAACCGAGATTATCTGCGAGAGGGAAAAAGCGCTTGCCGTTATAACGGGCGAGAGCTTAGCGCAAGTTGCAAGCCAAACATTGCAGGCGCTTGCATGCACAAATTCTGCGCAAAACTTGCCTGTGCTTCGCCCTTGCATTGGTATGGATAAAACCCAAATTACACATATAGCGCAAAAAATAGGCACATTTGATATTAGCATACAGCCTTATGAAGATTGCTGCACAATTTTCACACCTGCACACCCTAAAACCAAGCCGTCACTGCAAGAGATTTTAGAGGCGGAAGAGGGTATGCCCGATTTATTTGAACTTGAAGCAGAGGCGGCAAACGCTTGCGAGCTTGAATATATAAATATGTAAGGGAAATTTTATGAAAGCTGAAATTATAGCGGTTGGTACAGAATTGCTTTTAGGCGATATTTTAAATACAAATGCGCAGTTTTTAAGCAAAGAGCTTGCGCATTTGGGTATTGATGTACACTTTCAAAGCGTTGTGGGCGATAATGAAATGCGCCTTAAAAGCGTGGTAGAGCATGCACTTAAACGCTGTGATTTGCTTATGTTTTCAGGTGGCCTTGGCCCCACGCAAGACGATTTAACAAAGCAAACGGTATGCAAAGTTTTTGACGATGAACTTAAATTAGACGAAGAAGAGCTTGGAAAAATTAGGGCATTTTTTGCTAAATGGAAACGCACTATGCCTGAAAATAATATAAGCCAGGCAATGCTACCTGTGCGCGGCAGAAAAATAGTAAATAATAACGGCACAGCGCCTGGAGCAATTTTTGAAAAAGACGGTAAATATGCAGTGCTTTTACCGGGGCCGCCAAGGGAATTGCAGCTTATGTTTAACGAGCAAGTTAAACCATGGCTTTCTTCTTTAAGCGACAGTGTTATGCATTCATGCGTTTTGCGTGTTTGCGGAATAGGGGAAAGCCACCTTGAGCCTAAAATTAATCATTTGCTTGAGAGCGAAAACCCAACGGCCGCCCTTTATGCAAAACCGGGCGAAGTTACTATAAGAATAACGGCTAAGGCAAAAACATTGCAAATGGCAAAAGAAATGTGCGATAAATCTGCCGCTGTGTTTTACGATGTAGTTGGCGAGTATGTATACGCAAAAGATGCCTTGAATATGGAAGAAGTTATAGTAAGCGAATTCATAAAGCGCAAAAAAACTTTGGCTATAGCCGAGAGCTGCACAGGAGGCCTAATCGCCCAAAGGATAACGTCAATAGCCGGTGCGAGCGAAATTTTGGGGTATGGGGTTATAACATATAGCAACGAGGCAAAACAAAAAATGCTTAATGTAAAAAGTGATACATTAAGCAAATATGGTGCTGTAAGCGCGCAAACTGCCGCACAAATGGCGTGCGGTGTGATGCAGCTGGCAAACAGTGATATTGGTGTTGCCATAACAGGTATAGCAGGCCCCGGTGGCGGAACGCCTGAAAAACCCGTTGGAACTGTATTTGTTGCAGTGTGCAACAGCGAAGATGTTTTTGTGCAAAAGCTATCTATAACAGGGCGCACGCGTGAAAGCGTAAGGCTTTTTACCGCGCAATATGCTTTAGATAATGTAAGGCGCATGGTTGTAGGTGACAATCAGCCAAAGTGCCAAAAGTTTAAAGTGGGCGATGAAATAATATGGGCTGATGAAAAGGAAGTAGACTTGTAAAAACAAAGTTTTGCTATAATAATATCGGTTAATTTGAGCTACATAATGTAGTTTTGCAAAAGGTGTTTTATATTGGCCGGTATAAAAATCATATAAGAATGAGGAAAATAATGCAGGACGAATATTTTATGGGCTTCGCATTAAAAGAGGCAAAAAAGGCGGCCGAGAAAGGCGAAGTGCCCGTTGGTGCGGTAATAGTAAAAGACGGTGAAATAATTGCAAAAGCGCACAATACAAAAGAGAGCAAAAAAAACGCAATTAACCATGCCGAGATATTAGCTATTGAAAAAGCTTGTAAAAAGCTTGGGGGCTGGCGCCTTTGGCAGTGCGAGCTATTTGTTACGTTAGAGCCTTGCCCTATGTGCACAGGCGCTATTATAAACAGCCGCTTAAAAAGAGTGGTTTACGGTGTGAAAGATGAAAAGAGCGGCTGTTGTGAGAGTGTTGCCAACTTTTTTGAAATGCCCTTTAATCACAAGCCCGAGGTTAAAAGTGCAGTGCTTGAGAAAGAGTGTAGCGCTTTGTTATCTGAATTTTTTAAAGGCCTTAGAGATAAACTTAGAAGCGGAGAAAAAGCAAAATGGAAAAAACCGTGATAATTACAGGAGCATCTTCGGGTATAGGTGCGGCTTGTGCAAAAGAGTTTGCGCAAAACAATTGGAATGTTGCAATTTGTTACAACAAAAATGAAAGCGCGGCGCAAAATTTAAGTGCGCAAATTAACGCCCAAAACAATAGCAAAAGCACAAAAGCGTTTCACGTTGATGTTGCAAATGAACATAGCGTAAATGAAATGGTTTTAGCTGTGAAAAAACATTTTGGCGGTGTGAATGCCCTTGTTAACAATGCAGGAATTGCAAGTTTTCAGCTTTTAACACAGCTGAGCGCCGAGCAGTGGGATAATATTTTTAATGTAAATGTAAAGGGCGCTTTTTTATGCACTAAAGCTGTTTTGCCCGATATGATAAACGATAAAGAGGGTTTTATTATTAATATGTCCTCTGTTTGGGGCTGTGTTGGCGCATCGTGCGAAGTTGCTTATTCGGCCTCTAAAGCGGCATTAATAGGCTTTACAAAGGCTTTGGCAAAAGAGATGGGGCCAAGCAAAATAAACGTAAACTGTATTGCGCCCGGCGTTATAGATACAAAAATGATAGGCGATTTATCAGGGGAAGATAAAATAGAATTAGCAGAGCAAACGCCGCTTTCAAGGATTGGGTCACCCGAAGATGTAGCAAAAACGGCGCTATTTTTAGCGAGCGATGGCGCTAAATTTATAACAGGGCAAATAATTGGCGTTGACGGCGGGTTTGCGGTTTAGGTTTTAATGGGCGAAGGTTAAAGGGTGGCTATGTGGTTTTTATATTAAGTAAGATATGAATAATAGAAGCATAAAGGAGATTATTTATATTAGGTGGTATATAGAATGAATGAGGATTTGAAAAAATATTATGAAAACACTCAAAAACCGTGGTCACAATTGTTTTATGATATGTTAAAATTGCAACTTAATTTTGCAGGAAATTTGGATGTTTTAGATTTTGGAAGCGGATTTGGAATATTAAGTAATATGCTGGCTGAAAATCATAAAGTTATTGCAGTTGAGCCAAATTTAGAAATGATTAATAATAGATTTGCTACAAATGACTACATTCAAATTAATGGAGATATTAAATCATTATATAATATGCCCGACAGTAGTTTTGATTTAATTGTTTGTCATAATGTATTAGAGTACGCAACAGAACGAGAGGAAATCATCAATCAATTTTACAGAATATTGAGAAAAGATGGTATATTGTCTATTGTCAAGCATAACCACTATGGTAGAATAATGCAAAAAATTGTATTTGATAATAATGTTGAAGAAGCAATGAATATATTGGATGGTGGTTCAGCTATTGCGCAAAACTTTGGAGTAATTCATTATTATGATAATGAAGATATCTTAAAATGGAATAATTCTTTTAAACTTGACAAAGTTTATGGGTTACGAACGTTTTGGGCTTTACAACAAAACAATGAAGTGAAATATACTACCGATTGGCAAAAATCAATGATTAAAGCTGAAATCGCTGTTTCAACAATTTGTGATTTTATTAAAATATCTTTTTATAATCATTTACTATTTAGAAAATGAGCATTTCTCAAGGTGCCCAAAATTTAAAACTCCGCTTTTCAGCGGAGTTTTAACAATACTAAACCGTAAGCCGGGTTCTGTATTAAACGACGATCTATCTGGGGATTGTGTTGCCACAAAACTCTAGCCGCCTCCAAAAGCGCGCAGGGTACGCATAGCTTTTATATGGGCGTTGCTCCCGGTAGGGTTTACAGAGCCAAATTTGTTACCAAAAATGCTGGTGCGCTCTTACCGCACCTTTCCATCCTTACCACAAAGGAAACCTTTGTGGCGGTCTATTTCTGTTGCACTATCCCTAAGGTCACCCTCGGCTGCCGTTAGCAGTTACCGTTCCCTTGTGGAGCCCGGACTTTCCTCACGACGCAAAAAGCGCCGCGCCGCCGTATGTTTTAGTATTAACGCTATTATAGCACAATTGCAAGCGTTTAACAAGATTTGAGAACTTTAATAATAAAAAATCAGAGGTGAAAAATTGTTTTTGACATTCGAAGTTAAAGCCGATGAACACAATATGCTTTTAAGGGACTTTTTGCGAAAAAAAGCTGTGAGCTCGTCGCTTTCACGCAGTGTGAAAACCCACGGCGGCTTTTATTTAAATGAAAAAAGCATTAAAACAAACGAGAGAATAAAGGCGGGGAAAAGCGTTTGTTTTAAATTGCCAAGTGATGAGTTAACTCACGTTATAGCGCAAAATTTACCTATTGATATTGTATATGAAGATGAACATGCAATGCTTATAAATAAGCCTGCCGGCCAAACAGTGCACCCAACGCTAAATTATAAAGACGGCACGCTTGCAAATGCGTTTTGCGCATTAATGAAAAAAAGGGGACAAGGCAAAATTTTCAGGCCTATTAACAGGCTTGATAAAAACACATCGGGCCTTGTATTATGCGCGCTTAACGAGTATGCGGCGCCCATACTTGCGGCAAATGTAAGCAAAACGTATATTGCAATTGTTCATGGTAAAACAGCGAAATGCGGTGAAATTTGCCTGCCAATAGCACTCTTAGAAAATTCGTTTATAAAGCGAACAGTAGCATTTAGCGGCAAAAAAAGCATAACGCAATATAAAACTTTGCAGCAAAACGAGCACTATTCACTGCTTGAAATTAAATTAATTACCGGGCGCACACATCAAATTAGGGTGCATTTTAGCAGTATAAACCATCCGCTGGTTGGCGATGATTTATATGGGGGCTCAACTGAGCATGTTAAAAGGCAAATGCTTGCATGTAAGCAGATGAGCTTTATTAATATAGCTGAAACTTACGGCGCAATATTTCGTGATAATATAGGCGGAGAGTATAGAAAAGATATTAATAGTAACAGCGATAATACAATAAATATTAATATATCTTTGCCAAATGATATGCTTAGTTTTATTGATAACTTTTTATTACAATAGTGAAAAATATTTTGTAATGTACTAATAGTTTGTTTTGCAAAATACAAAATTCGATTGATAAAAAACAAGATTTGTGGTATAATATAATCAACGTGGGGATGTAAAGGTTTCGACGGGGAGAAGGAAACGAGAGCAGCGGGTAGTGGTGGGGCCACACTTTAATCGCCTCAAAAAAAATAGCTAACAATAATAAATTAGCTGTAGCGGCTTAATTTAGCCGCTCGTTTTGCCTGCGATAGTACCGCGCAGGGTCAAAGCGTCGTTTAGGTACTGAACGTGAGCGGCATCAAGCTTTGTTTGCCGCCATGAACTGATGAAGCTACCAAAGCACCGGCGTGTTTGTTCGCTTAGTGCCAAGGGAATTGTGTAAACAAACTGCACCCGGAGATACTATCGCGGATTTTTTTTCGGACACGGGTTCGATACCCGTCATCTCCACCAAAAAGCTATACCTATTTGACTACCCTCGAAGAAAAACCGAGAAATCGGGAGCATTCGAGAGAAAAACAGTCAAATAGGTGTTTTTTATTTTCAGAAATAGATAGGCTGTTATTTTACTCCCCAAAATAGGCTGATGTGAGCTGAACCCTTGCCCATAGATTTGACACAGAGGCGCCAGCTAAAAATCAGATTATTATACAGATGAAAACTGCTAAAATTAGTTAAAAATTAATATCGAATTTCTATGAGGTAACAACGAAAATGTAGCTGTTACCTTAATCATTATGACAAAATCACACTCATAGCAATAGATAAATTAAGTGGCATGATTGACCAAACAAGCATTAACTTCACCGATATGTGGGGCGAGAAAAATGTGCATGACCAAAAAATAAAGCCTCACATTTGGCGAAGTGATAAAGATGCACATTGGTATAGCTACACACCAACGCCATATGACATGGAACTGCTCGAAGAACAAGTAACCTCTTATGCCAAATTATTTGCAGAGGAGGAACAAACACAAAACATGAGCATGACACATCAGATGTAATATTAAATTATAAAAATTATAACACATTAAAGCAATAAACATAAATAGCTATTGTAAAAATTTCAATTAATTTTTTTGCTTGGTAATGCCTTTTTTCTGATGTGTTTAGAAGTTAAACATTGCAATTTAGATATTTCTAAGCGGCAATATTTTTTTTGCTCGTTTAAAATAATGTCAACACTATCTAAATTTAACCGAACAAAGTAAAATGAATTATTTCATGTTGTTTTTTCTCATTTTATGTTAAAATATCATTATACATTGCAAACGCATTATATATAGTTTAAATAAAGCAAAAACTATAAAATAAAATAACTTGAATTTGAAAAGGATTTTATATGTACAAAATAATGATTGTAGAAGACGACATCGGCATATCTGCATTAATAAAACAGCAGCTTGAAAATTGGAGTTTTTCGGCAGTTTGTGCAGAGGATTTTAAAGACGTATTGAACATATTTTTACATGAAAAACCACACCTTGTGTTAATGGATATATCGCTGCCTTTTTTCAGCGGTTACCATTGGTGCGAGCAAATTAGAAAAATAAGCACAGTGCCAATACTGTTTATATCCTCTGCCGGCGATAATATGAACATTGTAATGGCTATAAGCCTTGGCGCAGATGATTTTATTGCAAAGCCGTTTAATTCGGAAGTTCTTATGGCAAAAGTGAGGGCGCTTTTGCGCCGTTCTTACGATTTTGCAGGCGACACAGCTGTTTTGCAACATAAAAATGTGTTTTTAAATATTAACGATTTATCACTTGTTTTTGGCGAGCATAAATTAGAGCTTACAAAGAATGAGCATAAAATATTAATAACACTTTTACAAAATAAACAAAAAATTGTAAGCAGAGAAAAACTTATGGAAAGCCTTTGGCAAACAGACAGCTTTGTGGACGACAACACACTTACCGTGAACGTAAACAGGCTGAGAAATAAGCTGAATGCAATAGGTTTAAGCGGCTTTATAACTACAAAAGTAGGGGCGGGGTATATTGTAGAATGAATTTAGTATTTGATTATATAAAAGAAAAACGCGCTATCATCGCTGTTAATTTGTTTTTGCTCACAGTGTTTTCGCTGTCTTTTTACCTTTACCGGTTGCCACTTGTGGCAGTGCTATACCCTTATATTATTTGCTTTATTATACAGCTAATTTGTGCGGCAATTGGGTTTAGGCACTTTAACAAAAAGCGCAAAGAGCTCAGGCAAATAAAACAAAACATTGAAGTATTAAATGATATATCATATAAACCAAACTCGGCATTAGAGCAAGATTTGATAGATATTGCAAAAGAACTCATTAAGCATAACCGAAATACACAAGATGATTTTAGCTTGCGATTAAAAGACACAATACAGTACTACACAGTTTGGGTGCACCAAATAAAAACACCTATTGCCTCCATGCGGCTTTTGTTGCAAAATGAGGACAGTGCCTTATCGAGGAAAATAAGCACAGACCTCTCAAAAATAGAGCGCTACGTGCAAATGGTTATGGCGTATCTGCGCATCAACTCTGATAACACAGACTATCTTTTTGCGCCGTGTAGCCTCGATGATATTATAAAACAAGCTGTAAAAAGTTTTAGCACCGAGTTTATAGAAAAAAAGATAGAGCTTATTTATAAGCCGATAAATAAAACCGCAGTAATAGATGAAAAATGGTTTTTGTTTTTACTAGAGCAAATTATTTCCAATGCACTTAAATACACGCAAAAAGGCTATATTAAAATATACCTAAACAGCGAAGGTTTTTTGTGCATTGAAGACAGCGGCATAGGAATTGCCGCACAAGACCTGCCGCGGATATTTGAAAACGGCTACACGGGTAATATTGGGCGCATATATAAAAAATCCACAGGAATAGGGCTATATTTATGCAAAAGCGTTTGTGACAAGCTTAATTTAAGCATAACTGCCGTTTCAAAGGTGGAAAAAGGTACAACTATTAAAATAGGGTTTTAGTGTAATAACCTTACAAAAATGTAAGGTTATTATATAAAGTGTAAGCCAAATCAATGGAGGAAAAGCCCTGTAATTTGATATCATTGTTGTAGACCAAATCATCAATAAAAAAGGAGATATAACGATGAATATTTTACAAATTAACTCACTTCATAAGGTGTACACATCACGGTTTGGCACAAATAAGGTGCATGCACTTAAAAACGTTAACTTCAACGTTAAGCGTGGAGAGTACATGGCAATAATGGGCGAATCCGGCAGCGGCAAAACAACACTTTTAAACATTTTAGCAGGGTTAGATAGGCCTACCGGTGGCACTGTGTTGCTGGAAAACAGCGACATCACAAAAATAAAAGAGGCAAACCTCTCAACATTCAGGCGAGAAAACCTCGGTTTTGTTTTCCAAGATTTTAACCTTCTTGACACCTTTAATTTAAAAGACAATATATTTTTGCCGCTTGTGCTTGCCGGTAAATCTTACACAGAAATGGAAAGACGGCTTATGCCAATTGCACAGGACCTCGGCATTACACAGCTGCTAAATAAGTATCCGTATGAGGTTTCGGGTGGGCAAAAGCAACGCGCGGCCATTGCAAGGGCGCTAATAACGCACCCAAAACTTATTTTGGCAGACGAGCCAACAGGTGCACTCGACTCAAAATCTTCAGACGAATTATTGAGCTTATTTTCGGACATAAACAAAAAAGGGCAAACAATTTTAATGGTAACACATTCTACCAAAGCGGCAAGCAATGCAAACTGTGTGCTGTTTATAAAAGATGGCGAAGTGTTCCACCAAATATTTAAAGGTGAGCAAACAAACGAAACATTTCACCAAAAAATTACAGACACCCTGACATTGCTGTCAAGAGGGGGTATAAAATAATGTTTTACCC
>CAYJIT010000006.1:0-77171 GCA_964370365.1 uncultured Bacteroides sp. | reverse complement strand
CAGTGTTAAAGCGGCTAAATTTATTGCTAAATACACTGTTATAATTGTAAAGGCTATTGCTAAGGGTATTAAGCAATTATTCCTTTTAATTTTTGCAGGATTAAAACAGTTAGCTAAAGCAATTGCCAAATTTACAGCTTTTTCAAAAATTAAAATTGCACAAGCTATAGCAGTTTCAAAAGGAAAAAGTGCTATTCGCAAAGAAAAACGGCTTGAGAAAAATGCACAACTTGCAGTTATAAAAGCGCAAAAGGCGCAAGATAGGCAAATTAAAAATGCACAGCTTGCGCAACAAAAAGCCATAACTCAAGCGCAAAAGCAAGAGCAAAAAGCCATAACTCAAGCGCAAAAGCAAGAGCAAAAAGCCATAGCTCAAGCGCAAAAGCAAGAGCAAAAAGCCATAGCGCAAGCGCAAAAGCAAGAGCAAAAAAAACAGCTTGAACAAATTAAAGAACAAAATAAACAACATAAACTTACACAAGAGGCACAAAAATTACAAACACAAGACAGCGAACAACAAAACTTACAAACTGCCGAAAAAACAAACGAGCAATCGGCATATACATTTACACAAGATTACACGCAAAAACCGGCAGAGAAAAGTTCTAATATTTACTTTGAAAACATTCAAAACCTCTTGCCTAAAACAACGGTAAAAAAAGCTGTTAATACAAAGCATTCAAATTACCTTAAAGTTGCTGCTTTTGGTTTTTCAAGCATTGCCTTCATAGCAATTTTAAGTGCCGTTATAACAATGCAAATTAGCGCAAGCTCCCCTGTCGGCCAAGTTAACTACCAAAACAGAACATTGATAGCCGATAAAAGCTCTACCTCAACAACTGTTGTGAAACCTGAATTTGAAGAGTTACAGCAAAGTTTGTTGCCGCAGGAAACATGGGCACTTTACATGGTTGGTCCCAATCACTCAATAGCGCAAAATTTTGAATATGACGTAAATATGGTGCTTGGCCCTTCCACATCCCCTGCTTCAGCCCAGTTAATAGATGAAAGAATTTTAGAAGAAACAACAAGAATGTTTGAAGATGCCGCAGCTCAAGGGCATTATTTATATTTGCGCTCAGGTTACAGAAGCTATGAAACCCAAGACTATTTATTTATAACCATGTATCAAGATTACTTGGCACAAGGTTTATCTGAAGATGATGCACTTGCGGCAACATTGAAGTTGCGCAATGTGGCGGGAACTTCCGAGCATCAAACAGGCCTTGCAATTGATTTAGTGCCCCTTGACGACACCGGTGCCGATTTAGTGCCCGAGCTTGAAAACGAGCCGGAACTTCAATGGGTTGCCGAAAATTGTGCTAATTACGGCTTTATATTAAGATATGAAAGCGATACAACACATATTACAGGCATAAGTTATGAGCCGTGGCATTTTAGGTATGTGGGTGTTGAGCACGCACAAAAAATTACACAGCTTGGAATAACTTTAGAGGAATATATGGGAGTTGCTTAATATTTCCACAAAGGAGATTTTATGAAAAGAACAAATATAGAAAATGCTGTGCATTTATCTGAATTTGATGTTGATAAGTTTAAGCGCTGTAAAATTGCGCTCTACTTTACATGGCCCAGCAATAAAAACACAGCAACAGCCGAGGCACTTTTACCCTATTTGATGGAGCGCAGCTACGCCGATTGCCCCGACATGAGTGAGCTTTCTAAAAGGCTTGCGGCACTTTACGGGGCAAGTTTAAGTGTAGATATTTCAAATGTGGGCGCAAACAGGGTGCTTTGTGTATCTGTTCTTGGAATAAAAGATGAATATTCACTAAATGCTGAAAATTTGTCTATGGAATATGCAGAAATGGCGTTGAATGTTGCTTTTCGCCCTTATTTGGTAGATGGTGTGTTCAATGAGGAAAATGTTGAAATTGAAAAAGAACAATTATACGAGCAACTGCAAAGCGAAATAAACGACAAACGCACTTATTGCATAAGGCAAGCGCGCAGAAAATTTTATAAAAATGCACCGCAAGGAATTGAAAAATACGGCTATATTGAAGAAGTTAAAGCACTTAGTGCTAAGCAAGTTACCAATGCATGGGAAAATATAATTAAAACAGCGCATATTGATGTTATGGTTTTGGGCGCTGATGTTAAAATTGTAAAGCAGCAAGTTATAAACTTTTTAAGCAAAGTAAAAAGAGAGCCCTCGCAAATTCTTGCTGCAAATGCTATGCAAAAAGTTGAAGCTGAAGAATTTAAAGAAATTATTGATACACAGCAAAGCAAATTGTGCATGATGTTCACAATGCAAAATCCTGCAAAGCAGCGTGATTTTATTGTTTTATGGGTTGCAACTGCGCTTTTGGGCGGCAGTGCTACTTCTCGTCTTTTTAAAAATGTTCGTGAAAAAATGAGCCTTTGCTACTATTGCGCAGCCTATAGTGAAGCGAGAAACGGCATGCTCACCATAGATAGTGGCATTGAACACGATAATGTGCAAAAAGCTAAAGAAGCAATTTTAAACGAATTTGATTTGCTGATGACACAAGATATAAAAGAAGATGAGCTAAACGAAATTAAAAACAGCATTTGCGAGCGCTTAAAAAGTGTTCAAGACTCCCCTAATTCAATTGAAAATTGGTATTTTTCCGAAATAATAAGAGCAGAAGAGATTAGAACACCACATGACGTGATGAATGAAATAAAAACCGTGAGCGCACTTGAAATTAAAGATATTTTAAAACAATTCTCTCTCTCCGTTGTTTATTTAATTACAAAGGGGGAAAATTAATGAATACTATTCAATACCCGGCGGCAAATGCAGGCAATTTTGAAATTAAAACATTGCCAAACGGTTTAACTGTTATTGTTAGCGCTATGCCGGATTTCAGCACAGTGCACGCAATTTACGGCACAAAATTTGGCAGTGTGCACAGAGATTTTATGCGTAGTTACAAAGCATTTAATTTGCCTGCCGGTATAGCACATTTTTTAGAGCATAAAATGTTCGATAACGAAGAAGGCGATGCCTTTTCACTATTTGCCAAAACAGGAGCAAATGCAAATGCATACACCAGTTTTGAAAAAACTTGTTATATTTTTACAGCAACACAGCAAATTGAAAGAAACCTTGATATTTTGCTAAGTTTTGTTTCCAAACCATATTTTACAAGCGAAACTGTGCAAAAAGAGCAAGGCATAATTGCGCAAGAAATTAAAATGTACGACGATTCTCCCGAATGGCGTTTAATGTTTGCCGCACTTGCCTGCCTTTATAGCAGTAACTTTATAAAAGACGACGTTGCAGGCACAATAGAAAGCATTACAAATATAACGCCCGAGCTTTTATACACTTGTGCCGATGCCTTTTACAGGCCCGATAATATGGTTCTTGCAGTTGCCGGAAACATTAATATGCAAACAGTTTTAGATGCCTGCGAAAGGGCGCAGATAAGCGCAAAACAAGAACCAATTACAATGTTAAGCCAAAGCGAAGACAGCTTTCCCATAAAAAAAGAATTAACATTTAATATGTCTGTTTCAAAGCCGCTGTTTTGCCTATCATTTAAAGAGAAACCCATTGTTGGCACACCGCTTGAAATGCTTAAAGCAGAAATAATTTACGATATTATTACCGAGCTTATAGCAGGTAGCATGACACCGCTTTACAGAAAGCTATACGATGAGGGCCTTGTTGCCCCGGGCTTTTCGGGCGAACTGCTCAACTCCAACGGTGCAACTTGTGTTTTTTTCAGCGGCGAAACAAACGAGCCGCAAAAGGTTAAAGAGCTTTTGTTAAATGAAATAGAGCATATTAAAAAGCATGGCGCTGATGAGCAAATGTTTAAACTTTGCAAAAACTTAATGTACGGCGAACTTATTTGTAGCCTTGACAATGTTGAAGGCGTTGCAAGTGAGATATCAAATATATTTTTCAAAGAGCGCACACCGGCGCAAATGATGCAAGTTCTCGCCAATTTAAAACTTAGCGATGTTGATGAAATGCTAAACAAAGTTTTAAAAGAAAGCACAAGTGCAAGTGTTATAATTAACCCGCTATAAAACAATTTGCAAAAAATAGTATAATAAAAATTTAAGGGGAATAAAATGATAAACAATGTGCAATTTCCACATCTCGGCATAGAGCTGCAAGTAAGCAGAGTTGCTTTTTCAATTGGTGACATGAATATATATTGGTATGGTATATGCATAGCCCTCGGTATGCTGCTCGCTATAATTTTTGGTTTGAGAGTGAGCAAAAACTTTGGTTTAAATGATGATGCCTTTTTAGATGTAATTATCGGTTCTGTTTTCATGGGTATTGTGGGGGCACGTGCATTTTATGTTTTGTTTGCTCCTATTGAATATACAAGCATTATAGATATTATAAGCATAAGAGATGGCGGGCTTGCCATTTACGGCGGCATTATTGCAGGTTTTGCCACTGCATTTCTTTTGTGCAAGTGGCGAAAACTTTCTCCACTTGCCACCGCAGATATTTGCGCATTAGGCTTTTTAATTGGGCAAGGTTTAGGCAGATGGGGCAACTTTTTCAACCAAGAAGCTTTTGGCTCTAACACCAATTCAGTTTTTGGAATGATAAGCGAAAACACCATTGCCTATTTAACAGCTACACAAAGCACATTGGCACAAGACGGTGTTGTGGTAGACCCTAATTTACCTGTACACCCAACATTTTTATATGAATCTGTTTGGTGTTTATTGGGCTTTGTTTTATTAGCTTTGTATATCAAAAAAAGAAAATTTAACGGTGAATTATTCCTTTTATATATAATTTGGTACGGTGTGGAAAGAGCAGTTGTTGAGGGTTTGCGAACAGACAGCCTTGAGCTTTTGCCGGGCTTAAGGGTTAGCCAATTACTTGCCATTTTAAGTGCTGTTGTTGCACTGATAATTTATATTATTTTAAGAAGAAAATATAAAGGTATTCCGCTAAAAGTTAGTTATGATTTTAAAGTTTATCCGAAAGAAAAAAACTCTCCAAGTATTAATTTAACTTGGCTCGCAGGCGAAAATGTGCCAACACAAGCACAAATTGAAGAAGCCTATAAATTGCAAGAAGAAGAAGAAGAAGAAGAAGAAGAAGAAGAAGAAGAAGAAGAAGCACACAGCGAGGAAAGTTTAAAAGATGATGTAACAGAAGAAGAAAACGAAAAAACTCAAGACGAAACTGAAAACGAAAAACCTAAGGAAGAGCACAGAGAGGAAAATTTGAAAAAGCAAACACAAGCTGTAAAAGAAAGCGATGAAACTGATAAAAACGAAGCTACAAATGATGATGATGCAAAACAATCGGAGGTGGACTGATGAGCGCAAAACTAATAAGTGGCAAAGAGCTTGCTATGCAAAAAAAAGCTGAAATCGCAAAAAAAATGGATGAGCTTTATAGCCAAACGAATGTGCGTGCAAAATTAAGCGTTATTATTGTTGGCGATAACCCGGCAAGCAAAACCTATGTGGCCGGCAAAGCAAAAGATTGCGAAGAGTGCAATATACTTTCTGATGTTATTGCTTTGAGCGAAGAAATTACACAAGAGCAGTTGCTTTCAAAGATTGATGTGCTAAACAATGATAAAGCAGTGCACGGCATTTTAGTTCAACTTCCTTTGCCAAAACACATAGATGAAAACACGGTTATAAACGCAATTAACCCAACAAAAGATGTTGACGGCTTCACACCAATTAATGTGGGCAAAATGGTTATTGGCGAAGAATGCTTTTTACCGTGCACACCTGCGGGCTGTATAGAGATGCTAAAAAGCACAGGCGTTAAAATTGAGGGCAAGAACGCTGTTGTTATAGGGCGCAGTAATATTGTGGGCAAACCGGCGGCTCTTTTGCTGTGCGCTGAAAATGCCACAGTTACAATATGCCATTCAAGAACGCAGAACTTGAAAGACATTTGCAAAAGTGCAGATATTTTGCTTGCAGCAATTGGAAAAGCCGGCTTTGTTACAAAAGATATGGTTAAACCCGGCGCAATTGTTATAGACGTTGGCATAAACCGCAACGAACGCGGCAAGTTGTGCGGTGATGTTGCCTTTGAGGAAGCCTGTGACAATGCCGCTTATATAACCCCTGTTCCCGGCGGTGTTGGCTTAATGACAAGGGCTATGCTTATGGAAAACACATATAAGGCCGCATTGATGCAAACTAACAATCAAAAATAAAAACCCAAGTTCACAACATAAAAAACCGCTTTAATAGGGGCTCTATCCCCTATTAAAGCGGTTTTATAATGCTTGAATACAGCAAATGTAAAACTTTGCATTAAACATATTATATTTCATGTTTACTGCTGTACCAATTCAGCGTTTTTTGCATTTGCTATCATAGTTTAAACATGTAGTCAATTTAATTTCTGTCAAATATAACAAATGTATCTTTACCCTTGCGCTTAGCTTGATACAGTGCACTGTCTGCTGCTTCAAACAAATTTTCATAGCTGCTTCCATGCAACGGTGAAACTGAAATGCCAATAGATGCCGAAACTCTAACCGAAATATCATCTACAACATAATCATTGCGCACGGTATCGCAAATTCTTTTGGCAATAATCTCAATTTCGCTTTTATATATCTTCCCTTTAAAAAACACAACAAATTCATCACCGCCAAAACGCCCAAAATAATCACTCGCCCTAAAAAACGGCCTAACTTTATCGTATATTTCGCAAAGCACACTATCACCGTAATTATGGCCCATATTATCATTTATGCTTTTAAAATTATCAATATCGAATATAAGAAGTGCACCAAATTCGTTTTCATTTAAATAATCGCTTATCAATGTGCGAATTGCCGCTTTATTATAAGCACCTGTAAGTGTATCCCGTTCGCTTTTTTCCACAAGTGCAAGTTCTGCTTTTTTCTCATCGTTTATTTCATCAATTGTGCATATAGAAAGCACTTCATTCGTGGCCTCGTCAAGCCTCGAATTTATTTTCATTTTATACCACAAATATTCGTTGCTGTCTATTTTTACTTCGCTCGTGTTGCTGTCTATAGATATTCTGTGAGAGCGATAATCATAATTTAGCTCTTTCACACCGCCTCTAAATTTTCCCTCAATTTTTTCAGGGTTTATTTTATTCACAATTTCAGTATCACTTGGGTGAACTACGTAGTTCATTCCACCGCTCATAAATTCATTGAAAACAGGGTGTTTATCCAATGGTATTTCAACCGAATTAATTATAATTCTTGTTATCGTTTTTTTTGTGCTGTTAAATTCAATTACAATTTGTGCCAAATTAAAAAGCGCATCTGTTAGCATTTGCGATGTATCAATTTTATTTTCAAGTTCTTGAACAAGCTCTTTATATTTTTCCATCATAACAAGCCTTATCATAAACAACAGCATTAAATAAAATGCGCCCATAAGCAAAAGCGGCAGAACAATTTGTTGTATTGCCAATTCAAAATATGCGCTGTCTATGCTGAAAATGCTTGCGTTATATATTTGAAAAACACCTATAACTATCATTAATATTGATATAAAATTTAACAGAGTTTTGTTCTTGATAATGTCTTTAACCGCAGAGGGCGGAATTAGTGCAATGAACAAAATTAAAACAACTATATGCACCCAAAATGATATAAAAGTGCTTAAAACCAATTGTTCATTGTTGTGAAGAATGCTGTACATTGTGTGCTCTGTTACAAGCGAGTAAACTGCCAAAACAATTGAGCGAAACGTAAAAAAATGTATTGATAACCCGAACGCAATTGCCACTAATGCAAAAAGTTTATCCTTAAAAAGAAAACACAGCTCAAAAATAGTTGCCAAAATAATTATTGTGTATGCCCATGTATTACTGCCGGAAAAAAGCGATACAACACCTGCCGAAAACAAAGCATTTGCAAAGCAAAACGCAAACCTAACCATTTTAGTAAATCGCTCTTTTTTAACAATGCGTTTTGCAAGCAAAGTGCATAAATACGAATGTATAAAAAGAGTTATACACAACACAATATATGTTTCTAAGGTGTTAATTGCAATCATCCTATTTCACCTCGTATACTTTCAACTTTTGTGCTTTAGGCACATTTTTATAGAGTTAATTTGTTTAAAATTAAACAACATTTTTCATTACATAACTTCGGGAACACTTATTTTAAGCATATTTAAAACATTGCAAAGTGTTATTTGTGTGCATTTGCAAAGTGCAGTGCGCGCTTTACGCACATTTTCTTGCTCGCAATTAACATGGCAATTATTATAAAACTTGTGGTATTGCGTTGCAAGTTGTGTTGCATATTTTGTAAGACGTGACGGCTCATAATTTTTTGCCGCAAGCAAAACTTCAAACGGAAAAAGTGCCACTGTGCGCATTAATGCAATTTCATTTTCATCTTTTAGCGCTTGCAAATCGCTTTCACACATATTATCAAAATCGCAAATTAAGCCATCTGCGCTTAGTTTTTTTAGTATGCTGCAAATTCTTGCATGTGCATATTGCACATAGTAAACTGGGTTATCGCTATCTTGCTTTGAGGCAAGGTCTAAATCAAAATCAATTGCACTTCCCGCTTCACGCATGTTAAAAAAGAAACGTGCACTATCTATTGGCACCTCATTAAGCAATGTGTTAAGCGTTATCGCTTTTCCGGTGCGCTTAGACATTTTAACAGGTTCGCCATTTTGCAAAAGCCGCACAAATTGGAATAAAATTATTTTAAGCGCATCACCGTCAATTCCTATTGCGTCCATAGCGCCTTTAAGCCTTGCAACATGGCCGTGGTGGTCTGCCCCCCAAAGGTTAATACATGTCTCAAAGCCTCTTGTTTTAAACTTATTGTAATGGTAGGCAATATCTGCCGCAAAATAAGTGGGTATTCCGTTCGCTCTAACTAAAACTTCATCTTTTTGTTCGTTAGTTACTTCTCCGTTTTGCCCTTTTCTCGACATTTTATTTGCACCGTATTTCTCGCTATACAAAGCCGAACGATACCAAACAGCACCATCTTTTTCATAACATGCGCCGCGCTCTTTTAGCTTTGCTATAACCTCGTTTATAGCGCCGCTATCGTGTAGCCCGCTCTCTTTAAACCAAATATCATAGCTTATATTATACTTTTGCAAATCTTGCTTTAACGCATTTATGTTTTTAGGCAATGCATAATCCACAATGGCATTTTGAAGCTCTTCTTCGCTTGTATTCACAAATTTTTCTGCATGAATGTCTGCAAATTCTTGCGCTAAAACTTTAATATCCTCGCCTTGGTAGCCATCTTCGGGGAATGATATTTGCTCACCCTTAAAAATCTGCAAATATCTTGCCGCCAAACTTTTCTTAAACTTCACAATTTGATTGCCTGCATCATTTATGTAAAATTCACTTGTAACATCATATCCTGCCCATTCTAAACAAGCGCACAAACAATTGCCCATTGCACCGCCTCTGGCATTGCCCAAGTGCATAGGCCCTGTTGGGTTTGCGCTAACATATTCAACATTAACTTTATGTGCGTTGCCAAAATTAGTTTTACCGAAATTTTGTTTTTGCTCTAATACAGCAAGCATGTTTTGTGTAAAAAACACGGGTGAAAGGTAAAAATTGATAAACCCCGGTCCCGCAATTTCTATTTTTTCAAAAATGCATTTTTCTTCTTTTAGTTCTTCACAAATTGCAATGGCAATTTTTTGTGGAGCCATCGCAAAAGTTTTTGCGTTAACCATAGCTATGTTAGAGGCTAAATCTCCGTTTTTTATATCTGCCGGCATTTCCACAACAAATGGTGTAATTTGCGCATTTGTTAGCGCGCCTTTATCAATTGCATTTTGCACAGCTTTAACCAACAGTGCTTTGGCAGTTTTAATTGCATTGTCATAAGCATTGTAATATTTATAAATCTCTTGCATTTAACTTCTCCGTATGTAAGTGTTAAGGAGCAACCCCCTAACGCTTAAGATTTTTTATATAGTTTTTGTGGGTTTAACCGTAATTTGCACAATATTTCGGCTTATCGCTTCGGAATTCATGTCGAGCATATAGCTAAAGCGCAAAGTGCCACCGTCATCTTTAAGCTCGCTCACAATTTCATCTGCTGCTACGCCTAAACTCAAAGAGCCCTCGCCTGTATCATAGTGTGCAACATGCCTCGTGCCTTTTTCTATAATTAACTGGCTTGGGCGCGCACCGAACCTTAGCATACTAACTTTTTTATTGCCCTCCACTTTTACGGTGGTGGTGCAACCTAAAAATCCCGTTGCGGAACTTTCCTCATACGTTATATAATATTTGTTGTTTTTATGCGAAAAATTTCCGCGAGTGGTGAGCTCTATGCTATCGCTTTCATCACCTTGCTCCATGGTGCCGAGAATTGTGATAAGATAATCATCTTGCATTAAAAGCGTATTCTCCTTTAATTTCACCTTGTATTTCATATATTATCAACGTTAATTCGCGTAACGTTGCCTCCTACATTTTCACCTAAAAACCAAGTGGATAACTGCGCAAAACTATGTGTGTCATCGCTTACAAAATATGTTGTTTGCCCTTTGTTTTCACCGCTGTTTTGCCTTAAAAGGCCTAATTGTTCAAGTTTATTTACCGCCGCTAAAGATGTTTGCTTTCCCGGGTCTATCAAAGTTACACCCTCGCCCATTATATCTGCAATTATAGGCGCAATTAACGGGTAATGCGTGCACCCTAATATCAAGGTATCTATATCTGCACTTAGCATATCCTTTAAATAATCGGCCGCAACAAGCCTTGTAACCTTATTGTTTTTATCAAAATAGCCATTTTCCACAAGCGGAACAAATAATGGGCAACTTGTGGCAATTATGCTTGCTTTTGGCATAAGCTCGTGAATTGCATCGTTATAAGAGCCGCTTCGCACTGTTGCAGATGTACCTATTAAGCCTATGCGCTTTGTTTTAGTTGCATTTACAGCAGCTTGTGCTGCGCTTTGCAAAACACCCATATAAGGAATAGGAAGTAAATTTGTATAGCCTTCTTGCAAAACACTGCTAACAGTTCCGCAAGCCGCCATAATTAATTTAACATTTTTGCTAAGCAAAAACTCTATATCTTGCTTTGCATATTGAATAATAGTGTCTTTTCCCCTTGTTCCGTAAGGCACTCGTCCGGTATCGCCAAAATAAATTATATCCTCGCCGGGCAACAATTTGCGAAGCTGTTTAACCGCAGTTAAGCCGCCAAGGCCGGAATCGAATATACCTATTGGGGCATTGCAATCAGGCATTAATATCCACCACCTTATTTGCGTTCACAGCAAGCTCAATTAAACTGTCGAACAAAGATGAATAGGTATACCCGTCTGCCATCATCATTTTTGGGTACATGCTTATATCCGTAAACCCGGGCATTGTGTTTATTTCGTTCAAATAAACATCGCCTGTTGAGCGTTCTACAAAAAAATCTACCCTTGCAAGCCCTTTACAACAAAGTGCTTTGTAAGATTTTTCAGCAAGTTTTGCAATTTCTTGCAATTTCTCTTTCGGCAAATTTGCCGGTATTGCTGTTTTGCTTTTTTTGCTTAAATATTTGTCCTCATAATCATAGAACTCTTTGCTTGCAAGAATTTCGCCCGGCAAAGTGCTTTTAACAACTTCATTGCCTATAACCGCACACTCCACTTCTTGCCCGTTTATATATTGCTCAAACAAAACCCTCTCATCATGGCGCAGTGCCAAAACAACCGCTTCTTTAAGCGTTTGTTTGTCACTTGCCTTGCTTATGCCAACACTGCTACCTGAAGCGGACGGTTTTACAAAAATGGGGTAATTTAATTTTTCGCTAATGCGCTTTTCAATTTCATCAAAATTATTAAAATCGCTTTTCAACATATAGTCCCATTTGCAATGTGGTATACCATTTGCTTGCATTATGCAATTGGCAACAATTTTATCCATGCAAACAGCGCTTCCTAAAGTGTCGCACCCAATATACGGTATGCCGCAAAGCTCAAGCATACCTTGTACAGTGCCATCCTCTGCATTTTTGCCGTGCATAATTGGCAAAACAACATCTACGCTCAAAACCTCAAAGCTTTTTTCTTTAAACAGGGCAATACCTTTAATGCTAATGCCCGGGCAAAAAGAGCAAGGCGTGCACGGGCCTTTAACCCACGAGCCGTCTTTAACATGTTCATCTTGCCCTGAAAACAAAAACCACTCGCCTTTTTTTGTTATGCCAATTTTAATAATATTGTATTTTTCTCTGTTTAAGCCATTAATAACGCTGTAAGCACTCAGACAAGAAATTTCATGTTCGCTGGAAGCGCCGCCAAACAGCACTGCTATATTCAATTTTTTCACAATATACACTCCCCTTATATTATAATATAATATTGTATAAAAAGCAAAGATTATTTTGTACAATGCGCTAAAAGCCTACCAAAATTTATTGTGCATTTATCAATAACAAAATATGTCATAAGGTCTACATTTATTTGTGCTTTTAGCAAACTTAAACACAAATTAAACTAACACATTTTGCATTTAAACATAATTTATGCCTGTTATTTAATGCTCACCAGAGAATAATCATATCAAAAACAACTATTACATTTTATTGCGCATTTCATATTATCATACCATATATTCATAAAAATTAAAAGCCTAACACCAAATTCTAATTGGCATTTGCAATTATTATAATAAAAAATATTGACTTAAAACGTTTATACATATATAATATTATATAATAAAAGCAATGAAGAGAAAATTAGTGTATAGCCTATCACTCAGAGAGCTGTTGTTTGCTGCAAAACAGTTGATATTATACATGAAAGTCATCTTGGAGCTGCGGTGTGAATTTAGTAGCATTTGCCGAATAACGCACGTTACAGCGTTTTGAGTGGCCGCTTTTTTTAAGTGGCAATACAGAGTGGTACCGCAGAGCGTTTACACAAGCTTTGTCTCTGATTTACAGGGATATTGCTTGTTTTTTATTTTAGCCGCTATGAATAATATAAACTGGGTGTGTATTGATTTCCTAACGGTTAAAAACAGGGATATTGGAAAGTTAAAATAAGCGCGAGATATTCTCGCCACTTACAGGAGGTATAACATGAAAATTACAGGCGCGGAAATTTTTGTGCAAGTTCTTATAGAGCAAGGTGTAGACACATTGTTCGGTTATCCCGGCGGTGCTGTTTTAGACATTTACGACGCTTTATATAAAAACAGCGATAAAATTAACCACTATTTAACAGCACACGAGCAAGGCGCATCCCATGCGGCAGACGGCTATGCGAGAGCAACGGGCAAAACAGGTGTTGTTCTTGCCACAAGCGGCCCGGGTGCAACAAACCTTGTTACCGGCATTGCCACCGCTTATATGGACAGCGTACCAATGGTTGCAATAACAGGTAATGTTGGCACAAGTTTAATTGGCAAAGACAGCTTCCAAGAAGTTTTCATTGCAGGCATTACCATGCCTATAACAAAGCACAATTTTGTTGTTCGGGATGTTAACGAGCTTGCGGACATTTTAAGAGATGCTTTTAGAATTGCACAAACAGGGCGCAAAGGCCCTGTGCTTGTTGATATACCAAAAGATATCACAAATACTTTAGCAGAATTCACTCCCCTTGCCCCTGTTACTTTGCCGCAAAACCCAAAAGTAGAGCAAAGCGATTTAATTACAGCTGCAAAAATGATAAATGAAGCACAATGTCCCATAATATATTTTGGCGGCGGTGTAACCGCTTCCGAGGCAGGCGAAGAATTGCGCAGTTTCATGGCTAAAAGTGAAATGCCCGCAACTTACACACTTATGGCGGCAGGCGTTTTAGGCTATGGCGAAAAACTTAACCTTGGCCTTCTTGGCATGCACGGCTCTCGCACCACAAACAGTGCAGTGGATAAGGCAGACCTTGTTTTAGCAATTGGCACACGTTTTTCCGACAGGGTTGCGATGAACACAAAGCAATTTGCAAAAAACGCCAAAATTTTGCACATAGATATCGACGCGAGCGAAGTTAACAAAAACGTAGCGGTTGATTTTAGCATTATTGGCGATGTTAAAGAGGTTTTAGCCGCATTAATCCCATTAATAGAGCAAAAATCTCGCCCTGAATGGCTTGCAAAAATAAAAGAGTTGCAAGATAAAGACTATAAACCAAAAGATGATGATAGCATTTTAAAACCGCATCAAGTTATAGCCGGCGCATGTGATATTGCCGGTGAAAACTCGCTTTATGTTACAGATGTAGGCCAGCACCAAATGTGGTGCGCACAATATATTAAGCACACAATGCCCAGAAGCTTTTTAACAAGCGGCGGCCTTGGCACAATGGGCTTTGGCTATGGTGCGGCAATAGGCGCTAAAATTGCAATAGATGAAAACCGCAGGGTTATTCATTTCACGGGCGATGGTTCATTCCACATGAATTTACATGAAGCATGCACAGCTGTTAGCTACGAAGTTCCTGTTATAACCGTTATATTCAACAACAGCGTTTTAGGCATGGTGCGCCAATGGCAAACTGTTTTTTACGAAAAACGTTTTTCCGCAACAGACCCTAAACGCAAAACAGATTTTGTTAAACTTGCCGACGGCTTTGGCCTTAAATGCTTTAGATGCACTAATTTGGCCGAGTTTAAAGAAGCGATGGCAAAAGCTGTTGCTTTAAATGAACCCGTTTGGATAGAGTGCATTGTTGACAGAGACGAAAAAGTATTGCCTATGATACCATCAGGTGGTACAATAGACGATATGATGATGAGCTGAGGAGGTAATTATGAATAGAGAAGTGCTCAGCATTTTAGTAGATAATCATTCCGGCGTTTTAACGCGCATAACCTCGCTTTTTGGAAGAAGGGGCTTTAACATCGACAGCCTTACGGTTTCCACAACCGATAACCCACAGATATCACGCATTACAATAGTTGTGCACGACGACGAAACAGTGCTTGACCAAATTATAAAGCAAACACAAAGGCTTGTTGAAACAAAGGATATTTTTATTTTAGACAGCAAGAGTTTGCTGCGTGAATTACTGCTTGTTAAAATTGAAGCAGACGAGCAAAGCCGTACACAAATACGTGAAATAGCAATGATTTATCACGCAAAAATTATTGATTTATCTATGGGTAGTATGGTGCTTGAACTAACGGGCGAGCCCGATAAAATTGATGCGTTTTTAAATGTACTGCAACCCTATAAATTCATTGAAATGTGCCGCACAGGCATTACAGCGCTTTCCAGAGGATAAATATAAAACAAAGAGGAGAATGTAAAATGATTAAAAAATATTATGATGCAGATTGTAACTTGGCATTGTTAGACGGAAAAACCGTTGCTGTTATGGGCTTTGGCAGCCAAGGGCACGCCCATGCACAAAACATGAAAGACAGCGGAGTTAATGTTATTGTTGGGCTTCGCAGCAGCAGTGCAAGCTGCAAAAAAGCACAAGATGCAGGCCTTACTGTTATGGAAGTTAACGAAGCTGCAAAAGCTGCCGATATTGTTATGATGCTTGTTCCCGACGAAGTTGCTGCAGACATTTACAACAATGAAGTTGCACCTTACATGAAAGAAGGCAATGTGCTAATGTTTGCACACGGCTTTAATATTCATTATAGTTTAATATCACCGGCGCAGAATATAGACGTAATTATGGTTGCCCCAAAAGGCCCCGGCCACACAGTTAGAAGCCAATATGTTGAGGGCAAAGGTGTTCCCGGTTTGATAGCTGTGCACCAAAACTTCAGCGGAAAAGCCGAAGAATATGCACTTGCATATGCAAGCGCAATAGGCGCAGGCCGTGCAGGCATTTTGCAAACAACATTTAGGGAAGAAACCGAAACAGATTTATTCGGTGAACAAGCTGTTCTTTGCGGCGGCGTTACCGAGCTTATGAAAGCAGGCTTCGACACATTGGTGGAAGCCGGTTACGAGCCCGAAATGGCATATTTCGAGTGCATACACGAGATGAAATTGATTATAGATTTAATTAACGACGGCGGCTTTGCAATGATGCGATATTCTGTTTCAAACACAGCTGAATATGGCGATTATCGCACAGGGCGTAGGCTTATTACACAAGACACAAGAAACGAAATGAAAAAAGTTCTTCGCGAAATCCAAGACGGAACTTTTGCAAGTGAATTTGTTACCGAGCTTTCGGATAAAGGCGGCAGAAAGGCAAAATTCTTGTCTACTCGCCGTGTTGAAAGCGAGCACCTGCTTGAAAAAGTGGGCATAGAGCTTCGTAAAATGATGAGCTGGCTTAAAAAATAATTTGCCATCATAACACAAATTTAATTTGCAAATTTTACACCGTTTTGAATACAAATTAAATGTATCATTGCCACACAAGAAAACTTTGTGGCAGAACGGAGCATAAATATGCAAAAATCAAAAAACATTTTTCCATTTATTTGGCGTTTTTTAAAGCCACAAGTGCACTTTTTTATTATGGCTTTATTATTTACAATGATAACCACAATTTTTAACGCTTTAATGCCGCAAATATTGAGGAATACTGTCGATAGCATTTTAGGGAATGAAGATTTTACATTCCCTAATTTTGTTGTGGATTTTTTTAATTTAGAAAGTTTATCGCTTATTAACGCACTTATTTTAGCAGGTGTTTGCATATTAATAAGCATGGCCATTTCCGGCTTGTTCGATTATTTTGCACGCATGAACACCGCAAAATGTTCTGAAAGCATTATAAAAGATATGCGCGACACGCTTTACAACCATATTCATTATCTGCCGTTTTCATGGCACACAAACAATCCCACAGGTGATATTATACAACGTTGCACTTCAGATGTTACGGTTATTCAAAACTTCATTTCGGTGCAACTAATTCAAGTGTTCAGGGTTTTGTTTTTAGTTGGTTTTTATTTAGGTATAATGTTCAGCATGAACATTTCAGTTTCCGTAATTGCACTTTTCTTCTTCCCTGCTATCGCAATTTATTCAATTATTTTTTATGGAAAAATTGCAAAACGCTTTAAATTTGCCGATGAAGCAGAGGGCGAACTGATGACAGTTGTGCAAGAGAATTTAACAGGCGTTAGAGTTGTTAAAGCATTTGCACGAGAGCGCCACGAAGTTAAACAATTTGATAAAAAGAACGAAAAATGGGCAAATTTGTGGATAAGGCTCGGTGAACTTTCAAGCATATACTGGGCGGGCGGAGATTTTATAAGCAGTTCGCTTTTATTAACAGTTTTGCTCGTTTGTGTGTTCCAAACAGTTAACGGCAATATAACCGCAGGCGATTTAATTGCATTTATAACATATTATTCAGCACTGCTTTGGCCTTTGCGCTCTTTGGGGCGCTTGTTCTCTAACATGAGCAAGGCAAGCGTATCAATAGAGCGTGTTCGTTACATTTTAGATGAAACACCCGAGCAAAGCCCAAAAGATAGCGTTAAACCCAATATGAAGGGCGACATTGTTTTTGATAATGTAAGCTTCTCTTATGACGATGCAAAAGAGCCGGTTTTGAAAAACATTAGTTTTACTGTTCCCTGTGGCAAAACATTTGCAATTTTAGGTGGCACGGGAAGCGGAAAAAGCACATTGATGCACCTTTTAGACAGGCTTTATGATTTGCCCGAAAACAGTGGCAAAATAACTATAGATGGCGTGAATATTAATGATATCGACCTTGCACACTTGCGAAATAATATAGGCATTGTTCTTCAAGAACCGTTTTTATACTCTCGCACTATTGCCGAGAATATAAAGGCATCTGCGCCAAAAGCGAATTTAGACGACATAAGGCATGTTGCAAGCATTGCCTGTGTTGATTCTGCCCTTGAGGAGATGCGCCTTGGCTACGACACAATTGTGGGCGAGCGTGGCGTTACGCTATCAGGCGGGCAAAAACAGCGTGTTGCAATTGCACGTATGCTTATGAAAAAAGCGCCCATTAAAATTTTTGATGATAGCCTTTCAGCGGTAGACTCTGAAACTGACGCCAATATTAGGGCCGCACTTGCCAAGCACGAAACAGACAGCACTGTTATTTTAATTTCGCACCGCATAACAACATTAATGCACGCTGATATTATTTTAGTTATGGAAGACGGCGAAATTGCACAGCAAGGCACACATGCCCAGCTTTTAGAGCAAGAGGGCATTTACAAAAAAATATACGAAATACAAATGCAAAGCGAAGACAGAGAATTTTTAGCAAAGCAAGGTGGTGATAAGCATGGTGATTGAAGAAAAAGAATATCAAAACGCCTTTAATTGGAAAATTTGGAAGCCTTTATTGAAATTTTTTAAGCCTTACCGAAAATTATTTTTTATCAGCTTGGGCGCCATTCTTTGCGCTTCCACAGCCGATATCTTGTTCCCTCTTTTCCAAAGTTACGCAATAGATAATTTTGTGCAAACACAAAGTTTAAACGGCATAATTCAATTTGCACTGCTTTATTTGTTTATTATTTTATTTCAATCTTTTAGCATAATTATCTCTGCAAGGTGCTCTATGAACCTTGAAATGCGCTTTGGTAGAGATGTGAAAAAAGAGATGTTTTACCACATGCAAACGCTCTCTCTTTCATTTTATAACACAACGCCCGTTGGTTATATTTTATCGCGCACCATGAGTGATACCACCCGCATAGCAAGCCTTATAGCCTGGACTTTACCGGATTTAATTTGGTCGCTTTTCTATGTTTTGGGTGTTTTTATTGCAATGTTCATTTTAAACCCATCACTTGCTTTAATAATAATTATTGTTATGCCAATAATTTCTCTTTTAACTTGGTATTTCCAAAACAAAATTTTGCACTGGAACAGAAAAGCCCGAAAAAACAACAGCAAAATAACAGGTGCTTTTAACGAGGGCATTATGGGCGCAAAAACTGCTAAAACCCTTGTGCTTGAAGATATAAATTACAGCGATTTTAAAACACTTACAACAACAACTAAAAAATCCGCATTAAAAGCTGCACAGCTCTCGGCAATTTATATACCTTTAATTATATTTATAAGCTCTATTCTTCTAAGTGTGGTTTTAATGCGTGGCGGTTATGCTGTAAGCGAAGATTTAATGCTTCTTGGCACTCTCTCCGCTTTCACCACTTATGCGCTTGGTATATTCGATCCTATCCAAACGCTGGCGAGAACCCTTGCCGATATTATTTCTATTCAAGCCGACACCGAACGTGTTTTAGGGCTTTTAAACGAAAAACCTTTTATAACAGACACCGATGAAATTATAGAAAAATATGGTGATTGCTTTAACCCAAAACCCGAAAACTGGCCAAAAATTAAGGGTGATATCACATTTGAAAACATAAGCTTTAAATACCCCGACGGCGATGAAAATGTGCTTGAAAACTTTAATTTGCACGTGCCAGCAGGCACAACTGTTGCCATAGTTGGCGAAACCGGCGCCGGAAAAAGCACATTGGTTAACCTTGCTTGCCGTTTTTTCGAGCCAACAAAGGGCAGAATTTTAATTGATGGCGTAGATTATAAAGAGCGTAGCCAATTATGGCTTCATAGCAATTTAGGCTATGTTTTGCAAAGCCCACATTTATTTTCCGGTACAGTTATGGACAATATTCGCTATGGGCGCTTAGAGGCAACAGACGAGGAAGTTTATGCGGCGGCAAAAGCAGTTAGCGCAAACATAGTGGTTGAAAAATTAGATGGCGGCTATAACAATATCGTAGGTGAAGGTGGCGACCACCTATCAACCGGCGAAAAACAGCTTATCTCTTTTGCCCGTGCGGTTCTTGCAAACCCGGCTATCTTCGTTTTGGATGAAGCTACTTCATCAATAGACACCCAAACCGAAAAACTTATACAAGATGCTATATCTCACCTATTAAACGGTAGAACGTCATTTATTATTGCACATAGGCTTTCTACCATAAGGCATGCCGATATAATTCTTGTTGTTAAAGATGGTACTATTGTGGATAAAGGCACACATAAAGAATTGCTCAACAAAAAAAGCTATTACTACGATTTATACAGCAAACAATTTGCTGAAGAAAACGCAATGCAAGCTTTATCGGGGCATTAAATTTTATATTTTAACACCAAAAAGGGTTGCAACAAAATGTTGCAACCCTTAAATTAATTATAAGTTCTAATTAGCCGTTAATTTTAGAAACAACGCCTGAACCTACTGTACGTCCACCTTCACGGATAGCAAAGCGTAAGCCTTCTTCCATAGCGATAGGTGTGATTAACTCAACATCCATAGCGATGTTGTCGCCGGGCATGCACATTTCTGTGCCTTCCGGTAATGTGATAACGCCTGTAACGTCAGTTGTGCGGAAGTAGAATTGAGGACGATAGTTTTTGAAGAAAGGAGTATGACGGCCGCCCTCTTCTTTTTTCAATACATAAACTTGGCCTGCAAACTTTGTGAAAGGTTTGATAGAGCCGGGTTTAGCAAGAACTTGTCCACGCTCGATTGTCTCACGTGTTACGCCGCGAAGTAGTGCGCCAACATTGTCGCCTGCTTGAGCATAATCAAGTGTTTTGCGGAACATTTCAAGGCCTGTAACTGTTGTTTTGTCAATTTCTGTTGAAAGACCAACAATCTCAACCTCTTCACCTGTTTTAATTTCGCCACGCTCTACACGGCCTGTAGCAACTGTTCCACGGCCTGTGATTGTCATTGTATCTTCAACAGGCATTAGGAAAGCAAGGTCTTTTGCACGCTCAGGTGTAGGAATGTAGCTGTCAACAGCGGCCATAAGCTCAAGAATGCATTTGTACTCAGGAGCTTCAGGGTCTGTTGCTGCAGATTCAAGAACTTGTAAGCCTGAACCGCGAACGATAGGTGTGTCATCGCCCGGGAAATCGTATTCGCTTAGTAGGTCACGAATTTCCATTTCAACTAAGTCAAGCAATTCTTCGTCGTCAACTTGGTCTACTTTGTTCATGAAAACAACGATGTAAGGAACGCCAACTTGGCGAGATAGCAAGATGTGCTCACGTGTTTGAGGCATTGGGCCATCTGCTGAAGAAACAACAAGGATAGCGCCGTCCATTTGAGCTGCGCCAGTGATCATGTTTTTAACATAGTCAGCATGGCCGGGGCAGTCAACGTGTGCATAGTGACGTGCATCTGTTTCGTACTCAACGTGTGCAGTGTTGATTGTAATACCGCGCTCACGCTCTTCAGGAGCTTTATCGATATTAGCATAATCTGTGAACTCTGCATCGCCTTTCATTGCAAGAACTTTTGTGATAGCAGCTGTTAGTGTTGTTTTGCCATGGTCAACGTGACCGATTGTGCCAATGTTTACATGGGGTTTATTACGTTCAAATTTAGCTTTTGCCATTGTTATATATCCTCCTTTAAATTGGATGTTTATTTTATTATTGTTATTTTACTAAATACAACGAGAAAAATCAAGTGTTTTTCACTGCATTATGCAATTTTTTTAGAGCAAACTCTATTTATTTGTGCGCCCTGCCATAATTGTTTCCGCAATGCTCTTCGGAACATCAATATAATGGCTGGGTTCCATTGAATATTGTCCCCTACCTTGTGTTTTGCTGCGCAAATCTGTAGCGTAGCCGAACATATTGGATAATGGAACATGTGCATCAATTTGCTGTGAACCGCTTCTGGCTTCTGTTCCTTGAATTTGTCCCCTACGAGAGTTCACATCGCCTATTACATCGCCCATATAATCGTCGGGCACAATAACCGCAACTTTCATGATAGGCTCTAAAATAACAGGGTCTGCTTTTTTCATAGCGTCTTTAAATGCCATAGAAGCGGCAATTTTAAACGCCATCTCGGAAGAGTCAACTTCGTGGTAGCTACCATCAAACAGTGTAACTTTAACGTCAACAACAGGGTAGCCTGCCAAAACACCGGCTTGCATTGCGCCTTGAATTCCTTGATCAACAGGGTTGATATATTCTTTTGGAATAGCACCACCTGTGATAGCATTAACAAATTCATAGCCTTTGCCAGCCTCATTCGGCTCAATTCTAATTTTAACGTGGCCAAATTGACCTTTACCGCCGGATTGACGAGAATATTTTGTATCCTGCTCAACATTGCGGCGAATTGTTTCACGATAAGCAACTTGAGGTGCGCCAACATTAGCTTCAACTTTAAATTCGCGAAGCAAGCGGTCAACAATAATTTCAAGGTGAAGTTCGCCCATGCCGGCGATAATTGTTTGGCCTGTTTCTTCATCTGTGTAAGTTTTGAATGTTGGGTCTTCCTCTGCAAGTTTTGAAAGAGCAATACCCATTTTTTCTTGGCCTGCTTTAGTTTTTGGCTCGATAGCCACACGGATAACAGGTTCCGGGAATTCCATGCTCTCTAAAATAACAGGGTGTTTTTCATCGCAAAGTGTGTCACCGGTTGTTGTGTTTTTAAGGCCAACAGCCGCTGCAATATCACCTGCATAGCAAATATCTATGTCTTGGCGATGGTTTGCGTGCATTTGCAAAATACGTCCCATGCGCTCACGGTTGTCTTTAACAGAGTTATAAACCGTTGAACCTGCCGAAACAGTGCCGGAATACACACGGAAAAAGCAAAGTTTGCCCACGAATGGGTCGGTTGCAATTTTGAAAGCAAGCGCAGAGAACGGTGCATCGTCTGTAGAAGGACGGCTTTCCTCTTCTTCGCTGTTCGGGTTAACGCCTTTAATATCTTCAATGTCGGTTGGAGCCGGCATGTAGTCGATAATAGCGTCAAGCACTTTTTGCACGCCTTTGTTTTTGTAAGATGTGCCGCAAACAACAGGGATGATAAGATTATCAATTGTTGCTTTGCGAAGTGCTACTTTCAAGTCCGCAACGTCAAGTTCTTCACCCTCAAGGTATTGCATCATCAAATCTTCATCTGTTTCTGCAATTGCCTCAACTAAAGCGTCGTGGTATTCTTGCGCTTTTGCTTTTAAATCTTCGGGTATTTCCTCTGTGCGAACATCTTTGCCAAGGTCATCGTAATAAATCTCGGCTGTCATTTTTAATAAGTCTATAATGCCTTTAAATTCGTCTTCAGCGCCGATTGGCAATTGAATTGGAATTGCATTTGCTTTTAAGCGCTCTTTAACCATGTTTAATACATTATAGAAATCTGCGCCCATGATATCCATTTTATTAACGTATATCATGCGGGGAACTTTGTATTTGTTTGCTTGGTGCCAAACAGTTTCAGACTGAGGCTCAACGCCGCCCTTAGCGCACATTACAGTAACGCTTCCATCTAAAACACGAAGTGAACGTTCTACTTCAACAGTAAAGTCCACGTGCCCGGGGGTGTCGATAATATTAATTCTGTGTCTGTTCTTTTTGGCTTTGTTTTCATCGCTTTGTAGCTCAGAATGGCTCCAATAGCAGGTTGTAGCGGCAGATGTGATTGTGATACCACGTTCTTGCTCTTGCTCCATCCAGTCCATTGTAGCTGCGCCGTCATGAACTTCACCAATTTTGTGCGTAATACCTGTGTAATACAAAATACGCTCTGATGTGGTGGTTTTGCCGGCGTCAATATGAGCCATAATGCCGATGTTTCTTGTCATTTCCAATGAAACGTCTCTTGGCATATAATCCTCCTAAAAATAATCAAGACACAAAATTAGTATCTGAAGTGTGCAAATGCTTTGTTAGCTTCTGCCATTTTATGTGTATCTTCACGCTTTTTGCAAGCGTTACCGCCGCCGTTGCAAGCATCCATAATTTCGCCTGCTAAACGCTCGCGCATAGTGCGCTCGTTGCGGTTTCTTGAATAAGTTGTAAGCCAGCGTAAACCTAATGTTTCACGACGGTCTGCACGCACTTCCATGGGCACTTGGTAAGTTGAGCCGCCAACACGGCGAGCTTTAACCTCCAAAACCGGCATGATGTTCTCAAGCGCTTTCTCAAAACTCTCAAGTGGGTCATTTCCTGTTTTCTCTTGAACGATATTAAATGCATCGTACACAATTTTTTGTGCAACACCTTTTTTACCGTCATACATAATGCTGTTAATTAAACGTGTTACAATTTTGGAATTGTATAATGGATCTGCCAAAACGTCACGTTTTGCAATATTACCTCTTCTGGGCATCCTTCTTCCCTCCTTCATAAGAATGATATCATTGGTACTCGAAAGTAATAAACTCCCGCACTGCCTATATTGAGGTTTATCTATATAAAGCCTCTTTATTGGCTAGTTAACTTTTAAGGGTTTTTCACTTATTTTGCACCGGCCTTTGGTTTTTTAGCACCGTATTTACTTCTTGCTTGGCCACGGTTAGCAACACCTTGTGTATCTAATGTACCACGAATAATATGGTAACGAACACCGGGTAAATCTTTAACACGGCCGCCGCGAATTAATACAACGCTATGTTCTTGCAAATTATGGCCGATACCCGGAATATACGAAGTTACCTCGATACCGTTTGAAAGACGCACACGGGCTACCTTGCGAAGAGCAGAGTTCGGTTTTTTAGGTGTCATAGTACGAACAGCTGTGCACACACCGCGTTTTTGTGGTGAGCTTTTATCTGTGAAAGCTTTTTTCTTAGAGTTATAGCCTCTTTGAAGTGCAGGTGCTGTTGACTTTTGCGTTAAAACCTCACGACCTTTGCGAACAAGTTGATTAAAGGTTGGCATTATTTTCTCCTTTCTTTTAAATTTAGGTTAAACCTATATGTTGTGCGCTATACTGCATTTTTGTGCATTTTTACACAACACAAAACGCGCCTATGGCGCAACATGTTTATTTTACACTATTATTTTGGTAATGTCAACATATAATGCACAGTTTTTTGCCTTTAACTCGCCTCTTCGGTTCACAAAACACCATTTTTTTGCCAAAAAAGCAATGTTGCAAATAAAAATTGTTTCATTTTTTGCAAATTGGGAGTATAATATAATAAGTTTTTTCTTAAATTACAATTTTTTATATTTAGAGGTGCATAAATGAGCATAGACAAATTGCTTTTAAACGGCAAACAAAATTTACACTTTGTTGGAATTGGCGGCAGTGGCATGTTCCCTATTGTTCAAATTTTACACGCTTTCGGTTGTAATATTCAAGGCTCAGACGTGAATGAGGGCGATATAACACAGCGCCTTGAAAATATGGGCATTAAAGTTTTTATTGGGCATGATGCCAATAATGTTGTAGGTGCAGATTTTATAGTGTACTCAGCCGCTATTTCACAAGATAATGTTGAACTGTTAAAAGCAGATGAACTTAATATTCCAAAAGTAGAGCGCAGTGTAATGCTGGCTTATGTTGCCAATTTATATAAACATTCCATTTGTATATCCGGCACACATGGCAAAACAACCACAACTGCAATGGCAACGCAAATTATGCTTATGAGCGAGAAGAACTCTGCCGCAATTATAGGCGGGAAACTGCCGCTTATTGACGCATATGGCTTGCATGGAAGCGGTGATGAAATTATTGTGGAAGCTTGCGAGTATAACAACACGTTCTTGCATTTGCAGCCATATTATTCAGTTATATTAAATATAGATGAAGACCATATGGAATTTTTTAAAACAATGGATAATTTGCGCGATTGCTTTTATGAATTTGCCAATGCTTCAACAAAAGCAGTAATAATGAACGCAGACGATGAAAACACCATGCTTGTTGCAAAAAGGCTAACAGATAAGCAACTAATTACTTTTGGCAAAAGCGAAAACGCATTTTATAGGGCTGTGAATATAAAGCAATACAGGCCGTCTTTTTACAGTTACGATGTTGTTTTAAACGGTGAGTTTCAAACGAATGTAAAGCTAAATGTGCCGGGTGAGCACAATGTTTTAAACTCTCTTGCGGCATTTACATGCGCGCATTTATCCTCTTGCAGTGCACAGCAGTGCGCAAATGCTTTAAGTGCATTCAAGGGCGCAGGGCGCAGGTTTGAATTTTTAGGCGAAGTTAACGGCATAACCATTGCCGACGATTATGCGCACCACCCCGCAGAAATTGAAGTGACATTAAAAGCAGCAAAAAATATGGGCTACAACCGTGTTTGGGCGGTTCATCAGCCTTTCACCTATACAAGAACACAAAGGCTTTTAAACGATTTTGCACAAGTTTTGCAAATTGCAGACTACACCGTTTTAAGCGAGATTATGGGCAGCCGTGAAAACCCCGAACAATATGAAATACGAACAAAAGATTTGGCTAAGTTAATTCCAAATTGCGTTTGGTTTAAAACATTTGATGAAATTGTTGAATATGTTTTAAATAATGCAAAAGAGGGCGATTTAGTGATTACGCTTGGCTGTGGCGACATTTACAAGGCGGCTAAAGCAATGCTTAACCGTTAAAAGTTATTGAATTTGGGCTTTGCACTGCCGCAGTTTTAACGCTTTTAGCTAAGTAAAAACGTGTTCGAATTAATCCTATAACTTAAATGACAATGATTAAACCCACACACAGTGAACACAATTATACAGTTTTTTTCACAAATGCCATTATAGATAGGTTATAATTCCCAATTTATTAAAATATACTAATTTCAATGGCAAAATTGTTGCACAACTTTTGTTTTTTTGATAAAATAACCTTTGTGGATTTTACAAAAAGAGGTTTGGAATTCCTCTGCTACGCTTGAATGACAAAAGGTTAGTTATATGTTGTTCTTACTATTTTTAATATTTCAGTGAGGTTTTCATGGATAATATCAGTATTATTTTACCGTCCTTAAATCCGGATGAAAAAATGATAGCAGTTGTTGAAGAACTTATTTCAAATGCATTTACAGATATAATAATTATTAACGACGGCAGCGATGCAGAACATATTGCCCCTTTTGAGCATGTTGCTAAGTTTAAAGAATGCACCGTTTTAACGCACGAGGTGAACAAAGGCAAAGGGCGTGCACTTAAAACAGGCTTTGAATTTGTGCTAAATAACAGAAAAAACAGCATTGGTGTTATTACAATTGACGGTGATGGGCAACACAAAGTGCACGACATTATAAAGTGTGCAAACGAATTTTCAAGCCTAAAAAACACTGTAGTTTTAGGTGCAAGAGATTTTAACGATGAAAATGTTCCTCCCAGAAGCCGCTTTGGCAACAAGCTAACTGCTTTCTTATTCCGTGCAATTTTCGGGCTTGTTTTAAAAGACACTCAAACAGGTTTGCGCCTGTTGCCCTACTCTCTTTTAAATTCACTTTGCCATGTAAACGGCGAGCGCTTTGAATATGAGACAAACATGCTTTTATTTTTCAAAAAAAAGCGCATAAAAATAAAAGAAATTAATATAGACACCGTTTATTTAGACGATAACAGAACGTCGCACTTTAACCCTATAACAGATTCACTTCGTGTTTACTCTGTAATATTTAAGTTTTTCTTCAGTTCTATATCCGCAAGTGTTTTAGATATAGGTATATTCACATTATTAAATATAGTTTTAGGCTCACAATTGGCACGAATTTCACGCTTATTTGTAGCCACTATCATTGCCAGAATAGTCTCGGCATTTTATAATTATTCCATAAACCATAAGTTTGTGTTTAAAAGCGACAGACCAAAAAGCAAAACTTTGCTGAGATATACTGTTTTATGCATAGCTCAAATGATTTTATCTTACGCCTTAGTGTTTGTTATTTCATATTTTACTTCAGCTATTTTAGGGCTCGATTCAATTATAAAAGTAGTTGTTGATACCGTTTTGTTCTTTTTAAGTTTTAGAATTCAGCAAAATTGGGTGTTTGCAAGCGAAGTTCAAAGTGATGATATACAAGAGCCATAATTTAAAACAACCACTTTCACATTTCATCGCAAGTGCATTTGGCATTTGTCTATATGAACCTATAAAGGAGTGCACATGTCTGACACATTAATAAAAAGAACATGTTTAAACGCAAAGCAGCGTAAAAGGCGCCGCAAAATGCATAAATTTTTCGGCAAAAAACAACAAAATGCAACAAATAATAACATTGTGCATAAAAGCTCTCGCAATATAGCCGGGCGCATAGCACTATGTTTTAGCACATTCTTGTTTTTGCTTTTGGGCGGTGTATTCGGTGCCGTTACTGTTATTGCCTACGGCCCAAGCCCCACCGCAAGAGATTTGCTTGTAACTTCGGTGCTTGAAACAAGCGCACTGAAATTTGTGGCTAATATGTATTTTAGCGAGGAAGAAATACAAACAATTATAGATAATAACAGCGTTCAAGTTACAAATGCCGTAACGGATACCGAGCTTATACAGTTTTCGGAAAATGATGTGGACACAGATGTACAGCCTCTCATTATAGAAACTGTTAACGGTGACACTTTCAACGGTAAAATGATGATAGTGCAAGACCCATCTCGTGTTTTTGTTGGCACAAGTGCAGATACCTACACAGGTGCCGCAGGGCAAACCGTGCAAGAAATAATTAACCGCCATGATGGCATAGGCGGCATGAATGCAGGCGGCTTTGCAGATGAGGGCGGTGTTGGCAACGGCGGCACACCGCTTGGAATAGTAATGTCGGGCGGCAAACTTTTATGGGGCAATTTGGGCACACAATACGATGTTATAGGAATAGATAACGAAAATAAATTGGTTATTGGCAAAATGACAGCACAACAAGCTGTTGATATGGGCATACGCGACGCTGTTAGCTTTGGCCCACCGCTTATTATAAACGGCGAAATGATGGAAATAAAAGGGCAAGGCGGCGGCCTTAACCCAAGAACCGCTATTGGGCAAAGAGCCGACGGCGCTATGCTTTTGCTTGTGTGCGACGGCAGGCAGGCAAACAGCCTTGGCGCAAGCATGAGCGATGTTGCCAAAGTTATGGCTGAATACGGCGCTATAAATGCCGCCAACTTAGACGGCGGATCTTCCACAATAATGTATTTTGAAGATGAGCTTATAAATGTTTCATCCTCGCTATACGGCCCTCGTGATATACCAACGGCAATTGTTGTGGCAAGCGAAAATACGGAAGGCGGCTAATAGTTGATGAGAAGCAAAAATCCAACCATCTCTAAGTTTTGGAAAATATATTTAGCAGTGGTTATATCAGTTTTAGTTATTATAGGTGCAAGTTTAGCTTATTTATGGCATGTTATGAATTTGTACGAGCAAAGCACACCCGCTTATGCAATGCAGGCTTTAGAAAATGTTTATTCAAAAGATGAGTATATCATTTTAGCGCAAAATTCCGAAATTGAAGATAGTGCATATGAATCGAATGATGTTAGAAGCAAATTATTCCAAAGCCGTTTACAGGGCGGTGAATTAAAAAGCACACGTTTTTCACAAGGTGGCTCAGACACCGAGCAAATGTATCAAGTTAAAGCCGGTGATGAAATTATAGGTAGTTTTAGCCTTGTGTTTGTAGATGAGGGCATGTTTGGGTATTGGCGCATAGAAAAGCCGAAAATAACGCCTAAAATGTGGGGAAACCTAACTGTAACAATCCCACAAAATGCAAACCTCACTGTAAACGGTGTGCCTGTGCAAAGCTCTGATATAACGCAGGAAAATTTACCTTATGAGCTGCTTCGAAACTTACCTGATGATATTACCAAACCGGGGCAAAAATGCTATGAAATTAAAAACCTTATGGCACAGCCAACTTTGAGTGTAACCGACGAGCACGGCAACGTTTTAGAAACTTTAATTGAACAAAAAGATGTACATGCGCAAAGCGTACAGCAAGAACAAGCAAGCCTTAACAGCTATGTTGGCATTGTTAATTTATCCGTTGAGCGTGATAATTCGCAAGAATTAAAAGACATGGCATTGAGAGATTCCGAAAACTATTCACGTTTTCTTTCAAACGACAATAAATTCTCTCAAATTTCACCTCGCTTAATGTACGGCAGCCAAATTTACAGAGATTTAAGCATAATGGAAACAATGTTTTACACGCCGCACACAAGGGTTAGTTTCACAGAGCCTGTTGCGGATAATATAATTTATTACAACGATGATATTTTCAGCATAGACACCAATTATATTTACACTGTTTACCGCGGCGAAGACCGCCCTTATATTTTTGACACGAGCTTGACCCTTGTTTATGTAAAGTATAACGATAATTGGCGTATAGGCGATATAAAAATACTATCTTAAACCTTTTTAAACCAAGAAAACGGTGTGAAAATGATTAATAAAATTTTATCTTTATGCTTGTTGCTTTTAATATGTATTAATGCTTTTTCAATAAGCACTTTTGCAGATGAAGCAATTAGCACTGTAGTTAGTGCACAAATAACCGATATAAACGGCACCGAGCAATATTCTTTGCAAGACGGTAGCACCGCTTACGGTATCACTTTGCAAAGCGGCGATGCTTTAACCATAACAAGTGATATGCCTGCCCAAGGCATTTATCTTAAATGGGCAACCTACCCTCAAAATGGTTATAGTTTAACTCAAGGCGAATTAACAAAAGAGCAAAACAGTGGGTTTTTTCAAGAATTTGTGCAAATTCCACTAAGCGCAAAAACACCAATAACAATGCAATTTAACGGAAGTGGAAAAATTGTTGAAATGAGCCTTTACAGCGAAGGCACTCTGCCAAGCGATGTTCACAATTGGCAAATGCCTGTTGAAAAAGCAGATATATTATTACTACCTGCACACGCAGACGACGAGCACTTGTTTTTTGGCGCTGTAATGCCCACTTATTTAAACATGGGCAATGTTAGCGTGCAAGTGGCATATTTGGTGAACCATTCAACCGAGCCTTACAGGCAACAGGAAATGCTAAACGCACTTTGGGCAGCAGGGCTTAAAAACTACCCTATTGTAGGCCCTTTTCACGACCAACTAAGCTATAGCTTACAGCACGCCAAAACAATTTACAACGAGCAAGAAGTTATTGATTACATAGTCGATTTATACGAAAGGTTCGAGCCACAAGTGGTGGTTGGGCACGATTTTGCAGGCGAATACGGGCATGGTGCACACATGCTTTTTGCCGAGTGCATGGTTAATGCGCCCGAGCAAACCGAGGCAAAACCGCAAAAAATATATGTGCACTTATATAGCGAAAACGAAATTGTTATGGAAGTGGACACTCCCTTAGAAAATTTTGGCGGGCGCACAGCTTTTGAGGTTGCGCAAGATGCCTTTGCTCATCACAAATCCCAACTCACCTATTTTTCCGTTGAAAAAAGCGGCCCTTACGATTTACGCAAATTTGGCCTTGCCTACACTCTTGTAGCACCGGATTTAAATAACGACATGCTTGAAAACATAACAACCTATGCAACACAAGCGCAAATACAAGCCGAGGCAGAGGCAGCCGCACAAGCTGAGCAATTAGCGGCTGAGCAAGCGGCGGCGCAAAAAGCCATTGAAGAGAGTGAAGCCTTAGCACTAAGCTCTTCTCTTGCGGCACAAAAAGCCGCACAAACCAATTTGATTATACTTTTAAGCGTTATATTCGCTTTGCTATTAATAGCCACTATTATAATTGTGCTTATTATAAGCAACCGTAAAAGTAAAAGGCGCAAAAGAAGGCGCAAAAGAAGAAAATAATTAAGTAATAAATTAATTTAACAAAGAAAAAATGCAGCATAATTTGTATTTAATAGCCGAATTTATATTAGTTTATAATGGCTAACTATTGACATTTTACACGTAACACTGTAAAATACTTATAAATTTGATATTGTTGTTACTTTAATAATGTTTAACCATTATTATAATGTAATTACATATATATTTTATTTTATGGAGGGTAAAAATGAGAAAGAAAATTTTAGCATTAACTATTGCAACAATACTTATGTTAAGTGTTTTTGCATCTTGCACTGCAAGCGAGCCTGCTGCAGAAGCAACAAGTGAAGGCACTACGTCTGTTGCTGACGCACAAAGCGAAGCAACAACTACCGAGGGCACCACAACACTTAAAATTGGCGCAATTGGCCCATTAACAGGCCCTGCGGCAGTTTATGGTAACGCAACTAAAAACGGTGCAGAAATTGCAGTTGAAGAAATTAACGCAATGGGCGGTATGCAAATTGAATTAAACTTCCAAGACGATGAGCACGATTCCGAAAAAGCAGGAAACGCTTACAACGCACTTAAAGACTGGGAAATGGACGTTCTTTTGGGAACTGTTACAACAACTCCGGCTCTTGCGGTTTCACCAATGGCTTTTGAAGATCGTATATTCACATTAACACCGTCTGCTTCTTCAACACTTGTTACAGAAGGAAAAGACAATGTTTTCCAACTTTGCTTTTCAGATCCTAATCAAGGTTCTGCTTCTGCAATATTCATAAATGATAATGAAATTGCTACAAAAGTTGCTGTAATTTATAACAGCTCCGATGCATATTCTTCAGGCATTTATGATAGCTTTGTTGATGGCGCACAGGGAACAAACATTGAAATTGTTAGCACACAAACATTTACAGGAGATTCCGCAAGTGATTTCTCTGTGCAATTAAACGACGCTAAAAATGCAGGTGCCGAGCTTGTGTTCTTGCCAATTTACGCACAAGAGGCTTCATTAATTCTTAGCCAAGCTAACGCTATGGACTATAACCCAACATTCTTCGGTTGCGACGGCCTTGACGGCATTCTAACTCTTGAAGGCTTCGACACAAGCCTTGCAGAGGGCACAATGCTATTAACACCTTTCGCAGCAGATGCACAAGACGATGCAACTGTATCTTTTGTTACAAAATTTAACGAAGCATACGGTGAAACACCAAGCCAATTTGCCGCTAACGGTTACGATGCAATTTATGCACTATACACAGCTGCTATGGAAAGCTCTGTAACATCTGAAATGTCTGCTGAAGATATTTGCACACTTATGGTAGAGCAATTCACAACTATGTCTTTCGACGGCCTTACAGGCGCAAGCATGACATGGGGCGAAAACGGTGAGGTTTCAAAAAGCCCACAAGCTATTGTTATAGAAAACGGCGTATACACAGGTATTCAATAAACATAAAATTATTATCGGCTTGTCGAAAAATCATTTTTGATTTTTCGGCAAGTTTGTTATAAGCCTATGCAACTAATTACCAAAGCACTAAACCCATGGGTTTAGTGCAATAAATAAACTTATCACTCGTCATTTCGACCAAAGCGGAGAAATCCGCACTTTGCGCCTTAAAAAATTAAAAGGTTACGGATTCCTCTCTTCGCTCGGAATGACAAATATTAGTGCACTAAATCCATAACTCAGTTTTCGAAATTTTAAAAACAAAAAATTTTTTAAATAAAGTGTAAAACAAACACATCATTCGGCATTTACATAACATTACATATTTGTTTATATAAAAGGATAATAGTATGACTTCTATTTTAAATAATATTATAAGCGGGCTAAGCCTTGGAAGCGTTTATGCAATTATTGCGCTTGGCTACACTATGGTTTACGGCATTGCTAAAATGCTTAATTTTGCACATGGCGATGTTATTATGGTTGGTGGCTATATCAGCTTTATCGCTATTTCCAATTTAGGCCTTGGCATAATTCCATCAATTTTTCTCGCCATTTTGGTTTGCACGCTTTTAGGTGTTCTAATTGAGCGCTTTGCTTATAAACCTTTAAGGCAAGCTACATCTCTTGCAGTTTTGATTACAGCAATAGGCGTAAGCTACCTTTTACAAAATTTAGCGCTTTTAATTTGGGGTTCAAGCTCTAAATTCTACCCCACTATAATAAATTTACCACCTATCTCATTGATGGACGGTGGGCTTGTTATTTCAGCGGCATCTATTGTAACAATAATAAGCTGTGTTATTGTTATGGTTGTTTTAACATTTTTTACATCAAAAACTAAGCTTGGCAAGGCAATGCGCGCTGTGAGTGAAGATAAAGATGCGGCTCAGTTAATGGGCATTAATGCCAATTTTACAATATCCGTTACATTCGCCATAGGCGCGGCGCTTGCGGCAATTGCAGGTGTTTTGCTGCTTTCTGCCTATCCCCTTTTAACACCCACATTAGGCTCTATGCCCGGCATAAAAGCCTTTACTGCGGCAGTTTTTGGCGGTATAGGCTCTATTCCCGGCGCACTTTTGGGTGGGCTTCTTTTGGGCATTATCGAAATATTCGGTAGGGCTTATATTTCAACTCAACTGTCCGACGCCATTGTTTTTGCCGTTCTAATTATAGTTCTTCTTGTTAAGCCTACCGGGCTTTTAGGTAAACCTATAAGGGAGAAAGTGTAAATATGAAAAAGAGTTTAATGAGCAAAAAAACACGAAAAAACCTTATTACCTACGCAATGGTTGTTATTGCTTTTGTAATTTTAACTATGCTAAGCTCTGCGGGTTTGCTTTCCAATATGCTCGAGGGGCAATTGGTTCCAATTTGCGCATATATAGTTATGGCTATATCGCTCAACTTAACCGTTGGCATAATGGGTGAGCTTTCGCTTGGACATGCCGGCTTTATGAGTGTTGGTGCAATTACAGGTATAATAGTTTCCACAGCTTTATCTTTATTTATTGAAAACGATATGTTGAGGCTATTTATATCTATAATTTGCGGAGCAATAACAGCTGGTTTGGTAAGCGTTATTGTTGTGTTCCCCGTTTTAAGGCTTAGGGGCGATTATTTAGCAATTGTAACTTTAGCTTTTGGGCAAATAGTTAAAAACATTATAGATATTTTATATGTTGGTGTTGATAGCAGCGGCATACATTTTGCAATGGGAACAAACAATAATATACAGCTTGAAGAGGGCGGCATAATGGTTGTGCAAGGCGCCATAGGTGCTGTGGGCTACGAAAAAATTTCAACTTTTACAGCCGGTTTTATTCTTGTTATGTTCACAATTTTTATAGCGCTTAATTTTATAAACAGCCGCTCGGGGCGCGCGGTTATGGCACTAAGAGATAATAGAATTGCGGCGGAATCTGTGGGCATTTCACCTGCACGTTATAAAACAATAGCTTTTATAATTTCGGGTATGCTTGCGGGCATGGCGGGTGTTCTGTTTTCATTAAACTACACCACGGTTGCCGCACGCAAATTTGATTTTAACACTTCAATTCTTGTTTTGATGTTTGTGGTTTTAGGTGGTATAGGCAATATTCGCGGCTCTATAATTGCAGCTGCCCTTTTAACTGTTTTGCCAGAAATGTTAAGAGGTGAACTTAGCGATTACCGTATGCTTATTTATGCCATTATTTTAATTATTGTTATGATAGCAACAAATAATGCTAAGTTTAAGGAAATGGCAAACAAAATAAAAGCCAATATTAAATTTAAAAAGAAAGGTGTTGCCGATGTCTGATAAATTAAACCCTATTCCGCCAACCGGTTTTTTAACCGATAGAGATATTGGCAAGCCGCCTATTTTGGAATGCATTAACCTCGGAATAAATTTTGGCGGTTTAAGCGCTGTTGACGGTGTTAACCTAACAATAGGCAGAACTGAAATTTCCGGGCTAATTGGCCCTAACGGTGCCGGCAAAACAACAGTTTTTAACTTGCTAACAAAAGTTTACCAGCCAACAAACGGCACAATTTTGCTTGATGGTAAAGATACACACGGCATGAACACTGTTGCCATAAATAATGCAGGTATAGCACGAACATTTCAAAACATTAGGCTTTTCCATAATTTAAGCGTTGAAGACAATGTGAAAATTGCAATGGAAAACCAAATTAAATACAGTTTGTTTAGCGGAATTTTTAGGCTTAAAAGTTATTGGCGCGAAGAAAAAAAAGCAAAAGAGCGCGCATATGAGCTGCTTAGCATTTTTGATATGCAACATTTAGGCAAAGTTAAAGCTTCTTCCCTTCCTTATGGCGCACAGCGTAGGCTTGAAATTGTAAGGGCAATGGCAACAAGCCCCAAACTGTTGCTTTTAGACGAACCTGCCGCAGGCATGAACCCTTCCGAAACCGCAGAGCTTATGGCGAACATTAGAAAAATTCGTGATACTTTTAATATTGCAGTGCTTATAATTGAACATGATATGAGCCTTGTAATGAATATATGCGAGGGAATTGCCGTTTTAAACTATGGTAAACTTATTGCCAAAGGCACGCCCGAAGATATACAAGCTAACCCTGCCGTTATTGAAGCATATTTAGGCAAGCAGAAAGAGGTGTGATATGTCTGAAGTTTTAAAAGTTGAAGATATTCACGTTTATTACGGCAGTATACATGCCATTAAAGGTGTTACATTCAATGTTTCCCAAGGTGAAATTGTAACACTAATTGGGGCGAACGGTGCGGGTAAATCTACAATATTAAACTCCATCGCAAGGCTTTTGCCGTTAAAAACCGGTTCTATTACATTTATGAACGAAAATTTGAATAGAATTGCACCGCACAAAATTGTTTCAAAAAATTTGGCATTAGTTCCCGAAGGTAGGCGAATTTTTGGTCAAATGACAGTGCTTGAAAACCTTGAAATGGGCGCTTACACACAAAAAAGCGATATTTTAAGTGACGATTTAAACAAAGTATTCGAGCTTTTCCCAAGGCTTAAAGAACGAAAAAAGCAAATTGCTGGAACATTATCCGGCGGTGAACAGCAAATGCTTGCAATGGCAAGGGCTTTAATGAGCAACCCTAAAGTTTTAATGCTTGATGAACCCTCTATGGGGCTTGCGCCAATTTTAGTTGAACAGATATTTGAAATAATAGTAAACCTAAATAAAATAGGCACAACTGTGTTACTTGTTGAACAAAATGCACAAATGGCACTTTCAGTGGCGCACCGAGGGTATGTTTTAGAAACAGGAAAAATAATTAAATCGGGCACCGGTGAAGAGCTTTTAAAAAGCAACACCATTAAAAAGGCATATTTGGGTGGGTAAATAAAATAAACTTGTTAATCCTCGGGGGGTTTACCTCTGAGGATTGTTTATGAAATAATTGATATTACGGAGATTAAAATGAAAACAAAAGCATTTAAAGCGGCATTCCCCATAACACTTCCAATTTGCATTGGCTTTATGTTTATAGGTATATCTTACGGTTTATTAATGGATAGCTTGGGCTTTCCCTTTGTTTACCCTCTTTTTATGAGCATGTTAATTTTTGCAGGTTCTATGGAATTTGTAACCGCAAATTTGTTGCTTTTAGCGTTTGACCCATTACAGGCTTTTATACTTACAATAATGGTTAATGCACGGCATATTTTTTATGGAATTTCCATGCTTGAAAAATACAAGAACACAGGGTTAAAAAAACTATATTTAATTTTTGGCATGTGCGATGAATCTTTTTCAATTAACTGCACCATAAAGCCACCTAAGGGCGTTGACAATGGTTATTTTATGTTTTTTGTAACACTTTTAAACCATATTTACTGGGTTGTAGGCTCTACTATTGGCGGCCTTTTGGGCTATTTGATAAATATAAACACCACGGGAATTGAATTTGTTATGACAGCACTTTTTGTTGTTATGTTCATTAACCAATGGGAGGAAAATAAAAACCACTTACCGGCTTTAATAGGCATTGCATGCTCTATTATCTGCTATTTTATATTCGGTGCGGAAAATTTTTTAATTCCTTCTATGATAGGAATAATAATATGCTTTATTATTACAGGGCAAATTGACAAGAGAAAGGCAGGTGCAAAACATTGAGTTTAACACAGCAAATTTTCACAGTTTTTGCCGTTATGCTCGGCACAATGCTAACAAGGTTTTTGCCTTTTATTGTTTTTCCTGCCGATAAAAAACCACCTGTATTTATTCAATATTTAGGCAAGGTATTGCCTTATGCGGTTATGGGCATGTTAATAGTGTTTTGCTTAAGAGATGCCTTTAGTTCTGAATTCAAAGGGTTGTTTGAAGTTTTGGGCATTTTATTTATTGTTGTTTTACACAAGTGGAAGAAAAACACTTTGCTTAGCATAGGCGGCGGAACAATTTTTTATATGTTTTTAGTTCAAACATTTTCATTATAACAAATTTTTTCAAATTTCATCTTTTTTCGATTATATTTTTTTGCGCATAACAACAGGCTGTGACAATTCGTCACAGCCTGTTGTTATTAGTTCATTGCAAAGCCCATATCATTGTCAATATTAAAGCTAACTCAATTCCCACAATAACCCATGTCCACTTATTACCCAAATTCATAGTAAAAGAGCCCATGCCTCTTTTTCGTCTAACAAAAATATTGGCGTCATCTTTATTAATATACATTCTGCCTTTCATGAGTTGCCAAACTTCTTCTTGGGAATATTTTCTTTTCATAAGCCTTACCCCCTGCTCCATGTGCGAGGGTAGAATAAAACAAGTATCGGGAAAATTTCAAGCCTGCCGGCAAGCATATTAAAACTTAGCAGAATTTTACCAAAGTCGCTGAATGCCGCATAATTGCCCACAGGCCCCACTTCACCCAAGCCAGGCCCTATATTGTTAATGCAAGCTATAACAGCAGTGGTTGTTGTGGTTAAGTCAAAGCCGTCTAAGCTAAGCAGTAAAATTGAGCATGAAAGTATGCATATATATACGATAAAAAACAAGCTAACACCACTTAAAACACTTGGCGAAATAGCCTTTTTGTCCATTTTAACAACTGTTACATACCTATTATTTAATGTGCGTTTAACTTCTTTTATCGCTTGTTTCACCAAAATAATAATACGTGAAATTTTAATGCCGCCACCAGTAGAGCCGGCACAAGCACCTATGAACATTAAAAACACCAGAATGGTCTGTGAAAAAACAGGCCATGTATTAAAATCTGCGGTTCCAAAGCCGGTTGTGGTAATAATTGAGGAAACCTGAAACACCGCCGCCCTAAATGCGTGTTCAAAATTGTCGTACATGGGGTAAATATTTATAACAATCAGCGTTATTGCGCTTAAAACTATTAATAAATATGTTTTCAATTCTTCATTTTTAAATGTTTGCGAAAACTTTCTGATTAAAATAAAATAAAACAGGTTAAAATTAACGCCGAATAAAAGCATAAAAACGCTTATAATATATTCAACTGCCGGGCTGTTATAGCCGCCTATGCTTGTGTTAAGCACTGAAAAACCACCGGTGCCGGCAGTTGCAAATGCGTTTACCGCACTGTCGAAAAAAGGCTGGCCCGCAATTTTAAGCGCTATCATCTCAAGAACGGTTAAGCCCAAATAAATGCCGTAAAGCAGCCTTGCGCTAAAACGCATTTTACTGGCAAGCTTGCTAACTTTCGGCCCGGGAACTTCCGCGCGCATAAGGTGCATTTCAGTGCCTTGCATGCTTGGCAAAACCGCAAGAACAAACACTAAAACGCCCATTCCACCTATCCAATGCGTAAAACTTCTCCAAAAAAGAAGGCTTTTTGGCAGGGCTTCAATATTTGTTAAAATGCTGCTTCCCGTTGTTGTAAAACCAGATACCGTTTCAAACCAAGCGTCTACAAACGATGGTATTGCACCGCTTATCACAAAGGGCAAACAACCGAAAGCAGAGAGTAAAATCCAGCTTAAAGCAACAATTACATAACCTTCTTTTGCATACATCATAGTTTTTTTACTGGGCAATATACTCATAGCAGCTGATAGCGCAAAAAGAATTATAATAGGAATTAAATACACATAAAATATATTTTCTTGAAAATAAAAAGAAACTATCATAGGTATTGCCAAAAGAATTGCAACTATAAACATTATCCGTGCTAATGTTCTGAAAACTATCGCAAAATTCATACTACATCCTTTTTTTACATTGCTGTAAATATATCATCAATATCTTTAATATGCCTGTTTGTTGTTACAACTATAACATTATCATTAAGTTTTATAACATCTTCGCCGTCCGGAATTAAAGTAGTGTTTGCCCGCACTATGCCGGCAATTATTGCATCGTTTTTAATGGGTAAATCTTTAAGCGGCACATTAAGCCAATTAGTTTTTGCACTTATAAAAAATTCCAAAGCCTCAGCGCGCCCGCCTATAAGTTTATTTAACGTTTTAATGCTGTTGCCCTCTGCGTTTTGTTTTGCCCTAATATATTGCAAAATTGTGTTAACAGTTGCCGCTTTCGGTGAAACAACACTGCCGTATTCAAAACTTCTTGCAAGTTCCACAAGCGCATCTCTGTTAATTTTTGTAAGCACTTTTCTAACATTCTTCGTTTGTGCATATAACGAAATTATCATGTTTTCTTCGTCTATTCCCGTTAGCGAAATACATGCATCAACAGTTTCTATACCCTCTTCAAGCAAAATTTCCTGGCGCGTACCATCGCCGTGTATTATAGTAGCTTTAGGTATCATCTCCGAAAGGTTCAAACAAATTTCGGGGTTGCTTTCAATTATTTTAACTTTCATGCCAATATCGCAAAGCTGTGTTGCAAGGTAATAGGCAATTCTTCCACCGCCAATTATCATCACCGTTTTTATAGGGTTTTTTATTATGCCAACACTTTTAAAAAACTTATTCAAATCTGCATGAGATGCTGTTAAGTGAATTTTATCGCCCTGTTTTAAAACAACATTGCCTTTGGGAATAACAACTTCTTCACCGCTTTGAATTGCGCACACAAGCACTTTTAACTTTAATACATCATTTAGCTTTGAAAGCGGTATATTTGCAAGTTTGCTACCCTCGGTAACTTTAATCTCAATTAAATCTACCCTGTTTTTTGAAAAACTTTCAATATTTATAACAGAGGGAAACCTTAACAGCCTTGAAATTTCAAGGGCAGTTTGAAAATCGGGGTTCACAATCATTGAAAGCCCCATTTGTGTTCTCATAAAAGGAATTTGGCTTATATAGTTAGGGTTTCTTACCCTTGCAATACAGTGCCTTGCACCCATTTTTTTAGCTGTTATACAACACAGCAAATTAATTTCATCCGAGCCGGTTGTAGCTATCACAAGATACGCTTTAGAAACTTCAGCTTCAGACAGCACAGAGTAAATTAAACCATTACCTGTAACGCCTTGTATATCATTTTCATTCATCAACGTTTCTAAGTGTGCTTCGTTTTTATCAATTATTGTAACATCATGGTCTTCCGCACATAAGTTGCTCGCTATGGCAGCGCCAACTTTTCCGGCGCCAACAACTATAATATTCATATAATTTTTCCTTTTATAAATTAAATAAAGATAATTAAAATTATCACAAAACAATTATACATTAAAATATAACATCTTTCAACACATTTAATAAGTATTTTTGTGTTGAAAACACACCAAATTAATACTATTATGCAAGTTTTTTCATTAATTTATCCGCGGCAAAAATTATTACTGCATATAGTTTTAACTTGTGCGGTAAAACGTGTTGTTTTCTTTGCAATATCTAAGTTACAGGTTTAGCGCAATAATAATTGTCATTTCGAGCGGAGCCGATGACGCACCGCAGTGCTAATGCCAGCGAGCAACCGACACACAAGTGGCGGCTCTTGGCGAGTGGTTGAAGCTGTAACTCTGTGCGCCATAAAAGCACAAAGTGCGGATTTCTACAGTTCGCCAAGTGCCGCTGCAATGCAGCGGTTGCTCACTTGCATTGCACTGCGGTGCTTATCCACTTTGGCCGAAATGACAGATGGTAGAGTTTATTATAATGCGTTTAACCTATATCTTAAAGAGGCAAATACCATAAATTTTAGCAAACAACAATAATAAAAAAACGGGTATTTTTGCTAAGCCTAAAATGACAACAACCCGCAACACCTTGTCGTTTAGCCCCGGCAAAAAACCCGTTTATGTTTCACAGCAAGCTTTCACTTTACCTCGCTTGCAGTAAAAAAACAAATATCTGCGCTTATATGTTTCTTACAATTATACTCTGCACAAAAATTATTGAACTTCAACAACTGTTATATTTTGTGCTTGAGTTTCATATTTGCTTAAAATTATATCCCTTATTTTTGCCACGTCGTTGCTATCTAATGCGCCACCACCTGTTTTAACTGTCACATGAACTTTGCCGTTATCAATGAACACAACACAGTCTGCAAAACCTTTTGCCTTAATAAGGCTCTCTATATCGCTTTCGGTAGTTATGCTTGCAACAGTGGCTGTAACCTCGCTTGTAAGGGCATCTTTTTCCTCTTGCGTTAAATTGGCATCTTTTAGGCTTGTTTGCAATTTGTCAAGCGCCTCATCCCTTGTTTTATCTCTGTTTAGGCGCGCTTCGTCAAAAAACTCATCATTTTCGCCAACCGCAACAAGTTGTGCATCGCCGTAGTTTTTATTGGGCAGTGCCTCTAAAACCAAATCTTGTTCACCTGCCGCTTCAGCCGGCTCTGTTAGGCTTGTGTCTACCGCAAGTGCTTGTGATGATAGCATATCGTCAGCGCTTCTTGCATATTGCCAGTTTAAGTACACCGCTACTCCAAGCGCCAGCACAAGCGTTAAAAGTGTTATATGGCGTTTATTTTTTAATGTTTTCATAATTACTCCTTTGTCAAATTCATTTTAGTTACGCAGATACGGTTTGATGGCAAACCAAGCACTACCGATATTAGCTCTGTTATGCGAGAAACTGCCGTTATATCATCGCCCCCCTCACAAATTACCGCAACCCCTTTTATTTCCGGTAATAACTGCATTTCTATTAACGGGATATCATTATTGTCTTCACTCAATATCAAAAGCTCGCTTTGGTGTGAACTTTGTGTGTTTGTGCTTCCGTTTTCATTTGTTGTTGTTTGGCTTTCACTATTAATATTTTGTGCATAAACCATTTGAATTGGCGTTTCAAGTGTTATCATAATTTGCGCATTGCCCGCACCCTCAACGCTTTGCACAAGCTCTTGCAAGCGCACTTCTAAATCTTTAGCGTAATTTTCTGCTTGCACAAGTGAATAATCCTCGAAACTTAATTCATTATTTGCCGGTTCGTCAGGGCTTTGCACCACCATTAAATCGGATAAAAAAAGCAAAAAAATCCCTGCAAGCCCAATTAAAAAAAGGGCATTTTTCTTTTTAAACAATGCTGAAAAATTTAATTTGTCCAATATGTCATTTTTTATTTGCATAATATTAATCCCCGCTTATAATTTTTATGTCCACATCTGTATCTAACGCTTTTTTAGCTAATTCCAATGCTTTTATTTCATCTGTTTGCTCGTTTGCATAAATAATAATTGATGAAATTGAAATGCTGTTTTCATTTTCCAATTGCACATGAACATCTTCTACACTCACATTATTTTGTGCATATTCGTTTAAAATTTCTTGCTTTAAATTATTATTCACCATCTCTAAAACACTCGCCTGCGAATTTAACTCTAAACTTTGTTCGTCGTAAAAATCTTCAAATTCTATATTTATATCCTGAGTTAAATTTAAAGGTGCAAATGCTGTTATTAAAATATATAGTGTCATCACCAATTTTATGACAGAAAAATTACCTTTTATATTTACAAATTGTTGTAAAATTCCAAGTGCTATGCATGCCATGCAAACTGCAAGCGCCCATTCCCTTATATTTTGCATTCTGTTTTCCCCTTATTTCTTATAGGCTAATTTTATTCAACTTCCGGTTCCAACCACCACCATTAACAATGTTGAAGATATAATAATTAAACTAAAAAATAAAATCATAGCAATAAGAATACCTATGCAAGATGTGCAACCGTCGAGAATGTTTTGCATTTTAACATTTCCCATGGCGCTTGCAACCAAAGATGACAGTGAAAACGAAATATGGTATAAAACACATTGTATGATAATAGGCAGAAATATTGCCGTTATATATGCAATTGCCGCAAACCCCACAGTGCCTTTCACCACTTTCATTCCGGCAAAAACACTGCTTAAAGCGTCGGAAACGGCCCTGCCTACAACGGGCACGCTTGTGCCTATTAAAAATTTACCTGCCCTCATAGCAGCGCTATCTGCTGTTTGGGCAAAAACAGTTTGCAAACTTAAAACTGTTGCAAATATTGTTGCCAGTGCGCCTAAAAACCATTTAAGCCATTTTGCACCGTCCTTAGCCAATTTGTTTAAGTTTATTGTGTCGTCCACTGTGCTTGCAGCGTGCATGGCTAAAATCACTCTTGTGATAGGCATGGCAAAGCTTGTTAATATTTGCGCTGCCACATTAACCATTGTAAAAAAAACTGTGCCGTAAATTGCCGATGCTCCCACTTGCCCACTGCTTAAAAGCACACCCGCAAATATTGGAATGAAAGATCTTAAGTAAATTTCACCATCTGCCATGGTTATTTGAATTATCTTTAACAGCCCTAATAAATGTGAACATGCCACCGTAAAAATAAAAATTGCCGCAATGCTATCGAGTAAATTAAATATAGAGCTTTTTTTGCTGTTTTCGCTCATACTTTTTATAGCGCTTACAATTATCATAGCCGCACATAGTGTTGCAAATAAATTTAGCGGCCCGAAAAAATTATCTTTTGCGGCACTAAAAAGAGAACTAAGCATGTCTAAAATGTTCATACTCTCAAATTCTTCGCTTTGTATTGGTGCGTTATCAATCACATCTTGCCACTGCGCTTGCATTTCAATTTCATTTTCATAAACATACACAGAATTTCCAATTTGCTCTTCATCTGCGAACACTTGCACATTTAAAAATGAGCTTGCTAAAACCAAGCATATAATTAAAATAAGCGCATAAATTTTTTTAATTCCTTTTTTCATCTGAGCAACTCCAAAATAATATCAGTTAATGTTGAAAACAGTGGTATAGCAGTTGTTAGCATCATAATTTTGCCTATAAGTTCTATTCTTCCGGCAAGGGCTTCGTTGTTACTTTCCTTGCACAAATCTTGCGCAAAACTTGCTAACACAGAAATTCCAACAGTTTTATAAATTATTGAAAAATCGCCTATACCGGTGAATTGAGATAGGTTGTTTACAAAGCTTAAAAGCGGCTGTGCAAATGATAAAGCCAAAATGATTATGCCGGCGCATACACTTAAACTTAACAAAAATGAATATGTAGGGTTATATTGGCGCAAAAAGCTGTATAGGAATATAGCTGTTATGCAAAATGCAAACACACTGAGCCACTGCATTTTATAAACCGAACACTTGCGTTATTGTTTCAAACAAAACGCTTATTTGTGTAATTATCATCATTAACACAACAATTAAACCTGCTAAAGTTGTCATCATCGCTTGCTCTTCCCTGCCCGAGCGAATTAAAAGCTGGTTTAACACCGAAACTATTATTCCTATTGCCGCTATACGAAAAATAAAATCAATATCCATTATTTTAAACTCCTTGTTTTATAAAAGCATTAAGGCAATTGCTGCACCGGCGCAAAAGCCTAAAGTTTTATATAGTTTGCTTTGCTCGCTCGCCTTTTTGTTTGAAATTTCTGCCTTTTTTTCAAAAAGTTCAATAGCATATAAAAGTTTTTGTTCCTCTTCTTTTAGGCCGTCTGCGCCTAACTCTAACAGCAAATTTCCAAATAAATTCAGCTCATCTTCCTCTAAATAAATTTTGTTGTCCCTTTTAAACTCAGCAATTTCAAATTTTAGCTCATTTGTAAAATCTTGCAAATTGTCTTTTGTAAGGTTTAAATTAATATGCTTTAAATTTGTGTTTAGCCCTGCATTTTTTAATATAAATTGTTTCGTATCTTTTTTATAAATTAAATTGTTTTTTATGTCGGTTAAATAAAAAGCTATTTCGCTTAAAAGCTCGCTTCGAACAAGAAAAGTTTTCCCTTTTTTCATTCCGAAATCGGCGCAAAAAAACACTATAAATAAAGAGCCGATAATTTTAAGCATTATTTGCAATGTTTATCACCTCTTTAACTTTTCCAGGCATTTTTTTACCGCAAAGAAAAACAATTTTGTCGAAAGCACCTGTTTTTAAAATCTCTTTTGCCTGTGGGCGGCGCTTTATTGCACTTAAATTTTCACCGTGCATACTAACAATTATTCCAACACCCGCATTTGCCACCGTTTGCACTGCATGTACATCTTCAAGGCTGCCTATTTCATCGCAAATTATAATATCCGGTGCAAGGCTTCTAAGCGCGTGCAACATACCTAAATGCTTTGGATACCCGGATAATACATCGCAATGCAGCGGCATTTTCTCACAAAACCCAAAATTACTCACCGGTAATATCTCAAAACGCTCGTCTACAATTGCGATATTTAGGTTTTCTTTGCAAAGCAAATCTATAATATTTCTAAGCACTGTGGTTTTTCCGCTTGCCGGCTCGCCTGCTAAAATTATTCCGCCGCTTTTTTCTTTAAGCAATTGCTCTATTTTTTCATCGCAAGGCAGCTTTTTTGTGCGTGCTATTCTAATGTTTAACGAGCTTATGTTTTTTATTGTGTTTATGCTTAAATCATCGCACACCGCTGTGCCGCTTATTCCCACACGATGCCCACCGCTAAGCGGAACAAAACCCATTTTTATATAATTTTCATAGCTGTGAACCGAAAAAGAGCAAAGTGCTTTAAAACATTCGTTTATTTTTTCGTGGCTAATTATAAATGAATTTTCGCCTGCTTTATCTTGAACTATTGAATTTTCGCTTACATACCAAACAGAATTGTAGCACCGTATAATTAAAGGCCTACCACTGCGAAGCCTAATTTCCGTTGCGCTGTTTGCTATGTCGTTTGGCACCGATTGCAAAATATTTCTAATGCTTAAAGGCAATTGCGAAATTGCACTGTCATAGCTATCTCTCTCATTATTCATATTACACATCCTTTTTTACTTGCTATATTTTATGATGAATTTTAAAAATATAGAACAAAACAAACAGTTTATTTATTATTAAAATAATGTTATACTGTAAAACAAGGGTGGTGTAATTTTGATAGACAACAAAAACCAGAAAATGAAAACCGATTTATTTGTTTTTTTTATTTTTATTGCCATTGTGGCTTTTGCAAACGGCCTTAGCGACAGCATATTGGCTAATTATTTTAAAGATGCATACGAAGTTAATGCGCAAGAGCGTGCTTTTATAGAATTCCCACGGGAATTACCGGGCTTTTTATGTGTGTTTTTTATAGCGGCTCTATCCTTTTTGGGAGATATTCGCATTGCCGTGCTCGCACAAATTCTATCTTGCATAGGCATAACTGTTTTAGGTATTTTCACGCCATCTTTCAGCGTTATGCTTATCTTTTTATTTATTTATTCAAGCGGCATGCACATTTTTATGCCGCTGTCGGATTCAATTGGCATGCGCCTTTGTGAGCCCGGCAAAGTGGGAAATCGAATAGGGCAATTTGGTAGCGTTAAAACAGCATTAATTTTTGTTTCGGGCATAATTGTTTTTATAGGTTTTAACACAGGCCTTTTTTCATTTACAACACCGGTGAAATGGGTTTTTATAATAAGCGGAACAGGCTTTTTTATTGCTACTGTTATTGGCATTATCCTATATAAAGTAAACAACAAAGAAAGTGTGCAAAACAAAATAACACAGCCCAGAAGAGCTGTGTTTGTGTTAAAAAAAGAGTTTAAATATTATTATTTGCTCGCTATTTTGCACGGTGTTCAAAAGCAAATTGCATATGTTTTTGGTTCGTGGGTTATTGTAGATTTGCTTTTACAAGGTGCCGACACAATGTCTGTGCTTGTGATAGTGGGCAATTTTTTTGGCATTTTTTTCATGCGCTACATTGGCAAATGGATTGATTCAAAAGGCATACGTTTTATGCTGTTTTTAGATGCCATTAGTTTTATTGTTATTTACATAGTTTTCGGTGTTGCCGTTTATTTAATTGTAGACGATATTATCCCCGAAACCTCCTGGGTTGTTTTCTTAATTTATGCGCTGTTTATATTAGATAGGCTGTCCATGCAAGTTGGTGTTGTTAAATCTGTTTATGTGAAAAACATAGCTAAAGTGCCAGAAGATGTTACAAGAGCGCTTTCAACAGGTGTTAGTTTAGACCATGTTGTTAGCATAATTGCCGCCCAAATAAGCGGCCTTGTTTGGGTATCATTCGGCCCACACTGGGTGTTCTTTATGGCGGCGTTCTTTTCTCTTGGCAATTTATTTGTTGCCTTTAAAATAAAAAATGCACATTCACAGTAAATGCTTTAACATCAAAATAAATTTAACCTTTAGCAACTAATTAATAAACGTTTTTATTTAGCTAAAAGCCCAAGAATTGAGGCATTGCATTTCATAAGGCAAAATTAAGCAATGTAAAAATGCAGTTTACAATTATTAATTTGAATTATTTATTACATGTTCTCATTTTCAATAAGCTCGAAAAATTCTTGCTCACTTAAAATGTTAATTCCCAAGTTTTGCGCTTTTGTTAATTTAGAGCCTGCCGCCTCGCCCGCAAGCACATAACTTGTTTTTTTAGATACTGAATTCGCTGTTTTGCCGCCGTTTTTCTCCACAAGTTCCTGCGCTTGCACCCTTGACAACGTTGGCAATGTTCCAGTTATAACAATTGTTAGTCCAAGAAGTTTTTCCGAAATGCTCTCACCGCTAAACTGCATATTTACGCCCGCATTTTCAAGGCGCAAAAGCAAATCTTTCGTGCCATCTTTCGCAAAAAAATCAAGTGCGCTATCACTCATCACACCGCCAAAGCCCTCAATATCGTTAATTTCTTGTACAGTGGCATTTTGCAAATTTTGCATTGTCTTAAAACGTTTCGCAAGCAAATTTGCGGCTCTTGCGCCAATATTGCGTATGCCCAGTGCAAAAATCAATTTATCTAAATTGTTTTGCTTCGAGTTTTCAATTGCATTTAGCAAATTATCGGCAAATAGTTCAACAGATTTGCCCAAAGTTAAAAGCTGTTCGCGCTTAACATAATAAATATCGGCAACATTTTTTACAAATTCATTTTCCACAAGTTGCGCCACCACAGACGGGCCCAGCCCCTCTATATCCATTGCCGTGCGTGAAGCAAAGTGAATTATATTGCGAAGCACTTGAGATGGACACTCAGGATTTGTGCACCTTATAGCCGCTTCATTTTCAAAACGCACAACTTTTGCATTGCAAGATGGGCAATTTTCAGGCATTTTAAAGCTACCTGCCAATTCCCCTTTTCGCACTATTTCAACAATTTCGGGTATGATATCCCCGGCTTTTCGCACTTTTACAGTATCGCCCACATTCACATTCAGCTTGTTAATTATGTCCTCATTGTGCAAAACAGCACGTGAAACAGTTGTGCCTGCAAGCAAAATGGGCTTAAAAACAGCTGTGGGTGTTAAAACACCGGTGCGCCCAACATTAATTTCAATTTCTGTTATTTCGCTCTCTTTTTCCTCGGGCGGATATTTAAATGCTATTGCCCAGCGTGGATTTTTGGCTGTGCTACCCATAATTTTTCTTTGCTCTAAATCATCAAGTTTAACAACAGCACCGTCAATGTCATAGGGTAAAATGCCCCTTGTGCTTTTAATGTGCTCAATTCTTTCAAACACTGTGCTCAAATTATCACACAGCGCATAATCGGGCGATACCGCAAAGCCAAGCTCGCTTAAATATTCAAGGCTTTCACTGTGCTTAATAAAATTTTCGCCTTGTATTTGTTGCACATTAAACACAAAAATTCCAAGCCCTCTTTGTGCTGTTATATTGGCATCTTTTTGCCTTAAAGAGCCTGCAGCGGCATTTCTTGGGTTTTTAAACTGTGGTTTCTCCATTAATTCTTGCTCTGCATTCACCCTAACAAATTCTTTATGCGGCATATAAACTTCGCCTCGAACTACAAGTAACTCAGGTGCATTTTTCAGCTTTTTAGGCACTAAATCTATAGTTTTTAAATTGGCGGTAACATTCTCGCCAAATATCCCATCGCCCCTTGTTGCCCCTTTTGTAAACACACCGTTTATATATTCAAGGCTTACCGATAAGCCGTCAATTTTTGTTTCCACAACATAGCTCGGTGCAATAATTTGATCTTTTAATCTCGCATCAAAGTCCATCACTTCTTCTTTTGAAAACGCATCTTGCAAGCTCTCCATTTTAACAATGTGTTCAACTTTTTCAAAGCGCCCTTTGGCACTTGCGCCAATTTTGACACTCGGGGAGCTTTCGTCTAACAATTCGGGGTTTTCTTTTTCCATGTCACGCAATTGCCTTTGAAGCATATCGTATTCATAATCGCTTATTTGCGGCGCATCTTCATTATAATAAAGCTCGTTGTGCCGCATAATTTTTGCTTTTAGTTCGCTATATTCATTTTTAATTTCAACTTTTGTTTTCAATTTACACCTCTTGTGATTTTTTTGATATTCGTTTTAAAAAACCGAATTCCTCGGATATGCTCAAAATGACAAAGTATCCGCAAACAGAAAATTTGTTGCAACACTTTTAAATTATTATACCATATTTTATAGGTTTGGTACAATAAAGCAAACTTTGCCACCTGCCACTTCGATCGCTGTGGAAAAATCCGCACTTTGTGCTTTGATAACGCACAGAATCGCGGATTCCTCGGCTTCGCTCGGAATGACAATTACAAATGCTAAACCTATACTTGAATACACTTGTAAATTCAAAAAATCATGGTGTATTTGCATACAAATTCGGCACATTTCCAACTATCAATGTTTCAGCCACCGTAACATCATTTTCAACAACTATGCTTGTTGTAAAGCCCGGCACCATAGCGCTCATTTCCACAGTGAAGTGCACCGATATACTGTGGTGCGTTTGGTTTATTCCCGTGCTTTCCACATGGTTTTCTGTGCTGGATTGCACAAATGACGTTGGCATTATTTGCAAATTAATATCAGGGCCTCTGCCGGAAAAAATTTGCCAACCAATCAATGTGCCGAGCGGAATTTTCATATCTTGTTTTCCAAGTTGCATCAAACGTTCGGCAACCGCCTTTGTCAGCGTTGCTTTTACCTCATTCAATTTAGACGTATCCACAGTTATGCTCGCCACGCTTTTATCGGTGTTTTCTGTCAAAACCAATATGCCCTCGCCTAAATCGGGGTTTTCCTCAAGGTGCTCAATAACTGCTTCGTTCATTGCAATCATAGAAATTGTTCTGCATTGATATTCCGCCATTGTTTTTACAATACCACTTATCTGCAAATCTATAAGTATAAACGCAAACACGATAATTGATATTATGCACATAGCTCTTATTAATCGCTTTGTTGATTTTTTCGCAACAAATTGGTTTTTTTCTCTTTTTTTAGCACGGTAAATTCTCTTTTTCCATCTACGCATAATTTACCCCTTTTGCAAATTTTTATTTAAGCCTCTTAAATAATCATATTCGCAAAATGCGGCAAATGTGCAAAACAATGTTAAAATAATAAAAACACGGCAAAACAAGCCGTGTTTTTATTATTTTTTAAATTAAATTGAAATTGCGCTTGCAATATCAAGCATATTTGTTTCTATTGTTTTATGCATTGCCAGTGCAACATCTATATCATAATCAACCACAGATTCTGATTTAGTTGCTACAACTCTGTTAAAAATACCCCTGTTAATTAAATCTACAGCGTGGTAGCCCATGCGGCTCGCCGTAACTCTATCGCGCAATGTTGGTGCGCCGCCACGTTGAACATGCCCAAGCACAGTTGCACGTGAATCAATACCGGTGCGCTCTTGAATATCGTCTGCCAAATCGGAAGCACGCCCTACACCCTCAGCTATTATAACAATAAAATGTTGTTTGCCTGTTTTTTGCGTTCTTCTCATTTTGTTAACTATATCTCTATCTATATCATAGGGCACTTCAGGTATTAGTGTAACAAGCGCACCGCAGGCAATGCCTGTGTTTAATGCTATATATCCTGCTTTGCGCCCCATAACTTCCACAATACTGCATCTGTCGTGGCTTTGTGTTGTATCACGCAGTTTATCTATCATTTCAACGGCTGTGTTCATTGCGGAATCATAGCCGATAGTGTAGTCACTGCAGGCTATATCGTTATCAATAGTGCCCGGGATGCCTATGCAGGGTATGCCTTGCGCCGCAAGGTCTTTCGCACCGCGAAAAGAACCGTCACCGCCTATAACCACCATTGCGTCAATGCCCTCTTCACGGCATGTTTGCGCCGCTTTTTCTTGGCCCTCAAGTTCCATAAATTCAAGGCACCTTGCTGTGTATAAAATTGTTCCGCCCCTGTGAATTATTTCTGAAACACTGCGCAAATTCATATCTATTATCTCGTTTGTTAAAAGCCCGTTATACCCACGGCGCACACCTTTCACCTTAAACCCTTTTGAAATTGCTGCACGCACGGTTGCCCTGATAGCGGCATTCATACCGGGTGCATCTCCACCACTTGTAAGCACTCCTATTGTTTTAATTTCTTTACTCATTATAATTGTCCTTTCAATTAAATTGAATTTCGTAATTATTATACTATCAAAAAAAGCAAAATTCAACAACTTAACTTTGAATTAACAATTTTGCAATATTATTACATAAAAATAGCACAATAATCAATTTTTAACAGCAACATTTTCATCGCCAATTGTTTTTTTCAGCTCGCTCAATAATTGCTGGGTGCAAACACAATACATTTTTCTGGGTGCCTTTATTCGCAATTTTTCGTCTTCAATATAAAAATAAACCGGTGTTGTTCCACTGAAAATGCTAAGCAATTCCAAAACATCTTCATATTCTTTACCGCCTCGAGATTTAAGGCGTAGCCATAACCCATTATTGGAATTTGTATCTTGTGATAATTTTTCCTTTTCATCCTCGTTTATATCCGTTATGTTCTTTGCAAGTATTTTTGCATTTTCTTCCTCTTTTGCGCTAATGTTGCCCCTTACAATTATAACGGCATTTTCTCTTATAAGTGTCGAGCATTTCTCAAGTATTTTCGGGAAAACAATCATCTCCATAACGCCTGTTAAATCTTCTATTGTAACAAAAGCCATAAGCCCGCCGGATTTTGTTGTTAATGTTTTCAATTTAACAACGGTGCAAATAAGGCACACTTCTTTATTGTCAAACTCAATGGCATCGTCGTTTAAAAAACTGCTTATATTGCTTGCGTTAAGCCTGCTTATAATATCGCTGTATTTTTCAAGTGGGTGCCCCGATAGATACAGCCCGCTCACTTCTTTTTCCATCTGCAATTTTATATCGTGCGCAAATTCTTCATATTCACGCATTTTATAATCACTGCTCGCCTCTTCTCCAAAAGCGGAAAACAAATCTAATTGCCCGGATAAATTCTTGCGGCTCTCATTTTCAACGCTTTTTAATATATTTTCTAAATTTTCTGTCAAAGTTCTTCTGTTTTTCGAAATCTCATCAAATGCGCCTGCTTTTATAATGCTCTCAACAGCACGCCTGTTAATTTCGGTGCCGTATAACCTTTTGCAAAAATCGTAAAGGCTTTTAAAATTACTTTTTTTGCGCTCTTTAACAACTGTTGTTATAAGGTTTCTGCCAACATTTTTCAGCGCTAAAAGCCCAAAGCGAATAGTATTGTTTGCACTTGTAAAGCCCACATCGCTCATGTTGATATCCGGTGGCAAAACTTTAATACCCAATTGCCTACATTCAGCCGTGTACTCAATAATTTTATCTGTGCTATCTAAAAAACTTGTTAGCGTTGCCGCCATAAATTCGCACGTGTAATAATATTTCATAAAAGCGGTTTGATAAGCAATAACCGCATATGCCGCCGCATGAGATTTAGCAAAAGCGTAAGAGGCAAAGCCGGACATCTCATCGAAAATCTCGTTTGCAATTTGCTCGCTTATTCCGTTTGCAACACAGCCCTTACATTCATTTCCCTCTTCGGTGCTGCCGTGCACAAAATCTTTTCTCGCTTTTTCCATCACGTCATGTTTTTTCTTGCTCATCGCACGGCGCACAATATCGGCTTGTCCGTAGGAAAACCCTGCAAGTTCTCGGCAAATTTGCATTACTTGTTCTTGGTAAACTATACACCCATAAGTTACGGATAAAATACTTTCAAGCTGTTTTGTTTTATATTTTATTCCGCTCTCATTTTTGCTGTTTTTTATGTACTTGGGAATACTGTCCATAGGACCCGGGCGGTAGAGCGAAATAACAGCTATAATATCCTCTACACTCTTTGGTTTAAGCGATGTTATAACTTGTGTCATTCCGCTGGATTCAAGCTGAAACACACCCGATGTTGCACCGCTTGAAATATATTCAAACACCTTTTCATCTTCATAAGATATGTTTTCAAGCGAAAAATCAGGGTTGTTTTCTTTTATGCTTTTTTCAGCATTGTGTAAAACCGTTAAAGTGCGAAGGCCTAAGAAGTCCATTTTCAAAAGGCCCAATTCTTCAATTGTTGTCATTGTGAACTGGGTTACGGTGTTGCCGTCGTTACTGCTAAGGGGCACATAGTCGTCCACTTGGTTTGGCGTGATAACAACACCTGCGGCATGGGTTGAAGCGTGGCGCGGCATACCCTCAATTTTGCTTGCCAAATCCAAAAGCTCTTTAATTTGTTCATCACCGTCATATCTCGCTTTAAGCTCTTTGGATACATCAAGTGCTTTACTCAGCGTCATTTTCAGTTCCGCCGGCACAAGCTTTGCAATAACGTCTACATTTTGATACGGAATTTCAAGCACTCTTCCCACATCTCTTATAGATAGGCGTGCCGCCATTGTTCCAAAAGTTATAATTTGTGCAACATGGTCTTCACCATATTTTTTTATTACATAATCTATAACTTCTTGGCGGCGCTCGTAGCAAAAATCTATATCAAAATCGGGCATGGATACACGTTCCGGGTTTAAAAAACGTTCGAAAAGCAATTGGTATTTAACGGGGTCTATATCTGTTATTCCCATACAATAAGCGCATATACTGCCTGCGCCACTACCCCTGCCCGGCCCCACGGGAATATTATTTAATCTTGCAAAATTAATAAAATCGTACACTATGAGAAAATAATTTATATAGCCCATTTTCTCAATAACATCAATTTCAAATTCTAAGCGCTTTATTATATGTTCCTCAGGGTTTTCTCCGTAGTGTTTTCTAAGCCCCTCAAAGCATAATTTTTTCATAAATTCTTTATTTGTAAGTGAATTTGGCGCTTCAAAATACGGCAATTTCGTAACACCGAATTCAAATTCAAAATTGCATTTTTGCGCAATTACATTAGTGTTTTCACACGCCTCGGGGATCAGCGAAAACAGATTATACATCTCCTGTGTGCTTTTTAAATAAAATTCATCTGTGCCAAATTCAAGCTTGTCCTCATCATAAATGCTTTTATTTGTTTGTATGCACACCAATACGCTGTGCATTCTGCTATCTTGTTTCGTTATATAGTGTGCATCATTTGTTGCCACAAGTGGAATATTTGTTTCCTTTGCCAATTTTATAAGGCTTGGCATAATTAAGCGCTGTTCCTCAAGGCCGTGGTCTTGCACTTCTATATAAAAATTATCATCACCGTAGATGCTTAAAAAATTCATCGCACATTCTTTTGCGCCATTGTAATCGCCCGCAAGCAATTTTCTTGGAATTTCACCTGCAAGGCAAGCAGAGAGGCATATTAAGCCCTCGCTGTGTATTTTGAGCAAATCATAATCCACACGGGGTTTGTTGTAAAAGCCCTCTGTATAGCCTTTTGAAACAATTTTTATCAAATTCTTATAGCCAATTTCATTTTTACACAAAAGCACCAAATGGTAATTGCCGTCTATTTTATTAACTTTATCGAACCTTGTGCGAGTGGCAACATAAACTTCACAGCCTATAATGGGCTTTATGCCCTCTTTTTTTGCCGCCTTAAAAAAATCTACCACACCAAACATACTGCCGTGGTCTGTTATTGCCACAGCTGTTTGCCCCATTTCTTTAAGGTGCTTCATCATTCTGTCTGTTCTACATGCACCATCAAGCAAACTGTATTCCGTGTGAACATGTAGATGCGTAAACTGCTTTGCATTTTCCATCCACTTAAACCTCTTCATTATTATCCTATGGGCGTTATCGGTTCTTATAATGCCCTATCGTTAAGCTCTTGCAATTGTTTTGCTATTGTTTCAATTTTCTTAAACCTATGCGCAAGCCCGCTTTTGCTAATTTCCGGCTCACACATTTGTGCTAAATCTTTAAGGGGTGCTTCGGGCATTTTTTGCCTTAAAAGTGCCGCTTGCACCAAAGGCTTAGGCAATGTGTTAAACGCATTATTTTTTTGCAAATATTCTATTGCTTTAATGCTGTTTTGGTTTGCCCTCACCGTTTTATCTATATTCGCTGTTTCACAATTTGTTATTCTGTTTGCCTTGTTTCTTATATCCTTATAAACTTTTGTGTTCATAACAGTAAGCGAACTAAAGCCCGCACCCATATAAGTGAGCAAATCTTCAATTTGTTCGCTTTTTTTTATATACAACACATTTAAGCCTTTGCGCGTTGTTAGTTTGGGCGTAAATTCTTGTGCGAAAAGCAATGCCGATAAATCATTCATAAGCAAATATTTATTAGATAAAAACTCTAAGTTGTATTCTTTTTCGGGGTTTGTAATTATGCCACAAAAAACAAAGGCCGCTGAAATAAATGTGTTAACGCAGTTTTTGCACAAAAAAATGTCGCCGTTTATGCGAATAGATGTCTCTTCGCCACTGTGCCCGAAAATTTTAAGCATTTTCTTTACATCATGTTCATTTTTCACGGCAAATTCATATAAGCCAAAATTTTGTTTTCCTTTTAAATAATAATCTCCCTTAACCCCAATTTTAGTGAACAATTTCTTTGCAAAGGCGGCAATGTATTCATTTTCTGTGTGAATTATAACGCCTTTTTTATCAAAATGTTTACCAAAACAAGCACCTGCATAAGCCGCTGCAATTTTACAGCAGCTGTTTTGCTGTGCATCTTTTGCTATAATTTCGCTTTTTACATCTGTTGCAAAACTCATACTAATCTCCACTTTGTGCACAGCACAAATAGATTTGAAAATCTCCGATAAAAATGGGTGTAATGGGCATGTGCCGTCTGTGACGGCACACTTTTATATAAATATTTAGATTAATTTATTCACGCTAACCTCAATGCCTTTGAAAATCTCTGTGCTCTATTTGAGGCAAATAGCTTAGGCTTTTTGCAAACTCTGCAAGTTTTATTGCAAATGTTACAGAGCGATGCTTGCCACCCGTGCAACCTATGGCAATAACCAACTGGCTTTTGCCTTCTTTAACATAAAGGGGCAATGAATATTCAAGCAAATTCTCCATGCAATTTAAAAGGCCCCTTGCTTCTTCAAAGCTCATAACATAATTTGCAACTTCTTCGTCAACACCTGTTTTATTTTTTAACTCTTGCACATAAAAAGGGTTTGGCAAACAACGCACATCAAAAACAATATCAGCCTCTTTTGGCTGGCCGTATTTAAAGCCGAACGATATAAAATTCAGCACCATATTTTCACTGGTAGATTTTACAAAAAGCGAAGTTACTCTATCTTTCAGCTGCATTGTAGACAAAAGCGATGTATCTATTTTAAAATCGCACTCTTGTATAAGAGGGCTTAAAATTTCACGTTCTTCAACAAGCGCTTTTTCTGTTGATACATCTGATGATATGCTGATAGGGTGGCGCCTTCTCGTTTCTTTATATCTGCGCTCAAGAACATGATTTTGTGCATCTAAAAACAAAATTTTATAATTGATGTTTTTTTCTTTCAACTGCAAAAGCGTGGTTGTTATATCCTGTTTTTTTCTTGCACCTCTAACGTCTAAAACTATCGCCAATTTTTCAAGAGGGTTTTCACTCTGCTCTGAAAAATCCATCAATTTAGCAAGCAAATTCGAGGGTATATTGTCAATGCAAAAAAAGCCTATATCCTCAAGCGCATTAACCGCAACCGATTTCCCCGCACCGGACAACCCTGTTACTATCAGCAAATTCATCTATTACCATTCCTTTTGTTTATTTATGCATAAGTTTTGAACAAGTACATTTGTCATTCCGAGCGTAGCCGAGGAATCCGTATCCTTTTGAGTTTTTAAGGCACAAAGTGCGGATTTCTCCACTTTGGTCGAAATGACAAGTGGTTAAGCTTATATTTTGTAATAAACCCTATATATTTCATTTCACAACTCTTATTTCTTTTTCAAGTGTGTACCCTGTTTTTTCTAAAACAATTTTGCTAACTTCATCTGCCAAGTTTAAAACATCGCTGCACGTTGCATTGCCTAAATTAACAATAAAACCGCAGTGTTTTTCGCTTATTGCGGCACCACCCACTTTATAGCCCTTTAACCCACACTGCTCTATTAATGCACCGGCAAAAGCGCCCTTTGGGCGTTTAAACGCACTGCCTGCGCTGGGCATATTCAGCGGTTGCTTTTCAATTCTTGCGCTCATAAAATTTTGCATTTTATCACTTATTTCTTTTTTATTACCCTTTTCAAGGCAAAATTTCGCTTTTAAAATGCAATAATTATTTTTTTCAAAGTCACTTGTTCTGTACCCAAAATTCAGCTTTTCTTTGCTTAGCGTTCTAACGTTCAAATTCTCGTCTATAAAACTAACACTGCATACAACATCTTTTATTTCACCACCGTAAGCACCTGCATTCATATAAATTGCACCACCTACATTCCCGGGGATACCATAGGCAAATTCCAGCCCCGTTAAGCCATTATTTTGCGCAAATTTGCTAAGCTCGCTAAGCGATGCACCCGCATGTGCGATTATTTCGTTGTTTTCAATGGTAATTTGTGAAAAAGCATCACCTATTTTAATAATAACACCGTCAAAACCTTCATCGGCAAACAATATATTCGAGCCTTTACCCAAAACATAATATTTAACATCGTTTTTTTTGCACATCTCAATTAGTTTTATAAGCTCACCCTCGTTTTTAGGTACTGCAAAAATTTTTGCGGCTCCGCCTATATTAAACGATGTATATTTGCATAAATTTTCATTTGTTTTATATTCAATTTTGCATTTATCAATCTCTTTCTCAAGTGCTAAAAGTGCCCCCATAAATGCCTCCCTAAACAAAAAGTATCAAAAATTAATTTCTTTTTGCATCGCTTTTGCAATTTTTTTATTACGTATACTTAGCTCGTTAACTAAATTTTCAACACTTGAATTTACAATTAACTCTTTTGGAAAATTTAATTCTTTTAACAAATTCGGAATATTTGAGTAATTGCCCATTGCATAAATTGAATGTGCGTCTGTATTCACCGCAATTTTTGTATTGTTTTTCAAGCACGCTTTTGTCAATTCATATAAATTTTGTTCGTTTCCCGGCCTAACAATTACAGAATTAGCATTAAGCTCAACCACTTTATTTGTTTTTGCAAATTCCTTTGTCACCAAATCATAGTCGTACTTATACGCCTTTATTTCAGAGTGTCCTATCATATCAACATGAGGGTTATTTGCAATATTTAGCCACAATTGTGTTGCTTGCTTAACATTTAAACTTTTTTTAATAACGTCGGTGTGAATTGATGCTATAACCCAATCAAACGAAAGCCTCTCAAACTCAGAATTGGGAAAATCCATAGTGCCGTTTTCATCTGCAACATTCATTTCAATGCCTTTTAAAACAAATAAATCATCTAATTTATCATCAAGTTTTGTTAAGTTAAAAAAGTGCCACATATGGGCGCCATCACAAATTAGCGGCGCATGGTTTGTTATTGCCAACGCAAAAAGCCCAATTCCTTTTGCTTTTTTAATCATCTGCGTTATATCATTAAATGCATGGTCACTCACATTTGTGTGCGTGTGTAAATCTGCTACGAAATTAATGCGTTTCATCTCCCTTATTATTCGTCGTAGGCATATCCTAATTTTTCCATAAGTTCTTTTGCTGCATTGTAGCCCATTTTCTTTTGGCGGTTATTTATTGCCGCCGCCTCTAAAATTACCGCTAAATTTCTTCCGGGCATAACGGGAATAACAGTGCTTGTTATATCTATTCCTAACATTTCGGTTTTATCATTTTCAAGGCCTGTTCTATTATAATTTTTTGTTTTATCCCATGGCTCTAAATGAACAATCAAGTCTATTTTCTCACTAACTTTAACGGCACCGCTGCCGAAAACCCTTGCAACATTGATTATGCCAACGCCTCTAAGCTCGATAAAATGGCGTATATTTTCAGGTGCACTGCCTACAATAGTTCTGTTTGAAACCCTGCGCAATTCAACGGCATCGTCGGCAATTAGGCGATGCCCACGCTTAACAAGTTCCACTGCCGTTTCGCTTTTTCCAACGCCACTGTCGCCTGTTATCAATATGCCCTCACCATAAATTTCAACTAAAACACCATGCCTTGTTATGCGCTGTGCTAATTCCACGCTTAAATAGGAAATTATATTGCTCATAACAACCGATGTATTTTCAGAGGTGCGCAAAATGGAAACTTCGTGCTCTTTTGCATGGCCTAACATTTCATCGTCTATTGGCAATTGCCTTGTAATAATTATTGCCGGTGGCTTTAATGTTATCAACTTTTCCAAGTTTTTCTTTCGTTTTTCTTCGCTGAGTGTTTGTAAAAAACCCATTTCGGTGTTGCCTAAAATTTGCAAACGTGTGTTATCAAAAAATTGGTCATACCCTGCCAAAAGCAAGCCGGGCCTGTTTAAATCTGCTGTGCGAATTTTCACTTCACTCAATTCGCAAGGTTTATGTACAATTTCAAACGGCATCTGCTTAGTAAGTTTTTCAAGCGTTATGCTAAAATTACTCATATATGTGCTCCTTTGATTTTAAAACTTATATTTTTCCATATTTTTATTATAACATGTAATTAAAACTATATAAAGTGCAAATTTTATTATTTATTGAATTTATAAATTTTTTAATAACTTAGCATAGCCTTTAGAGCGTAATGCTTTTTATATTGTGAATAATTTTAAAAAACATATAATATAAATTTGCCAAAGAAAGCGCTTCTAATTGCTATTTAACAATTAAGGCAAACATTAAAACGCAAAAAAACCGCTTGACAATGCACATTGCAGTGTATATAAGCGGTTTTACGACTGTTTTCATTTTTTAGGAGTAATTAAAACAATATTCTATGCACTATTTAAACATACCGGGCATACACCTGTTAAAATTATTTCATGCCTAACATTTTTATAATTTGTGTTTTGCGCCACAAATTCGTCAATTTCATTCGTATTTAATGCCGGGGCATCACAAAAAGCACCGCAATGCGTGCACATAATGTGGTTGTGCGGCTTTTCATAATTATAATCAAACCTATCCGCACCGTCGAACACTTGAATATGGCGAATTTGATTATCTTTTGCAAGGCCTGCCAAATTTCTATATACTGTCGCCTTACTAATATTAGGGTGTGCACTTAAAATAAACTGATAAACATCATCTGCTGTTGGATGGTTTTTCAAATGAAACACAGCGTCCAAAATTAATTTTTTTTGCATTGTGTTGCGCTTTTCCATTATGCTTTCCTTTCAATTGAATAATAGTAATATATTCTTAATGATATTATATACTAATTAGAGAAGATTGTCAAGGCCAAGTGTTTTAAAGCGGCACATCAATTGCAAAAACTATACCTATTTAAGTGCTTTTAAACAAAAAAATTCACTGAGGCATGCTATATTTTAACACTTAATTCAAGCAAAATTTATTTGTTCAATTTAATATTTAAAGAGTTTCTCAAAACATTAATCTCATTCACATTTTTATCCATTAAAGCTTCTGTTTCTTTAAGCATATTATCACAATACAGCATCATTTTATCATGTATGTTTTTTGCCGCCTTAGCTTGTGTGCGTTCAATATTTTCAGCTTGTGCTCGTGCTTTTATAACAATTTCTTCTTTATCAACAAGTTTTCTCGCCTGCTCTTCGGCTTTTCGCAAAATTGCAACCGCCTCTTTATTTGCATTTGCAATTATTTGTTTTCTGTCATGCAAAATAATTTTTGCTTCAACAATTTCGCGCGGTATATTATCACGCATATTTTCAATTAAATCACGAAGTTTATCTGTATCTACCATTTTCCTTCCGCCCATAAACGGAACACCGGACGATATTTCAACAACTTCTTCCATTTCATCAATCAAATTGTCAATTCTCATAGCAACCTCCACATTATTTTTTTGTTATACGCAAAAGCACATCATCGTAAATTTCCGGCGGCACAAATTCTTTAACATCTCCGCCAAAAAGGCCAACCTGTTTTAAAATACTTGAAGATAAATACATAAAATTTGTATCTGTTATCATAAACATGGTTTCTAAATTTGGGTTTAATTTTTTGTTTGTAAGCGCTTGTTGAAATTCAAACTCAAAATCTGTTACAGCCCTAAGCCCTTTAATAAGTGTGCACGCGCCTATGTTTTTTGCATATTGTGCAAGTAAACCTTCATGCAAATCTATTTTAACATTTTTAAGGTTTTTTGTGGCTCTTTTAAGAAAATCCACCCTTTCACTCGGTGTGAACATAGGCTGTTTATTAGGGTTTACCAAAACAAGCACTATAACTTCGTCAAACAGCAGTGCGGTTCTCTCAATTATATTAATATGTCCGTTTGTAACAGGGTCGTAACTGCCCGGGCAAATTGCAATTCTTTTCACTATATGCTCCAATCTTAAAACAAATTATATTTTAATAGATATTGCGTTCTAACAGTATTCAAAAAAATTTGTCAACGCCCTGCAACCACATATTTTGATATACGCACCGTTGAATACCTATATTGCTTTTTCAACTCTAATTCACCAATATTTTGAGGCAATTTTGCCTTTAGTTCTGTTTCTGCAATAACAATTGCATCATCGCACAAAACATTTTGCATATCAGGCAATATATTTTCAATTATGTTTTTATTATATGGAGGGTCTAAAAAAACCAAATTAAATTTTTGCTGCGAGCGCATTATGAAATTATTCGCATCTGTGTGAATGACTGTGGCATTATCTGTTAATTTTGCCGCATTTAAATTCGCTTTAATTATTTCAATTGCGTTTTTGTCCTCATCCACAAAAACACAGTGGTTTGCACCCCTTGAAAGCGCTTCTATCCCCATTTGCCCGCTTCCTGCAAACAAATCAAGCACATAAGATCCCTCAACAAAAAAGTGAATAGAGCTGAAAACACCCTCTTTAACACGCTCTATAGTTGGGCGTGTTATGTCGCTACCATCTAAAGTTTTCAGCTTTGTTCCGCGTTTTTCACCCGCAATAACTCGCATTATTTATCTCCTAAAACTATTATATTATTTGAATGCCAAATTGGCAAGTGCAATAAATTTTAATGTTAAAAATTATTGCTGTTGTTATAATGCAAAAAAACGGCTTTGGCAACAGTTTTATTTACACCTTTTGCCAATAACAATTCCTGCTCGCTTGCATTTTTGATGGCATTTATTGTTTTAAAATGCGCCATAAGCGCCTTTACTGCCGCCGGCCCCACACCGCTTATTTTTTGCAATGACGACGAATATGTTTTGCCTTTTTGCAACCTCTTTCTGTAATCATTTGCAAACCTGTGGGTTTCGTCTTGAATTTTAGTGATAAACGCAAAAACGCTTTTATGCATTGAAAGCACAATTTCATCTCCGTTTGCCGTTATTAAACCTCTTGTTCTGTGTTTATCGTCTTTTATCATACCAAAAAGTGGCACATCTTCAAATGCTGTGCCTTTAAGCACTTTTTTCACAGCGCTCACTTGCCCTTTACCACCATCAAGCAAAATTAAATTCGGCTTTATTGCAAACTGCCCGCTCGCGCCCTCTTTACTATATTCTTCAACACGCCTTTGCAAAGTTTCCTGCATAGATTTATAATCATCTGTGCCTTGAACCTGCCTTATTTTAAAACGCCTATAACCATTTTTATACGGTTTACCGTCGTTAAAAACCACCATTCCTGCAACACTGCTTGCATCGCCCCAGCCTGAAATATCATAACTTTCAATTATTGTGGGCACGCTTGAAAGCCCCATCAAATGTGCGGTTTCATCAAGCACTTTTTGCTCGTTTGCAAACCTTCCGCTCTCTCTTGCAAGGCGTTCAAGAGCGTTTGTTTTTGCCATTTCAACCAATTGTAAAACTTCGCCTCTTTTTGGGCAAATAATTTTAACATTTGCACCTTTTGTATTTGAAAAATATTTCTCTAAATCTTGAACATCAGGCGGCAAGGCGTCAACGACAATGCTTTTCGGTATGTCCTCATTTTCGCTCAAATAATATTGCGGTAAAAATTCTTCCCTCAGCTTATCTATATCTTGAGAGTCGTAAAACAAAATCTCCTTTTTATCTGCAAGGCGGCCTTGCCTAAAACGCAAAATTGCGGCGCAAGTGGCATTTGCACTGCCTGCAAAGGCCAAAATATCCTGCTCTTTTATCTCGCTTCTTATTATTTTTTGCCCGGCAGTTAGCTTTTCAATAGCTTTTATTTGATCTCTTATAAGTGCCGCGCGTTCAAAATCTGTTTTATCTGCTGCAATCATCATTTTTTCTTCAAGTTGCTTTAATATTTCGCTCTGCCCACGCCTAATCATTTTTTCTGCAGACTGCACAATTTCCGCATAGGTGCTTTTGCTAATTTTTCCTGTGCACAAAGCCATGCATTTGCCTATATATGCATTTAAACACGGGCGGCCTTTGCCAAAATCTTGCGGAAATTTCCTGTTGCAGCGTGGCAATTTAAAAACATCATTTGCTGTTTGCACAAGTTCATTCACAGCAAAGCTCGACATATACGGCCCTATAAAAACCGATGTTTTATCAAGCTCACTTGCAAAACATGCGCTAATTTTGGGGTATTGCTCATTTGATATTTTAATATAGGAATAGCCTTTATCGTCTTTTAACAGAATATTAAACTTTGGTTTATGTTGTTTAATTTGGCTACATTCAAGCACCAAAGCCTCAAATTCGCTTTGTGTAACTATAACATCAAACGAGTGCGCGGTGTTAACCATACGCGTAGTTTTTGTATCGTGCAACACTCCATCTTTAAAATACTGCGAAACTCTAATTCGCAGTTTTTTTGCTTTGCCAATATAAATTATCTCACCGTTTTTGCTTTTTATAATGTAAACGCCGGGCAACAGCGGCAGCATTTTTGCTTTTTTGTATAATTCTTGCTTTGTCATAAACCCTCGCAATAAAAACTTATTATAACACAAAAGGCGCTACCGAGAAGGCAGCGCCAATAAACCTAAGCAACATTATTCGCTAAAACCGGAATTCACAAGCTTAATTAAGCCTTCAACAGCAGCTTGCTCGTCGGAGCCATCTGCAATGATGCGAATTGTTGTGCCGCCAACTATTCCAAGTGAAAGCACACCGAGCAAGCTTTTTGCATTAACACGGCGCTCTTCTTTTTCAACCCAAATTGAAGATTTAAATTCATTTGCCTTTTGAATAAAAAATGTTGCGGGACGTGCGTGCAAGCCCACCTGATTTTCTACCGATACTTCTTTTACAAACATAATTATACGCTCCTAAACATATTACTTAATGCTTTAATAATTCAAATAGATAAGATATTATTAATTCTTCGCACTTCGCAAATAACAAAGTATAAAACTTTAACTAATTTTAAAAGTCCATCATAATAATCTTTATACTAATATATTATACCAAAACATATCTTATGGTCAACACATTTCTTAAATTGTATTAATTTTTGTTGTTAATCATATCAATGCCCAAATTTTTTCAACATTATTGTGAAAAATAACCAAAAAGAAATGCTGTTTTGAATTGCAAAAAAAACCAATTTTCTTTATATTAATTTATTTTTGCTTATTTTTATATTTAATATACAAATCCGGGCGCCTTTTTTTTGTGCGTTCTAACATTTGTTCATGTCTGTGCTTTTCTATATTTGCATGATGGCCGGACAAAAGCACCTCCGGCACGCTCTTATTTTTCCAAATTTCCGGCCTTGTGTATTGTGGGTGCTCAAGCAAAACATCGTAATGGCTTTCGTTTTCAAAGCCCTGTGCGCTTTTTAAAACCCCATCGCACAATCTACAAACGCTATCTGCCACAACTAATGCCGCAAGTTCTCCGCCCGTTAAAACAAAATCGCCTATCGAGATTTCCTCGTCTGCAAGCTCTTCAATAACCCTTTCATCAATGCCCTCATAGTGGCCGCAAACAAGCAATAGGCTCTTTTTTCGCGAAAGCTCTTTGCACTTATTTTGCGTGAGTTTTTCACCCGCTGCAGTCATAAAAACAATGTGCGGCTTTGGCAAGCCCTCTTTTTCAACTTGGCTTATAATGTCCATACAGCAATCGTAAATAGGCTGTGCTTGCATTATCATGCCGTGCCCTCCGCCGTATGGGTAGTCGTCCACTTGCTTTTGCTTGTTCTTTGTATAATCTCTTATTTGATGAGCGTTTATTTTAATGTGCCCGTTTTTTTGTGCGCGCCCAATAATACTTTCATTGACATAAGCCTGGCACACATTTGGAAAAAGTGTTGCTATATCAATTCTTATTTCAGGTTTATCACTCATCTTCAAACATACCTTTTATAGGGCTAATTAAAACAAGTTTATTTTCCATATCAATTTTCTTTAAAAACTCCTTAACTGCCGGAAACAAAAAAACTTCGCCGTTTTTGTTCTTTATTTCATATATATCCGTGCCCGCCCTATTGGTTATATCCGTAATTTCACCATAAATTTCGTCTGTTTTTTCATTTTGCACATCAAAGCCTATTATGTCTGTTGCAAAAAACCTACCTTTTGGAAGTTTTACATCGTCCCTTGAAAAATACGCTGTTTTGCCAACAAAAGCGTGTGCATCTTGTGTTGTATTTATACCATTTAACTTTAAAACACACATGTTTTTTAATAATTTAACCGATAAAATTTTGTATTCCTTTTCCGGCATATCTAAGAAAAAAAGGCGAGGAAGCTTTTTAATAAAATCTGCGCTGTCGCACCATGAATACAGCTTAATTTCCCCGTGAATTCCATGGATTTTAACACATTCACCGGCTTCGATATATTGTTTCATCTAAATCTCCGTTTAAAATGTATTGAGGTGATGTTTACCCCTTTACCGTGTTCAAAGCATAGCACAAGTGCACGCATAATGTGAATTTATCACCTGCGGTAAAACGCATTTTTTGAATAAACACAGCCTATAATGCTAAAAACCAAACCTGTTGCCGCAATGCATATTGCCGCAACGCTAACTATAAAACCCACAATGCCAAACGCGTTATTTTTCATAAAAATCTCCATTCTGTAACGGCACGCCGCATTTAATATTATCAGCGAAAATTATCTCGCTAATTCATCTGTTTTGCTACTAAAAATCAAACGATGCTCAAAAAATGCATTTTTTGCCAACCACGGTTTTTTGTTTCACAAAACAATTATTACTTTTTAATTAAAGCAATCATTAAAAACTTTTAATTATTTACAAAACTCATCAATATAAAAATCCAAACATTTTTGAATAATTACCCTTGCATCCTCTGAACCCTTGATATCATCCACCACTGTTTGCTTGCCCTCTAAGGCTTTATACACTGTAAAAAAGTGCATCATTTCGTTAAAAACATGGTCGGGCAAATCGTCTATATCTTTATATTGGTTATATGCCGGGTCCTCAAAAGGTATTGCTATAATTTTTTCGTCCAGTGCGCCTTGGTCTCTCATTTTTATAACGCCAATGGGAAAACAGCGCACAAGGCTCATTGAGCCGATGTTTTCACTGCATAAAACCAAAACGTCCAAAGGGTCTTTATCCTCGGCATAAGTGCGTGGTATTAAGCCGTAATTTGCAGGATAGTGCGTGGATGTGTGCAAAATTCTATCAAGTATTAAATGCCCTGTTTCCTTGTCTAATTCGTATTTTTTTTTGCTGCCTTTTTCAATTTCAATTACCGCAACAAAATCATCGGGGTTTATTCTTGAAGGGCTTATGTTATGCCAAATATTATTCATAATTATCTCCGATACATTTTTTTTTATTATATCATTTTCTTTTCAAAATTACCATCAAAATAAATATAAATATAATTAAAACCTATATTCTTAAGCAAGTCAACCGATTTTTCAAAATAAAAATCAATTACACTTGTTTCATGGGCATCTGCCGAAACGGTTATGCGCGCATTTTTTTTGCAAAGTTCTTTTAAAATAAATTCATCGGGGTATGGCGTTTTGGCATATTTTCTGAAAACATTACCCGTATTTATTTCAAAAACCGCATCTGTATTCATGCATTCGCCAAGTGCATTAAGCGCAAGTTTTTTATATTGCTCGCTGTCTTTGTCAAAAAATTCACCGCTTGCATTATTTTTGCTAACTAAATCAAAGTGCGCTATTATATCCGGTTTGAATTTCAGCGTGTTTTCGGCAATCATCTCATAATAGCGCTCAATTAGTTTCATAGCATCGCCTTTAAAAACTTCATCAATGCAATTTTTAAAAATTTGCTTATCACCGTCTACCCAGTATGCTTTGCCGCGCTCCTCACCGTAAATTTCATGCACAGCACCTATTGTGTAATTTAGCTCGTGCCTATAATCAATCTGCGAGTAATAATCTTGCTCTATACCCAAATAAAGGCGAATTTTCCCCTCAAACATGGCTTTTACTTTTTCAAACTCGCTTTTATACAAGTGAAAACTATCGTTAGTTATGCCGTTTATATCTGAATAGGGTGTTAAAGCGTGGCTTGAAAAACCAAAATCGGTAAAACCCTTTTCATAAGCAGCTTTTGCCATTTCAAGCATGGTGTTTTTGCCATCGCACATCGTACAATGATTATGCATTCCGCTTTTTATAAAAGTGTTTTTCCCTGCAGTGCTCATTGCATTGTCTCCTGTTTAACCTTGTTATCCACCACATGCCTTTTTGCCATTTCCTCTTTCAATTCTTCCATAGTTATACCCATGGAAACCATCAAAACAAGCACATGGTAGCATATGTCCGATATTTCAAACACAGTTTCTTTTCTATCGTCTTTCATGGCGGCAATTACAACCTCTGTGCATTCTTCGCCCACTTTTTTCAAGATTTTCTCTTTTCCTTTTTCAAACAAATAGCTTGTATAACTGCCGCTTGGGCGCTCTTTATCTCTTTGTTTAAGCAGTTCATATAGTGTGTTTAGCGAGAACTGTTGGTAATTTTCATCGTTGTAAAAATTCTCAAAAAAACAGCTCTCTTTGCCTGTGTGGCACGCAGGGCCGTCTTTAACAACCTTAATTAAAAGCGAATCTTTATCGCAATCTGCATAAATAGCTGTTATGTGCTGAACATTACCGCTTGTTTTTCCTTTTCTCCACAATTCTTTTCTGCTTCTGCTGTAAAAACAAGTGCTCTTTTCATCTAAAGTTATCTGCAAACTCTCTTTGTTCATATATGCAAGCATTAAAACTTCTTTTGTGTAAAAATCTTGTACAATTGCCGGGATAAGCCCTTTATCATCAAATTTCAAATCGTTTATATTCATGTTTACACCTCTGTTAAATAATTCTTACGGGAATTTCATTTTGCGCTAAATATTGCTTTAAATCGGATATTTCAAGCTCTTTAAAATGGAAAATGCTCGCCGCAAGCCCTGCGTCTATACCGCTAATTTCAAACAACTGCTTAAAATGTTCCTTTTTGCCTGCGCCACCGCTTGCAATTATGGGGATTTTAACCGCATTTGCCAAATCGGCCAGCATTTGCAAGTCGAACCCATTTTTCACTCCATCTGTGTCTATGCTGTTCAAAACAATTTCGCCTGCGCCCAGCGCTTCGCCCTTTTTTGCCCATTCTAATGCATCTATTTCAACGTCTTCCCTGCCGCCTTTTGCAAAAACATGGTAGTTGCCGCCAACCCTTGCAACATCCATTGAAAGCACAACGCATTGATTGCCGTATTTTTTTGCAGCTTCGCTTATTAAGTTAGCATTTTTTATAGCGCCTGAATTCACGCTAACTTTATCGGCACCGGCTTTTAACACTCTGTCAAAATCTTGCACTGTGTTAATTGCACCGCCAACCGTAAGCGGAATAAATATTTCGCTCGCAATTTGCTTTAAAACATCGGTAAAAAGTGCTCTGCCCTCAAAACTTGCCGTTATATCGTAAAAAACAAGTTCGTCTGCGCCTTCATCGTTGTAGCGTTTTGCAAGCTCAACAGGGCTGTCAACATCTTTCACCCCTTTAAAATTAACGCCTTTAACCACTTTTCCATCCCTTATATCAAGGCAGGGAATAATGCGTTTTGCAATCATATTATCAGCCTTTCGGTTTTTTAATTATAGGTTAAGTAAATTTGTATATGTATTCCGAGCGTAGCCGCTCGGCTTTTGTCATTCCGAGCGTAGCCGGTGGCGCACCGCAGTGCTAATGCCGGCGAGCAACCTCCACACAAGTGGCGGCACTTAGCGAGCGGTTGAATCCGTAACCCCGTTCATTTTCAAAGCATTAAGTGCGGATTTCTCCACTTTGGTAGAAATGACAAATGGTTAAGTTTGCTATATCGCACTTAACCTATGCCTTTTGCACATTGCAAAACCTGTTTTAAATTTAGTGCACCAATGTATATTGCTTTGCCAACAATTGCGCTGTGCACACCTATTTCACAAAGCGTTTTAATGTCGTCTAAAGTGGAAATACCACCGCTTGCTGTTATATTTAAGCCTTCTATGCCCTTTAAAGTTCTATAAATTTCGTCATTTATTCCCTGCATTGCACCGTCTTTCGAAATATCTGTGTATATAATATTCTTAACACCGATGTTTTTTAGCTGCTCGCAAAAGTTCACGCTGTCTTCATCGCTAACGTCAAGCCAGCCCTCTGTTGCCACCTTGCCGTTTTTTGCATCAACTCCAACAGCAATTTTTTCGCCATATTTTTGCACAGCACTTTTTAAAAACTGCCTGTTTTTTAATGCGGCTGTTCCCAAAATAACACGCTGAACACCAACATTCAAATATTTCTCAATGCTGTTTTCATCTCTTATTCCGCCACCTATTTCAACAAACAAACTTGTGCTTTTGCATATATTTTCAACTATTTCAAAGTTAATTAGTTTTGCGTCTTTTGCCCCGTCCAAATCTACCACATGCAAATATTCAGCACCTTGGTTTTGAAATTCAAGAGCTATTTTAACGGCATCATCGTCATAAACATCAACTTTATTGTAATTTCCGTGCGTTAAACGCACAACTTTCTTATCTTTTAAATCTATTGCCGGGAAAATATACATATTTTACTCCTTATTGAAAGTGCTATAATTAATTTTTTTAATTTTTAAGGATAGGTTTAGTACATTATTATGTGTCATTCCGAGCGTAGTCAAGGAATTCGTAACTTATTTGCGTTATCAAAGCACAAAGTTCGGATTTCTCCATTACAGTCGAAATGACAATTGGAAAAGTTTGCTATATTGCACTAAACCTAACTTGTTTTCTAATTTCCTTGCGTTTCTTCTGGCGCGCCTTTAATTTAGCTCTACAAAGGCCTTTAAAATTCCAAGCCCCACTTTACCACTTTTTTCGGGGTGAAATTGACAACCGAAAACATTTTCACTCGCCACAATTGCCGGAATTTCAATGCCGTATTCGCAAGATGCCACCAAAGACGGTGCACAATTTTTCGCATAGAATGAATGGACAAAATAAACGCTATCATTTTCATTAAAGCTATGAACAAGGGCGTTATCCCTGCTTTTAATTTGCAAATTGTTCCAGCCCATATGCGGCACTTTATGAGAAAACCCGGAATTTGCCATATCTGAATTTATATCGCTAATATAACCTTTTAAAAAAGCCAAACCCTTGTGGTGCCCATATTCGCTGCTGCTTTCAAACAAAAGCTGCATACCAAGGCAAATGCCCATAAGTTTTATTTTGTTTTGGGTTGCCTTTTTAAGCGTTGCCACAAGCCCTTTTTCATTTAATTTATCCATAGCATCGCCAAAAGCGCCAACACCAGGCAAAAAAATGTGGCTTGCATTCATTATTTCGCTCTCGTCATCTGTTAAAACTGCATTGTACCCCAAAAACTTAAGCGAAGATGTGAGGCTGTACACGTTACCTACATCATATTTTATTATAGCAATGTTTTTCAAATTATTTTCCCTTTCACGCCACTGTTATTCCTATAAAGCGCACTAAAATTACAGCACACCTTTTGTAGATGGTATTTCATCTTCGTAGTTTTTGTTGATGGCAACAGCGCTTGCCAATGCGCGTGCAAGTGCTTTAAATGCACCCTCCGCAATGTGGTGGGAATTCTCTCCGGCAAGTTTTCTCACATGAATACTCGCTTTAATATTGCGAGAAAATGCACATAGAAATTCTTTTACAAGTTCTGTATCAAAATTGCCTATTTTTTGTGTTGGCATATCAAGGCTATAGCCTAAATATTCACGCCCGCTAATATCCACCGCTGCCAAAATTAGCGCCTCATCCATGGGCAAAGTGCAATCGCCATACCGCACTATACCTTTTTTTTGCGCTAATGCCTCGTCAAAAGCCTTGCCAAGCGCAATGCCAATATCCTCTGCAGTGTGGTGAAAATCCACATAATCATCGCCTTTGCAAGTTAGTTTGATATCAAACCTGCCGTGGCGCGCAAAAAGCTCGAGCATGTGCTTTAAAAAGCCGCAATTTGTGTTTATATCGTATTTGCCGCTTCCATCTAAATTCAGCGTTAATTTAATATCTGTTTCATTTGTTTTGCGCACTATTTCAGCTGTTCTCATTTCATACTCTCTCTTTCTGTTCATTATACACATCAATAATTTGCTTGCTTTGGCTTATCAATTTTTCCATTTGCTGTTTTGTTCCTATTGTAATGCGCACATAGTTTTCAATTTTAGGCAAATTGAAATGGCGAACAATAATATTTTTTTTTCGAAGCTCATCAAAATATATTTTTGCGCTTAAACTTTCAATACCCTTTGGCGGTGATACAAATAAAAAATTCGCCATACTATTTGTTAAATTAAAGCCCATGCTTAAAAGCGCTTTTTTTGTATATTCCCTTATGTTTATTATTTCATTGCAACAATTTTTAAAATAGTTATCATCTAAAACTGAATTTATGCCCGCAATTAGGCTTAATCTGTTTAAATTATAAGGGTTAAAACTGAATTTAACTTTATTCAAATCTTTTATAATATCATCGTGCGCAATGGCATAACCTATCCTTGCGCCTGCAAGGCTTCTGCTTTTTGAAAATGTGCCTATAATTAACAAATTATCATATTTTTTTGTTAATTGCACTGCACTTTGCGCACCAAAATCCACATAGGCTTCATCAACAATTACAAGCCTGTTTTTATTTTGCAAAACTAAATTTTCAATTTTACAAAGCGAGAGCGCAAGCCCTGTGGGCGCATTTGGGTTAGCCACAAAAACAGTTGAATTTATTTTTGCATACTCGCTCACATCAATGCTAAAATCTTGCTTTAAAGGTATTATAAATTTTTTTGCACTGTATAAATCTGCAAAAACGCTGTAAAACCCATAGGTTATATCGGCAAAAGCCGCCCCATTTTCACAAAATGCCGCAAAAGAAAACGCAAGCAGTTCATCCGAGCCGTTTCCGAGAGTTATATTTTCTTTGCCAACATTATAATATTTCGCAAGTTCACTTATAAAATCTGCACAAGTGGGGTCCGGATAAAGGCGCAAATTTTCAATTTGCTCGCTATTGCATAGTGCTTTTTCTATAAAACTTGATGGTGCAAACGGGCTTTCATTTGTGTTTAATTTAATTAACTCGCCCGTTCTTTTCGGTTGTTCTCCCGGTGTGTACGGCACTAAGTTTTCTAATTTATTTGCAAAAAATCTGCTCATTTTAACTCCGTTCATTTTGCTTTTATTCAGCCGCAACATGCCGCATAAATTTGCCAAAACAGGCGTGTGCGTATTATTCCCTATCGGCTAACCGCCACACGCAAGTATAGGCGGCTAAAACTATTCAAAGCGCATTGCAACAGATTGCGCATGTGCTTGCAAGCCCTCTGCATTGGCAAGTGTTATGATATCGTCTTTAACTTGCGAAAGCGCATTTTTTGTGTAATATATGAAGCTGGATTTCTTAATAAAATCGTCCACGCTAAGCGCAGAGGAAAAACGTGCTGTTCCGTTTGTTGGCAAAGTGTGGTTTGGCCCTGCAAAATAATCACCCAGTGCTTCGGGCGAATTTTTGCCCATGAAAATACTGCCCGCATTTTTTATTTCGTTTAGCAAATCGAAAGGATTATCTGTAAAAATTTCAAGGTGCTCGGGTGCTATTTCATTTGCAATTGCAATTCCCTCATTTAAATTTTGCGCTATAATAATTTTGCCGTTGTTATCTATAGACGCCCTTGCAATTTCACTTCTTGAAAGAAGTGGTATCTGCCTTTCAAGCTCTGCGCTAACTTGCTTTGCAAGGTTTTCGCAATCGCAAATTAAAACCGAGCTTGCAAGCTTATCGTGCTCTGCTTGGCTGAGCATATCTGCGGCTATGTGTGCCGGGTTAGATGTTGCGTCTGCAATAACTAAAATTTCGCTGGGACCTGCTATCATATCTATATCCACCAAGCCAAAAACCATGCGCTTTGCCGCCGCAACATAGGCGTTGCCCGGCCCTACAATTTTGTCCATTTTACGCACGCTTTGTGTGCCGAAAGCTAAAGCGCCAACGGCTTGTGCGCCGCCCATTTTATAAATTGTTTTTATGCCCGCAACTTTTGCCGCCGCTAAAATTACACTTGCAACATTGCCGTCTTTTTGCGGTGGCGTTGCTATTGCAATATTTTTAACGCCCGCTATTATCGCAGGCACGGCATTCATCAACACACTGGACGGGTAACTTGCAGTGCCGCCCGGAACATAAAGCCCAACATTTTCTATCGGGGTTATTTTTTGCCCTGTAATAACTCCCTCTTCTTCATTTGTTAAAAAACTTTGCCTAACTTGCCTATTGTGGAATTTATAAATATTATCTCTTGCATTTTTAAGGGCATTTATAAACTCTTCGCTCTGTTCGTTATACGCTTTTTCTATTTCATCTTCGCTCACTATTAAGCTATCTAATTTAACACCGTCTAATTTTTCGGTATAATGCAAAACAGCTTCGTCGTTTCTATTTTTTACATCATCTAAAATTTCTGCCGCTATTTTTTCAATTTGCTCGTTTATATCATCTAATCCACGAAGCAAAATTTCATCTAATGGTATTTCACTGCATTTATATGTTTTAATCATTTAAATCTCCATTCTGTGCACAGCACAAATAGTTTTGCATTTATTTTTTCATTTATAATTTTATAATAAGAAACAGTGCTCTCAAAGCTCATTCCACCTATTAAACCTATGGTTTTCAAAATTCACCTCAAAATAAAATTGCAGCAAAAACATTTAACGCAATATTTAATGCGCCTTGTTTTTAATTATACCACGATTTCTTTAACAAATTAAGCCTTATTTCCACATTTTTTGGAAAGTTCTTTGCTTATTTCGTCTATTTCATTAGAATAAAACGGGTAAGCCGCTTTATTTGCAATTAACCGCGCACTGCTGTTTTCAATATCTTCAAACACTTTAAGGTTGTTTTCAATTAATGTTTTGCCTGTTTCAACAATGTCCACAATAACGTCGGAAAGCCCTAAAATAGGCGCAAGTTCAATGCTTCCGTTAAGTTTTATAATTTCAATATTTCTGCTTTTAGAGGCGTAGTATTTTTGCGCTATATTCGGATACTTTGTTGCAACTTTAAGCGGAATACTCAAGTTTTCAACAAATTCATTTCTTGCCGCAACAGCAAGTTTACACTTGCCTAAGCCTAAATCTAAAAGCTCGTACACATCAGGCTGCGTTTCCATAATGGTGTCTTTGCCAACAACGCCTAAATCTGCCGCACCATGCCCAACATAAATTGCAACGTCGCTGGGTTTCACCAAAATATACCTTATGTTTTTTGCTTCGTTCACAAAAATAAGTTTCCTGTTATCCTCTTTAATTTCTTTACAATCGTAACCGATAGAAGAAAACAAATCGTAAACTTTATCACCCAAACGCCCTTTAGGAAGTGCTATTGTTAACATAATTCCACCTCACCGCTTTCATTTAAATTGTAAATTTCTTGTGCCTTACATGTTAGTGGCATTTTATTTTTATTTATTGCATAAACACTTTTACCTTTTGTTTGAAATGTGTGCACAGCTTTTAAAACTGTTTGCGGTGTGCAGTTTTCTTCATACACAAGCGCAATATCAACATCGTTTTCAACATTATTCACATACAGCCTGCTAATTTCACTTAAATTTACGGCAAAGCCAATTGCACCTTGGTGCTTGTTGAAAGAGCGCATCAAATTATCATATCTACCACCCGTTAACACCGCTTTTGGCAAGCCTTTTATAAAACCTTGAATTATAATGCCGTTATAATACTTTGCGTCTTTTGCGCTAAGGCTTGAAAAGTTTAATTTTATATTTTCGCCTATGCCTATTGCATTTATAATATCATTTAATTTCTTCAAATTATCATAAGCGCTTTGCATTGCGCTTGTTATAATATGCTCTTTCATAATATCAAGAACTTCACTGATTGTGCCATTAGATTTTGCAAGCGCAAGCAATGTATTTAATTCGTTTTGCGTGCAATTCTCACTTTGCGCTATTTGCTCTAAAGTGTGTGCATTTTTTTCGCTCACAGCCAACAACAATTTTTCTTTAACACTGTTTTTAACATTTAAACCATCAATAAAGCTTGTTATAAAAGATGCATGGCTGATTGTTAAAATATAATTATCACAAATGGTGCTTAAGCATTTAACAGCCAAATCAATAATTTCTGCTTCTGCATACAAATCATCACCGCCGATGTATTCAACGCCCATTTGGCTAATTTCCCTAATATCACCGCTTATCTCCTGCGTTCTGAAAACATTTTCAATATAATATAGTTTGCTTTGTTTTTCCTTCTTTGTTGTGTGCTTAATTATGCTAAGTGTAACGTCGGGTTTAAGCGCCTTTAATTTGCCTTGCACATCGTTAAATGTAATTACACCCGAGCTTTTTAAAAAATCTCTGTGTTCATGATAAAGCTCATAGCTTTCAAAACTGCTCATCTCATATCTTCTGAAACCGTTTAAAGAGAACAAACTCCTGAGTGCACTTGTGTTTTTTTCAATATTAGATTGTGAAGATAACATTAAAGCATTAAAATTCGAAGTATTCATTGTTACACCTTTTCATAGTTTAATTTAAATTTTCGAGGTTTATAATATCTGCTTTTAATATAATAATGCATTTTTTCACTTTAGTCAAGTAAATTGTTAAAGTAATGTTGTTGTTTTTTTAAAAGCAATAACAGCAAGTTTAAATTGCTGTTATTGCATCGGTATTACACTACATTATTATTATATAGTAATAAGAATATTTGTCAAAATTTATTGACTTTATATATTGTTATATGATAAAATAATTTGCAAGCAAATTTGATATGCGAGGGTGGCGGAATAGGCAGACGCGCACGCTTGAGGGGCGTGTGATTTTATCGTGAGGGTTCAAGTCCCTTCCCTCGCACCA
>CAYJIT010000005.1:28756-81675 GCA_964370365.1 uncultured Bacteroides sp. | reverse complement strand
ATTTGTGCTTGACGAAAGGCGTTAATGCACTTACAATAGTAATAGCGTAAAATAACAGGTAAATATTATTTATATTATATGAGGAACGAATATAATATAAATTGGCATGTGGGCACTCCGCTGCCCACGCCATTAAATAAGATATAAATAATCGGAGCGAAGCGCAGATTATTTATATAATAGGTACTTATAATGTAATTCATAAAAGTTTAAAAGCAAACATAGTTAGAAATAAACTTTTATGGGATAAACAAACATAAAATTAGCATTCTGTAGCAACATTAGAACAATGTAATCGTGAGCGTATGTCAATCTTACTGTTAGCGAGCGATTGTGATTGTTCTTTGGTGCGAATATTAGCAGTAATCGTTTGGGGCCTGGGGCCATCGAAAGGCCCCAGTGCTTTTGCTTACTTTTCACACTGAAAAGTAAGAGAAAAAAACATAACAGCAAACTTAATCACACGAAGGGGTTACGGATTCCTCGACTTCGCTCGGAATGACAAAATGCAAACATCTACGCTCGGAATGACAACGGGTGAGCTACATGTTATTTATATTGCACACATAAAAAATACCGCAATGCTATTGCTAAAAATAAAACAAATATATAAAAAGTGGAGTGGAAAACATGAAAAACACACAAAAAACAATGGAGCAAATAGTTGCGCTTTGCAAAAACAGGGGCTTTATTTACGCAGGCAGTGAAATTTACGGTGGGCTTGCCAACTCGTGGGATTTTGGGCCACTGGGCGTTGAATTTAAAAACAATGTTAAAAAAGCCTGGTGGAAAAAATTTGTGCAGGAAAGCCGCCACAACGTTGGCCTTGACAGCGCCATTTTAATGAACCCACAAACTTGGGTTACAAGCGGCCATGTGGGCGGCTTTTCCGACCCTTTGATGGACTGCCGTGAATGTAAAGCACGCCACCGTGCCGATAAACTTATAGAGGATGCCGGCGGTGTTGCCGAGGGCATGAGCTTTGATGATATGAGCACATATATAAGCGCAAACAATATTGTTTGCCCCGAATGTGGCAAGGCTAATTTCACCGATATTCGCAAATTTAATTTGATGTTCAAAACATTTATGGGCGTTACGGAAGACGCTAAAAACGAAGTTTATCTTCGCCCGGAAACAGCGCAGGGAATTTTTGTGAACTATGCAAATGTGCAGCGCACAACACGCAAAAAACTGCCTTTTGGCGTTTGCCAAATAGGCAAATCTTTCCGCAATGAAATAACGCCCGGCAATTTCATTTTCCGCACTCGTGAATTCGAGCAAATGGAGCTTGAATTTTTCTGCAAACCCGGAACCGATTTAGAGTGGTTTTATTATTGGAAAGATGCATGTGCTAAATTCCTTAAAGACCTTGGCATTAAAGAGGAAAATATGCGCCTTCGCGACCACGGTGCAGAGGAACTTTCCTTTTATTCTGCCGCCACAACTGATATAGAATACCTATTCCCGTTTGGCTGGGGCGAGCTTTGGGGCATAGCCGACCGCACAAATTACGATTTAGGCCGCCACCAAGAAGCAAGCGGCAAAAGCCTTGAGTACTTCGATGCCGAAACAAACGAGCACTATATCCCCTATGTTATAGAGCCAAGCCTTGGCGCCGACCGTGTTACGCTTGCGTTTTTATGTGAAGCATACGACGAAGAAATGGTGGACGAAGCCAAAAACGACACCAGAGTTGTTATGCGCCTGCACCCTGCACTTGCGCCTTTTAAGGCTTGCATTTTGCCCCTTAGCAAAAAATTGGGCGGCAAGGCAGAGGAAATTAGGGACGAGCTATCTAAATATTTTATGGTGGATTACGACGAAGCCGGCTCTATTGGCAAGCGTTACCGCCGCCAAGATGAAATTGGCACACCTTTTTGCATCACGGTGGATTTTGCCACAGTGGGCGATGACGAAACACAGGCAGATAACTGCGTAACAGTGCGTGAGCGTGACACAATGCAGCAAGTGCGTATGCCAATTGCCGAGCTAAAAACTTATATAGAAGAGAAAATCGCATTTTAACAACAAGTTTATATAATGGTTATTTGTAAACAAAGTTAAAACAGCATATTCATAAAAAACATATTACAAATAAGGAGATAACACATGAATGAAGTAATTAATAACATTATGACAAGAAGAAGCATTAGAGATTTTACAGATAAGAAAATCGAAAAAGCAGACATGGAACTTCTTATTAAATGTGCTTTAACAGCACCAAGTGGCGCAAATAGGCAAACATGGAAAATGACAGGGGTTTTAAACCAAGAGCTAATTAAAAAAATTTACACAGTAATAGGTAAAGTTTTGGGCAACGAAAAATATAATATGTATTTGCCAACAGCTTTAATTATCCCGTCTAATGAAAAAGACAGCAAATGGGGCAGAGATGACAACGCGTGTGCTTTGCAAAATATCGCCTTAGCCGGGCATAGCATTGGCATTGGCTCTGTGTGGATAAACCAATTTGTAGGTATTTGTGATGTTAAAGAAGTAAGACAGCTGCTTACAGAGCTTAATATTCCAAAAACTCACGATGTATATGGTATAGCCGCTTTAGGTTACTCTGCAAATGAGCCTCTTGGCGAAAAAGAAAAAACAGGAATTTTTGGAATAATTGATTAAATAGCAAAATAATATTAAAATAAAAGCAAAGAGGCTGTGATATCACAACCTCTTTTTTTGTGCTATTCCTCATTCAATGCATAGTTATATGCAATATTAAAACTTTGCCATTCTTCGTAGTTTTCGCCTATAAATTCCAATTCAATTTCATATTCATCAAAGCCAATTTTGTAAAACATGCCATAAGCATCTGTGTACAATTCATACTCATATTCAATATCATTAAGGCGCATAAGCTCATCGTGTGCATCTGCGCTCAAAGTGCTTAAATAACGATAATCTAATCTATCGCCTGTTCTCAAATAATTGTCAATATGGTTTTTTGCTATTATGCCATCTATATTTATTAAATTAACACTTACATAAAACACCAAACAAATAACGGTGTAGCAAGCTATAATTTTAATATTAGGCTTGAAAATGAATGCAAAAGTTGCCAAAAGCCCCAAGGCTTCAAACGCTAAAAATATCATAACCAACAGCCTTAGCCTTGTAAGGCCGTATTCATTGTGGTATAGCACCATTTTGTAAAAAGAAGAATAGAGCAAAAACATTGTTAACGCGCAAACAATTGCCATTACAATTTTAAGTGCGAAACTGCCCTTAATTTCACTTTCATAAATTCGTTTTTTCGCAAAATTTATTGTTAAAAGCAATACCACCACATTAATAAATGTTAAAATAAGCAGTTCAAAAAAACCTTGCCTTGCATATTCCGCATAGGTGAACCCCTCGGGCAAAGCAGTGCCCATGAACAAATAAGTTATTTGCACGTATGCAAAAAAACTGTAAATTACTAAAAGTGATGCATTTAACATTGTTACTATAATTAAATCGTCCGGCTCTTTTTTTGGCACGGCATTTGCGCCATATACAACATTTGCCGAATAAACAGGCGGCACAATTTGCCCACTTTGGTCATTTTGCCCACTTGGCACACTTACCTCATTATGTCCACTTTGTCTGCTTTGCTTGCTTTGCACATTTTGCTCGCCTTGTGCTTGCATGGCATCAATTTCTGCGTCTGGTGCAACATCAATTTTTGCGCTTGGTGCACTGTAAACAGGCTGTTTTAAAGCCTCCGTTTGCCTTAACTCTTTTTTATAAAAATGCATAAACAAAAGCCCAAATATATAAATTGCAAAAATTATTGTAAATACTATTTTTTCTATCAATTCTCTTGCAAATTCATTGTCTATATTAAAACTTATATTATTTAAATAGTGCCTAAAAACCACATCTGCAGAGCTTAGCAATGTTAAAACCACAAATATTACAGGGATGCAAATTGCAATGCCCATAAATATTGTACCCATTTTTTTCGAGCCGGTTTTTTTGCCAAAAAGCACAGCTAAATTAGCGAAAAACTTGCCTATAAATGCAAGCGGCTTAAATATATGCGCTATGCTTCGCCCTAAAAACCCAAACCCACCGCTAAAAAATTGCAAACTGTTTTGCAAACTTAAAAGCGTTGCACAAATTAAAAGTGCGGCAATTATATAATTTAATGCATTCAACATTCTGTTTGCGTTTATAGTGTAAGAAAGCGCTAATAAATTTAAAGGCACAAGCCACAAAAACGCCTTTTTATTTGTTGTTTCTTGTTTGTTTCTTAAAAAAGCAAACAGTAAAACGCTGTTGATAAGCGTGCAAAGTGTTATTCCAATTCCCACATAACTTTCAAATGTAAAAAGCACAATTACAGCACTGCTTAAAAACGAAAATAAATAAATTTGTTTTATCTGTGTATTTTTTTCATTCATCATTATCCCTCTTTTCTAAAAACTCTCTTAATCTTCCACATATTCTAAAATATCGCCCGGTTGGCACTGCAAGGCATCGCAAAGTTTTTCTAAAGTGGAAAAGCGTATGGCTTTTGCTTTGTTGTTTTTTAATATAGATAAGTTCGCCTGAGTTAAATCTATTTTATCTGCCAATTGTGCAAGCCCCAATTTGCGCTTTGCCATCATAACATCTAAGTTTACAATAATTTTCATCTTGCACCCCTCAAATTGTCATGTCGTTGTCTTGTTTAAACTGCACAGCCGCTTGGAACAAATCTTTAATTGTTAAGCAAAACAGCCCTGCCATGCCAAAAACCACAATAATTATAACTGTTGCCAACGTGGGCAAAAATATTAGCTTAACAACATATATTGCAAAAATAACAAAACACACTTTGCCCATATTTAAAAGGCCTTTTATATTTTTTGCCACAAAAGGGTCGCTGTTTAATGTTTTAAAAATAGCTTTTAAGTTGTAAAGTATATAAACTGCACATGCGCCCGAAACCAAAAGCATAAATGTCATGTAACTATAATAGCGATGCTCTAAATTGACATATTTGTAAAACACACTGCCCCAAAGTGGAACGCTTATTGTAACAGCTATCCCTATATAAAATATTGTGCTCACCAAAACTTCGGTTATCTTTTTCACTAAATTTTTTCTTTGCATATTGCCCCTCCGCTTCAAATTAAATTTTTGTTTTTGTCTTAGCTTTCAAACTGCTTAATAAATATTTTTTGCCCTAACTATTTAATTATTTTTTGTGCTCACACTTCGCTTTTCTTGTATAGCTTAACACAGTAAACAATGTTTGTCAATATAAATTTATTGTTTTTCAATAAATTTATATTGTTTAACGGTTTAACTCTTAGGTTTAGTGCAATAGCGCAACCTTTACCATTTGTCATTTCGTGCGATATTGATGACGCAGCGCAGTGCTAATGCAAGTGAGCAAGCGCCACACAAGTGGCGGCACTTGGCAAACTGTAGAAATTCGCTCTTTTTACCTTTGCCCTTTAAGGCAATAAAAAAACTTTTGAAAAGTTGCATTCTTTTCAAAAGTTCATGTTTTATTTATGAATTTTTCTCAATCGCTCTTTATGCCCGTTATATGTTTTATAGCCTCGCCAGCCATTATCATACCCGCAACACCCGGCACAAAACTAACGCTTGCGGGAACAAACTTGCGCCCTTCTTGCACACTTTGTGCCGGCTTAATTGCTTTTTCACTGCTGCAAACCACTTTTAAAGCGCTTATGTCTTTCTTTTTCAGTTCTCTGCGCAAAATTTTTGCAATGGGGTCTGTGTTTGTTTTATAAATATCGGTAACATAAAATGCACAAGGGTTTAATTTATTGCCACAGCCCATGCTGCTTATTATTGGCGTTTTGCAAGCGTTTGCCTTTACTATAAGCTCTATTTTTGCGCTCATTGTGTCTATTGCATCTATAATATAATCAAATTGGGCAAGGTTAACTTCGTGCGAGTTTTCCGGCAAGTAGAACAAATTAATCGCATTTACTGTGCAATTTGGGTTTATTTGCAAAACACGCTCTTTTGCAATTTCAACTTTTAGTTTTCCAATATTTTGGCATGTTGCAAGTATTTGCCTGTTTATATTGCTTTTGGCAACAACATCGCTATCCAACACCGTTATTTGCCCAATGCCGCTGCGCGCAATGCTTTCCAGCGCATGGCCTCCCACGCCGCCCACGCCAAAAATTGCCACATGCGCATTTTTTAGTTTTTCCTGCGCTTTTTCTCCCCACAGCATTTCACTGCGCTCAAATGCATTTTGCATTTTTCCACCCGTTAGTCGTTAGGGAATAATACGAACGCGTGTTCGGATTACTCCCTAACGGCTAAGTTTTCTTAATAAATTCGTTTTTACAGCTTTTGCAAGTAATCATAATTTTCCCTCGATTTTTAGGAACCCGCAGTTTTTGTTTGCATTTAGGGCACTTATATATTTTGTGCGTGCGAGAACATGCCATTTTGTTTTTAAGCCTATTTATTTTTGCATTAACACCGCCCATAACACCGTAGTACACATAATTTTCCTGCGCACGGTTGCTTTGGTTTTTGCTGAAAATTCTGAAATAGCTATATATAATTAGCACAAAGCCCAATGTTGAAAGCAGGTTAAAGCGCCCATTTAAAGGTGCTAAAAACAAACCAAGCAACACACATACAATTGATGCCGTGCTTAAAAAGCGCCCATAAGCATCTAACCCATAGCGCCCACGCATAAAGTTTTGCAATTTATTCTTCAAGCAAAATTTGCCCCTTCCTAAAGAAAAAAGTTCTCAAATATCAGTTAAGTTATGTTTATATAACCGTTTTATTTAAAAGTTATGCACAAACGCTTTTCGTGTTTGCTTTGAAAAAACTAACTTAACCAAAATTTTTCAATTCTTAGAAGTGCTGAACACTACATACCAAGTTTAAAAAATATTCTTAGCTTATAAATTATTATATATTCATAATGCTTTATAGGCAATAGATTAATGCATTTGTTTACAGTATGTTTTCATTTATTTATAAATTGTTCAATTTTTGCTTAATTATCCGGCATTATTTTTGTAAAACATTATGAAATCTATTGACATTTGCAATATAAAATAGTACGATATAAGAAGAAAAGTTATATGAGTGTTTGAGAAACTTGCGTTTTTCGCAAATTAAAAAGGGAATATTTTTGAGTGTAAGAGAGTGTAAAAATCTTGTTTGTTTTTTGCGGTCTCTTTTTTGTATATAAAAAACAAGGAGGATATTTTAAAATTACACTATAAGGCGGCAAAAAAGCGGCCCCAAAAGTGTTGCAATTTAAAATAAACAAAAAAAATGAGCAGTAAAGAAAACAAAATAGATGTGGGCGATATTTTTTCACCAAATGAAGATTCTGTTGGTTATAACGCGCTAATGCTTGCCGCAACAAGAACTATGGCAGATGAAAGCAAAGTTAAAAAACTGCTTATTTCACGGGGCTTTAAATTAGTTGTAACGGAAATTGGCGGTAAATCTGACGAAGAGTTCAAAATTAAAATGAACAAGGCTGTTATAGGTGCTTGCTTAAATGAGAATGTTATAGAAAAGAAAGACACCGATTTGCACGCGCTTTTGCACGCCGCAGAGGAAGCAAAAAGGGGTATACTTGTAAACACTGCTTCCACAACGCACCTTGCGCTTAAAATTGCAATTGTGCGCAACGATAAATGGATAGCTGTTGCAGCTTTTGGAGAATCGAGTATGCACCTTATCACAGGGCACGACCGCTGTGGTTTGGGCGTTATGCATATTTAAAGGCACCGCACAATTAAGGTGCTAAATGTACCTATTAGCTTAAACAAAGGACATTAGCGTGATAATTGCGCTAACAATATTAAATGCGGCATGCCATCACAAACGGCGCTTGCCAATAAATCTTTAATGTGAACAAAGATTTATTAAAACTATTTGTGCTATGCACGGAATGGAGATTATTATGACAAATAAACCTTTAAGCGGAATAAAAGTGTTGGATTTAACACGTGTTTTGGCAGGCCCTTATTGCACGATGATGCTTGCCAACATGGGCGCAGAAGTTATAAAGTGTGAAATACCGAAAACAGGTGATGATTCCAGAGCCTACGGGCCGCATAAAAATGGCGAAAGCGCCTATTTTATAAGCATAAACAGAGGCAAAAAAAGCATAGTTGTGAATTTGAAAAGCGACGAAGGCAAGGCCGTTTTTAAAGCGCTTATAACCCAAGTTGACGTTATTGCCGAAAACTACAAGCCGGGCACTATGGAAAAACTTGGCTTTGGTTATGACGAGCTTAAAAAGTTAAACCCTGCGCTAATATATTGCGCTATGAGCGGTTTTGGGCACTCGGGGCCTTATTCTTCACGCCCAGCTTACGATATGATTGTGCAAGGCATGGGCGGCATAATTAGCGTTACAGGTGAAGAGGGCAAGGACCCTGTTCGTGTTGGTGTTTCCATTGGCGATATTGTTGCGGGCATGTATGGCGCATTCGGAACAGTAACTGCACTTTACCAGCGAAAAGAAACGGGCGAAGGGCAAAAAGTTGATGTTGCTATGTTCGACTGCCAACTATCCATATTAGAAAATGCCATAACCAAAACCGGCATGACAGGCAAAGCACCCGGCCCACTTGGCTTAAAGCACCCGTCTATAACGCCTTTTGAGGCTTACCGCACTAAAGATAGCCGCATTATTATAGCCGCAGGCAACGATAAATTATTTGCGCAATTTTGCAAAGTTACCGATAACGAGCACCTTATAAACGACGAGAGATATTCAACTAACCCCGAGCGCAACAAGCGCTTGCACGAAGTTACAGAGCTTTTCCAAGAGAAAATTATACATAAAACCACCGACGAATGGATGAAAATTTGCATAGAGAACGGCATACCTGCAGGGCCTATAAACACCATAGATAAGTTATTTAGCGACCCACAAGTTGAAAGCCGCAACATGCTTGTTGAAGTTGACCAACCCAATTTAGGCAAAATTAAAGTGGCAGGCAACCCTGTAAAATTAAGCAGTGTTGCACCGCAAGACGAGCTGCCACCTTTGCACGCACCTGCTTTGGGCGAGCACACAAGCACAATATTGAAAGACATGTTAAATTACAGCGACGAACAAATTAAAGATTACACCGAAAAATATCATTAAACGGAGGTAGAACATGGGCAAGTTAAATGAATTGCTTGAAAGAAAAGCCCAAATTTTGCAAGGCGGCGGCGAAAAGCGCATTGAAAAGCAACATGCACAAGGAAAATTAACAGCGAGAGAGCGCCTAAATTTGCTTTTTGATGAAAACACATTTACCGAAATAGATGCATTTGTAAAACACCGCTGTTCTTATTTTGGCATGGAAAAAACAGCCTACCTCGGTGACGGTGTTGTTACAGGTTACGGCAAAGTTAACGGCAGAATTGTTTATGCTTATGCGCAAGATTTCACCGTTGTTGGCGGCTCTTTAGGTGAGGCGCAGGCAAATAAAATTTGCAAAGTTATGGATAACGCCTTAACCGTTGGCGCTCCCCTTGTTGGGCTTAACGATTCCGGCGGCGCAAGAATTCAAGAAGCTATAGACGCACTTGCAGGTTATGGTAAAATTTTTTACAGGAACACAAAGGCATCGGGTGTTATTCCGCAAATAACCGCCATAATGGGGCCTTGTGCCGGTGGCGCTGTTTATTCGCCCGCACTAACAGATTTCACTTTTATGGTTGATAAAACAGGCAAAATGTTCATAACAGGGCCCGATGTTATTCGTGCTGTAACAGGCGAAGATGTTAGCGCAGAGGCTTTGGGCGGCGCATTAGCCCACAACAGAACAAGCGGTGTTGCGCACTTTATGTGCAAAACCGACGAAGAGTGCATAAACGAAATAAAGCGGCTTTTGTCGTTCTTGCCATCTAATTACAAAGAGAGTGCACCTTGCACTGAATGCGAAGAAGAAGAGGGCAAAATAATTGAAATGCTCAACAACTTTTTGCCCGATAGCCCAAACAAGCCCTATAATATGTACGATGTTATAAAAGCTGTTGTGGACGGCGAGGATTATTACGATTATTTATCGCTTTATGCGCAAAACATTATAACTTGCTTTGCAAGAATTAACGGCAAAAGCGTTGGCATAATTGCAAACCAGCCAAGTTTTCTTGCGGGCTGCCTTGATATTAATGCGTCCGACAAAGCCGCGCGCTTTATTAGAACATGCGATGCATTTAATATTCCGCTTGTTAATTTTGTTGACGTGCCCGGCTTTTTGCCCGGAAGCGCACAGGAATACGGCGGCATAATAAGGCATGGCGCAAAAATGCTTTATGCCTACAGCGAGGCGAGTGTGCCCAAAGTAACCGTTATTTTGCGCAAAGCTTACGGCGGTGCATATTTGGCAATGTGCTGCAAAGAGCTTGGCGCCGATATGGTTTACGCATGGCCGGACGCTGAAATTGCCGTTATGGGCCCCGACGGTGCCGCTAATATTATTTTCAGAGATACTGCCGACGCAAACGAGCGAGCTCAAAAAATAGCCGACTATAAGCAAGAGTTTGCAACGCCATATAAAGCGGCAGAGCGTGGCATGGTGGACGATGTTATAGAACCATCGCTCACACGCAAATATATTGCAAACGCTTTGGATATGTTAAAAGGCAAGAATGTTGAAACTCAGAAAAAACGCCATGGGAATATTCCGCTTTGATGTTTTTACAAACCCTAACACATTGTAGGGGCACATTCTATATCCGCCCGAAAAGTTGCAATTTTTTTAAACCTTTATTGGAGGCATAATCCCCTCCCTATAAAAACCAAGGAGGTTTCATGGCAAACAACCAAAACAACCAAAACAACCAAAACAGCAAATATTTAAGCTACGCAATTGCTATCGGTATGCCCCTTGGCACAAGTTTGGGCATAGTTTTCGGAATGCTTTTTGGCAATATCGCTATTGGCTTAAGCATTGGCGTTGGTGTTGGCTTTTTAGCCGGGGTTGTAATAGGCACAATTATGGACAGCAAACACAATAATAATAACAGTTAATAATTTTAGGCAGATGCACAAAAATATTATGATATTTTGTTATATTTAATATTGAAAACATCTGCCTTTTATGTTATAATTCATTATAGTTTCAAAACTACAACGAATTTGCAGAGATTTTATATTCATCACAAAATTAAACTTGAAACCCAAAATGTCAAAAAAGAAAGTAGGAGCAAAAAATGAATTACACTAAAAATGGCACCGCAAAATTAATTAGCATATTATTAAGCTTAGTGCTTATTATTGCAAGTTTTGCCGCTTGCGGGCAAGCACCCACCGATGAAGTTGCACAAAGCACACCGGCAAACAGTGAAAGCTCCCCGGCGCAAAGCACTGCCGATAATACTGATGCGCAAGATGAAAACACGAGCGAAAGTGGCTTTCCCGTCACAATTATAGACCATTTAGACAGAGAAGTAACCATAGAGCAAAAACCCGAGCGCCTTGTTTCAGGTTATTATGTTTCAACGTCTATGCTTATATCGCTGGGCTTAAAAGATAATGTTGTTGGCATAGAGGCAAAGGCCGATACACGCCCCATTTACAGCTTAGCAGCGAGCGAATTTTTGCAATTGCCGAATGTGGGCACGGCAAAAGAGTTCAACTTAGAGGGCTGTATTGAATTAGAGCCGGATTTGGTTATTCTGCCTGTTTCACTTCGTGAGCAAACAGTGGGGCTTGAAGAATTAGGCATAAATGTGCTTTATGTTAACCCCGAAAACACAGCTTTGCTTGAGGAAGCATTTATCAACATAGGCAAGGCAACAGGCACCGAAGATAGAGCAAACGAGATTATAGCTTATGCAAACGACAGTTTAAGCGAGCTTAACAGTGCAATTGAAGGCGCAGAGCAAAAAACAGTTTATCTTGGCGGAAATAGCGACTTTTTGAGCACTGCAGGAGCTAAAATGTACCAAAGCACAATGATTGAAAATGCAGGAGGCATTAATGTTGCGGCTGAAATTGAGGACACCTATTGGGCAAATGTATCATACGAGGACGTTTTAAGCTATAACCCCGATTATATCATTCTTGCGGCGGCGGCTGATTACTCTGCACAAGATGTTTTAGCCATAAGTGAAATAAATGCTGTTTCAGCTGTTCAAAACGCAAATGTATACGCAATGCCCGGCAATATTGAAGCGTGGGATTCCCCTTTACCCGGCTCATTCTTGGGCTCTTTATACATCGCATCTGTTATTTACCCCGATTTATATACAGCTGAACAATTTAGCGCAAAAGTTAGCGAATTTTACAATATGTATTATGGCTTTACAGCGCCTGCTGCGCAGTAAAATTATTTGAATAGAGGCAATTATGCACACAAAAGAAAAGAAATGCATTTTAATAAGCGGCATAATATTGGCCTTATTGTTTATTGTGTCACTCGGCATAGGCGATTACCCTTTGCGCCTGAGCGATTTGCTTAGCGGCAACGAGCTTTCAACAGGGGTTTTTTTCACCCTGCGCTTGCCTCGAACAATTATGGCTTTGCTTGCCGGTTTTGGGCTCTCATTCACAGGCTATGTATACCAAAGTTTGCTTAAAAACCCAATTGCCGCACCGGACGTTATAGGTGTTTCGTCCGGCGCGAGCGTTGGCTCTGGCATTGGCATTGTTTTTTTTGGCAGCAGTGTTATAATAAATGCTGTTTTAGCATTTTTCGGCGGGCTTTTTGCCGTTATTCTAACTGCAATTTTGGCCGGCATTTCCAAAGAGATGCGCATTGCCACCTTAGTTCTATCAGGCATTGCGGTTAACGCTTTTGCACAGGCTGTTTTAATGCTTATTAAAATTAACGCAGACCCCGAGCGCCAACTTGCCGCCCTTGAATACTGGACAATGGGCTCGCTTGCAGGCATAACGCAAAGCCGTGTTTTAGCGGTTGGCCCCATAATTATTGTTTGCGCATTTCTTCTTTACAAATTAAACCGCCAGCTAATACTGCTAAGCATGGACAGCGACAGTGCGCAAATGCTTGGTGTAAACGTTAATTTTCTGCGTATTCTTATTATGGTTATTGCCACTGTTATAGTTGGCGCAATTGTAAGCGTTACAGGGCTTATAACTTTTATAGGGCTTGTTTGCCCTCATTTATCACGCTTAATTTTAAAAACACACGGCAAATACACCTTGCTTTTTGCAGGGTTTATTGGTGGTGCGCTTCTTTTGTTTTCAGATATCCTTGCACGCTCTTTATTTGCAAGCGAATTGCCAATAAGCGTTGTAACTTCTGTTATAGGTGTGCCTTTTTTAATTGCACTTATAATTAAAGGAGGCAAGCTATGAGCTATTTAAAAACCATTGATTTTTCAGTATTTCAAAAGCAAAAACGCATTGTTAAAAATGTTAGCTTCAGCGTAAACAAGGGCGAGCTGGTTGCCCTTTTGGGCCTTAATGCAAGCGGAAAAACCACACTGATAAAAGGCATATGCTCGCTTTTAAAAACACAGGGCGAGTGCATTATAAACGGGAATTCTAATTTAAACACAAATGCTAAAATCATTCAAAAATCCATATCTTATATAGCGCAAAGGCACGATATAAATTTTCACATCAATGTGATAGATATAGTTTTAACAGGCTTTGCTAAAAACATGAATGTTTTTGAAGATTACACATCCCACCACAAGCAAAAGGCATTAAAAGCACTTGAAATTGTTGATATGGAAAGGCATGCTAACAGCGATTTTTTAACACTTAGCGAAGGGCAAAAGCAATTGATTATATTGGCAAGGGCGCTTGTACAAAACAATGATTTTTTAATTTTTGATGAGCCCGATAGCGCTATGGACTTTAACAACAAACATTTAATTTTATCCAAAATTCGTCAAATTGTAACCTTGCAAAAATGCGCAATTTTGTGCCTGCACGACGCTAATTTCGCCCTTAGATATTGCGATAAGGCGATTATTATGCAAGAAGGCGAAATTGTGTGCGAATTAAATATTAAAAGTGCAAGTGAAAGCGAAATTTTACATGCACTCGCTTTAATTTACGGCAAGATTAAAATTGCAAAAATAGACGGTTTTTATTATATGCTTAAAGAGTGAAAGGAAAAAACATGAAAGCACTTGTGAAAATTTATTATTGCATGAATGACGGAGAAAAGTTTTTTGGCTATGGCCCTTGCTTGCTTTTGCGCGAGGTTGAAAAAACAGGCTCTTTAAGAAAGGCCGCAATAAATATGAACATGGCCTACACCAAAGCGCTTAAACTTATAAAAACCGCTGAAAGCGCTTTGGAAGAGAAATTGATTGTTTCAAACACAGGCGGCAAGAACGGCGGCGGAAGCCAAATTACAAAGCAAGCAGAGGTTTTAATTGAAGAATATGAAAAGTTTAAACAAGATGTTGACACTTATGCAAAGTGTAGGTTTGAAGAATTATTTAAGTGCAAATAATAAAAAGCATTTGATGATTACAGGTGATAAAGGCAAAGGGAAAACAACATTTATAAACAGCCTTATGCACAAAAATGCGCAGGGCATAATAACTTATGCCGTTTGGGGCGGCGCAAAAACGCCCGAATACATTATGCTTAAAAATTTACAAGGTGAACACGCAAAAATTTGCGCACTGCCACACGAGGGCAGAATGAAAATGGTTTGCGAAGTTTTCAGCGAGGCTGCAAGCAGCATATTAAAAAGCGCACAAAGCAATAGCGGCAACTTTGTTTTTATAGACGAAATAGGTTATATTGAAAGCGAGCACAAAGAATATTGCAATGCTCTTTTAGAGATTTTTAGCAAAAAACAAGTTGTTTGTACATTAAAAAAAGAGCACAGCTTTTTAAGCGATGCCCTTTTAAAAAGAGATGATGTTTTGCTTTTAAATTTAAACGAGTTTGAAAAAGACATAAAGCCACAGCACAAAGTAGGCTGTATTATTCAAGCATCGGGTTTTTCTCGTAGGTTTCAAGGCACAGATAAACTTTTGACGCCCTTTAAGGGAAAGCCGCTTATAGAGCATATTTTAACAAATTTGCCTAAAAGCAGTTTTGATGAAATTCTTGTTGTTTGCAGAAGCGAGCAAATAAAAACTATAGCTAAAGCGCACGGCTTTAAAGTTTTGCTTCACAATAAACCATTGCACAGCGACACCGTTAAACTTGGCACTAGCCAAATGTTTAATATGAGCGCTGTTATGTTTTGTGTTGGCGACCAGCCGCTTTGCAAAAGCGAAAGCTATGCAAGGCTAACAAATTCAAGCGCACAAAACCCCGAAAATATAATTAGGCTTTATAATGGAACAACACCGCATAGCCCTGTAATTTTCCCCAAAAGCCTATTTGCACAGCTTATGCAATTGCAAGGCGATGTTGGCGGAACACCTGTTGTTAAAAACAACGAAAACTTAATTTTAAAAGTGCAGTGCGAGCACAAAAGCGAAGTTATGGATATTGACACTTTACAACAATTAACGGCGCTTGAAAGTGAAAAAATATAATATATATCAAGAACGGTTGATTGCCATTAATTGGGCAAACAACCGTTCTTTTTAATTTATACTAAATTATTCGTCTATGCCTGTGAATGCAACAATTCTTGCGAATGCGCTTTCGCCGTCTTTAAATTTCCACGGGAAGCAGCCGATAACGCAGCGTTTGTTTGATAGCTCATCAATTTGGCCGCCAAGGCACTCTGCGTGGATAATTTCCCAAGGTAGTGGGAATTGTTGAATGTGCATTGCTTGATATGTATCTGGCCAGTGATAAATTTCGTCTAATTTTTTGCCGTATTTCTTTTGCATATAAGCATCGCAAGCCTCTGCTTCTCTTGGTTCCCAATCTCTTATTTTTGTGTTCATTGGGTGGTCGGCAGAGCCGCAGTCAACGCCTATCCATTTAAGTTCCATATCGTGGCACCAATCCACAAAATCCATGCTGGGGCCGGGGTGGCGAAGCATATACCTTCTCTCGTCCGCTGTTGGTTGGTCCCATCCGTATATATGGTAGCCTGTGTTGATGATAAGCACATCGCCTTTGCGAATGTCTGCGCGTTTCATCAAATCGTCCGGTGTGTAGATGCCGAAATCTTCTTTCATATCGGAAATATCTACAACAACGCCGGGTGCACAAAGTTTATCAAGTGGCAATGATGCTATATCTCTGCCGGGAGTATCAAAATGCATAGGGCCATCAAGGTGAGTACCAACGTGGTTAGATGTTGTTATAAGTTGGCCGTTTGCACCATTGGGTGCAAGCCTTTTAAAATATTTAACTTGTAGTGGCTCGTAAGTTGGCCAAGGAGGTGTGCCTATGCCTGTGGGTATGCTTAAATCGTACATTTTCACATTGTTCCAATTGCTCATTATAACTCTCCGTTCCGCTGTTTTACAGCTGTTTAAAAATAAATAATTAAGGCTTAAATCGAATGAAAAAAGCACTAATTAACGTTCACATTGCTTTAAATTCACTACTCTTCAAGCCAAACTTCGCAGGCTTCAAAAGCATCCTCAAAGCATTTCATTGGCGGGCCAACTATGCCTGCGCCAACTTGCCCAACACCGGGCAAACGGTGTGCTATACCTGTGTTTATAACAGGCCTTATGCCGGTTTCTATAACATTTCTTATATCAATACCTGTTGCACTGCCCCTAAAATTAAGCGCAGGTATTTTATATGTGTTGCCCTCGCCCTCGCAAATTTCATACATTTGCTTAGAGTAGTTAACAGCATCTTGCGGTGTGCCACCAACAAATTGCACAATTGCAGGTGCCGCTGCCATGCAAAAACCGCCTATGCCTGTGGTTTCCGTTATGCAGCTGTCGCCAACATCGGGGTTTGCGTCTTTTTCGCTGTAGCCGGGGAAATAAAGGCCGTCAATAATTTCGGCAGGCGCTGTAAACCAGCGATCTCCAAGCCCCGAAACCCTAATTCCAAACTCTGTGCCATTCCTTGCCATTGTGTAAACAATTGTGGAGTGCTCAATATTTCCGGCAGGGTCCATTGTGCATTTGCATGCAGGCATTGTTAAGTTTAGGAATGTGTGATCATTCGAATTTAAGAAATCGAAAACTTTCATTTGCTGTTCTTTTGAAAAATTAGTTGCAACAATACTTGAGGCAATTTCCCTTATGAAAAGCGACGTTCCGGCTTTGTTTCTGTTGTGCCCCTCATCGCCCATTTGAAGCACTTGTGCTATCATGGTTTTTAAATCTATTTCACCGTGAATTTCAAGAGCCTCTTTCAAAACAGGTGCAAGCTGTGTTTGCATCCATTTTAAGTGCTCAATAACTTCAGGGCCATAAGCGCCAAAGCGCAAAACTTTTCCAAGCCCCTCGTTTAAAGTGCAATAAGCATAGTTACCATGGGTTTTGTTTACAACCTTGTAAACAGGCATGGAATATGTAACTATACCTGCCATAGGGCCAACGGTGTTGTGATGATGGCAAGAATCGAATGTTATTTCACCGCTTGCCGCAAGAGCCTCTGCCTCTTCGGGCGTGCTTGCAAGCCCCTCATACATTAAGCCGCCCATAACCGCGCCGCGAACAGGCCCGCACATTTTATCCCATGTTACAGGTGGGCCTGCGTGCAAAATTGTCTTTTTAGTCATGCCGGGAATATCTTGCGCCGCACTGCCTATGCCAACTAATGTTGGTTGACCGCCCAGTATAATTTCCAAAGCTTTTGCATTTGCGCTATTAATTTTTTCAATAATACTCATTTTACTCTCCTACTTTTTTTATAATTTATATAATAAATTTGTTTCGTTTTTAAAAAGCAAAAATGCCAATTGCAATTAACTGCTGCAAAATGCATTAATTATTTCAATTTGCTAAGCAGGCTTATAATTTTTTTATTTGTGGTTGCAAGCGGTTTCCACTGCACATGCACCACTGTTTTATCTTGTGCTTTCAAGTCGCGGTAAAAAGACTCTATGCCTAAATTAACCACTTTAAGCTCTTTTTTAAATAAATCGTTAACTTGGTTCATTTTTCCCTCCAATTTTGGGTGCGGCTTTAAGCCATCACCTTTATAAGTTGTTATTTATTAAAACATGCCTTTGTGCAGTTTTATTATATGCCTAAAATAAGTTTGCTCATTCTTGCGGCTTGCGCGTTAGACGGTAGCACAATTGCACCTGCCTCTTTTAATGTATCGCGTGAATTTGTTAAACTTTGTGGGTCTGCATCTGTGCCACAAACGCTAACAACAACGCTTAAATATCTGCCGTTTTTCTTTGCGTTTTCCTTTGCTGTTACAATTGCCTCGGCAAGGTCTTTCGCAGGGTTTTCGTGCGCACCGTAGCCTATAACACAATCTGTAAGTAAAACAGCCGTGCCCTCGTCACTCGCCTCGTCAATTATCCTTTGCGAGCGAAGGCTCGGGTCTATCATCGGGTGCGGCCTACCCACTGTAAATTCATCGTCGCCGAAATCAAGGCAGGTGTGCTCGGTGCTTTTGTTTACATCGGCTATTTTAAATTCAGGGCTAAGCGGTATATTGGAATAAATGCCGATATCTGCGGCTAAAAGTTTCATTGTTTCATCGCAAAGTGTGCCGCCGGTGTACATGCCGCGCAAATATTTTTGAGTGCCGCTAAATTTAGCTTTTTCTTGCTCGGCAATTTTATTTGCCTCATCTTGCCCCATTGTAAAGCCGCTGAAAGTTTGTGCGCTTTCGCCTTTAGAAAATGCAACAGCTTTATGTGCGGCATCTTCAAGTGAATAAGCAGCGCAAAAGCCCATTTCTTCAATAGCTTTATTATTGCCGCCTATAAAGCAAACAACAACAGGCTTGCCCGCATTTTTAGCAACTTCTAATATCTGTTTTGCAATTTCTTCTGCAGGCGGTTTTGAAATTAGGGTTATAACTTTTGTAGCATCGTCTGCTACAAGGGCGTTCAAAGCTAAAAGCATCATTTTGCCGCCTATTTCAAGCCTTAAATCTCTGCCGCCTGTGCCTATAACTTGCGAAACACCACAGCCTAATTGGTCTATTATAGTTGTAACTTCCTGTGTGCCTGTGCCCGAGGCCGCAACAACACCTATATCGCCTTTGCGAACTACATTGGCAAATGCCAAAGGCACATTGTTAATAATTGCTGTGCCGCAATCGGGGCCCATAACAAGCAAGCCCTTATCAAAGGCTTTATCTTTCAGGCTTTTCTCTTGCTCCATCGTTACATTATCGCTAAATATCATAACGTGCAAGTTTTTATCAAGGCACCTATCGGCAAGGTCTGCCGCATATTTGCCCGGAATTGAAATAACCGCAAGGTTTAAATCGCTTTCCACCTTAAAAGCGCCGTCTAAAGATGCAGGGAAATAATCGCTGTCGCCATCGTTTTTCTTTGCATTTAAAAGCTCCATAGCTTTTTTCATAGCGCCCTCAATTGCGCTTTCATCGCCCCTTACGGCAATGAAAAAATCGTTCGAAGTTAGCTCGTTTAGCTCGGGCGTGTGAACATCAATATTTTTTGCTATGTCTTTATTTAAATCTGTACCCATGCCCACAAGTGATTCCTCAACGCCGTCAAGTTGTTTCAAATCTTTTGAAACAAGCATTAAGCTAACGCTGTCGTAATATGCGTTTTTTGTAATTTGAACTTTTATCAAAATTCATTCCTCCTGTATTTTAAAGCATAAAAAACTCCCGTTAAAATATCGTTTCCGGAAGTTGCGCCTGTATTTGCAACATCATTTAATAAATTTTTGAAGTAACTATCATCATCGTTTGTGTGATAAGCGCGCAACAGCTTTAATAGGGTTAATGGGCAAAGCCCGCTTCCCGCTTGCCGCAAAAAATTGCCGCTTATTGTGTTTGTTTTTTTTGCCGCTGCACTTGCAACGCTTTTCAAAAGCGTTTTATTAACATGGTAAATTTCTATGCTCGAAAAGCTATAATGTGCTATTATATATCCAAGTAGAAAATCATCGGACGAGGGCGTTAACCCGGGCCCACAGCCTGCAATTTTTTCGCTTAACTGCACTGCTTTTTCAATATTATTCTCGTTTACCGCTTCGTTAAATTCTTGTATGCGCGCCTGCAAAAAATCTGTGTAAATATTGCTTTTTTTTTCTAAAAGAATAAAGGCCTCGCCGAAAATTAACGGAGATATCCCGCTCAAATCCTCACACGCTGCCCTTGCAATTAGTGTCAACTTTTTTTCCGTACCTTCTGAACAAGGCAGTACAAGCTGATTAATATTAAGTTTAATTTGTTTTGCTGTTTGCAATTCTATTTGTAGATTTGCATCTCTAACTCTTATACTCTCGTTTGCTAAAATAACATTTTGCCCTGCTTTAATATTAAGCTCTTTAAAATTAAAGCAATTAACTTTAACACAATAAGGTTGAATAAATTTTTTTTCGCTTATTAGTGTTAATATTGTATTATCTATGCAAATATTAATAGCATTATCAAAAACCGAATGTATTTTTGCATAAATTTCTTTATCAGGTTGTTGCTTTATAATATTTGCCAGGTTCTCGCAAATTTCTATAGCTGAATATTTCATTTAAAATAGCTCATATATGCAAGCTCTGCACTTAATTATAACATAAATACAGAGCTTGCACAATTAAATTTTTATTAAATTTCTATGCTTTTTCTTTTACCTGCTCTTTTGGTGCTTCTTCTTCGTTTTCGCCGATGGTGTCGTCAAACTCGAAGTCTTTTTCAGGGAAGATAGCATTTAGTACAATACCGAAGATAGCTGCAATTGCAAGGCCGCTTAATGTGATGCTTGCGCCTGCGATTGTGAAAGAGATACCGCTTGTAAAGCCAAGGCCGCTAACCATGATAACAGCTGCTGTTATTAAGTTTCTTGATTTTGTAAAATCAACTTTATGCTCAACAACATTGCGCACACCAACTGCTGAAATCATACCGTAAAGCACGAAAGAAATACCGCCGATGATAGGCCCGGGGATAGAGTAGATGATGCCTGCAACCGGTGGGAAAAGCGATAGCAAAATAGCAGCTATTGCAGCTATACGCATAACTAATGGATCGTAAACTTTTGTTAGAACCAAAACACCTGTGTTTTCGCCGTAAGTTGTGTTTGCAGGGCCGCCAACAAGTGCTGCAAGTGATGTTGCAATACCATCGCCAAGTAGTGTTTTGTTAAGGCCCGGTTTTGCAATAAAGTTTTTGCCAACGCTTGCGCTTATAGCGGCAACGTCTGCAATATGCTCCATCATTGTTGCAAGTGCAATTGGCACCATGATGATAATAGCGCTTATATCGAATTTAGCAAGTTGGAATGCAGGAACAGCAACAACGCCGCCCGCCATAACATTGCCAAAGTTTACCCAGCCCATAACAGCTGCTAAAACATAAGATACTACAACACCGAGCAATATGGGAAGAATTTTAACCATTCCTTTGCCCCAAATATTGCAAATTACAATAACGCCAACAGCAACAAGTGCCATAACATAGTTGCCCCACATGGGAACGCCCTCGATAGGTGTCATGATATTGTTAACTGCTGTGGGTGCCAAAATCAAGCCTATAAGTATAATCATGGGGCCTGTAACAACAGGTGGGAAAAAGCGCATTATTTTTTTAACGCCGAATACTGTTATCAAGCCTGAGAATAAGCAGTATACAAGGCCTGCAATAACTATACCGCCTGTTGCATAGGGCAGTTTTTCCGCAGCGGAAAGCCCTGAATAAATGCCTGAATCAAGTGCGCTAACAGCGGCAAAACCACCAAGGAACGCAAATGAAGAGCCAAGGAATGCAGGAACTTTTCCGCCTGTGATTAAGTGGAATAAAAGTGTACCCACACCTGCCACAAGCAAAGTTACTTGAACATCAAGCCCTGTGATTAGCGGAACAAGGATAGTTGCGCCGAACATAGCGAACAAATGTTGAACGCCGAGGACAATGGTTTTACCCCAACCTAATTCTTTAGGGGCGCTGAAAACAGCTTTTACTTCGTTTTTACCTGACATGAAATTACCTCCCAATAATTTTTTGCCGCTTTGCACAAAGCCAAATTTAGCCTTAAAACTAATGCCGTATAAATTGTTTTGATGGCACTGTTTAAAGCGGGTTTCCGCTTTGTGCACAGCTTTTATATCAATTGAATTGATAACATTATTTATCGCTCTTCAATGCCTCGATAACCATTTCCGCTGTTATAGGCATGTGGTCGAACCTGTGGCCTATAGCATCGTAAATAGCATTTGCAATTGAAGGAGCGCCCGGAACCATAACCGGCTCGCCTATACCCCTTGCCCCAAACGGCCCTGTTTCCTCGGGCATTTCAACGGGTATAACCGTCATTTCGGGCATATCGTCTGCTGTGGGTATTTTGTAATCCATAAAGCTTTTGTTAAGTATTTTGCCGTTTTTAAGCTTCAATTCTTCAAAAAGCGCAGTGCCCAGCGATTGCATTATTCCGCCTTCAACTTGCCCTTCGAATAATTTTGGGTTAATAACTTTGCCGCCATCGAATGCTTGCACGGTTTTAAGCACTTTTATTTGCCCTGTAAGCAAATCAATTTCAACTTCCGAGCCCTGGCAGCCCATCGTCCAGAACGCAACAGGGTGAGAGCCTTGCCCGGTAGCTTTATCAAAATTAAGCACATTGGGTGGAACAAACGAGCCTTTGCCAATAAGCGGCCCGTGAACGCCTGAGCCGTCCTCGAAAGAAAGCCCAAGTGCGAAAGTGCTTATAGGTATTCTTCTGCTCTTATCATTCACATAAGCAACGTCGCCGTTATCCATGCAAAGCCTGTTTTTAGAAACGCCCAGCTTCACTTGTGCAAGTTCGAAGATTTGATCGCGCATATCTTCTGCGGCAAGTTTAACCGCATTGCCTGCACAATATGTTATGCGGCTTGCAACTGTTTGCCACTCATAAGGCGTGTGGTCGGTATCGCCTGTTTTAATGGTGATGATGTCTGTATCTACCGACAAAACTTCTGCGGCAATTTGCGTTAAAGCTGTATCAGAGCCTTGGCCTATATCGTGGCCGCTTGTCATCAAGTAGAATGTGCCGTCCTCATTCATGCGTATAATTGCACTGGAGGCAACATTATTTGGCATTGAGGGCGATTTCCATGCGCCTGCAATTCCCCTGCCACGCACCTTTGTTTTATCGCAAGGTTGCTCAATGGGCTTTTCAAAGTCCATCTCTTTAACAACCGCTTCAAGGCACTCGTGGTAGCCCGAAGTTGTAAGCACTTCGCCTGTGCAAGTTTTATCGCCAACTCTCAAGCCATTTATCCTGCGAATTTCCACGGGTGATATACCTAAGTCGTGCGCGAGTTTATCTAAGTTTTGCTCTATAGCAAAGTGAATTTCGCACATGCCGAAGCCTCTATAAGGGCCGCCCACGGGGTGGTTTGTGTAAATGCAATAGGAATCTGTCCATATATTATCAATATTATATGGCCCTGCGGAGGCATTGCCGCCTGCTTTAACAATATTTACACCATATTCGGTGTAAGCGCCGCCGTCCCAAACAAATTCGTTTTTAACGCCCAAAATTTTGCCTTTTTTATCAACAGCTGTTTTTATTGTGGCGTGTAGTGCTTGGCGCACATAAGAGTTTTCAAATTCATCTTCCCTTGTGTAAATAAGCCTAACAGGCCTGCCCGCATTCAGCTTTGCCAAAGGAATTATAATGCCCTCTAATGTTGTTCCGGCTTTTGCGCCAAAACCGCCGCCCACGCTTTGCGATATTACCCTAATTCTATTTAGCGGTATTTCGAAAGAATCTGCCAAAGCTTGGCGCACAGCATATGGGCTTTGAGTGCCCGCCCAAACCGTCAATTTGCCATCGGCATCAAATTGTGCAATGGCGCCGTGTGGCTCCATTGGAGCATGTTGTATATGCGGAATATAATATTTATACTCTGCTGTGTAATGCGCCTTCTCAAAGGCTTTATCCACATCGCCCTTTCGCATTTTATAATGGTGCGATATATTGGTGTTCGCTTTAGGCGAGAATATAGGCGCCACTTTGTAATTGCCCAAATCCGGGTGAATTAAAGGTGCATCTTCTTTCATGCCCTCAATTGCATTTGTAACTGCCGGAAGTTCTTCATAAACAACTTCTATCGCATCAACAGCGGCCTCAGCTTGCTCTAAAGTTTCAGCGCAAACTGCCGCAACAGCTTCGCCTAAATAGCGCGCTTTTCCAACCGCCAAAAAGTTCTTATCTTGCAAATAAAGCCCGCCACGTTTTTTGTAGTGGTCGCCTGTGATAATATTTTTAACGCCGGGCATTAGTATAGCTTTGCTTGTGTCTATGCTAACAATATTAGCATGGGCATAAGGGCTTCTTTTAACTTGAGCATACAGCATATTGGGCATGTGCATATCCGCTATATATGTAGCTTGCCCTGTTACTTTTTTTATTGCGTCTACACGGTTTACACTTTTACCTACAGCCACATTACTCACCGCCTTTCGAATTTTTGGCGACATAGTCAATAGCTTCAATTATTTTTTTATAACCTGTGCAACGGCACAAATTGCCGCTTATACCGCACTTAATTTCTTGAATGGTTGGGTGTGGGTTTTCCTCTAAAAGCGCAGTTGCCGACATTAAAAAGCCCGGTGTGCAAAAGCCGCATTGCAATGCAAAATTATCCACAAACGATTGTTGCAGTGCGCTTAGCTCGCCATCTTTTGCAAGGCCTTCAACCGTTGTTATATGCTTTCCGTCAAGCTCGGGCGCAAGCACTAAGCATGCATTAACGGGTTTGCCGTCCATAATAACTGTGCAACCGCCGCACTCGCCTGCGGCGCAACCCTCTTTTGTTCCCGTTAAATAAAGTTTATCTCTTAAAGTGTTAAGCAGTGTTTTGTTGGAATCCACTTCAAGCTCTTTCTTTTCTCCGTTAACCCAAAACGTTACAGGATATTTCATTTACACGCACCTCCTGTTAAAGCTTGCCTTACTATCATTTCCACCATATCAAGGCGATATTGTTTTGTGCTTCTAACATCGTCTATAGGTGAAACTTCGCTAAGTGCTGTTTCAACCGCTTTTTGTGTTAGTTCTTCGTTTATCTCTTTGCCTTTAAGCAGCTCCTCGGTTTTTGTAAGCCTTAAAGGTGTTGGCGCAACGCTTCCGAAAGCAAAGCGGTAACCCTCGTTTGTTTTTACAACGCTTGCGCAAACGGTGGATAAATCTACCTCGCTTCGCCTTGCAATTTTTTTGAAGAAACCGCATTCGCGTTTAACTATCGGTAGGCTTATGCCAAGCACTATATCTGTTTTTGTAAGTATTGTTTTGCGAACAAACACTATAAAATCTTTTATGGGCACAAGTTTTTTGCCGTCTGTCCCCTGTATGTGCACAACGGCATCGTAAGCATAAAGGGGTGTTGCGGTATCTGCCAAAGGCGAAGCATTGCAAATATTGCCAATGCAAGATGCCCTATACCTAACCTGCTTAGAGCCAACACTGCCTGCGGCACACGCAAGCTCGGGGTAATATTTTTTCACGTTATCGTCGGCGCTAAGCACATTTAAGTTTACCGCAGCGCCAATAAAAAGCCCCTCTTCAGGCGAAAAAGTAAGGTTTGAAATACCTTCTATCTTTTTAATATCCACCACTGCCTCAGGTGCAATGTGTTTTTCTCTTAAGCGAATAACAACATCTGTACCGCCACACATTAAAACGGCTTTCTCTTGGTATTTCTCCAGTATCTCAATAGCTTGCTGTGCAGTTGTAGGGGAATAATATGCAAAATCTTTCACTTGCAACAACCTCCAAATTTAATACACTCGTCTTTTGCTGTGTTTTTCTACTTTTTTTGGCATATCTTTACAAACAAATTGCTATTTCGCCTAAGTTTGATATAAAAATAACGTTTTTACGCTCAATTCTATTATCATACTACACTTATTTATGCGCTTTGTCAATAAAGAATGTCCATTTTGCTGTGAAAAAAGCATACAAAAAAATTAACGAAATGTCGTGCAAAATTCCTATAAAATAAAAAGCGAGCGCAACAATCAAACGCCCTGGGCGCCTGCTATTACTCTCACACTCTATCTATTGGTTTTTAAATTTCAGCAATTTAAAAAGCTGTATGCTTGCACAAATATTTTTGCCTTAATACCGCAATTTAACACGCTTAAGCAAAACAACCTTTTTTGCACTTCTATATTGCCATAATACTATAATAACAGTGCAATGTCAACAACAAACCCGTTAAAATTCAACGTAAATACGCACAAAGTTAAGGGGCTTTTTTGTGCACTTTGATAATTTGGGTGCTAATGTATTTATTTTTCTTCAATTTTTTCACAATTGCATTGTATAATGATTTTTTTATGGTAATATAAAGTTATAACATTAAGGGAGGGTTAATTTTGCAAAATATTTTTAATGAAATTACAGTGCAAAAACTACACGAGGCATACAAAAACGGCACACTAACTTGTGAAAAAGCGGTGGAGTATTACACAAAGCGCATAAACAGCCTTGAAGAAAAACTTAACGCAGTTATTCTTCTTAACCCAAATGCCAAAAAACAGGCGGTAGAGCTTGATAATTATTACAAAGAGCACGGCTTTAAAGGCACGCTTCACGGTGTGCCTGTTTTGGTTAAGGATAATATTGAAACTTGCGATATGCCCACAACGGCAGGCAGTGAGAGCCTTAGAGGCTTTGAGACGAAAAAAGATGCGCCCATAGTAAAAAAGCTAAAAGATGCAGGCGCAATTATAATTGCTAAAACCAATTTGCACGAGTTTGCAATTTGGGGGCAAAGCATAAGCAGCATTAAAGGGCAAACCGTAAACCCTTACCATTTTGGCAAAACGCCGGGTGGTTCCAGCGGTGGCACAGGCGCAGGCCTTGCGGCAAACTATGGCATTTTGGGCATTGGCACAGATACTATAAACTCTGTGCGCAACCCTGCCTCTGCCAACAGCATAGTGGGTTTAAGGCCAACAATGGGGCTTTTAAGCGAAGAGGGCATTGTGCCTTACTCTAACACGCAAGACACAGCAGGCCCTATGGCAAGAACAGTGAGCGATTGCGCATTAATGCTTGACATTATGGCGCAAGACGATAAAAAAAGCAAAACACCGTACACAGATAGTTTAATTATGCTTAAAGAGGGCGAGTGCAGAATTGGTGTTATGGAAAGCCTATTCGGGCCTGAAAAAGCAAATGAAGAAGTGAACCGCATTGTTTATGATTTTATTGAAGCCACAGAAAAAAAAGGTATTGTTTACAAGTTTTTGAACGAGGACATTGACAGCGACAATTTGGTGGCAAACATAAGCGTGCACCTTTACGAATTAAACGACCACTTAAACGCCTACCTGCAAAGCAGCGATGTAAAGCCGCCATACAGCAGTTTGCAAGGTATATACGACAGCGGCAAAATTCACGATGGCATAGTGGAGAACACAGAAAAAGCCCTTACTCTTAGCACAACAAGCGAAGATTACAAACATCGTTTGCGCCTGCGTGATTATTTTATTGATGAGCTAAACGCTATATTCGAACGCTACCAGCTGGACGCTTTGATATTTCCACAGCAACAAGAGCTTGTTTGCGACATAGGCAAAGTTCAAGCCAAACGCAACGGTGTTGTTGCGTCTGTGGCGGGTTTGCCCTCTATTTGCATACCGGCAGGCTTTAGTGCAAAAAGCGAAGATGCACCTTTGGGTGTGCCCGTGGGCTTAGAGCTTTTGGGCACTGCATTCAGCGAAAGCAAACTTTTGCAAATTGCCTATACATTAGAGCAAATGAACCAAAAGAGAAAAGCACCCGAGTTGTAGAGTTTTGTTTTTTGGAATACGGTGATTGTCGAATAAAATGAATACACCCCGAGGTAGTTTATGCCATTACAAATGGGCACGCATACAATGCGTGCCCATTTTACAGCATAATTTTATTTAAATGCCATTACAAATTTTCCCATTTCCTTGGCAAATTCACGGCCCTATATAAAAGGCGGAAATTTGCGGCACTAAGTTCGAGCCTATGTTTTCATAGTGCACCACAAAGTTCTTATCGTCGTAATAAAGGCCGTATTCATCTATTAAATACTGCAAATCTTCAGGGTAGCTGCCCTCTAATGAATAGCATTGCACAGCACTTCTGCGCACAGAGTTTTCAAGCATTGTAAGCTGTTCGCCCGAAACGGTGCCTGAAACATTATCGGTTCCAAACACGAATATATAAATAACCAAAGCAAACATAAGCAGCGAATAAAAAAGGCCGCTTTTAAAAAATTTTACAATAAATTTTAAAATGTTTCTTTTCAAACAAAAACCTCTTTTATGCTACTATTTTTCCTCATCCAAAAGTTTACAACAGATGACACAGCGCCCTATTACAGCCCTGCTAAAATACCTGTTAGCGGCAACATTACGCTAAGCATAACCAGCCCTACCATAATGCACAAAACAGCCACTAATGTCGGCTCTAAAATTGCCAAAAGTTTTTGCACGCGCTCGTTTGCCTCTTTATCGTAGCGCTCGGCTATATTCATAAGCATTTCGCTCACAGCCCCGGTGCGCATTCCCGCAACAACCATTCCTTTGTAATCGTCTTTGAATATCTCGCCCAAAGTTAGCGCACTGTTCAACGATTGCCCACTTTCAAGTGCCGTGCGGATAATATTTATTTTGCTTTTTGCCTCATCGCTTTCCGCTAAATCTTGCGCAAATTCAAATGCCGTTAATGTTTCAATTCCGCTTGCAAGCATAAGCGACATTGAAAATGCAAATGTGTTTGCATTTTGCGCTTGTGCCAGTTTTTTTGTAAGCGGAAACACATTGTAAATATGCGAAAGGAACGCTTTGCCTTTTTTTGTTGCCCTAAACACAAAAAATGCAGCTATTAAAACGCCCAAAACAAGCAAAATAATAAGCGAGAAATTATTGATGAACTCTCCCATGCTTAAAAGCGATTGTGCAAAAGAATTTAACGAGAGCCCAAGTTGCGCAAAAACCTGCTCGAAAACAGGCATAACCTGCATTATAAGCACCAAAATAACAACAAGCACCATGCCCGCCATACAAAGCGGATAAGCAACCGCATTGCGTATGCTTTTTTTAAGTTCGTCCTTTTGCAAATAGTATTTTTTAAGCGCCAATGTAGTTTCTTCAATGCGCCCTGTCTGCTCGCCCACTGCTGTCATGCCAACAGCGTAAACGGGAAAGCCGTGCCTTTTCATAGCCACCGACAGCAACTCGCCGTCGGCAACTTCATTGTAAAGCATGTTGTAAAGGTTTTTAACCTCTTTGTTGCTCGTGTTTTCACTTATTATGCTAAGCGCCTCCCATGTTGGTATTCCGCTTTGCAAATACATGTAAAACTGCTCGAAAAAATCGCTGAGCAGCATGGCGCTAAGCTGAAAATTATTGCTTTGTTTTTTATTCTTCGCCAAAATATCGCTCCGTTCCGCAGTTTTGCTTTTGTGAATTTTTTACAAAAAATTCATTATTAGCCCGTTTAAGCCGACACGAGTGTAAATATTGTCACCCTTACTTACAACTTGCCCTTTAATAAAAATACATTGCGTTGTAATTTTGCCCGTCACCCACATATTCAAGTATGCCCGGGTTACTGTTGCCGGTGGAGGCAAATGTTGGGTCTAATCTAACCCACTCTGTTCCGTTAAATTCAATCATATTATCTATCCAGCCGGTTTCAGGGGTGTAAACGCTTATCCATGCATGGTAAGCTGTGCCCGCATAGCCTATAACAAGCTGCGTTGGTATGTTTTGTGTGCGAAGCATTGCCGTCATAAGTGCGGCATAATCAAAGCATATTCCCTCTTTGGAGGTGAATGTTTTGTCTACATCCGGCAGATAAAATGTTTCAATATTCTCCGCTTTTTGGAAATCGTATTCAACATTTTCTACAACGTGCTCGTAAATTCTTGTAACAACGTCTAAATCATCCTGTGCGCCGGTTGCTATTTTCTCGGTTTCGGCAACTATAAGAGATTCTTCAGTGTAGTTAACATATTGGTTAGGGTGCAAAAACGCTATATAGTCGTTATCAAGCTGAACGCTAAATGTTGTGGCATCAATTTGTGCATACCTTGTGCCCTCTATATTCTCGTTAATTGTAATTGTGTAAGAGCCGTTGCCTGTGGTTATTGGGAAAACTTCGTATTCGCCCGAAGAATTTAAATCGTAAGTGTACCACTCGCTGTTCTCGTGCCTAATTTGAACTTTAACGCTTTGGTTAGTGCCTGTATACTTAACCATTATGTAACCTTTACTTGTATTGCTAAGGTCTATCACGCTTACATTGCCATTATAAACATTAATGCCATCGGCAGAGGGCATATTGATTACTGGTGTTGCATCTCTGCTTGATGTAGGCACTTGTGAATCGTTTATAATATTTTCATTGCCTGTTATATTTTGCAATTGCTCGGTAATGCCCGAGCAAGCGCTTAAAACAACAGCTAAGCACACAAAACATGCTGTTAATGCAATATTTAATTTTATTTTCATCTTTTTCTCCTTTATAAATCATGCAAAACTATTGCAATTTTTATTTAATTATTAATTTTCTTATATATAGTATTATAACAAATGTAAAAACATTTGCAATAATTTTATTAAAATAATTGCTCAAATAATATTACATTAGTATTACAAACAAAAAAAATGTGCAAATTAACTCTTGTAATTTCCCGAAAAATGCTGTATAATAACTTTGTATGTAATTTCAATGTAAATCCTTAGAGGTGCTTAATGGTAGACATTTATATGTTGGGCGAATTTAAAATTGTGGTTGACGGTGTTGAGATTAGCAATGGCTTAAATTCATCACCGAAAAAAATTATTTTGCTTGAAATGCTGATAATTAACCACGAAAAGCCTGTTTCTCTTTCCAATTTAATAGATGTGCTCTGGGGTGACAATGACGCTTTTGGCCTTGAGGGTACGCTTAAAACGCTTGTTAGCCGCCTTCGCAAAGAGCTTTCGGGCCTTGGCCTTGAGGACGCTATTGTAACAAGGCGTGGCGCTTATATGTGGAACCCCGATTTAAAAAGTAATATAGACGTTTTTAGGATGGAAGAATTGTGTAAGAGGGCAAAAAAGGCCACAAGCCTAACACCGTCGCTCCGCGAAAATTTTGAGGAAATTCTATTTTTATATAAAGATGATTTGCTCGTAAACTCTGCACTTAGCTCATACATTGCGCCAAAAGTTTTCCATTACAGAGATTTATATATAAGCGCTATGTATCAATATATAAAATACTTGAATGCGTCATATTTGTATGGCGATGTAATTCGTGTATGTAAGGCTTCACTTGAGATTGACCCGTTTGAGTCTATGCTTAACCTCGAGCTTATGAGAGCCCTTTTGAAAATGGGGCACAACAAAGAGGCACTTACACAGTATCAAAATATAACCAAATTGCACTATACGCATTTGGGCATGAAGCCCAGCGAAGAGATATTAGATTTTTACTCGGAGCTCATTAAGCAAGACCATAATTCCGAAGCGAGCATAGAGCAAGTTTGCAACGATTTAAAGCAAAGCCCGAAAGAGCGCGGCGCATTTGTGTGTGAATACACTATTTTTAAAGATATTTACCACTTGCACATGCGCAATTTAGAAAGGCTTGGCGCAACAATGTACCTTGCGGTTTTAAGCCTTAGGCCAATTGATAACTCCAAGCCCGAGCCACTTGAAATAGATAAGTCTATGACAAATTTACTGGATATTTTACAAAAAAACCTGCGCAGCGGCGACACAATTGCTAGGTGTAGTGCAACGCAATATGCGGCGCTTTTACCCAATATTGCAACTTCCGATGTTGGCAATTTAGTTTTAGGGCGTTTAAAACAAGCTTTTTACTCCGATACCCAAAACACTAAATTTGTATTGGATTATAAACTGGTACCTTTAACAGGTACATCAAATTAACATTTAAACTTTAAGCGGGCGGATATAATATCCGCCCGCGTTTATTTTGCAGTTGACGACGAAAGAGGTGCGTTATTGCCTGCAACCACCCATTTAATCACCCATTTAATCACCCATTTCAGGCGGCAAGAATGTGCCTATTTCAAGGAAACAAAAATTGGTGCGAGGGCGCATGCTTTTGTATGTAACCGAGCTAACATTTTGCAGTTGACGAAGAAAGAGGTGCGTTATTGCCTGCAACCACCCATTTAATCACCCATTTCAGGCGGCAAGAATGCGCCTATTTCAAGGAAACAAAAATTGGCGCGAGGGCGCATGCTTTTTGCATGTAACCGAGCAAACATTTTGCAGTTGACGAAGAAAGAGGTGCGTTATTGCCTGCATGAAATTAGAGCATTTCTTTCTTAATGCCCTTTTTCAATATAGCATCATAATCTATAAAGTCATAAATATCATTTTCTATAACAGGGCAAAAAGCTTTTAGCTCGTTTATGGGCAAATCTTCTATGGCACAGTTTTTTTCTTCACATGCAAGCACAATTTTGCCCACAATTTCGTGCGCATCTCTAAATGCTATGTTTTTTACCACAAGGTAATCTGCCACTTCGGTTGCATTTAAAAAGCCTGTTTTAACGCTGTTTTTCATGGCTTTTTCGTTCACTGTCATTGTTGCTATCATGTTGTTTGCTATTGGCAGGCACAGTTTAATTGTGCATAGGGCATCGTAAAAAAGCTCTTTGTCCTCTTGCATGTCTTTATTGTAGGCAAGCGGTAGGCCTTTCATCATTGTGAGCATGCCTTGCAGGGCCCCGTATACCCTGCCGGTTTTGCCTCTTATCAATTCTGCGCCGTCAAAGTTTTTCTTTTGTGGCATTATTGAAGAGCCTGTTGTGTATGCGTCGTGCAAATTTACAAATTTAAATTCGCTTGTGCCCCACAATATAAGCTCTTCTGAAAGGCGCGATAAATGCATCATGATTATGCTAAAGGCACTTAGCACTTCAAGCTGGTAATCTCTGTCGCTCACACCGTCCATAAAACTTTCGTAAACTTTGGCAAAGTTTAGTTTTTGCGCTGTGAATTTCCTATCTATAACATGTGTTGTGCCTGCAAGCGCACCGCACCCAAGAGGGCATTCGCCCATGTTTTGCAATGCGCTTTTAAGGCGCAAAACATCTCTTGAAAACATACCGTGATATGCCATTAAGTGCTCTTTCATTGTTATAACTTGCGCCCTTTGCAAATGGGTGTAACCCGGCATTATATACGGGTTTTTTTGCGCTGTATTTTTTAAAGTATCCAAAAACTCACAAAGTAAATGTACTGTATTTTCAGTCTCGGTGCGCACGAATAATTTCATATCTGTGTTCACTTGGTCGTTTCGGCTTCTTGCTGTGTGCAGTTTTTTGCCAATTTCTCCAACACGCTGTGTTAAAACGCTCTCCACAAAAGTGTGCACGTCTTCATAATCGCCCTCTAAAGGCAATGCTCCGCTTATAATGTCTTCCTGCATTGCTTTTAAGCCGTTTAGCAATATTTCGCCTTCTTTTTTGCTTAAAAGCCCAACGTGCACTTGCATTTCAACATGTGCTATACTGCCCTTTATATCTGCTGGCACAAGCCATTTTGTGCTGCTGAAATTATTATTAAACTGCTCCATCAAGGCATCTTCATCGCCTGTGAAACGCCCACCCCAAAGTTTTTTCTCTGCCATTATTTCACTCCGATTTCTTCTTTATTAGGCATATAAAATTCAAATGTAACCGAATGATTTTCTCTGTGCAATTTGGCGGTGTCACGTGTGTCGTCGGATGTCCAGCACGATTTAAGCGCACCCATTGCTTCGCTTAAAAGCACCGCAAAAGATTTGCCGTCAAGCCCGTGGCCTATAAAATGTGGTTTTGCCGCAAAATTCATGAAAACATGGCTTAGAACAAGCCTTTCAAAAAGCGGCACTCCCACGTAGTTTTTCATTGTATCCACAAGCTGGCCGCGAATTACTTCGGGCGCATTTTTCTTAAACCACACAAGAATATTAGGGTCAAAGCTCTCTATAAAATATTCACCGTCGTAATTTTTTAAAAGCTCATAAGTTTTCTCGCAAAGCTCATTTCTATGCGTTAATGTTGGTTTAAGTTCCACCATTATTGGGGTTTTGCCCGCCACTGTGTCTAAAACATCTTGAAAATAAGGTATTGTTTCTTCGGTGTCAAGCAATTTCATCGCTTTAAGCTCTTGCGCTGTAAATTCATCAAAATTGCCCTTTTCCTTACAAAGCCTATCCACTGTGTCGTCGTGGAATGCCATAACATGCCCATCTTTGCTAAGTTGTATGTCCAGCTCTAAGCCGTAGCCGGCATCAGCTGCGGCTTTAAATGCGGCAAGGCTGTTTTCAGGCACACTTAAATCTTTAGAATGTAAGCCTCTGTGTGCAAAAAGTGTTCCCACAAACCTCTCTTTTTGCGCTTTTGTAACACGTGCGGGCTTCACAAGCACCCAAAGCACTATTAGCAAAATTGCTATTATTATTAATGCTACATTTACAATTATTACACCCATTTAAATCTCCTTCTTTGTGCTGTTTACTTTTGGCTGTTAAAAGCTAATATAATTTCGTCTACTAAAAGCAAATTTTCCGGCATGCTGAATCATCCTCATTCGCATTACAGCTTTTATTATGTAAACCTATGCACTTATATTTTACTTCTATTCATTTTTCGCTTTTTATATTATAATGCACAAATAGCAATTTTGCAAATTAATATGCAACAAATTTCGGCATAATTTTTCAGCAAGTTAAATAAATTTGCTGTTAAACAAACTTAAATAATATAAGCAAAAAGAACGGATTTCTCCATTTCAGTCGAAATGACAAGTGGTTAAGTTTGCTGTATTACGCCTATAACTTTTGGTGTTTGTATTTGTCATTCCGAGCGAAGCCGAGGAATCCGTAGCCCCTATGCCATTTTCTCAAAGCCAAAAGCGTTGACACTAAAAGTGCTTTGTGCTATAATTTTAAGCATAAAACTAAGTGATACAGGCGGTGCGGCATTTGTTCGCAGGCGCCTAATTTTATTTTGGAGGGCAGTATGGAAAGCAAAGCAGAAAAGTATGTATCGGCGCTGTCGGTTTACGAAACGCAAAAGGCAATTGGGCAAGTTAAACGCATTTTCGAGGATAATTTATCGGGCGCTTTGAATTTAATTCGTGTTTCGGCACCTTTATTTGTAGAGGCAAAAACAGGCCTTAACGACGACCTTAACGGCATAGAGCGCCCTGTTAGTTTTGATGTTAAACAAACAGGCAGCCAGGTACAAATTGTGCACTCGCTTGCGAAGTGGAAAAGAATGGCGCTTTACAAATATGGTTTTCCCGTTGGGCAAGGCCTTTACACCGACATGAACGCAATACGCCGTGATGAGGACATGGACGCTTTGCACTCCATTTATGTAGACCAATGGGACTGGGAAACGGTTATTGATAAAAACATGCGCACAATTGAAACAATGAAAAAAACCGTAAGCGCCATAGTTAATGCCATTTGCAACACGCAAGATTTTGCAAAGCAAAAATTTGGCGGCTTAAAAACAACGCTATGCCGTAATATTACATTTATAACAACGCAAGAATTGCTTGATATGTACCCAAATTTAAGCCCCAAGCAACGTGAGGACGAAATTGCAAAAAAACACAAAACCGTGTTTATTATGCAAATTGGCGATGTGCTTAGCAATGGCGAAAAGCACGACGGCAGAGCACCCGACTACGACGACTGGGCACTGAACGGTGACATAGTTTTTTACAACGAGATGCTCGGCAGAGCTTTTGAGATATCTTCTATGGGCATAAGGGTAGATGAAAAATCGCTTGCGGCGCAATTGCAAAAAGCCAATTGCGAGCAGCGCAAAGAACTTGAATTTCACAAGGCGCTTTTGCAGGGTAAATTGCCGCTTACAATGGGCGGCGGCATTGGGCAATCGAGGCTTTGCATGCTTATACTTGAAAAAATGCATATAGGCGAAGTGCAAGTTAGCGTTTGGGACGATGAAACAATTGCAAAGGCAAATGCACAAAACATAAAATTGCTGTAAATTATTATAAAAGCTTGTAAAATTTGCTTAAACATTATAAAATAAAAATAAGATTAATGCAAAATATTTCAGCTTTAATAAGCCTTTAATTAACGCAGAACATATAGCCATATGGGAATAGCGTGATAAATCGCAATAATCATTTATATAAAAAGTGTGCCGCCACAGAATGGAGATTTTTATGAAAAACATACCGTCGCTTTTTGCCACAAAAGTTTTTAACGACAGTGTTATGCGCACAAAACTGCCGAAAGATACATACAAAGCGCTTAAAAAAACAATGGATGAAGGGCGTACTTTGGAGCTGGACATTGCAAATGTTGTTGCCAATGCCATGAAAGAATGGGCATTAGAGAACGGTGCAACACATTACACGCACTGGTTCCAGCCCATGACGGGTATAACCGCTGAAAAGCACGACAGCTTTATTTCTCCCTCGGGTAGCGGCGGAATAATTATGGAGTTTTCAGGCAAAGAACTTGTAAAAGGCGAGCCCGATGCCTCCAGTTTCCCCTCGGGCGGCCTGCGCGCAACATTTGAAGCGAGGGGCTACACCATATGGGACACTACCTCTTACGCTTTTATAAAAGATAACAGCCTTTGCATACCCACTGCGTTTTGCTCTTACGGTGGTTTGGCGCTTGATAAAAAAACACCGCTTTTGCGTAGTATGCAAGCAATTGAAAAACAAGCCCTCAGGGTTCTTAGGCTTTTTGGAAACACACGTGCAAAAAAAGTTGTAACAACAATGGGTGCAGAGCAAGAATACTTTTTAATAGATGAAGAAATCTTCAAAAAACGCCCCGATTTAGTAACGTGTTCAAGAACACTTTTTGGCGCAAAGCCGCCAAAAGGGCAAGAGTTAGACGACCATTATTTCGGCATATTGAAGCCGAGAGTATCCGCATTTATGAAAGAGCTTGACGAAGAGCTTTGGGCACTTGGTGTTTTGTCGAAAACAAAACACAACGAAGCTGCGCCCTCACAGCACGAGCTTGCGCCGGTGTTTACCACCGCCAATATAGCAACCGACCACAATCAGCTAACTATGGAGATGATGAAAAGTGTTGCAAGCAGGCACAAACTTGTTTGCGTTTTGCACGAAAAACCTTTTGCCGGTGTGAACGGAAGCGGCAAGCATAACAACTGGTCTATTTCCACCGATTACGGCTCCAACTTGCTTGAGCCGGGCGAAACACCGCATGAAAACGCAAGATTTTTGCTGTTTTTAGTTGCGGTTATTAAAGCTGTGGACACATATCAAGATTTACTGCGCCTCAGTGTTGCAAGCGCCGGAAACGACCATCGTTTAGGCGGCGCCGAAGCACCGCCTGCTATTATATCTATGTTTTTGGGCGAAGAGCTAACAGAAATTTTAAGCGCAATTGAATGCGGCGAAGAATATGTGGGAAAAGAGCGCAAGCAACTGCAAATTGGCGCAAAAGTTTTGCCCCATATCCCCATAGATTCCACCGATAGAAACAGAACGTCGCCCTTTGCTTTTACAGGCAATAAGTTTGAATTTAGAATGCCCGGCTCGAGCATATCCGTTGCAGGGCCAAACATAATGCTCAACACTGCCGTTGCCGAAGCTCTTTGCGGTTTTGCGGACGAACTTGAGGGAAAAGACAATTTTAACGAAGCGCTCACTGATATAATAAAAAGAACGGTGAAAGAACACGCGCGCATAGTTTACAACGGCAATAATTACACGCATGAATGGGAGCAAGAGGCCGAAAGGCGTGGGCTATCAAACAGCAAAACAACTGTTGACGCCCTTATGAAATATATCGACGAAAAGAATATTGCACTTTTTGAAAAGCACAATGTTTTCTCCGGCATAGAAGTGCATTCTCGCTATGAAATTTTGCTTGAAAATTACAATAAAACTGTTAACATAGAAGCCTTAACAATGCTTGATATGGTGAAGAAAAGCATTTTACCTGCCTCTTTCGCATACCAAAGCGAGCTTGTGCAGCTTATAAGCACAAAGAAAAATATAGGCATTGAGGGCGGCTATGAAGAGAGCCTTGTTAAGGAAATTAACAAACTAACTACGCAAATTGCCACTGAAATGCAATTGCTTAGCGAAAGTTTGCAAGAGGCGCAAAACGAATTGCAAACACAAAAAAAGGCGCTTTTATACAAAAGCGCCGTGTGCAAAAGCATGGAAAATTTAAGGGTTCATGTAGACAGCCTTGAATGCATAGTGGCTAAAAAACACTGGCCTTACCCATGCTATTCCGAGCTTCTTTACAGTGTTTAGTTTATATAGCATATTTGTTAATTGCTACAATTATATTCACTAATGATAATATTACTGTAGTCAAAAAACAGATATTTGTTTTTTGAGATGAGGAGTGATGTTATGGAAATACTTAAACCCCAAAAAAAACTTTTTCAAGAATATTTTAATGCGTGTAAAGAATCACATGAAAACAATATTAGGGAATGGATGCCATTTCAATTAGACCATTATGAGGTTTGGAAAGAGCATATATTACAGGCATACGATAACTATGAAAAAGGAGTAGACATTCCTGAAGGTTTTCCAAGAACATATACATATTGGTGTGTAGAAAAAGATGTCTTTATTGGAGAGATACAAATACGTCCATTTTTAAATAAGCAAGAAGCTCAAATTTGTGGGCATGTTGCTTATGCTGTTCGTTATTCACAATGGAAAAAGGGCTATGGAACAAGATTATTAAGTGCTGCCATATCAAAACTTCGTGAATTTGGTATTTCAGACATTTTTGTAGCTTGCCATACAACTAATGCACCTTCAATAAGGGTTATTGAGAAAAATGGCGGGGTCTTTCTTAAGTCAATAATGGACGAAGAAGATATTAAACAAAACATCTATATTATAAAATGATAATTTACATATTGTTTTAAACCCTTTTTAAATAAATATAGCTGTAGGCCTTTAAGTTTAAATTGTTGTTTAAGCTCACACTCTGCCCTGTTTGCATGTTTTCAAAATTTCCGTTTAAATCACCGCTGTTAATATCAATATCATTCGGGCAAATGTTTATCGCAATAAACATTTGCTCGTTTTCATATTCCCTTTTAAAAACTAATTGCTGTGAATTTATAACAATGTTTTTATATGTTCCCTTGCAAAGTGCTTTAGAGTTCTTTCTTATTTCAATTAATTTTGCAATTTGCTCTGTTAAATTGTTTGGCTCTGGCTTTTCAAAGCACGGGCGCAATGCATCGTCACCGTCTTTCTTATCGCCCTCTTGCCCCCATTCACTGCCGTAGTAAATGCAGGGTATGCCGGGCATTGAAAAAAGCATTGCATAGGCAAGCGGCAAGCAGTTTTTATCGTTCAAAATGCTGCTAATTCTCGATACATCGTGATTATCCACAAAGCTCATCAATTGCTTACCGCGATAAATTGCCCATTGCTCCTCGCTGAATTGGCGGTGTAAGCTGTGCGCTATTTCAAACATGTTATTGTCGTTCATGCTTGAAAACAGCCCTTTATAGCACTCGTAATTTGTGCAGGAATGAAGCATTTGCTCGTTTACAATTATATTGTAATCGCCAAAAAGCACCTCGCCTATAAGGGCAAAATCTTGCTTTTGCGCTGTACAAAAACTGCGCAAATTGCGCATAAAATCAAAATCTAAACTGTAGGCAACATCAAGGCGCAAGCCGTCAATATCAAAATTATCTATCCACTCTTTAACGCATTCAAACAGGTGGTTTACAACATCGGGGTTTTTTAAGTTTAGCTTCACAAGCTCGAAATGCCCCTCCCAGCCCTCATACCAAAAGCCGTCGTTATAATTGCTGTTGCCGTCAAAATTTAGAATAAACCAATCTTTATACTGCGAATTTTGCCTGTTTGCAAGCACATCTTCAAAAGCCCAAAAACCCCTGCCAACATGGTTAAAAACGCCATCGAGAACTATTTTAATGCCGTTTTCTTTCAGCTTTTTGCAAACACTTGCAAATTGCTCGTTCGTTCCAAGGCGTTTATCAATTGTTTTAAAATCTCGTGTGTCATAGCCGTGCTTATCCGATTCCAAAATTGGGTTAAAAAGAACACAGTTGACACCGATATTTTTAAAATGAGGTATCCACTGTGTTACATTTAAAATTTTATCCGAAGTTTGCCCGTTGTTTTCACGGGGAACGCCACAAAACCCAATGGGGTAAATTTGGTAAAAAACGCTGTTTTCAATCCACATAAGCTCTCCTTTTGTTTAACCGTTAGAGAATAATCCGAACGGCTGAGTGTGTATTCGAATGCAAAAATATTAAATTTTGCCTTGTGTTCACAATGACAAGTGTGCGGATTCCACCACTCGCTAAGAGCCTCCACTGCGTGTCGGTTGCTCGTTGGCATTAGCACTGCGGTGCGTCATCGGCTTCGTTCGGAATGACAAGGGTGCGGTAAGCGATAAGCATCACCATTCTATTTGTGAAACAGGCACAGGGTTTTCGTTCACTTGTATTGATGAAATTTTACCGCTTTTAACCTTTATAACTTTGTTGCCAAGAGGGCACAGCGATAAATTGTGCGTTATAAGCACAACTGTCATATTATATTTCTTACAGCTCTCTTGCAAAAGCGCAAGAATTTGCTTGCCTGTAACATAGTCTAATGCGCCTGTGGGCTCATCGCACAGCAGTAGCTTTGGGTTTTTCGCAAGTGCTCTTGCTATGGCAACACGCTGTTGCTCGCCGCCGGAAAGCTGAGCGGGAAAATTGTTAATTCTATCTGTTAAGCCCACGTTTTCAAGCACTTCTTTAACATCGAAAGGCTCTTTTGATATTTGTGTTGCAAGCTCCACATTTTCAATTGCGGTTAAATTTTGCATTAAATTGTAAAATTGAAACACAAAGCCAATATCATGCCTTCTGTAATTTGTAAGTTCTTTTTCACTCGCCTCATCTATGCGCTTTCCATCCACCGTTATCTCACCGGACGTGCATAAATCCATGCCGCCCAATATATTTAAAATTGTGCTTTTGCCGGCACCCGAAGCCCCGGCAATAATTACAAATTCGCCTTTTTCAATTTCAAAATCCACACCGTTAAGAGCGTTAATATCAATATCGCCTATGTGGTATGTTTTTTTTACATCTTTAAAAACTATATAGCCCATAACCGCTCCTTTAATTATCCTCTTGCCCTTGCACCTCTAATGCGCCACTTTCGCTTGTTGCGGGCGGTTCAAACAAATCGTCGCCTGTTTGCACATCTGTTGCGCTAACGCCAACACTGCCGCCGCCCTGTGCATCAACAACGTCCATAAACTGCACATTAGCATCGTGCGGTGTATCTGCGTGCGGCCAATCGGGCAAATTATAAGCCTCGGGCGGCACTTGCGTTTCAGGTGTTCTAAAATATGTGTTCAAAAGTTCTGCTACCCCGTTTACATCTGCCACTTGCACCGCGTGGTTAACATTATAGCGCTCGGTGCTATCAAATGTTGGCAGCGTGCACATCATAATATTACTGCTTGGAACTTTAAGCACATTTATCGCAAGTGCAGCTGCATCAAGCACAGATATATCAGTGTTCACATATTGCTGTGCCACCGGCATTAACTTAACTATATCTTGCCATGTTGCTGTGCGCAAGCGCCTGAACAGCGCCGAGTAGAAATAGCGCTGTGTATCAAGCCTTGCTATATCGCCTGTAGCGCCGCTTCTGTCACGCAGGAAAATTTCCAGCATATCACCGTGCAATGTTTGCCAGCCCTGCGGAACATAAGAGCCGCCCTCGTAACCTATTTGCTCGGGCACATAAACCTCTATGCCCCCAAAAACATTCACTATTTCACGCAGTGAAATCATGTCTATCGTCACATAATTATCTATGGGCAATTGCAACATTTCGCTTATGGGCACCGCTATATTGTCTATGCGGCTTTCGCTTTCACTGCCGCCTGCGCTGAAAAGCGAATTTAATTTGCCGCTACCGCTAACATCATACTCACCCACAAATAAATCTCTGGGAATTTGCATCATATACATTGAATTAGTAGCAAAGTCAAAGCGCACATACAAAATCATGTCTGTGTTTCCAATTTCGCTTCTTTGCACATCTGCGCCCTGTGCGTCAAGCTCGGTGTTATCTATGCCCAAAACAAGCACACTTAATTGGTCCCTCGCAAGTTGCGGCGGCGTTTTTATTTCCTCTGTAACACTGCCAATTTCTCCCTCGTTTATTATAGAGCCCGCATAAAAATAAACACCTGCGGCAAGTGCACCAAACACCAAAACAAGGCACAATAATATATTTGCAATAATTTTAAGGGCGCTTTTCTTCTTTTTGGGTTTGCGCCTGCTGTTAATTGCTTTACCGTTTGCACTGCCGCTTATATTTGCGCTAATTTTTTTTGCATTTTGCACATTAATGTTGCCACGGCTTTTGCCAATTTGCTTTGGATTATTGCCGTTTGCATAACTATTGTTATATGCCGAATAACCATTACCCTGCTTTGGGCGCTTAATTGTGCGCTGTTTTGAAACAGGTGCATTTTGCATGGCGTAATAATCATCGCCTTGCACACCACTGTTTTGCCGAGAGTAATTTGCTTTATCACCCTGCCTGCTTTTGGAGTTTTTCATGTCTTTATAAAGCCTATTTTGTGTGTGCGACATTTGATCGAAAGCCTTAAACTCGGTTTTTGCGCTGCTTGTGTTAAGTTTTCTGCCTTTATTGTGGTTTTGTTGCATAAACTTCTCCGTAATTTATCAATCGTCTAATTTAAGCACAGCTGTAAATGCCTCGCTTGGCACTTGCACCGTTCCCAATTGACGCATCTTCTTTTTGCCCTCTTTTTGTTTTTCAAGCAATTTTTTCTTACGTGTTATATCGCCGCCGTAGCATTTTGCCAAAACGTCCTTACGCATCGCCCTTATGGTTTCACGCGCTATAATTTTGCCGCCTATTGCCGCTTGAATGGGCACTTCGAACATTTGCCGCGGGATATTATCCTTTAGCTTTTCGGTTAATCTTCTGCCCTTTGCGTAGGCGCTATCGGCATGAACTATCATGGAAAGCGCATCAATCATATCGCCGTTAAGCAAAATATCAAGTTTAATAAGCTTGCTTTTCCTAAAGCCTTTCATTTCGTAGTCATAGCTTGCATAGCCACGGCTTCGGCTTTTTATCGCATCGAAAAAGTCGTAAACAATTTCGCCAAGCGGCAATTCATAGTGCAAATCCACACGTGTTTCGTCCATATATTTCATATCAATTAATGTTCCTCGCCTTGCTTGACAAAGCTCCATTAAACTTCCTGTGTAATCTGTTGGTGTGTAAATATGCGCATCCACAAAAGGCTCTTCCGCACAATCTATTTGTGCCGGGTCCGGGTAGTTCGTGGGGTTTTCTATAAGTTTCACACTGCCGTCTGTAAGCGTTATTCTATATTCAACACTCGGCGCTGTTGTTATAAGGTCTAAATCAAATTCTCTCTCAAGGCGCTCTATAATAATTTCAAGGTGTAAAAGCCCCAAAAAGCCACAGCGAAAACCAAAGCCAAGCGCAACGCTCGTTTCCGGCTCGTATGTCAGTGACGCATCGTTCAATTGCAATTTTTCAAGCGCATCTTTTAAATCGGGGTATCTTGCACCGTCTGCCGGGTAAATGCCGCAAAAAACCATAGGCACAACTTCACGGTAGCCGCTTAACGGCTCGCTTGTTGGGTTTTGTGTGTTTGTTACGGTGTCGCCCACTTTTGTGTCTTCAAGTGTTTTTATGCTGGCGGTAAAATAGCCCACTTCACCCGCTTTAAGCTCCTCGCACGGCATAAGGTCTATTGCGCCCATGTGCCCCACTTCAACAGGTGTAAACTCTGCATTAGTTTGCATCATTTTAACGCTCTGCCCCACTTTCAGTGTGCCCTCAAACACACGAAGGTAAACAACAACGCCTTTATAGCTATCGTAAACAGCATCAAAAACAAGCGCTTTAAGCGGCGCATTTTCATCGCCTTTAGGCGGCGGAACATCCCTTACAACCGCCTCTAAAACATCTTCTATGCCAACGCCCATTTTTGCCGAAACCCTCGGTGCATCAACACAAGGCAGGCCTATTATCTCTTCCACTTCCTGTGCAACTCTATCGGGCTCTGCGCTAATTAAATCTATTTTATTTAAAATGGGCACAAGCTCTAAATCGTGCTCTAAGGCAAGGTATGTGTTTGCAAGCGTTTGCGCCTCAACGCCCTGGCTTGAATCCACAACCAAAATTGCACCCTCGCACGCCGCTAAACTGCGGCTTACTTCGTAGTTAAAATCCACATGGCCGGGGGTGTCTATTAAATTAAATGTGTATGTTTGCCCGTTTTTTGCGTTGTAGTTAAGCGTTACAGCGCGCGCTTTTATTGTAATGCCACGCTCGCGCTCAAGCTCCATATTATCTAAAAGTTGCGCTTGAATTTTGCGCTCGTCCACAGCTTTTGTGCTTTGCAAAAGGCGGTCTGCCAAAGTGCTTTTACCGTGGTCTATATGTGCTATTATGCAAAAATTGCGTAAATTTTCGTTTGCCAAATTTCATGCCTCCGTAAGTGATAATTATGATATACAAATATATTATTTTATATTTTTTTGCTAATTTTCGATGTTTACAATCCATAATATTATACCATAAAGCAAGGGTTGTTGCAAATGCAAAACTTGACTAAACGCCAAAAAGTGGATATAATTGCAAAGTAGCTAATTATATGAAAAAAAGCGGTGATTTTATGCCACAAATTAAAGAGTTGATATATCGCAAATTGGTTTTTGTTTTGCCGAGGGCATTTGCAACAATTTTTTCATTCATTTGCATTGTAATTTTTTTCTTTTCTGTTAATGAATTTACTCATTTTGTAAAAATCACAGACAGTGAGGGCATTGAAATTACAGCTTTTGCTCCGCTTGCGAGCGAAGCATATATATTGAACTTAAACAATATTCCTTTTATTGAGCAAGACGATTTAATTTATGAAAAAAACGCAAATGCCCTTTCAAGCTTATATGTAGACAGAGCGTTTGAGCTGAGCATTAGCGCCGACGGGCAAAGCGAAACGCATTTGACAACTGCAAAAACCGTGCAAGATGCACTTAGCACTTTAGGCTATTCATACGAAGGTGAAGATTTTGCAAACCCTGAATTTGAAGCCGCCATTGATGCGAACACGCAGGATATAAGCCTACACCGTGTTGATTATGAAACTTACGAAGTTAACGAAATTTTGCCATTTGAAACACAAATGCAATACACAAGCCTTTTTTATCAAACGCAAGATAGGGTGCTTGAAATTCAAACAGGGCAAGACGGCTATATAGATGCAACCTACAAAGATAAATTGATTGACGGTGAAGTTGTTGAAACCGAAATTGTTTCAACTAACGAGCATATAGAGCCTGTAACGGAAATTTTAAAAGTTTACAAAGAGCAGGAGCCAATAAGCCAAGTGCCTGCGCCCGAGGGCATAACAGTGGAAAATTTTGTGCCAAGCTCTTACTCAACTGTTTACCAAATGAAGGCCACGGGCTATTATTCGGCAACGGGCAAAGGTTCAAGCGGGCTTGGGCTTTATTATGGCACTTTTGCGGTAGACCCCACCGTTATACCCTACGGAACAAAAGTGTATATTGTGGGCATTAACAACCGTTTTGTTTACGGCTGGGCAATTGCCACAGACACCGGCATGTTCATCCACGATAACCAAATGCAGGTGGATTTATTTTACGAAACATACACAGAGAGCGCTGCAAACGGCGTGCAGCAAGTTTATGTTTATGTGCCTTAAGGTTTTAACAAACCTAACCGCATTGTAGGGTAGGGTTTCCATGCCCTCCCAAAACGGTTTTCACAAACCTTTATTGTTTAATTATTTTTGTATATTAAAAATAGAAAAAGGAATAAAAGAGGAATAAAAACATGAAAAAAACAGTAAGCATTCAAGAGGCAAGAGATATATTTAAAAAACACAACGAAGATAGTTTTCACTTTCAGCACAGCGAAACCGTGGGCAAAGTTATGGGCTATTTTGCAAAAGAGGCTGGCGAGAATGTTGAACACTGGACAGCAATAGGCATTTTGCACGATGTAGATTATGGAAAATATCCTGATGAGCACTGCAAAAAATGCTTTGATTTACTGCGTGCAGAGGAAATTGACGACGAATTTACAAGCACGCTTGCAAGCCACGCATACGGCATTTGCTCAGACATTGAGCCAAAACAATATATGGAAAAAGTGCTTTTTGCGGTGGACGAATTAACAGGGCTTATAGGTGCAGCAGCGCTTATGCGCCCATCAAAAAGCGTTAGTGATATGGAGCTTAAAAGCCTTAAAAAGAAATTTAAAGATAAAGGTTTTGCCAAAGGCTGCGACAGAGAAACTATCAAAAAAGGCGCAGAAATGTTGGAAATAAGTTTAGACGAGCTTTTGGAAAAAACTTTGCAAGCGATGAAAGAAACAGAGAACGCTTAAATTTTAAAATTTGTTATTAATTTTTGCCGCATAAACATGCCATTTTATTAAAAAACAAATAAAATATAGGGGCAAGGCTTATCTACCCGAAAAGTTAGCGAATTTCGCATAGTTTTCGAGCAAATAGGCTTTGCCCTTACTTTATTTTTCACATAGTGTTTTTAGCCTTGTGTGTTTACTTTTGACGGTATAAAAAATTCTGCGAACCTATTTTGTGCAAATTTTGTGGTAGGCAAGGCAAACGAGCAAGTAATACTTTTTGTATTGCGAGCGAGAATAACGAAGCACAACACATAAATTTGCCATAATAGGCGTGTTCGGGTTACTCCTTAACAGCCACGCTTATGCCTGCTTAATTATGCCCGCCCTATAAGCGCTTACAAGCAGTTTTAAATCCTCTATTTTGCCTTTAATTTCATCGCCGTTATCGGTATCGGCTATTGTTATGCGTTTTTTGTATTCTTGCACCATAATGTTTTTAGAGTGCATATCGTCATTGTTTTCTAAAACGGCTTTAACGCCTTTAAACGGGTGGTGCTCACTTATAAGCAATTGATAGCTGTTTGAAACCAGCGTGTACCCCGAAATGCCGGTAACTTTTTGGTAGGCTTTTGTAATGCCGCCATCTATAATAAGCACTTTTCCGTTTGCCTTAACCGGAGATTCGCCCTTTTTAATATTAACAGGCACATGCCCGTTAACAATATGTGCATTTGGCGCATTTATGCCAAATTCGCTCAAAATTTTATTAGCATATTTCTCATTTAAAATATGCTCATAATATGCGTCTTTAGGCTCGTGCCATGTGCTTTCGTCTTTAATAAATATGCGCTCGAATGTTGCCATTTTAGCTTTGCCGTTAAGCGAAGATGTTGGCCCACACCACAAATACCACATATAATCCAGGCCGAACTGCTTTTCCTCTTTTTGCCCGTGTGCACCTGTGCGGCAAAGTTTATCGCTTAAATCTAACAGGGCTTTGCCCGCATATTTTTCGCCTTTATAAATAAATGCGTCAAATTCACCCTCTTTTGTCATGGGCACACAGCCGTGAAAAAGCACGGCGTTGTTGTTAATTTTGTAAATTGCACCGTTTTGATACAAAAATTTCACGTGTTTATGAAGCAATTTGCTGTGCATAAAAGAAAGTTGTAATTGGTTTATAACGTCCTCTTCCTCTTTTGTAAGCGTATAAACATCATTTTCATCAACCGTGGGCAAACTGACATCAGCTATATCGTGTTTTTTTCCATCTAAAACAATATAGCCCTCTTTTCTGTTTATTTTATGCAGTAACATTCTGTCTTCCATTTTAAACTCGGGGCGATTTTTTATTATTTGCCCCTCAAGTTTAAACTGAATTATACTTATAGCTTTGTGCACTTTAGCGGCAAGTTTTGAGTTTTGCTCCTCTATGCCGTTTATCTCCATATCGCCGGAAAACTCTTTTGGCAAAAAGCAATCGGTGCTGTCTTCGCCATATTGTTGCATTGCAAATATTGCCAAAGGGCGTATGTTTATTCCATAGCCGTCCTCTAAACTTTTAAAGTTGTTGTAGCGTATGCTTCCCCTTATTACATTGGCAATGCTCGCCTTGTGCCCGTGCGCCGCCGCCATCCATATAACGTCGTGATTGCCCCACTGGAAATCCACATTATTTCTAAGGCATAAATCTTCCATAATCAAATGTGCGCCCGTGCCTCTATCGAAAACATCGCCAATAATATGCAAATTGGCAACAACCATTTTTTGAAGCAATATAGAAAGCTCTATAATAAAATTATCCGCCCTGTTAACTTCAATAATTGTATTGATTATATTGATAAAATACTCCTGCTTATTTATTTCAAAATTATCTGTGTACAAAAGCTCATCTATTATGTATAAAAAATCTTTAGGTAGGGTTTTGCGCACTTTGGAGCGTGTGTATTTAGAGCTTACCACACGGCAAACCAAAACCAATTGCATTAAAATTTTGGTATACCATTCTTTTGTGCAGCAGTTCTGTGCGTGCATTTGTGCCAGCTTTTGGCGCGGATAATAAATTATGGTGGCAAGCAAGTTTTTTTCTTCTTCGCTAAGCTCATCTTTAAAGCACATCTCTATTTTGCGCTTTACCGAGCCCGAGGCATTCCTCACTATATGCGTGAAAACCTCGTATTCACCGTGCAAATCACTTATAAAATGTTCTGTGCCTTTTGGCAAATTTAATATGGCCGAAAGGTTAATTATTTCCGTGCATGCTTCTTGAATTGTTGGGTAGCTTTGCGCTAAAAGCTCTAAATATTTTTTTTGCTCCAATATTTTATTTTGCATACAAACATCCTTTTGATAATAATTTACTATATTAATTACGGCATAATTTATTTAACATATAAAAAATGCAAAGGCTACCCTGTGTGAAAGCCCGAAACTAAAAGCATTTGCTTTAAATTACGGCTTTCGCATATGTTCGCCTTTGCATTATTGCTAAATGTTGTTTTATCTGCTGTTTAAATCCACATAATTTGCCCTATCGTGCACCGCTTTGAAAGCAGGACGAATTATTTTTCCGTTGTTTACAATGCTCTCAATTCTGTGCGCACTCCAGCCGGAAATGCGGCTTATTGCAAATATGGGCGTGAACAATTCTTTTGGCAAACCAAGCATATTATACACAAAGCCGCTGTAAAAATCTATATTGGCGGCAACGCCTTTATATATTTTGCGCTCTTTTGCAATAACTTTGGGCGCAAGGCGCTCAACCGCAGAATAAAGCTCGTATTCATCCATGCAATTTTTCTCTTGCGATAATTGCTTTACAAATGTTTCAAACACTTTCGCTCTCGGGTCGCTCAAAGAGTAAACCGCATGGCCCATGCCGTAAATTAACCCCGCATTATCAAACGCTTCTTTGTGCAATAATTTGCATAAATAATTTTCAATTTGCTCTTCATCTTTCCAGTTCTTAACATTTTGCTTTAAGTCTTCAATCATGCTAACAACTTTTATGTTAGCACCACCGTGACGCGGCCCTTTTAAGCTGCCGAGCGCCGCCGCAATTGCGGAATAGGTATCTGTGCCCGAAGAGCTTACAACATGCGTTGTAAATGTGCTGTTGTTGCCGCCGCCGTGCTCTGCGTGCAGCACTAAAGCCAAATCTAAAATTTTCGCCTCAAGCTGTGAATATTGGCTATCTTTTCTCAATATGTACAAAATATTCTCAGCTGTGGACAAATGCGGCTGTGGGTGATGAATTACAAGGCTTTCGTTTTGCATATAGTGGCAATAGCTTTGATAAGCATAAACGCTCATCAGTGGGAAAAGCGCAACCAATTGCAAGCACTGGCGCAAAACATTCGGTATGCGCACATCATCTGCGTTATCGTCATAACCATACATGGTTAAAACGCTTCTGGCAAGCGCATTCATCATATCTCCACTTGGCGTTGTCATAATTATATCACGCACAAAGCTAACGGGCAGTTGGCGATATTTTGCCAATAGCTCGTTAAATTCTTCCAATTGCTTTTTATTGGGAAGTTCACCGAATATTAAAAGATATGTTGTTTCTTCAAAGCCATATCTATTCTCTTGCAAAAAGCCGTCAACCAAACTTTGCACATTTATGCCACGGTAAAAAAGCTCGCCCTCGCACGGCACTTTTTGCCCGTCTACAATATTTGCGGCTTTAACTTCGCTAATTTCGGTTAAGCCTGTAAGCACACCGTTGCCTTGCAAATCTCTAAGGCCTCTAAAAACTTTATGCTTTAAAAAAAGTTCAGGCTCTATCGTTCCGTTTTTTTCGCACAAACTGCTAAGCTCGTTAATTTGCGGTGTAATTTCGCTGTAATTTTCTATTTTAATAATTGCCATTTTCTTCCCCTTTCTATTTCCACTTATACTTTTATATATGACGGATATTCCATTCTCAGCCATTAAACGTTAATAATAAACATTAAAATAGCGCGCTTATTTTAATAGCTTTCACCTGTTTGCTCATTCCTCAAAATTTTTACGGCACTGCTTGTGCCAAGCCTGCTTGCACCAAGGCTTATAAAATTCTCCATATCAAAAACGGTTTGTATACCGCCTGCAGCTTTTATTTTGCACCTGCCTTTAACACAGCGCGCAAAAAGCTGAATATCATGCACTGTTGCGCCATTTATGCCAAAACCTGTTGATGTCTTAATATAATCGGCGCCGGCATCGAGAACTATTTCGCACATTTTTTCTTTTTCTTCATCTGTTAAAAGGCATGTTTCTATTATAACTTTAAGCACTTTTTCGCCAATCGCTTTTTTAATTTCAGCTATTTCTTGCAAAACATACGCATAATCGCCCATTTTTAGGCGCCCAATATTAATAACCATGTCAAACTCATCACAGCCGTTTAATAGCGCATCTCTTGCCTCTTGCACTTTTACATTTGTTGTGTTTGTGCCAAGCGGAAACCCTATCACAGTGCACACTTTCACTTCGCCTTTTAAGTGTTCCACCGCTTGTTTTACAAAGCAGGGCTGTATGCAAACACTTGCGGTTTTATATTGCAATGCTTCATTGCACAATTGCTTTATTTGCGCCCATGTAGCCTCGGGTTTTAAGCATGTATGGTCTACTTTAGATAAAATTTCGCTTTGTTTCAATTATGTTTGCCCCTTTTCCTTTTATGCATTTAAATTAACCTGTTAACCCGCACAACAACTTAAAAGGTATTTTAATATCACTCTATCGTGCTTTTTTCAATATGCTATTTATTATACAACAACATTAAATCTTTGTATATATTATTTAACAAGAATTAACTTTTTAAAAAAAATTGTTCTTTTTGTAAATTATGTTAAATTTGATATTACTATATTACTATTTGTTGTGAATATCACCAATTAAAACAAATTTATTATCCTTGCATAGGTAATTTTTAGTTTTTTATACCAACAATTAGCATGTTAATCTTTAAATTTTTGTTCAATATTACAAAAAGTAATTAATTTGTAATTTTTTGATGAATTTTTGCAATAAAACTGTGCCCAAATGCGTAATTAAACTAAATGGAAATTATATTATTTTATGCACTTTTCTATATATAGTAATTAATATAATATAACACACTATATGGTGTATGCTTTGTTTTACATGCCGCTTTTGTTCGACAATTATTTTTCAAAAACGTTGAAATATTGCACATATTGCAATATTTTTCAACTGGTAGTATAATTAAACCAAGTGTATAACTAACTGTCATATTTAATCAACGGCTAAAAGAAAGGGAACTTTATGAAACATAAACTTTCGAAAAATTTAGAAAGGGTTTGCGCATTTGCACTTGCCTTTATTATGTGTTTGTCGCTTATGCCTTATTCGGCATTGGCAACTAACACCCTCTCAGGCGGTTTATTGCCAAGCGGCGATCAAACAGATATTGACAGTGAGCAAATAATAGAAGACGGCAGTGAGGAAAACCCTTACCTTATTTTTGTTGCCGAAGATTTCGACAAAATACGTGAAAACCCAAATGCATATTTTAGCATTGAGCAAACCATTGATTTTACGGATATCGCTTTCGAGCCGATAGCTGAGGATTTCACAGGTGTTTTAAACGGCAATGGCAAAGCAATTGAAAATTTAGAAATTACAGCGGATGATGCCGCATTGTTTTTAAACATAGACGGCGGCAGCGTTGACAATTTAATTATTAGAAACGCAGCCATAGAGGGCGAGGATTTTGCCGGTGCAATTGCAGTGCAAAACAGAGGCGCAATAAGCAATGTTAAAATTGAAAGCGCAGATATCAGCGCACAAACAGCAGGCGCAATTGCCGCTTATATGAACGGCACAAGCGCAAGCATAGAAAACAGCGGCTCTTATGCAATTGTAAGCGGCGAAATAGCGGGCGGCATAGTTGCAATAATTGACGGCGGCGAATTGAATGATGTTTTTTCGGCAAGCGTTGTAAAACCAAGCGAGCAAAGCAATGTTAGCACAGGCGCAGTTTTTGCAATTGCAAGCGCTGAAAATTTTGCACATAATGTGCTGTTTTTAACTGATGATTTACAAAATGCCGTTGCAGGTAACTTTGAAGATGATTTGCAAAGCGCTGATATTGACGAAGAAAATAGCGAAAGCGGCTTTATTGCTATGGCTTTAGGCGAAAGCGTAAACATGCAAATTGGCGAAGAATTGAGCGCTCTTGTATCATTCAGCGAAGTGCCCGATGAAGAAATTGTATCATTTAACACGAATAAAGTGAGCGTTTTAGATGTAGATGCTCAGAGTGGTGATTTTACTGCTTTGGCTGAGGGCGAAGCCAATTTTAACGTAAAAGTAAAAATGGGCAACTACAGCTCCACAGGCGGCTATACTTTGCCTGTAAAAGTTGTTGTTGAAGACCCTAACAGCGATGAAACTCCCGATGACGAAACTCCCGACGATGAAACTCCCGACGATGAAACTCCGGACGATGAAACTCCCGACGATGAAACTCCCGACGATGAAACCCCGGACGATGAAACTCCGGACGATGAAACTCCCGACGATGAAACTCCCGACGATGAAACCCCTGACGATGAAA
>CAYJIT010000005.1:0-28656 GCA_964370365.1 uncultured Bacteroides sp. | reverse complement strand
GACGATGAAACTCCCGACGATGAAACTCCCGACGATGAAACCCCTGACGATGAAACCCCCGACGATGAAACACCTGACAATATAGAAAAAGGAACATGGCAGCACGACGGCTCTGTTCATTCATACTTATTAGCAGACGGCACACTTGCAACGGGGCCTCATACAATTGACGGCTCACAATATATATTCGACGAGAACGGTAATGTTTATCGCTACTCTTTCCAATATGGCGACGCTTGGTTTATTGCAGACAGCAGCGGTGTTCTGTATTCAAACGGCTTTTTAAGCTACCAAGACAGCACCACCTATTACAGCGAGGACGGCGGCGCGCGAGTTGGTTGGATAACAGCAGTTGACGGCAACGAATACTACCAAGAGCCCGGCAATCACGGGCGCACAAGCACCCTTGCAAAAGGCGTTGCTGTGGTTGACGGAAGCACATACCTTTTCGCAAGTGACGGTGCAAGGCAAACAGGCACAGGTTGGGTGGACGGTGTTTATTTAGAAGATGGCATTGTTCCCACAGGTATGCTTGAACTTGACGGTAAAACTTATATAATAGGCGAAAACGGCTTGCCTTTAACAGGCGAATTCGCATTTGAAGGCGTTAATTATTTTGCAGACGAAAGTGGCATTGTATACATAGATGCCATTCGCACAATTACTGTGGGCGAACAAACTTTCCTTCGCTATTACGATGCAGACGGGCAAGTTCCCACGGGCTGGCTTGAAACACAGGGCGCAGATTATTACCAGAATGATGAGTTTTACCTGTTAACAGGCCGCCAGGATATTGGCAACAACACATATTTCTTCGGCACAAACGGCAAACTTTCAACCGAGGACGGCTGGGCGGGCGACTATTATGTTGTTGACGGTGTAGCCCTTGAGGGTATGCAAGAAATAGATGGCGAAAACTATTATTTCAAAGCGGACGGCATTGTTACAAAAGGCGCTTTTGTGTATGAAAACAATAATTATTACGCTGATGAAACAGGCGCAATTGTTAAAAACAGCATAATATATAACGAGGCACAAGTTGGCACTTACTATGGTGAGAGCGGTGCTGCCGCAGGCGAGGGCTTTTATGAAGTAGCGGGCGAGAGTTACTATCAAAAAGCTGATAAAACCCTTGCAACAGGCAAACTTACAATTGACGGTGATATTTATTTCTTCAGCGCACAAGGTGCAATGGTTACAGATAGCGGCTGGGCGGACAACTACTACTTGCAAGACGGTGTTGCGCTTGTTGGCGCATATAATATAGGTGATAATTACTATATTTTTGCCACGGACGGCCAAGTGTTTAAAGGCAAATTCACTTTCGAGGGCAATAGTTACTATGCCGATGAAACAGGTGCTGTTTTAATTGAAGATTTCTATACAGATAGCACAGGCACAACCTATTATGGCGAGAACGGCATTGCTCCCACGGGCTGGTTTGAAATAGGTACACAAACATATTATCAGCACGCAAATTTCACATTGGCAACACAAAAAACCACAATAGACGGTGAAGAATACTACTTTAACACCAACGGCACAATGATAACTGCCGGCTGGGTTGGCGATGTTTATGTGAGAGATGGGCAAATTGTTACAGGGCCACAAACTATAAATGGCAAAAAATATATATTCAGCAACTTGGGCATTGCCTATACACACAATTTCACCTATAACGGCGAAAAATATGCCGCCGACGGCAAAGGTGTGCTTCACACGCACAGCTTTATAACAGAGCAAGGTTTTATCACTTATTATAATGAAGACGGCAAAGCACCTTTGGGATGGATAGAGCTTACAAACGGTGATAAGTATTATCAAGACGAAAGCTACCACCTATTAACGGGCGCAAACACTATTGATGGCGAAATATACTTCTTTGGCACAAACGGCAAACTTGCAACCGAGGACGGCTGGGCAGGCGATTACTACTTACAAAACGGCACAGCGCTTACAGGCATGCAAGAAATTGACGACAGCACATATTATTTTGACGAAAACGGCCTTTTAGTGAAAGGTGCGTTTGAATTTGAGGGCGCTGAATATCGCACAAGCGAGCAAGGTGTTTTATACATTTTAAGCATAGCCGATAATGAAGACGGCACAAGAACTTATTACGGCGAAAGCGGCATTTTAGCACCCGAGGGTTGGGTTTCCCTTGGCGAGCACCGCTATTACCAAACTGCACAAAAAACCCTTGCAACAGGCAAACAAACAATAGGTGGCGACATATACTTCTTCAGCGCACAAGGCGAGCTTGTTACAAACACAGGTTGGGCGGATGATTATTACCTTGTGGACGGCAAAGCCCTAACAGGCAAACAAGTAATTGAAGAAAAAACTTATATTTTCAGCGCCGACGGGCAAGTGTTCAAAGGCGAATTTACATTTGAGGGTGAAATGTACACCTCTGATGAAAACGGCGCTCTTTACTCATCAACAATTATAACCTTGGAAAACGGCAACCTACGCTATTTAAATGAAAACGGTATTGCGCAAACAGGTTTTGTAACACTTGGTGATAAAACCTATTACCAAAAAGACGATTTTACTTTGGTAACAGGTATGCTTGAACTTGGCGATGATGTATATTTCTTCGCAGAAGACGGCGCACAGCAAACCGGCACTGGCTGGGTTGATGAGTACTACTTAATTAACGGCGCACCTGCTGTGGGCAAGCAAACCATAGGCGAAAAGCTTTACATTTTTGATGAAGAGGGCAAAGTTAAAACAGGCGAATTCACTTTTGAGGGTGAATTCTACATTGCCAACGCACAGGGCTCACTTTACAAAAGTGCTGTTATCAAAAAGCAAAATGCATCTTTGGTTTACCTAAACGAGCAAGGCTTTGCTCCTTTGGGCTGGGTTGATGCAAATGGCAAAAAATATTATCAAAGCGAAAACGATGGCGATATATCTCTATCAACAGGCTTTGCAACTATTGACGACGTTGAATATTATTTCTCTGCTAACGGTGAGCTTTTCAGCGGAAGAACTTCGGGCTATTATTTAATAAATAATGTTGCCTACTACATTTTAAACGACGGCAGAGTTGTTCGCCAACCTACAATTGATACAATTGACACATTACACGATGCGAGCAAAGAGCTATATTCCGTAACCGTTAACTACACAATAAGCACTGCTTCAAGTGCGCACGCAGACGGCTCTATAAGTTTCGACGGCGGAAAAACATGGCAAACTTCAAACACATTTACGGTAGATGCAAGCGATGGCAAAACATTTGCCGCCGGCACAATACGTGTGAGAGACGCCCTTGGGCAAGTTACAAGCAACACGCAAACAATTTACCTTGCGCCTGTAATTAATGTTCCCGCAACAGATGCAAACAGCGGCCCCGGAAGTTACGGCATAGACGTTTCTATGTATCAATATAATGTAGATTGGAATGCAGTTGCAGCAAGCGGAATTGAATTTGCAATTATCCGTGCAACAAGTGCAAATAACTCGGGCTATTACGAGGACCCATACTACGAGAAAAATGTTCGCGAAGCTAAAGCCGCCGGCCTTGACGTTGGCCTTTACATATACAGCTATGCAAGCAATTACACCGAGGCACAAGAAGAGATAAACTTCTTTGTTAACACTCAGGGCACCAAAAACTTAAAAGCGTCCGGTATAGTGCTCGATTACCCTGTTTATGTGGATTATGAGGACAATTTAAACTTAGAGGGCACAACTTATACCGACCGCACAAATATAGTTCGCTATATGATGCAATTGCTTGAACAAAACGGATACTACCCCGGTTTTTACACTTATCACTATTATAGTTCGTTCTTTGATGTTAAAGGGCTTGTTAATGAGGGCTACGACTTCTGGTATGCAAGATACCCCGCAGCGCCAAACCCAACAGTTAACCCGTCAAGCTCTTTTGGCGCACAGATAGGCATTTGGCAATATTGCAGCGACGGCAACACTAACCCCGACATGAAACCTTATGTTAACGGCGTTTACACAGGCTTAGATTTAAACTATGTATACATAGATATACCTGCAAAAGTTCACGCTTTCTATGGCGTTAGCGGCCAACAAACAACACCAACTGCGCCAAGCGGCACAATTACTGTTGAAAACATGCTAACCGTTTACGATATCACCACACAGCGCACCGTAACCGACAGCGTTTTGAACATAGTTTCTAAAGTGGTGCAAACCGAAGTTGGCGGCTTTAACAACACAGAAGTTTACAAAGCACAGGCAGTTGCCGCACACAGCTATATTTTAAACATATCGCAAAACGGCGGCGTTGCAAATGTTGCACTAACAAGCGCTTCTCAATCTGTTATAAATGCTACAAAAAGCGTTATAGACGAAATTGTAACTTATAACGGGCTTGTTGCCAACACTATGTGGAGCGCGGCAGGCAGTGGCAAAACACTTAGCTCGCAAGAGATGTGGGGCGGATATTATCCATATTTAATATCGGGAATAGATAGCCCCGGAGATTTAAAAGCAACAACATATCTAAATTACGGCACAAGCTATAACGGCAAACAAACCACAATAACCACAGAGCGTGCCATAAGCAATATCGAGAAACTTTTGCCCGGCTCCACTGCCGGCAGAACGGATTATTACAACTGGCTAAGCAACCCCGAATACAACGAATATGGGCACTTAACATATATAACCGTAATGGGTGTTCGTATGCGTGTGGGCAAATTCTACGACAATTTCTGGGGCATGTATTCTCCGCACTGCACCATAACCTATAACAACAACGGCACTTGGACATTTACAACCATAGGCAACGGGCACGGTGTTGGTATGAGCCAATGGGGCGCATACGATTATGCACTTCAAGGTTGGACATACAGCCAAATTTTAGCACATTACTACCCCGGAACACAGCTTAAAACTGTTTAGTTTATGCATTTTTCCTTGCTAAATTACACTAAACTTATACATTTTCAAACACTATAAAGGGTCTGTGACATTGTCACAGACCCTTTAACTTTGCCTATTTAATTTTAATCAGACCTTCTTCTGTTTGCACCGCCCATAGCCGCATAATAAAGTTGTTTATCTTCATACATGGCGGCATCTGCCTCTTCCATTTTTTCCTTTAAATCTTCGGCGCAATAGCTTTTCGCAATGCCCACAGAAGCTTTCAAATGCTCTTGTTCGTTCAATTTTTGCTTTAATTGTGCAATGCGTTCTTCAAAAACTTTTTCAGTTAAACTTTGTGCAATAACAACAAATTCGTCACCGCCAACACGGTAAACATCATTGCCAAACACCTCTTTTAGCAAATTGGCACATGTTATTATAAGCTCATCGCCAAAGCTGTGCCCAAAATTATCGTTAGCTTGCTTTAAGCCGTTTATATCCACATAAGCAACACCAACAAAACCGGGGTGATTTTTCAAAAGGTCTGTAGCGGTTGCAAAACTATATCTGTTCAAAATACCCGTTAACTCGTCCACAAAACTCAAGCGGCGAAATTTATTCAAAAGGTAGTGCTTGCAATTGTTTTTATCATTATGCCCGGTTGCCAAATTATATACAAACTCTCTGCACGAGCCATAGCCGCAGGCAAAGCAATTCACATTTCTATCTTCTTTTGTAATTTTGCCAAGCGATAAATATGCCATTTCAAGGTCAACGTCCGGATCTTTTTTATATTCATGGCTCTTATCTGAATACTGCCTATAAAAATGCTCTATATTTAGCGTTTCGTCAAAATAACGCATAAGCTCATTGCTTTCGCTTTTGCTCACAGTAATTTTTTCTTCGTTTATTATATAATCTATTTTATTAAGTTTAGCGCTTTTTAATGACCCCGTGCCGTTGTTGCAACCGTCCTCACAATTAAGCGCATCCACAATAAAGGGTATAGGTTGCCCACTATTCATATCGTTTATATACTCTTTCAAGTAATTCCCAAGCTTCTTTGTGCCCTCCACTTGCTTTATCCAAATATTCTCGCCTAAATGGTATTTTATATTCTCGTTTAAGCCGCCGGGCCTTGAAAACGTGAAGCCTATGCTCCCCTGCATATTGTCAAACGGTTTTTCTTCAAAACTCTCTAAATCAACGTTGTCGTCATTAAGGTAGCTCACCAATTTGCGAAATGTTACATTGTAGCTTATCATATCGTTGGTGAATTCGCTTGTTATTTCACGCTTTTTGCCCACACATGGCGAGATAAATGCAATTTTTTCATTGGCACCAATATATTTTTTTAAGTAGGTGGCAACACAAATTGCCGGGCTTTGAATAGGCGAAAGCCTATCTATCAAAGCCGGGTGATATTTTTCAATAAAGCTAACAACAACAGGACATGGCTGCGATATTATGTTTTTTAGCCCATGCTCTTTAACCGCTTTTATATGCGCCCATGTGCAAATATCTGCCCCGAAAGAAACATCGTAAACATTTTTTGCGCCCATGCTTTTTAAATAACCTATAAGTTTTTTTGTGTTTGCAAAATTAAATTTTGCGGCAGGTGCAATTATAACACTTAAATCCTCGCCGTTTTTAAGACATTTCATAAAATCTTCTGTGTCGTCAACATAATCTCTTGCGCCGTGGTCGCATATAGAAAGGCACTCACCACAAGAAACACAAAAACCGTGTTTTATGCTAACCTTACATTGCTCTGCTTCAAAAAAAGCCTCGTTAGCATTAGTTGGGCACGCAAATATACATTTATTGCACCCTAAACATTTGTTGTTTTTTGTGTGTATATAACTTGTTTTTTCAAAATCATTTTTCAAAATATCACCACGCTTTATTGCTGTAAATTACAAATATTGCTTTGCTGTTGAAGCCACTATTCACGCGCTTTTTATGTTAATTTTTTCACATTGCTTTTGTGTTACTTATTATACTAATAATTTTGAAATTAGTCAATAAAAAATCCATTGTTTGCAAAAAAAATTTACAAATAATGGAAAATATTTATTATCTTAATGTGATGTTATGCTTGTGCTTTAAATCTGCCAATATTTTTTGCACGGCTTTATCAGCCATTTTTAGTGTAATTTCTTCGTTTGAAGTTAGTGTAACAGTAAATGCCATGCTCATTTTTCCCAAACCGATATTTTCGCCTTTATACACATCAAAAAGTGCTACATTATCAACAAGCTCCGATGCCTTATAAATGGCGCTTTCAATGTCACCACAGGTGATATTTTCATCACAAATCAGTGCTAAATCTCGCTTTTGCGGTGCAAATCGGCTAAGCGGCTTAAATTTAATGCCGTTTTGCGCCATTGCACTAAGTTTCTCAAAATTAAGCTGGGCAAAACAAATGTCCCTGCCGTGCTTTTGGTCTTTCGGAATTTCCAAATTTGCCGCTATTTCATTTGCAAGTTTGCCAAAACAGCCTACTATTTCACCGTTTAACATTACATTTGCACTTATGCCCTTATGTAAATAGCTTTTGTCTGCCCTCTCATAGCTAAAGTTTAGCCCAAAAGATTGTGCTATTGCCTGCACAGTACCTTTCATCTTAAAAAAGTCCTCTTGCTCGCCATAAGCGGCAAGGCATAATGTTGCTGTTTCCTTTGGTTTAACATTGTTTTCTTGCGCAGAATATATATTGCCAAGTTCAAAAAGCATTGCCTCGGCATTGCCTTTTTTCAAATTATCTTCAATTACTTTAAGCATAGATGGCACCATGCTTGTGCGCATTAATGAAAGGTGCTCTGTAAGTGGGTTTTGCAGGCGTACAGCATTTAATTCAGGCGCATCATCGGCAAAATTAAGGCGCTTTAAATCTGCCATAGAACAAAACGCAAGCGTTATTGCCTCGAAATAGCCATGTGCGCACAAAAGCCTTTTCAATTTAAGCTCTTGGTTTTGGTAGCGGTTAAGCCCACCTGCTGTAATTTTTGCACTTTTTAAAAATGTGGGTACAATGTGATTATAACCATACATTCTTATAATTTCCTCGGCTAAATCGGGGAAGTCGCGCACATCTTCACGGTAGCGAGGCACGCTTACGTTCATATCTTCGCCGCAAAGCTCAACGCCAAAATCAAGGCGCTTTAGAATGTCGCACATTATTTCCAATGGCACTTCAATGCCCAAAACAGCATTAATTTGCGCGGCACTCGCTTTAATTATGCGGTGCTCTTTTTGCGCACCTGCATCGCAATCAAAAGCAACATCTGTTACATCGCCACAATTTAGCGCATCAATTAAGTGCAAAGCCCTTTTTATGCCAAGCTCTGTTGAATACTCATCAACACCCTTTTCATAACGCAGCGAGCTATCGCTTATTTGCCCGAGCGCGCGTGAGGTTTTCCTAACGCTATGGCGCGCAAAACTTGCACATTCGAACAAAAGTTCTTTTGAGTTATCACTCATTGCGCTTTTCAAGCCGCCCATAACTCCGGCTATGGCAACAGGGCCGTTTTCATCGCATATAGCTAAATTGTCATTTTTCAGCTCAAAAACTTTTTCATCAAGCGTTGTAATTTTTTCGCCGTTTTTTGCACGGCGCACTATTATGCTTTTGCCGCTGATATTGCTTAAATCGAAAGCGTGCATAGGCTGGCCTATTTCCAAAAGCGAATGGTTTGTTATATCCACTATATTGTTTATACTGCGCAAACCACAAAGCGCAAGGCGGCGCTTAAGCCACTGCGGCGAGGGCTCAATTCGTATGTTTTTAACATATTGAGCAAGGTAGCGCGGGCATAAATCTTTATCTTCCACTGTAATGCTAATGTTAACATTTCTCTCTTCAACTGTTTTAAAACTTGTTTGCGGCATTTTTAAAGGCTTGTTCAAAAGAGCGCTAATCTCTCTTGCCATACCAAAAACACTTTGGCAATCCGGGCGGTTAGCTGTTATGGATATATCCAAAATATAATCGCTTAGCCCTATCACATCGCAAATGTTTTGCCCAATTTTTTCATCATCGCTTAAAATCAAAAGCCCTCTTGTTTCAGCGCCCTCGTAATAGTCGTTATTAATTCCAAGTTCTTCGCCTGAGCAAAGCATACCGTTTGATAAAACACCTTTTAAATTGCGCGCTTTAATTTTAAAGCCGCCCGGCAATGTTGCGCCATCAAGTGCAACGGGCACTTTAGAGCCCAAAATAACATTTGGTGCACCTGTGGAAATAGTTATATTCTCGCCGTGTTCACCGCAATTGAGCGTGCAAATTTGCAAATGGTCGGTGTCCTCTTGTTTTTGCACGCTTTCAATTTTGCCCACAACTACATTGTTTATTTCGGCGGATAAATCAATAAGCTCTTCCACTTCAAAGCCGCACGAAAACAGCTTGTCCACAAGCTCTTGCGCACTGATATCTATATCAACATATTCTTTAAGCCAACTTAATGGTATTTTCATTTTAATCTCCTGTAATTTAATTTTTGTTTAGCATTGTTGCGTATTATATAAATAATGATTGGTTACCTTTTGTCATTCCGAGCGAAGGCACTTACCCTAATGTCATTCCGAGCGTAGTCGAGGAATCCGTAACTCCTTGCGTTTTCAAGGCACAAAGCACAGATTTCTACAGTTCGCCAAGTGCCGCCACTTGCGTGTCGGTTGCTCACTTGCATTGCACTGCGGTGCTTATCCGCTTCGGTCGAAATGACAAGCGGTTGGGTTTGCCTAAATTCTATCGGGAGGGGAAACCCCTCCCCTACAGTCGAAATGACAGACGGTTAGGCATTCGCCCTTTTATTCCACTCAAATCCCGGCTTTAAACTGCTGTAAAAAACGTACATCGTTTTCAAATAAAAGCCCCATGTGGTTTATGCCGTATTTAAGCATTGCTATGCGCTCTATTCCTATTCCGAAAGCAATGCCCGAATATTCATCGGGGTTTATGCCGCAGTTTTTAAGCACTTTGCGGTTTACAACGCCGCCGCCCAAAACTTCTATCCAACCTGTGCCCTTGCACAAATTGCAGCCATTGCCTTTGCATGAAAAACAACTTACGTCAACTTCTACGCTCGGCTCTGTAAATGGAAAAAACGAGGGGCGAAGGCGTGTGTTTGTCTCGTCGCCGAAAAGCGCTTTAACAAAGCTGTTAAGCATACCTTGCAAGTCGCTCAAATTAATGCCCTTATCCACCACAAGCCCCTCCATTTGGTGGAACATTGGGCTGTGGGTTGCATCGCTGTCTGAGCGGAACACTCTGCCGGGCACAAGAACTTTTATGGGCGGTTTTTGGTTATCCATAACCCTAACTTGCCCGGGTGAAGTGTGCGTGCGCAGCAAAAACTCGCTTGTTATGTAAAATGTATCTTGCATATCTCTTGCAGGGTGGTCTTCAGGCACATTTAGGCGTGTGAAATTATGCTCGTCATCTTCAATTTCAGGGCCTTCATAAACAAAAAAGCCCATAGAGCAAAACACGTCTAAAATCTCGTGTTTTACAAGCGTTATGGGGTGCAAGCCGCCTGTATTTTGCACTTTTGCAGGCAAGCTTATATCTATTTGCTGTGCGTTGCTAAGCTCGTTCATCTCTTTTGTTTTTATGCGCTGCGCCGCATTTTCATATTCTTCGTTAATATGCTCTTTAAGGCTGTTTATAAGTTTGCCTGCATTTGGGCGCTCATTTGGGCTAACATTTCTAAGCTCTTTCATAAGCGAAGTTATTTCGCCGTTTTTGCTCAAGTATTTTTGCCAAAACTCACTTAAAGCCGCACTGTCTTGCGCTTTATTTAAAAGTTCAAATGCATTTTGCTGTATATTATTTATTCTCTCTTGCATAGTTTTTTCTCCGATTCTTCGCAAAATTATGTTTTAAATTTGCGCATTATATATATTAGCCGATATGAAACGCTGCGAAATTGTGTTTATTTAGCCGCCCGTTCAACATGAAAATGGCCGGGCTTTTTAGTTAACTTCTAATTAAACGCAAAAAAAACGCTGAGCCCACAACAAATAGGGCCCAGCGTTAGGCTGGTGGGGCTGCACGGACTCGAACCGTGGACCGACCGGTTATGAGCCGGGAGCTCTAACCAACTGAGCTACAGCCCCGCATGAATTATATTATACACAAACACAAAGCAAAATTCAAGATATTTTTTAAAATTATTTCTGTTTTTTATATAAAAAGCAAATTCACAAAAGGCAAAATACTATTTAATTATATTTTTAAGTGCTTTTATCGTTTAGCTTAATAGATTATCCCTATCGAATAGCCGTTAAAGCCAATACAAGTACATGTTAATTTCTAACAGCCAAGCTGAAAGAATATGGGCAAAAAAAAAAGCTGCAACAAACCAAAACCAAATTTGTCGCAGCCTATTTATTAATTTTACTCTTCCATTTGTTTTGCCAAAACATTTGCGGCAACATGTATCAGCGCAACAGCGGTAGAGTGCTCTACCGGGAAAGGTGCATTTAAAGCGCCATTCACACCGTGCACCATGGCAATGCTGCCTATAATATCGCCCGCTGTTGAAATGGGCGAAACGATGCAAGCTCTCACATCGCTAACCTCACATATTTTAACCGTGTTTTCGTTTAACACCACAGTTTTGCGCTGATAGGTGCATTTTTCGTATTCTTCGCTTATGCGCCTTTCTATACAATCTTTAACAATAGCAGGTGCGGCAATTATTCTATCTCTATCTGCAATAATTGTGCAAACGCCTGTGCTTTTATAAAGCACTTCAATATACGCTTGCGCAAGCTCGCTTAACTCGCCCAGCAAGCTGTGTTTTTTAAAAATAACTTCATTATTGCCTGAAACGTAGATTTCAAGCGGGTCGCCCACACGTATAAACTGCGTGCGGCGTATTTCCTTAGGTATAACAACACGCCCCAAATCATCTATGCGGCGCACAATTCCAGTTGCCTTCATTTTTTTATTTCCTTTCTTTTAGCCGTGTTTGCTTTCTTTTGCCGTTAAGAACAAACACTAATCTACCTATTGCGCACAATTTACAATTTCCAAATTAAAAATAACTTAACGGTGCTGTTTTCTAACGAACAAAGAATTAATTTATAATAGTATTTACATTAAATGTAATAGTATGCATAATTTTTACATTTTATTTTATATATTATTCGCACTATCTAATTGCGCTGTAATTTTATTATATGCACGTGTTTGTAGCGAAAAATCTGCCGCATTTATATAGTATTGCTCAATTTCATTGTGGCAAGTGTGCACTTCTTTTAATAATTCGCAAACTTTTTTAAGCAGCTCGCATGAGGTTTTTTTATTAAACTGCAAGCGCTTTTTGCGAAGCTGCAAACTTTGCTTGTTCGCAAACCTATCGCAGTGAATATTGCGCACTTTTAGGTTTTGCCCCTTTGTAAAGTTTGCCTTATGGTGGCAATTTGAAGTTGTTATAGCAAGTGATAATTCAGGGATAATTAAGTGCTCTATTTTATCGTGCGCAAATAAAGAGCAATAGCAACTTATAATTTCATAGTTTTTTGAAAGGGCATCTTTTTGCATAATCTCTAAAATTTGCTTTGATGCACATGCATATTCGTCGTGCAAAACTATAATGTTATTGGCAAGTTTTTTAATTGTATTATCGTAATAAACTAAGCCCTCTTGCGTTATTGCGCTCAAAAAACGTTTCTTTTCTTTTGCACTTTTGTGTTCACTCTCTTTAAGTGAGCGCAGTGAATTTTCATTTTTGTGCAAAACTTCGCTTTGCACAATATCAGCATCGGAAGAATTTTTACGCACGGGCAAATAATTGCGGCACAGCGCTTTGGCAAAATCTTTGGCTTTTGCCAAGTTTATAAATGTAAGTGCTGTTCGGCTTGTATCTGAAAGCAGGCTTGCACTTGCCGCCATATAGCGCAAACTTCTGTCATAAAGCACCGCTTTTTCTTTGTATTTCGCTATAATTTCTTTTCTTTGCGCACTTATTTTTTCTGCGTTTAAACAATAGTAAAGCGGCAATATCTGCTCATAGGCAACAGGGTATTTGGGCTCTATTTCATGTGGTGCTGTTGCATCAAGCATTACAAAATTATGTTCATCGCAAATAACACCATCCAAAGAATATGGGCTTAAAGCGCAATGAATACACTCGGCGGCACTATTTTTATCTGTAAAATATTTTGCAATTTTTTTGATTAAGGTAGATTTTCCACAACCCGGTGTGCCTTTAAGTAAAACCACTTGCTTATTATAATTCGAAAGAACATTGCCGTGATATCCGGCATAGCCGGTGGGTGAGAGAACTCCCAAAAAAAAATCTAATTGTAAATTATGCATAAAAAATCTCCCCTTTATAAATTAAACCAAGGCCGTACAAGGCAATATTTTGCCGCTTTTGCTTAACTGTGTATTTTCTCTTGATTTATCGTATGCTAAAATTAATGTTTTGTTACAAGTAAGTTTGTCTAATTTAACCTAATTTTTACAATTCTAACCTTGTTTTTGTTGTTATGCTGTGATATTATTAAGTATAACTTGAAAATATTTCCATATTTGTTTTGGCGGTGCTTTTAATAGCGCTATGCCAATTTGCAACTTATGCCATTGGCGGAAAGAAGTGTATATATGAAAGAAAAGTTTACATCCGTTGAAAAAAGCTGGATACTCTACGACTGGGCAAATTCATCTTATGCAACAATAATGCTTGCTGCAATTTTCCCTATTTTCTTCACAGGCATTGCAAATGAAGCAGGGCAAATGGGCGATTACTGGTGGGGCGTGGGCACAAGCATTGCCACGGGTGTAACCGCTGTTCTGGCACCTCTTCTTGGCGCAGTGGGAGATTATAAAGGCATGAGAAAACCGCTGTTCACTGCATTTTTACTTATTGGTTTAGCCGGCACCGCTGCATGCGCAGTGCTTAACAACTGGCAAGGAATGCTTGTGGGCTACACCATATCGCACATAGGCTTTAGCGGTAGCTGCGTTTTTTACGACAGCTTCCTTACAGATATTACAACGCGCGAGCGCATGGATAAAGTTTCTTCTTGGGGCTATGCCATGGGCTATATAGGCGGCAGCACAATTCCGTTTTTAATTAGCATTTTCTTTATTATGTTTGGTGAGAATTTTGGCGTTGATGTTGTTTTGGCAACAAGGATTGCAATTGTTATAAATGTTGTTTGGTGGGCGGTTTTCAGTATACCGTTTATGAAAAATTGCAAGCAACAATATGGCCTTGAAGCCCCAAAAAGCAACCATGTTAAACAAACATTGCTATCACTTTGGAACACTTTGAAAAAAATTGTTAAGAACAAGGGTGTGTTTATTTTTATACTCGCCTATTTTTTCTATATTGACGGTGTAAACACTGTTATAACAATGAGTACCGCTTACGGAACTTCGCTTGGGCTTGACAGCACGGGCATGATTATCGCACTGCTTGTAACGCAAGTTGTTGCTTTCCCAAGTGCAATTATATTCGGGAATGTGGCAAAAAAAGTTGGAACAATAAATATGCTTACATTTAGCGTTGGTGTTTATATGTTCATTTGCATTTTGGGCTTTATTATGGGCTTTGGCATGGAAGAAATGTTCTTAACAAATGGGCAAGCGCTTACTATATTTTGGTTTTTAAGCGTGTGCGTTGGGTTAGTTCAAGGCGGCATCCAAGCGCTTTCACGTTCATATTTTGGCAAATTGGTGCCACCGCAATACTCAAGTGAATACTTTGGCGTGTTCGATATATTCGGCAAATTTGCCGCCATTATGGGGCCGGCAATTTACGCCACTGTTTTGGCCACCACCGGTCGCAGTTCTTTTGCAATATTTGCAATTATTTTACTGTTTATCCTGGGCGGCATTTTCCTTATTTTAGGCAGAAAGGAATTTGCAAAAGCACAGGAAAATGCAAAGTAGCACTTTTTGTTTTGCTTTTAGGCTTTTTATATATTATTTTTGTGGTATAAGTGAATAAATTAAAAGCGATAGAGCACACTACTTATGGTGTGCTCTATCTATTGATGCAGCCGTTAGAAATTAATGCGAGCGGCTGGATAACACACCCAAACAAAGCGGTTTTCCGCAAAAGAAAGAAGTGTGTTTTATGCAAAAACTTATTAAAAGCGAAACATTTAATAATTTAGCAAGAGCTTACTCGGGCGAATGCCAAGCGCGAATACGGTATCAATTTTTAGATTATGCCGCAAAGCAAAATGGGCTTTTTGCACTTAGCGAAGTTATTAAAACCATTGAAAAAAACGAATTTAACCACGCGAGAATGTACTACACAAAAATGCAAGATGCCGACAAAAAAACGCTTAATGATGTTGAAATATGCGCATCTTACCCTTTTAAAGAAAAGTGGAATTTTAAAGAGAATTTTGAATTTGCCATTGAAAACGAAACCAATGAAGTTGGGCTTTACAGAAAGTTTGCTCAAGTTGCGCAGCAAGAGGGCTTTCAAGATATAAGCGAGCTTTTCGATTTGGTTTCCAAAGTGGAACACTGCCACAAATTACTTTTAACAGACATAAGCAACCAGCTTAAAAACGGCACTATGTATAAGCGTGAAAAGGCTGTTAAATGGAAGTGCAGTGAATGTGGCCACGAAGCTACTCTTACAGAAGCTTGGCAAAAATGCCCACTGTGTGCACAGCCGCAAGGAAAAGTTATGCTTATACTAAAAAGCAAGTAGTTTTAATTAAACCTTTGTAGGGGGCGGCTTTGCCTCCTACTGTTTTTTTGCGTAGGCTTTGTACATTTACATTTGTCATTCATTAGCCTTATACCTCAATGCCTAAATTGTTTTTTATTCATTTGCCATGCATTTTGCACCCTTTTATTGACTTTATGTGTTTTAAACACTATAATACATATATAAATAAGAGCGCATCGGCTTTTACAATGGTGAATATGCATTGTATTATGCATTAACTTTCCATTTTAAACAGATAAATATAAAAAGCGAAGGGGAAAAGAATGAAACGCACCGAAATAGCACATTTATATAAAAATTTGCCGCAAAACGGCGAGGTTATCAAAGTTTGCGGCTTTGCAAAAACCACGAGAGATTCCAAAAACATAGGCTTTATAGAGCTTACCGACGGCACATGTTTTAAAGGCCTTCAAATTGTTTTTGAGAGCGAAAAAATAAACAATTACAAAGATATTGCAAAATGCGGCGTTGGCACAAGTTTTGAAATTACAGGCAAAATTATACACACACCAAATGCAAAGCAAGCGTTTGAGCTTAATGCAGACACCATTGTTATTTTGGGCGAGTGCGAAGCAGACTACCCTTTGCAAAAAAAGAGGCACAGCCTTGAGTTTTTGCGCACTATGCCACATTTGCGTATGCGCACAAACACTTTAAACGCAACAATGCGCGTTCGCAGTGTTGCCGCTTATGCCATACACAAGTTTTTTAACGAAAGAGGCTTTGTTTATGCGCACACACCCATAATTACAGGCAGCGATTGCGAGGGCGCAGGCGAAATGTTCCGCGTTAGCACTTTAAGCCCAAGCGAACCCGAGCGCAACGAGAACGGCGAAATTGATTATTCGAAAGACTTTTTCCGCCGCCAAACTAATTTAACGGTTTCAGGGCAATTAGAGGCAGAGGCTTTTTCCATGGCATTCTCGAACGTGTACACTTTCGGCCCCACTTTCCGTGCTGAAAATTCCAACACACCACGCCATGCCGCCGAATTTTGGATGATAGAGCCCGAGATAGCTTTTGCAGATTTAAACGACGACATGGACCTTGCCGAAGACATGATGAAAAGTGTTGTGCAGTATATAATGGACACCTGCCCCGACGAAATTGAGTTTTTCAATAGCTTTATAGATAAAACATTGAAACAGCGTTTAGAAGAGCTTGTTAGTAGCAATTTTGTGCGCATAAGCTACACAAAAGCTGTAGAGCAGCTTGAAAAACACAATGATAAATTTCAATATAAAGCTGTGTGGGGCGCATCTCTTCAAACAGAGCACGAGCGCTTTTTAACAGAGCAAATTTACAAAAAGCCCGTGTTTGTAACAGATTACCCAAAAGAGGTTAAAAGTTTCTACATGCGTTTGAACGACGACAATAAAACAGTTGCCGCCACAGACATGCTTGTTCCGGGCGTTGGCGAGCTTATTGGTGCAAGCCAGCGCGAAGAGCGCCTTGATGTTTTAAAACAGCGCATTGCAGAGCTTAATTTGCCCATGAGCGAATATGAATGGTATTTAGATTTGCGCCGCTTTGGCACATTTAAACACGCAGGTTTCGGCCTTGGTTTTGAACGCCTTGTTATGTATGTTACAGGCATTGCCAATATTCGGGACGTTATCGCTTTCCCAAGAACACCGGACGGCTTTTAATTTATAATATTTCCTAAAAACCGCCACTTGCAATTGCAAGTGGCGGTTTTTTATAATTTTTATTTAATATGCGGCACACGCTTTAGCATTTATTTTAATCTTACGCTAATGCTTGCTTAATCGTTTCCAAGTTCTCGCTCATAATGCTATGATATGTTGCACCTGATTCAATATCTTGCGCCGATACCGATTGCATTGAATGAAGCGCTAATGTTTGTGCATCAGTGTTCTCAGAACTGCTGATAACTGTGCTTGCAAGTTTTTCGAGGCCGTTATCCAAAATTAAAACATTTTGCACGTCAAACTCAGTAACTTTTTCCGCTAAAAATGTAATGGTGTCTGTGCTCGCCTCTGTTTCGGCATCGCACCCTTGAAATGCTGCATAATAGTTAACATTATAATCTTGCATCATATATAAGAATGGGAATCTATCTGCAAAAATTAGTGTATCTCTATTAGCCTCGGCTATTGCAGTTTCGTATTCCGTGTGTAAATCTGCAAGTGCTTGGTTGTAATTTGCCGCATTTTCTAAATAAGTGTCTGCATTATCATGGTCTAATTCTGCAATTTTTTGTGCAATATTTTCGCACGCAATTATTGCATTATTCAATGAAAGCCAAACATGCTCATCATCGTGGCCTTGTTCGTCTTCTTCGTGCTCGTGCTCGTCTTCTGCATGGTCGTGCTCGTCTTCAGAATGGTCATGCTCGTCTTCAGAATGGTCGTGCTCGTCTTCAGAATGGTCATGGTTGTGGCTTGAAGCTTGCATGCCCTCAACCATAACTTCCGCTTGTACAGCATCGCCCAAAACTTCCATAATGCTTAGAGAGTTCAATTGTTCATTTGCCGGTTGTTCCAATAAATCAAACACCCAATCGTGAGATTGTCCACCGTTAAAAACAAATAAATCTGCTGTTGTTATATTTGAAATATCTTCAACATTGGGCTCATAGCTGTGAACATCTACACCGGCGTCCATAAGCAATGTCACATTAAAATCATCTGCTTTTTCGCCCAAAATTTGCATAACCCAATCGTATTCATGAAAGGCGGTTGCAACAATGCTATATTTTTCATCACTTGCACCAACGTTTTGAGATTGCGACGTTGTTTGCTGTGAGCAAGCAGATAACAGCATAGCAAACACTATTGCATACACACCTATTAATTTTTTCACCATATAATAATTTCCTCCTAAATTTTCATATTTGAGAATTTTTCGCAAATACAGTTATTATTATATCGTTATTTAAAGTTTTTGTCAATATTTTATGAGAGTTATTCTCATTTTTTGCGCTATAATTTTTTTGCGCTATAATAGGGTTACGGATTCATCTCTTCGCTCGGAATGACACATATAGATGCACAAAATTTAATTGCTTTGCTTTTACGCAAAAAAGCTTTCAAATTTTAAAGCAAACGCCTGCAATAAAATTTAAAAGCTTAAAATAAAATTAATTCAAATTATATTTAAACTATATTTGCACTGTGCCCTCGAAAACAGTTACGGCATTGCCTGTCATAAACACGGTGCTGCCTGTGTAGTTAACAGTTAAAACACCGCCTAAAACATCAACCGTAACATCTGTGTTAAGTTTGCAAAAGCCGCATTTAACCGCCGCAACAACACTTGCGCATGTGCCTGTGCCGCAAGCCAATGTTTCACCGCTTCCACGCTCCCAAACACGCATGGCAATGTGCTTTTCATCAATAATTTTAACAAATTCTGTGTTAACGCCCTCGGGAAAAATAGGGCTTTTTTCAAAGCCCGGGCCTATTACATTCAAATTTAAATGCGCAACATCGTCAACAAATGTAACGCAATGCGGGTTGCCCATGGAAACACAAGTTATGTGCACACCGCCACCGCTTATTTCCACAAGCTGGTTTATAAGCGGTTTATCAAAGCCCAAAACAGGCACTTTATCGGGGCTTAGCTCGGGCGCGCCCATATCCACTTTCAAAAGCCCGGGCTGCATGCGCTCTATTGTTTTTATGCCCGATAATGTTTGAATATCAGCAATATTACCCTGCACCATATTGTGTGTGAACAAATATTCCGCCACACATCGAATACCGTTGCCGCACATTTTTCCCTCGCTGCCATCTAAATTAAACATGCGCATTTTTGCGTGTGCACCTTTTACATCTGCACGCTCAATTAAAATAACGCCGTCGCCGCCAATGCCTTTATGCCTGTCGGATAATTGCACAGCCAATTTCTCTATATTATCAATTTTTTGCTCAAAGCAATTTATATAAACATAGTCGTTTCCTGCGCCGTGCATTTTTGTAAAATTAATTTGCATTAATCGCTTTTCCTCACATTTCAATATACTGCTCACGCTCTGCGCCCACAGAAACATATTTTATGGGCACGCCAACAGCTTTTTCAATAAATTCTATATAATCCAAAGCATTTTGCGGCAAATCTTCTTTTTTGCGGCAATCTGATAAACTTGTTTTCCAGCCTTTGAACATTTTGTTAATGGGCTTTGCCTCGTTCAATGCTTCGCCATAAGGGAAATTATGAATTTCCTGCCCGTTTAGCTCGTAAGCTATGGTCACGGGTATTTCGTCAAGTGTGTCAAGGATATCCATTTTTGTCAGCGCTAAAATATCTGCGCCCTGTGCACGGCAGCCATAGCGGCTTGCAACAACGTCGAACGGGCCAACACGGCGTGGGCGCCCTGTTGCGGCACCGAATTCACCGCCTGCATTGCGAAGTTTTTCCGCCTCTTCGCCAAAAAGCTCACAGGTGAACGGCCCCTCGCCAACGCAAGAGGAATAGGCTTTCATTATGCCTATGTTCAAATCTATTTTCCTATTGGCAAGCCCTGCACCCACAGGTGCATAAGCGCCTATAACATTTGAAGATGATGTATAGGGGTAAATGCCGAAATCTATATCCCTAAGTGCGCCCAGCTGTGCTTCGAACATGATATTTTTGCCTTGCTTTGCCGCTTCGTCTAAGTAAAGGGATGCATCGCAAACATAGGGCTTTATCGCATCGCCAAATTCTTTAAGCCATGCCCACATCTCATCTGCGCTCACAGGCTCTTTGCCATAAACGCCCTGTATGGTTAAATTTTTGTAATCAACAATTTCATCAAGGCGCGCCCTTGTTGTGCTCTCGCTGAACAAATCGCCCAAACGCAGAGCTTTTTTCATATATTTATCGCCGTAAACAGGCGCAATTCCACGCCTTGTAGAGCCGTATTTTGCATCTGCAAGCCTATCTTCTTCATAGCAATCTAAAAGGCGGTGATATGGCATACAAATAACAGCACGTTCGCTTATTTTTAAGTTCTCGGGCGATATTTCAATGCCGCCTTTGCGCAAGTTCTCAATTTCGCCCACAAGGTGCTGCAAATCTATAACCATTCCGTTGCCCATAACATTCACTACATCTTTTCGCAAAATGCCCGATGGCAAAAGGTTTAATATAAATTTACCCTTATCGTTTATAACTGTGTGCCCTGCGTTGTTGCCGCCTTGGTAGCGAACAACTATGTCGTAATTAGCGCTGAGCAAATCCACCATTCGCCCTTTGCCTTCATCGCCCCAGTTTACGCCTGTTATTGCTGTTAACATAATAATCTCCGTTCTGTGCACAGCACAAATAGTTTAGAAAAATCTCCTTGTAGAATGGAGATTAATTGGCATGTGCCGTCTGCGACGGCACGCCATTTTAATAATTGTTAGCGTGATTTTTCACGCTAATCTCCGTTCTGTTTAAATATACTTTTTTATTATATCATAAGCCCAAATGTTTTTCTATACTTTTACTTAATATATTATTAATATTGTATGAATTTTAAAAAAAGTTAAAAATTTTTTAAATTTCACTTGACATTGTCGGCTAAAAAAGTTATAAATTTTATAGGATGTTTTGTGTGGCCAACAGTTTTATAAATATTATAATAAAACCGCACACAAAAATACAACACTTGGAGGTATGAATAATGGTTTTTGAGAGAGTACGCGAAATTATTTGCGACCAACTTGATCTTGAAGAAGATAATGTAACAATGGAAAGCAATATTATGGAGGATTTTGAAGCCGATAGCCTTGATATTGTAGACCTTGTTATGACACTTGAAGACGAATTTGGCATTGAAGTGCCAGACGAGCAAATTGAAAAATTCTCTACTGTTGGCGATGTTGTTCGCTACATTGATGAAAACTCTTAAATATTAAAGGCGGTTTGCGTTTTGTGCTAACTGTGTTTGGCACAAAAACAGTGTGAGCGTGTGTGCTTGTGCGAATAATTTTGCACCGGCACACAAGCTGTGCTTTGCAGAGCAAATTTGCAACTAAATGTTATAAACCGCATATTACAGGGGCATATACCTAACCAAATTGCGCAATTTTGCAATTGGTGAGGGCATAGCTCCTGCATTTTTTAATTTACGAAATGAAAGCAGAGGTTTAAATGAGCGACAAAAAAATGGTGGAAGCGATAACACCTATTGATGAAAACATAACGCAGTGGTATACGGATATATGCTTAAAAGCGGAGCTTGTAGATTATTCAACCGTTAAAGGTTGCATGATTATGCGCCCTTACGGCTATGCTATTTGGGAAAATATTATGGGCAATTTAGACGCGCGTTTTAAAGAAACAGGGCACGAAAACGTTGCAATGCCCATGCTTATACCCGAGAGCTTATTGCAAAAGGAAAAAGACCATGTAGAGGGCTTTGCCCCCGAGGTTGCATGGGTTACGACAGGCGGAAGCGAGGCACTTGAAGAGCGCCTTTGTGTTCGCCCCACAAGCGAAACCCTTTTTTGCGACCATTGGAGCAATGTTTTGCACTCTTACCGCCAATTGCCAATGCTTTATAACCAGTGGTGCAGTGTTATGCGCTGGGAAAAAACCACACGCCCATTTTTGCGCACAAGGGAATTTTGGTGGCAAGAGGGGCACACCATTCACGAAACAGAAAAAGAGGCGCGCGAGGAAACATTAAGGCAACTTGAAACCTATGCGGATTTTGTGCAGACCGATTTAAATATCCCCGTATTAAAGGGCGAAAAAACTGCTAAAGAGAAATTTGCCGGCGCAAAAGCAACATATACAATTGAGGCGATGATGCACGATGGCAAAGCGCTTCAAAGCGGCACCACGCACTATTTCGGCGACGGATTTTCAAAAGCGTTTGATGTTACTTTCACAGGCAGAGATAACACATTGCAGCACCCGCACCAAACAAGTTGGGGGCTTTCAACACGCATAATGGGCGCTATTATTATGACACATGGCGACGATGACGGCCTTATTATTCCGCCGAACGTTGCGCCTATTCAGGTGGTTATTGTGCCCATTGCCTCGCACAAAGAGGGCGTTATGGAAAAAGCGAGCGAGCTTTGCAAAAAACTTAAAGCAACAGTGCGTGTTAAATTGGACGACAGTGATAATTCACCCGGGCGCAAATTTGCGCAATGGGAGATGAAAGGTGTGCCTTTGCGCCTTGAACTTGGCCCGAAAGATATTGAGAAAGACCAATGTGTTATAGTGCGCAGGGACACAAGAGAAAAAATATTTGTTGCCCTTTGCGAATTAGAGGAAAAACTGCCGCAGATATTAAAGGCTTTGGGCGACAATTTGTTCGAGCGTGCACTGCAAAACCGAAAAGAGCGCACATTCACTTGCGATAATTTAGAGGATATAATTAAAACCGCAAATGAGCAAAGCGGCTATATAAAAGCTATGTGGTGCGGCGAAGAGGCTTGTGAGCAAGCGCTGAAAGATAAGGCAGGAATAACAAGCAGATGCATACCGTTTGAGCAAGAGCATATTAGCGACACATGCCCTGTTTGCGGCAAAAAAGCAGAGAAATTTGTTGTGTGGGGCAAAGCGTATTAAACAAAACATATAAACGTTGTTATTGTTTGCAAAGCCCAAGAACTTGCTCTTTGTGCAGGTTTGTTGTAGTGCTTATAATTATTCATTTTACACACAATGTCAAAAAAAGCCATGTAATTTTTTTTAAATTACATGGCTTTTTTTGTTTTACTATCTTAAAAAATTTAAGTTTTTTTAAATTCAATCGTCAAATCGACAAATTAAAATATATACAAATTGTTAACACTTGTGCAATATTGCCAAAATATTATTTGCCGCTTGCCTCTTTTTGGCTCTTGATAACTTTCATTCTTGTAAATTCTTCACGCTCTTGTTCTTCAAGTGTTTGCGCAATAAAACTTATATTCTCGCTAAGGCGAGGAATTACAATGTTTTCAAGCATATTAGTGCGCCTTTGCGTTTTTTTAATTGCCTTCGCAAGGCGGTAAACACTGTTTTCAATGCCGGCTAAATTTGCACAAAGTTTTTTAACTGTGTCGAAACTTGTGTATGCATAATCAAGCTGAAAATTAGTATCCGAAAAGCCAAACATAGGGTATAATTCGCTTGATGCTATCGAAGTTTTCGGTAAATCTACACCCATTATGCTTTGGTTTGAAATGGAAAAGCCCTGCTCTTCCTCGCTGTAATTTTCAAGCGAGCGCTGTATACCAAGGCTTATATTTGCGCTTTGCAGTGCGGAATACGCCTTGTGGAAGGTATCGCCTATTTCCTTTTGCATATTGGAGGCATCGTCAATTCTGCTCATCATTTCACGCATTAAAACATTGCGCTTTCTATCTAAAAGCTCATAGCCAAGCTTTGCGAGCGCAAGGTTTTTTTTGCACGCTATTAAATTTCCTTTTGTGGGTAACATGCGCTCTTGCATAACTGCCTCCTTTGCCTACTTTTGCCTATGTGTGCTCACACATAGCTGTTAGTTATATTTGCCATAGTGCTCACTAAGCACTTTTTCGTCAATGCGCTCAAGTTCCTCTTTTGGCAAAATGGATAAAAGTTGCCAGCCAAGCTCTAAGTCTTGCTCAATTGTGCGCTCAACATCATCGCCTTGGCCGAGGAAATTGCGCTCGAAGCGCTCACCAAAAGCCAAATATAGTTTATCTGTGCCTGAAAGTTCCTCTTCACCAATAACATTTGCAAGGCCTCTTGCGTCGCTAACTTTTGCATAGCTTGAAAAAAGCTGGTTTGCAACATCGGAGTGGTCTGCCCTGGTGTAGCCCTCGCCAATACCGTCTTTCATAAGGCGCGAAAGGCTTGGCAGCACGCTGATTGGCGGGTAGATACCCTGCTGGTCTAAATATCTATCAAGCACTATTTGCCCCTCGGTTATATAGCCTGTTAAATCGGGGATAGGGTGCGTAATATCATCGTTTGGCATGGTTAAAATGGGAATTTGTGTAACGCTTCCCTTGCAGTTTTTTATAACGCCGGCTCTCTCGTAAAGGCTTGCCAAATCGCTGTATAAATAGCCGGGATAGCCTTTCCTTGCCGGTATTTCACCTTTGCTTGAAGAAAGCTCTCTAAGCGCCTCGGCATAGCTTGTCATATCTGTCATAACAACAAGGATGTGCATGTTTTGTGTAAAGGCAAGGTATTCAGCTGCAGTTAGTGCACAGCGTGGGGCAAGGGTGCGCTCAACAATAGGGTCGCTTGAAAGGTTGATGAACATGGTTACCCTTGAAAGCGCGCCGCTCTCCTCGAAACTTTGCCTGAAAAACTGCGCAACATCGTTCGTTACTCCCATTGCGCAAAAAACAATGGCAAAATTATCATTAGTGTTGCTAAGTTTTGCTTGCCTAACAATTTGCGCTGCCAATTTGTTGTGGCTCATGCCACTTCCTGAAAATATGGGCAGTTTTTGCCCTCTTATAAGTGTTATTAAAGTATCTATTGAAGAAACGCCTGTGCGAATATAATTTCGTGGGTAATCGCGGCAAACAGGGTTTATAGCCATGCCGTTAACATCTCTGTACTCCTCGGGATACACCTCACTAAGGCCGTCTTTCGGCTCGCCCGCACCGTTGAAAATGCGCCCTAAAATTTCACTGCCAACAGGCAATTGCATGGGTTTGCCCTCAAAGCGAACCGATGTTTCTTCAAGGCTTATGCCGGAAGTTGGAGTGAAAACTTGAACAAGTGCTTTATCGCCCGAAAGCGATGCTACCCTGCCGTATTTCACACCGTTTTTAGTGTTTAAACGCACTGTTTCTTCAAATCCCACGCCCGTAACGCCCTCAATGGCAACAAAAGGGCCGTTTATTTCGCTAAGGCCTAAATATTCAATTGCCACAGCGCATCACTCCTCTTCCTTTTTGGCGTTTTCAAATTCACTTAAAAGTTCTTTGCATATTTTTTCCGTCTGTTTTTCATATTCTAAAAACTTTTCGGGCTTATCGTTGCTAACTTCATATTTTGCTTTAACAAGTTTTTCAAAAAGCCCCTTTTGCACCATTGCACTAACAGGCACACCTGCCGCCGCAAGCATTTGCGCCTGTTCATACATGTGCATAATGGCGTGCATCATGCGGCATTGCTTTTCAAGCGGCACGTAGGTGTCGTTTTGGTGAAAGGCGTTTTGTTGCAAAAAGCCAACACGCACAACACGTGCTGTTTCAAGCGTTGTTTTTTGGCTGTCGGGCAAAACGTCGCTACCTATAAGGCGCACAATTTCCATAAGTTTGCTCTCTTCGCTCAAAAGCGCAAGCATTTGCTCACGCAGTTTGCAAAAAACTTCGCCTATATTCTTTTTATAGTAAGAGTACAAGTCATCATAGTATTCGCTATAAGAATTTGTCCAGTTAATTGCCGGGTAATGCCTTGCATAAGCAAGAGATTTATCCAGCGCCAAAAAACAGCGTACAAAACGCTTTGTGTTTTGTGTTACAGGCTCGGAAAAATCGCTTCCTTGCGGTGAAACCGCACCTATAAGCGTAACACTGCCTTTTTCGCCATTTTGCGTTTTAACATTGCCTGCCCTCTCGTAAAAGGCGGCAAGGCGGCTTGGCAAATAAGCCGGAAAACCCTCTTCAGCCGGCATTTCCTCAAGGCGGCCGCTAATTTCACGCAGCGCCTCTGCCCAGCGAGAAGTGGAGTCTGCCATCATGGCAACATCATAGCCCATATCCCTGTAATATTCGGCAAGGGTAACGCCTGTGTAAACGCTTGCCTCTCTTGCCGCAACAGGCATATTGCTTGTGTTGGCAATTAAAACTGTGCGCTCCATCATTTTTTTGCCGCTTTTTGGGTCTTGCAGTTTGCTAAATTCTTCAAGCACGTCTGTCATCTCGTTGCCGCGCTCACCACAACCTACATAAACAATTATATCTGCATCACACCATTTAGCCAATTGGTGTTGCGTCATGGTTTTTCCTGTGCCAAAGCCGCCGGGTATGGCAATTGCGCCGCCTTTTGCAACGGGAAAAAGCGCATCTATTACACGCTGGCCGGTAATTAAAGGCTGTGTAATTGCAAGGCGCTCTTTAACAGGGCGCATAGTGCGCACAGGCCATTTTTGCGCAAGGCAAATATCTTTAATTTCGTTTAAATCTGTTTTTATTTTAACAATAGGTTCAAGCACGGTGTATTCACCGTTTTGTGCTATCCATTCAACTCTGCCTTTTAAATTCACAGGCAACATGCTTTTGTGCGTTATAATATCGGTTTCGGGGCAAGTGGCTATAATGTGCCCGCCTTCAATATAATCGCCAACATCAACACAAAGGGTAACATTCCATTTTCTTTGCTCGTCTAATGCGTTTGCTTTAACGCCTGTTGCAATTAAATTGCCTTCGCGGTTTGCTATATCTTGAAGCGGCCTTTGTACGCCGTCGTATATATTGCTCATAATGCCGGGCCCAAGCGTTGCACAAAGTGGTGCGCCGCTGCCAACAACAGGCTCGCCAACTTTCACACCTGTTGTGTTTTCATAAACTTGTATGGTGGTGCACTCGCTGTCCACCCTAATAACTTCGCCTAAAAGCCCTGCATCACCAACATGCACCATCTCCAGCATGGAAAAACCGCTTTGCCCTAAAACAGTAACAACGGGGCCGTTTATGGAATAAATTTTATTGAGCTGTTTCATTAACTCGGCTCCAATCCAATTGCATCTATATGCAATTCACAGTGAAGTAAAAAATCTTTGCGGTGGTTTAAAAGCCTTGTATCAAAAGTTTCATCGTGCAAAATGCGCCCAAGTATAAGCTTTATGCCGCCTATTTCAATTTGTGCATCTTCTTTTAAATTAGCTTTAGGTAAAATTGCCGCAATGGTTTTCTTTGCTGTTTCATCACCCGGGCGAATTAAAACAATGCATTTTTCGTTTAGCTTTAAGGCTTCTTTTGTAAAGGGCTCTATCGTTTTCTTTATATAAGGCGCATAATCCTCAGTGCTTGTGAACTGCACAAGCTGCTCTGAACATTCTGCGAAAAGGCCATTTACAAGTTGCTTTCTGTAAACAATCAACTTTTTTAAATTCTCTTGTTTTATGTTTGCAATACTGCGGCGCAAATCAGAATTAAGCTCTGTTTCGTGCGCCTTAACAGGGTCGCCTTTATCTTGCGCTAATATAGTGTTGTAAAGCGCTTCGCTTTGCGCTTTAGCCTCGTTTAAAATTTGTGCGGCCTGTTTTCTTGCCGCTTTCATAACAGAAACTTCAAAGTTGTTAGAGCCCGTAATATTAACAGGCAAACTTTGCTTGTGCTCGTTTGCTTGAGCAATGTTCTTGTTTTCTGCATTTGCCAAGTGCCTCACCTCAAATCTTAATTCCCACCACTTCGGAAATATAGCGTTTTAAACTTTCACCCGGGTTTTGTTTGCTGTGCCTATCGGGCATTTCAACTATAAGCGGAGTTGAACGTTTCAACTTGTACTCATATATCAAATCTGAAAATTCGCTAACAATTTTCTCTGTAACAAGCACAAGCCCTATTTCCTCGTTTTCAAAAGCGGTTTTTAAAGCGTGTTGAACCTCGTTTCGCTCGTGCACAACAACACCGTTAACACCTACAAGCCTCATTCCGGCAAGGGTGTCTATATTATCACTTATCAAATAATATTTCATTTTTCAGCTCCGTTTTTAATTAAAAACTTAAAGCTCTGCTAAAATTAATATGGAAATAAGCATACCGTAAAGCGCCATACCCTCGCCCATAGCAACGAACACAAGCGATTTACCAAATGTTGTTGCATCTTCGGTTAAAGCGCCGATAGCTGCAGGCGCACCTGCGGCAACCGCAATGCCCGAGCCTATGCCTGCAATGCCCACAGATAATGCCGCCGCAATTAAGCCAAGGCCTTTATCCATGCTTGCGCTTTGTGCTGTTTGCACCGCCTCGCTTGTGCTTGCTGTTTGCTCTGCAAAAGCAAGTGCACCTCCAAAGGCAATAATTGCCATCATCAATGTTGTTAATATCATAATTCTTGCCAAATTTTTCACTTTGCTGTTTTTCATGTTTATTCTCCGTTCTTTATATAAGTTTTACTGTTATAAAACAGTAAAATGGGTTTAATTGTTTAGCCGTTAGGGAGTAATCCGAACACGCCTATTTTGGCAAATTTATGTGTTATG
>CAYJIT010000004.1:45662-82719 GCA_964370365.1 uncultured Bacteroides sp. | reverse complement strand
GCTTCGCTTAGAATGACAAGGGACAAGCAGTTTTGCTTAGAATGACAAGGGACAACCAGCTTTGCTTAGAATGACAAGGGACAAGCAGCTTCGCTCGGAATGACAAAACGCAAACGGCTTTGCTTGCAAAGGCAAAAGGTAAGCGGATATGCAATGCGATTTAATAGTTGCTAAGGGCGCTGTTAACAGATACTATAAAATCATCTGCCATCTCGTTTAACTCGCTTTCATAGGCAATTAAATTTTCATTTGTTGTTGCTTTATAATCAACTATATCATAATTATATGAATTGCCTATTTCATTTTCAAAAACATTTCCAACAGCATCCGCAATTTGATAATCTACATAACGATTAGAATATACAAGGTTATCGAGGTATGGTTCTAATGTGGCAACTTCGGTATTCAGCTCAAAAAAATCTGCGGCAACTTTTTTATTAACAGGCACGCCATCACTGTGCATAATATTTAAAATGGTTTGCCCTCTTTCGCTAAGCATAAAATGTATAAACTGCATTGCAACTAATTGCTTGTTTTCACTGCTGTTAGCATTAACGTAAACTTCGTTATTATAATCTAAAACAGCACTGCCATTCAATAAAATAGGAAAAGCCGCCACAGTGCTTGCCTGCGCTTGGTTTCGTGCGCGTTGAATATCATCAGCGCTCAACATCATCCAATGCACATGGCTGTAACCGTTGTAGCCGTTGTTTGCGCCTGTAACGGAATTGCTAACATCGCTTTTATATAGGGTTCTCAAATTGTTTTCCCAGCTCTCACTTAGCGTTCCATCTTCTTTTAGCATATCTTCATTTGCATAAATGCTTAAAAGGGTAACAAGGTAAAAACTATCAGTTTGCAAATTGTTTTCATTGGCAAATTCTATATAACCTTCAAGGCTGTCTATATATTCAGGCACCTCGCTTGTTAAACCGTCGCTTGCAGTCCATAGCATATAGGGAAGAAAACTGTAAGGAACAAAATCCATGCTGTTTTCGTTAAAACTTAAATTGTAATAATCATCTTCGTTTAACCCGTTATAAAGTAAAGATAAATCCGCAAGTTCCATGTCCTGCAAATATGCGGTGGATATATCCCACTCGTTAGAATTATCATCAAGTTCATTTTCGTATATAATTTCAACATTGTATTCGGGATGTACTTCGTTAAACTCTTGCACAAGTGTGGTTATTTTATTGTTCTCGTTTTCAAATTCGTATATTACTAATTTTATGCTGTCACTTTGTATGTTTTTGTCTGCCAAAGTTTCACCTTGAATTATAATTTCCGGCGCTTGAAAATTTCCGTTTTCATCGAGCGACGAACCCAAAACAACACCTATTACAGCAAAAACAAAAAGCACCGCCACAACACAGGTTATAATGCTGCGAGTTTTGCGTTTTTTTAGCTCCTCCTCGGGGAAATCATAGCCTTTATCGCTTTCTAATGCGTTTAACATACTTTGTGCAGATGAAAAACGAAGTTCCGATTTAAGCGCAAGTGCTTTCATTGTAAACTTATCTAAATGAGCATCCAAACCTTGCACAATTTGCGAGGGGCGGCGCAATAAATCTTTCTCCCAGCGCTCTATGCTTTCTTCCGGTGTTTGCCCCGTTAACATTTTGTAAAATGTGGCGCCTGCCGCATAAAGGTCTGTCTGCGGGCTTTGCTTCATATTACTGCGGTATTGCTCGGGCGGTGCATAGCCTTTTTTAACAATAACACTCTGCGTCCATTCCTCTTTTGCGGCAAAGCGCGCGGCGCCAAAATCCAGCAGTTTAACATTGCCGTCGTTTGTTATGTAAATATTATCGGGGCTTATATCGCGGTGAATAATGCCTTTTAAATGTATGGAATTAAGGCCGGATAATATTCCTTTCAAAATTTCAACTGCCTTTTCCCATGGCAATTTCCCGCTGTTTTGCGCTAAAAACTCTTTAAGCGTAACACCTTCTAAATATTCCATAACAATATAAGAGGTGCCGTTGTCGTTAAAATTATCGAGCACATTAACAATGTTCACTTCGCCTGCAAATTGTGCAAGGTTTTTGCCCTCTTGCTCAAAGCGCTGGCGGTGGAGCATAAAGGCTTTACTGCTTTCACCTGTGAACATCTTAATATCGGTTTCACCGGGCATGCGGCTGGATAAATTTTGTGGAAAATATTCCTTTATTGCAACAACGCTTGCAAGGCGTGTGTCAAAAGCCTTATAAGTAACACCAAAGCCGCCAATGCCCAAAATTGTGCCCACAATAAAGCGGTTTTGCAGGCGCATTTTTGGTTGCAGCATAAAAGCAGGCTCATTTAAAGTGCCGTCAACAAACCCACAAAAAGGACAAACTTGATACCCTTGCGTAGAATTAAAACAATTGCCGCAATAATTTTCCATTTTAATCTCCATTCTGTGCACAGCACAAATAATTTTAAAAAATCTCCGTAAAGAATGGAGATTAATTGGCGTGTGCCGTCTGTGCCGGCACGCCGTTTAAATAATTGATAGCGCAATTTTTACGCTATTGCCTCTTGTTTTTTACTATAAAAATATTTTGTTATGAAGGGGATAGCTTGTAAAATATTATATAGGCATAATAACCCACTATTAAAAGTTTACCAAACAGCAAATAAAAATAAAATGGAAAATATTAAGAAAAGTTTGTAATATATTAAGAACTTGTTTTGTGAAAAAATTGTTGTAGGCTAAATATAGTTTGCAACAAGCGGCTTGCATATATAAACTACAACCCGATAAAAACGGCTTAAATTTTACAATCACTTAGGGTCAAACACAAAATCATTTAGATTTTTTATTTAACTTTTTCATATTTGAGAGTTAATATCATAAACAAAAAAGCCTATAAATATAGGCTTTTATAAATAAAAAGAGCATGAATTGAACGCTCGAGGTTCAAATTCATGCTCTCATTCAAAATTTAGGCTAAATAAACAACTTTATCTTGCATATAAAAATCTTTAGCAGTGTTTCCGTTAGAATATGCGCCAAATCCGCTGTTTTTAATTCCGCCGAACGGAACATGTGCAACAACAGTTGTCTGCTCGTTAACATGCGCCATACCGCATTGAATCTCATTTGCAAAACGGCGCGCGCATTGCAAATCTTTTGTGAAAATGCTTGCTGTAAGCCCATATTCAGCCGCATTTGCAGCTATCATTGCCTCGTCAAAGCTATCCACTTTAATAATTGCAAGTAGTGGCCCGAAAACTTCTTCAAGCGCAAGGCGGTCGAACGGTTTTACATCTGTTACAATTGTTGGCATAACATAGTAGCCTGGCGTTTCTAATTCAAGGCTTTGCGCTCCATAAACCACATTTGCCTGCTTTTTTGCAAGCTCGTAATACTCACAAACGGTATCAAATTGTTGGCGGCTTGCAAGCGGCCCAATATTAACGCCTTGCTCTACACCATTTCCCACAACATATGTTTTTGCTTTTTCAATTAGTTTTTGAACTAATTCGTCATGATCTTCGCTTCGAACTATAACTTTACTTATTGCTGTGCACTTTTGCCCTGTGCCCAAAAATGCCGAAGGTGCTATCTCATTAACACATGCATCCATATCAATAGGGTCCCAAACAATGGCGGGGTTTTTGCCACCCATTTCAAGTTGAAGCCTTGTTAAGTTTTTACTCGCAACCTGCGCTATATTCATGCCTACTTTAGTGCTGCCTGTAAAACTTATTCCTTTTACCTTAGGGCTTGCACAAATTTCATCTCCCAAAAGCCTACCAGAGCCGCAAATTAAATTAATTACTCCTTTAGGAATGCCTGCCATTTCAAATAAATTCATCAAATATACTGCTGTTCCCGGTGTGTTTTGCGCCGGTTTGAATAATACCGTATCGCCACACGCAATTGCAGGGGCTATTTTCCTTATAGGTGTAACCACAGGGAAATTCCACGGGTTAATAGCAGCAATTATTCCCAAAGGCTCTTTAACATGGCAAATCATGCCGCCCGCTTTCTCGGCCGGAAAAACTTTACCCTCAAGCCTAAATGCCTCGCTTGCCATAAAGCGGCATTCTGCTGCAGAATGGTTCACTTCACCTTTGCTATCCCCAAGAGGTTTACCTTCTTCTTTTGTTAAAATAAGCGCTAATTCCTCGCAGTGCTCTTGCAATAAATCTGCAAGTTTATAAAGCATTCTGCCCCTTGCAGGCGCAGGCGTGTTTGCCCAATCCTTTGCAACAGCTTCACACGCGCTTATTGCACTTTGTACATCTTCAATTCCCGAGCTTGCAACTTTTGCAAGCACTTCGTTTGTATTTGCCGGGTTTACTATTTCATCATATTTGTCGGTGGTTGGTTTAACCCATTCCCCGGCAATATTATTTAAATATGTTTGCATATTTTTCTCCTTATAATAATTTTTTAAAAAAACTAAATGGCGTTTGCTGCGCGGTTTATTGCGTCCCAAACGGAAGAAAACGGTGGCGCATAGCCTAAATCCAGCGCGCCTAATTCAGGGGCTGTCATATTTTGGTCTATTGCGCAAGCAAAAACATCTATTCGCCATGCGCTATCTTCTTTGCCGCCCAACTGCGCCCCCAAAATACGTTTTGTTCCTTCTTCGTAGCAAATTTGTATTACTATTTCCTGTGCGCCCGGGTAATATCTCGAGTGAGTATAAGCTATAATGCTTTTTTCTTTAGCATTAATTCCATTTTGCAAAGCTTCATTTAAACTTAAACCGGTTTTAGCCAGTTCATAATCTAAGCACTTAAGCATGGATGTGCCCAAAACACCCTCAAACGAGTTTTTTAGGCCCAATATGCTATCTGCAACAAAACGCCCTTGCTTATTTGCATTTGTGCCCAAGGGTATATAAGAAGGTTTTTTTGTTACTTTATTCATAACACTGCTGCAATCACCCACTGCATAAACATCTTCGACACTTGTTCTCATATGCACATCTGTTAGTATAGCATTATTGGCAAATTTTTCAATATCACCCTTTATTATTTCTGTGTTTGGTTTAAGGCCAACTGCAATTATAACTAAATCTGCCTTATAAATTTCAGTGCCACACTTAACACATTCAACAGTTTCTTCGCCCTCTATTGATGTTACAAATTTATTTGTAAGAACAGAAATACTATGTTTTTCTAACGTGTTTTGTAATTGTTTTGCAAATTGTATGTCGAAGCCGTTTGCTATTTGCCCGCTTGCCTCAATTACTCTTACGCTCTTATTTTGCTTATAGCACGCTTCTGCTATTTCTACGCCTATGTAGCCGCCGCCTATAATGCAAATGTTTTTTATATTTTCATTTAACAAGGCATCTTTAATAGCATTTGCATCTTGTATTGTTCGCAAAACATGTACGTTTTTTAAATTGGTACCCGGTATATTAGGAATTACGGGTTTTGCACCCATGGCCATAATAATTATATCTGCCTTTTCTTCAAATGCACCGCTTTCGTTTTGCCCTTTAACAATTTTGTTTTGCACATCAATTTGCGTTATCTCATGTTTTATGCGCAAATCTATGCCTTGGGCTACAAATTGCTTTGCAGTGCGCTGAATTAACAAACTTTCATCATCATTGAAGCCACCCACATAATACGGCAAACCACAAGCTCCATAAGAAACAACATCACTTTTTTCAAACACAATTACATGTAATTTTTCTTTGCTTTTCCTAATAAGCCTACCTGCAGCACTTAGTCCTGCACCGTTTCCTCCCACAATAACAATTTTTTTCGCTTGCATAATTAAACCACCACATTTTTTAGTTCATTGCCCTTTATAAAATCTGCAAATACTTCGGCGGAATCTATTTTCATATTTGCGGAAGATTGTGTAGAATAATAAGCGCTGTGGGGCGTTAAAATAACTTTGTCACAATCTGCGAACATATGCATATTTTTAGAATCGCCCTCAATAACATCTAAAGCTGCACCGTTTAATTTTCCGCTGTTAAGCGCCTGCAAAAGGTCTTCGTTTTTCACAAGCTGCCCACGCGATGTGTTTATAAGGTAAGCGCTGTTTTTCATTAAATCGAAAGTTTTATTTTGCATAATATGTGTAGTTTGCGGTGTAGCCGGCAAATGCAATGTTAAATAATCTGCCTCTTTAAGCACCTCTTCAAGCTCTGTAAATTGTGCATTAAAATTGTTTTTTACATCTTGGCTTAAATATGGGTCGTATGCTAAAATTTTAAGCCCAAACGGCATTAATCGAAGTGCAACTTTTTGAGCGATGCCACCAAAACCTATAAAACCTACAGTTTTATTTTTCATCCCTAAAACAGGCGCATATTTTGCGGCTTGCTGCCACTTCAAGTTTTTAACATCATTCACTTGTGGAACAATTTTGCGCTCTATAGCCAGAAGCAGTGCCACTGTGTGGTCTGCAACTTCATCTTGACAATAATTTGGCAAATTACACACTCTAACGTTATTTTCCTTTGCCTGTTCAAGGCAAATATTATCAACGCCTATACCCGCCCTTACAATTAATTTCAAATTTTTCATTCCATTTATAACTTCGGCGGGAATTTGCGTTAGTGTAACGAGCAAGCCGTCTGCGTCACTTGCCGCTTGCACAATTTGCTCAGGATCGGTTTTATCGGTTAAAACGTGAATACCGCCTGCTTTTTCTATAATCTCTTTTTCTATTTTTCCGTCGGAATAACCTGTGGATATCTGCAATACTTTAAACATAATTTATCTCCTCATGTTGAGGACCGCGCAAGCTCCTTTGTATTGGCCTTTTTTGTTAGCTCCTGTTTTAAGCTGCTTTCAACAAATTCTAAATGTTCGCACATAAGCTGCCTTGCTTTTTGCGCATCGTGCTCTTGCAACGCGTGAACAATGCTTAAATGTTGAGCATGTGCTTTATCCCGAACGCCGGGAATAACAGAAGTTTGAGAGCGAGAAATTTCGCTTAAACTCCATATACTTGAAACTACACGGTCTAATATTGGGTTTTTAGCTGCGCTTGCCAACATTTGGTGAAACTCTCTGTCGTGGTCATCATCTTTTTTTACAAGTTTATAAATGCTCTCTAACTCCGCATCTGTTATTCGCACTGCAGCTAAAGCTGCAATTTGTGGCTCTAACATTTTGCGCACGTCAAACACATAAAACATTGCATCTGCATCAGCTGTGAAAACAAATTCAAGATGCTGAACAAGCAAGCTTACGTCTAAAGAGGTTATAAATGCGCCTTTTCCCTGTTGAATGGTTATAACATTCATAATTTGCAATGTGCGCAAAGCCTCTCTAACGCATCCGCGGCTAACGTCGTATATTTCTATCAGTTGCTTTTCTGAAGGTAAAATATCTCCCGGGCTAAGCTCTCCTTTTGTTATTTTATCAAGAATATGCCTTACAATTTGCTCTGAAATAACTAAGGAGTTTTTTTCTATTAAATTATCAGAAATTTTTGCCCAATTGTTATATTGTAAATTATCTTTCAAAATTATACCCTCCAAAAAAACAATTTCATTTTATATAGTAAATTATACCAGAATTATAAAATATTATCAATTTTTTTCAGGTTCAAAACAGGGCATGATAATTTCTGAGTCTAACTTATTTATAAAAACAAGTTTTAAATTTTGTTCTACAAATAATTTATTGGCATCGCAATTAACGATATTGCATGAAAAAAGCACATTTTCTGCCAATTGCACACTACCAACAACATATGGAACGCTTTGCTCTAACTGCTGAGTAAAAGCCTTGTGAAACACGGTAAAACTGTACAACTTGCCGGTAGTAGGGGCTGTTTCCCATGCTATGTTTTCGCTTAAACAGTGTGGGCAAATTATATTTGCAGGGTAAAAGAATTTTTTGCAATCGTTGCAAAATGGCAATATAAATTCTTTTTTCTCACAAGCCTTCCAAAAGGGGTTGCTCTCTTTTGTGTAAATTGGCATATAAGGTATATTTTCTGCGGGCAAAATTAACCACCACCTTTTAATACAATGCATAAATGGCTTTGGAAAACGCCTCCATTATCACTGCAAACTATTGTTTTTGGTTTTTTTTCACCGTTTTGTCCAAGTTGCCTTTTACCGCACCTTCCCATAAGCTGCATAACACCCTCGCTAATTGGAGTTAAGCCCATAAAATAAGCTTCTGAAAGCATTCCGCCACTTGTGTTTGTTGGTAGGCTGCCACCGGGGCCAAGCCTTTTCGCTGTAATAAATTCATCTTGGTTTGCACCATCAAAAAAACCGTAGTCTCTAAGCGTGGCTTCAACCGTATAAGTAAAGCAATCATAAATTTGGCACGCATCAACATCTTTATGTGTTATTCCTGCCATTTCAAACGCTTGCCTGGCCGCAGTTTTTGCGGCACTTTCTTGTTCTAAACGCAAACGCTGTGGCGCTGTGGGTAAGCTTGCACTTGCATAACCGGCTATTGTAACCAGTGGGTTTTTGCCTTTTTTTGCAAGCTCTGTTCGCGTTATAACAATTGCTCTGCCCCCATCGGTTATAGGCGTAGCGTCTAACATTCTAAACGGCTCTACAAGATATGGTGCACTTAAATATTGCTCGGCTGTAAGTTGTTTTTCAAACATACTTGCGCTTTCATTTAAATTTGCCCATGCACGTTGTGCAAGGGATATTTCTTTCCAAACGTGCGGGCCTGTGTTGTAAACTCGCATAGCTCTTTTTGCTGCAAGTGCATATTTGGAAAGCGTGCTAACATCGCCTATTGCTGCACTTTCATCTGTTGGCAAATTGTTTGAAAGTTCGTTCATAAACGCCCTTTTACCACTTTTGGCATTGTCGCCATAGCTCACAAGCACATAATCGCAAATGCCTTGCTCCATAAGGCCGATGGCAAGAGGCAAATAACTTCTTGTGCAATTTGCCTCTTGGCTTAACACGGCAGGAGATATTCCAAGTTGTTCGGCAACTAAGAAAGCTGAAACATTTATATCATCTTGTAAAGCTGGAAAATGTCTGTATAAAATTAACGCACCAATGTCTTTTTTGCTTATACCGGCATCTTTAATGGCGTTTGCACACGCCTGCACATGAAAACTTAGAGCAGAACGGTTTTCAACTTTGCCCTGCTTTGTATAGCCAACACCGGCAATGGCATACTTATCTTTTAAGTTTTTATTCGGCATTTTATCACCTTTTTATAAGTAGGGTGTTACAATTTCTGTAAACTCCTCTGGTGTTAGTGTGCGTTTAACACTTATGCTTTTTTCTTTCACTTTAAGCAAAATTTCATTTTGAACATCGGCATCGGTAATGTCGTAGCCCATTTTTTCAAGCCAAATTTGAACAGAAGCAACACCGCTCATTTTACCCAGTGCAACTTGCACGGCATCTCTGCCCATTGTTGATGGTAAAATACCATATAGGGCAAGTGGGTGTTTATCTCTTATTCGTTTCCACCATGTTGCCGGCATTCCCGATTCTATGGTGTAAAGCACATCGCCCACAACAGGCTGGTTTGCAGCATATTGGAAACGTGAAAGTTCACCTACAAGGCGGCCCAAATCGTACATGTTTTTATCTTTAAGCCCGCAATCAATGCCGTAAAGCAAGCGCATAGCAAGGGCTACTTGCTCTGTTGCCGCCTGGCCTGCCCTTGGGCCTATGCCAAGCACTGTTGTTTGCAAAACTTTCGCGCCGCTTTCAAGGCCGGCTAAAGTGTTTGCTACCGCAAGGCCTAAATCGTTATGGAAATGTGTTTCCACAGGTATGTTTAAGTGCTTAACAGCATATGAAATCATATATTTTGCAGCAGGTGTGTTTAAAACGCCCTGTGTATCCACAAGAGTAACGGCATCAACATGGCCACCATTTTGTATAGCTTTAACTTTATCAACAAATGCAAGGGGAGAGAGCCTTGATGAATCCATCAAGAATAGATCAACATATAGGCCTAATTCGTGCGCTAAAGCGCTTGCCTTTATAACTGCATTTATCGCTCTGTCGTCCGGCCATTCATAACCAAATTTAATAAGCTCTTCGTTTACGGGTATTTCAAGAACTACACCGTGAACTCCAAGGCTTGCCGCTAATTTAACATCGTCGGGTGTAGCTCTTGAAAAAACGAATATCTTACTGTTTAAATTGCGTTTCACAATTTCTGCAATAGCTTGTTCGTCGCTTTTGCTAACCGCCGGCATACCGGCTTCAATTCTATGTACGCCTGCTTCGGCAAGCGCTTCGGCTATCCTTATTTTTTCGTCTTTTGTAAAAGCAATATTTGCCTGTTGTTCGCCGTCACGCAGAGTTACATCGTGAATTTCAACTTCGTTTGGCAAGTGTAAATTTTGTGTAACTTCATCTACGAAGTTAGAAGGTGCAACAAAATACTCTTCTGTTCGGTAATATCTTTTCAGTTTCATTTCTTTCACTCCATATCATTTTATTTTAAAATAACTCTTTAATAGAATTCGTGCGTTTCTTTTGCATATACGAGCTTGCGGCAAGCACTATAACCGCTAATAAATACGGGAACATCTTAATCAAGCTTGGCGAAATACCTATATTGCTTAATTCAAAACGTATGCCAAGCGCATCGGCGAAGCCGAAAACAAGGCACGCCACAAAACACGCCACAGGATGTGCACGCCCAAAAACAATTGCTGAAAACGCTGTAAAACCGCGCCCTTGGGTTATTCCCTCAACAAATTCAGAGGCATAACCGGTTGCGAGATGTGCACCGCCCAAACCGCAAAGTGCGCCACACCATATCATAATTAAATAAGATATTTTTTCCGGTTTAACGCCTGCTGTTCTAACTGCATTCGGGTTATCGCCTACGCCCCTAACCATCATGCCGAACGGTGTTTTAAATAGCACCAAATAAGTTAGAAAAACCATTATAAGTGCGATGTAAACCGTTATTGTATGCCCGCTTATTATTGCCCCTATAACAGGTATATCTTTAACTAAAGGTATATCAATAACGGGAAGCCTCTCCATATTATCCGGCCTAAAAGCACCTGTTGCTCCAAATAGTGGCAACAATAGGTAAGCGGTTAATCCGTTTGCTAAGTAATTGCACCCTAAAGAAGTTAAAATGTGGTTTCCCTTGCATTTCACTATAAAAAACCCATAAAGAGAGCAAAGTGCAATGCCGCCTATCATCCCGCCAATAAGCCCCCAAAGTGCACTGCCGGTTAATGTAATTGCAACAATTGAGCAAAACGCGCCCATAAGCATATATCCCTCAAGGCCAATGTTAAAAATGCCTGCTCTTCGGCACATAATGCCGCCCATTGAAACCAAAATTAGCGGTGCCGCCATTCGCAAAGTTGCAGTTAGAAGTTCAACGGTAAATATATTAGCCATTATGTTACCTCCACTGTTTTAGTTTTATCGGCTTTCGCTTTTTTCTTCTTCTTATCAATAACATATTTTGCGCCAACCAATATAATAATTATTGCCTGCACCACCAAAACTAAAGTGCGAGGAACATCAGATAAGCGCTCTATGTTATAAGAGCCGTTGCGCAATATTGCAAAGAAAAACGCTGAAACCAAAGAACCTATAGGGTTGTTGTTTGCCAAAATTGCAACTACCATTCCATCGTAGCCTAAATCGCTTGTAAACCTAAACGGGAAGCGATGGTGTATGCCAAAAATTTCAACAACCCCGGCAGCCGCTGCAATTGAGCCGCTAAGCGCCATGATTTTAATGTAAGATGCCTTTATATTTATACCGCCGTAATTTGAAAATGCTCTGTTTGTTCCAAGCATTTTGCTTTGATACCCAAAAGAAGTTTTGCTCATTACAAACCAAAGAGCAACGGCTAAAAGTATGCCTGCAATTAAAGCGATACTAACATTTGTTCCCTCTATTAAAAGCGGAAACCAAAGCCCTTCGTTTATAACGTCGCTGGATTGTGCAACAGCATAATCTCCCGTGCCTTTAAGCGGCCCCATAACCATATAATCGCTGTAATAAAATATTATATAATTCATAAGCATGCTTGAAACAACTTCGGGTGCTCCGAAGTACACCCTTAAAAGCGCAACAATTATTCCGCACACAGCGCCACTTAAAAGGCCACCCAAAACAGCTAAAACAAGCAAAATAGGAGTTGGCAAAAAATCTAATTTCAGGGCAATTGCAGTTGAAATTAAAGCGCCCATATAAAGTTGCCCGTCTGCACCCATGTTCCATATGCCTGCCCTAAAGGAAACCGCACAAGCAAGCCCTGTAAAAATCAAGGGAATAAACCAGCGCAATGTGCCACTGAAATCATCTGTTAAAGCATTTGCAAAACCTTCCATAACGCTTTGAATTTCAAAGCCGGAAATTGCGATTATAACTGTTGCTATAAGCATTGCTAAAATTATAATTACAATTTGACGACTAAAAAATTTAAGGCCGTCTTTCATTTTATCTTTGTTAACTAATAATTTGTTCATTGGCTAACCTCCTTGCGCTTAGCACCTGCCATGCACATGCCAATTTCAAGCTCATCTACGCTATCGCCTGAAAATTCCGCAACAATCTCACCCTCATACATAACCAAAACCCTATCTGAAAGAGAGAGAACTTCATCTAATTCAACAGATATAAGCAAAATCGCTTTTCCCTTATCCCTCAATTTTATTATTTGCTTGTGAATAAATTCAATAGCGCCAACATCCACACCTCTTGTGGGCTGCACCGCCATAAGGAATTCCGGGTTTTGTGCCATTTCACGGGCAATAACAACTTTTTGCATATTACCGCCCGAAAGCGTTCCCACGGCAACTTCGCAATTTGCGGCCGCAACGCCGAATTCTTCAATTAAGTCGTTTGAAAATTTAAGCAATTTCGAGCGCTTCATAATTCCGTTTGTGCAATATTCTTTTTTGTTGTGGTCGTTTAAAATTAAATTATCATAAATACTGCAAACTTTGTTTATTCCAAACACCATTCTATCGCCCGGAATATGCGAAATGCCTGCACGCCGCCTATTAAGGCAGTTTAGGCTTGAAATGTCTTCGCCTTTTAAGAAAATATTGCCCTTTGTGCTTTTTCTAAGCCCCGTTAACACTTCAACAAGCTCGTTTTGCCCGTTGCCATCAACACCTGCAATGCCAACAATTTCTCCGCTTTTCACTTCGAAATTAACATTGTTAACCGCCTGCAAACCTCTATCGCCATCTGCGCAAACGTCTTTTAACTTTATTACAGTTTGCTTTGCTTTTGCTTTTTGTTTTTCAACACGCAAAACAACGTCGCGGCCCACCATCATAGAAGCTAAAAGTTGCTCGTTTGCATCTTTCGTTTCAATGTTGCCCGTAACTTTTCCGCCTCGCATAACGGTAACGCGTGAGGAAATTGCCAGTATCTCTTTAAGTTTATGAGTTATAAATAATACCGTTTTTCCTCTTTGTACTAAGTTCCTCATCATCTCAAAAAGCTTTAAAGTTTCTTGCGGTGTTAAAACAGCTGTAGGTTCGTCTAAAATAAGCAAGTCTGCGCCTCGGTAAAGCATCTTAATTATTTCAACTCTTTGCATTTCACCTGCAGATAAATCTTGAACATATTTATTTAAGTCTAATTGAAATTCATACTTATCTAATATCTCTTGAATATCCTGGCGCAATTTGCCATAATCGGTTAACCCAAAACGAGTTTTCACCTTTGCACCCAAGACAATATTTTCCAAAACCGTCAATTCGTTAACAAGCATAAAATGTTGATGTACCATGCCTATTCCCAAACTAATGGCTTTAAACGGCGATGTGATATTAACTTCGTTGTCATTAAAAACAATTTGCCCACTATCGGGCAAGGTCATGCCGCAAAGTATATTCATCAAAGTAGATTTCCCTGCGCCGTTCTCGCCGATAATTGCGTGAATGCTTTGCTTTTCAACAATCAAATCCACATTATCGTTCGCCAACACGGCAGGGTATTGCTTTGTGATATTTTGCATTTTTAAAATAGCATCCATTGCGCTTTGCTCCTTACAATGTTAATAAGCTTTGAAAGCATATTAAACCGATATTAAAACTCACACACCCCACGTGAAAATTTCCCACATATAGCCCTCATCATCCACAAAATAGGCCGCATATGCATTCCATTCCCAGTAGCCCGGTTTTACCAAGAATTTAACGCCTTGGCTTTTAAACCATTCGTAAGCTTTATCAACTTGCTGTGGGTTTTCAAAGCGCAGTGCGCATTGTGTTCTGTGCTTAACCTCGCTCATCGCTTCTTCGCCAAGGTGCTCAACAAGGTGCCCCCATTTCCAAAAAAACAGCGCTACACCGTTGTCTGTGCGCATTTGCGCAAATGTATCGCTCTGCCTTACTATCGGGTATTCAAGCACATCCCTATAAAAAGCAATTGCCTGTTGAATATCGTCAACAAGTAGGCCAAATGCCGAGTGCAACATATTTAAATCTTCAGGTATATTATTTATTTTTCCCATGTCCACAACTCCCATAGATAATTTTGAGGGTCTACAAAGTATCCGGCGTAAGCGTTCCAAGTCCAGTCTTTAGGCTCTGATACTACATTGACCTTGTCCTTCAAATATTCCCATGCTTCATCAAGTTCAGCACGGCTGTCAAACTTAATTGCTTGCATTGTACGATGAATATCTTTCACTCCTAAATGCTTCGAAATATGCTCCCACGACCAAAGAAACAAGCCACCGTCAGGCCCCTTCTCAAATTTAACAAACGTTTCATTCTCTCTGCCTATCTCATAGCCCAAATTGTTAACATAAAACTCTTTTTGTTTATTTATGTCATCAACCAAAAAGCCGTGTGCCACAAAATTATTTAATTTCTCTATGTTCATTTCACACCTCATTATTGCAAAAACAACACCTTGCTCATCTTATATTAATATGTTTAATATATCGCTCGGTGTTGTTTTTGCAATTTATTATATTGTTTTAATTTTATTATTCAGCTTGCAAGTTCACAGGTGTATTTGTATTAAATTCAACCTCAATTTCGCCTGCTACAACAGCTGCCTCTGCAGCTAAGGCTGTATCTAACGCTTCTTGAACTAAATCTGCATTGTCGGGGTTGTCGCCTATGTAGCGCTCAACTTGATCCCATTCAACTATTGTTCCCTCGTTATAAATGCTCATAACACCGTGCTCGCCACCGGGGAATTCGCCTGCTTCGTATGCATCAACTGCTTGCACTATGCTTGTGCCAAAATCTGCCAATAAATTACAAACAAGTGTGTTTGGGCCTAACTCCTCATAAAAGTCGCTGTTATCGCCTGTTGTGAAAACGCCTGCCTCTTGTGCTGCTTCAATAGCGCCTGTGTTTGTTTTGCCCGATGTTAGGCAAATTGTGTCAACACCGCGCTCTATCATAGCCATTGCAACTTCACGGCCTTTTGCAGGGTCGTCATAACTTCCGGCAAATGCAAATTCAACAGAGCACGAGGGGTCGGTGTCTTTAACGCCTTGCATAAAGCTGTTAATTGCGGCGTTTGATGTAGCCGATTCTTGCCCGCTCATTATGCCTACTTTTTTATTTGTAGAAAGCTTTGCATGTAAAACGCCCAAACCATACATCATTTCTTGAGATCTATATTCAATGCTCCAAATATTTTCGTATGGTTCTTCTCCCAAATTTGTGTATTGGTAGATGCCTACAAAATCGGTATCAGGGTAATCTTTAGAAACAGCTTCTACTGCTATTTGAACCGGAGGGAAAGAGGTTACAATAATATCATATCCCTCGTCTGCCATCGCTCGTATATCTGCTTCATACACATCGGGGCTAAGAGATTCCAGCTGCTTTGTTTGCCATCCTAAAGATTCGGCATATTCAAGGCCTTTTAACTGGCTGTCTATTGAGCCTTTGTCGCCAAAGCTGCGGTTAGCAATAACAGCAATGCTTGGGCTGTCTTCTGTTGGTTCTTCTTGTGCCTGTGATGTAGTTTGCTCGGTTTCTTGCGACTCAACGGTTTGCTCTGTGTTATCTGCTGTCATACAAGCTGTAAACTGTACAAGTACAAATAACGCAATAATTAAACAGTGCAATTTTTTCAATTTCATAATAGCCTCCTAAATTTTATTAATTTACTTAAATCACAAAGCACCTGTTTTGATTATTGCACATATGATGTAATCAACATATGTGCATATGTTACTTTGTGAATTTATAACGCTATTATAACACTACTCAAACTAAAAATCAATAGAATTTTTTAAAAAAATAAAATAAAATTGTTTAAATTGCTCGTAAGCAATTGTATTTTGTTGCATGTTTTAAGTTAAATACAGCGCAAACCCTTAATTGAAGGGCATTGCCTTTTAAAAAAAGTTGTCGCAAACTAAGCGTAGTTTGCGACAACTGAAAAGGTTTCACCATTTAAAACCCCTACCATTTATAAACTTAATAAAAGTAAACACTAAACTATTATTTGTTTTTCCGTGCTTTAACAAATATAAGCACACCGCCTCCAATGCACACAATTGCCAAAACAGCAATTAATATTATCATTAAATTGCCTGATTGCCCCTCACCTTGCTCTTGCACAGTATCAATTGCCTCGGAGCTTGATGTAGGTGCTTGTGTCTGTGATGCATCTTCAATTTCAGAACTTACCGTCTGCTGTTCTTCGGTTTCTTCAGAACTTACCGTCTGCTGTTCTTCGGTTTCTTCAAAAGCAGGCTCAAAATTATCAACTGAATTGCTTGAATTTTCCTGTGCAAGCACTGTAGTAGCAACTTCATCTTTAGCAAAATTTAATATGCCAAATCCTCCGTTAAAAACAAAATGTAGCAGATACTCTTCGCTTGAAGTTAGCGTTATTGAGTAAGAATTGGTAAAGGTTATCGACACACCTCCGTCTGCGTTTGGCTCAGCCTTATAATATGAAGACGGTATAGCACTGCCGTTTATCCAAATGCCTGTAAAAGCATTATAAGGTCCACTTGAAGCAAAAGTATAAACCCCGTTTGCAGTGCTTGTTCTTTCTGCCGGGTAGATAACATCGGCAGGTGGGGTTTGCGGTGTGGTGGTAGTGGTGGTAGTAATATACGACGCTGCCTTGCCCTGTGAAACAAGTGCTTGAACCAAAGGGTCGTTTTCCCAAGTCGGGTTTCCGGCAGGGTACAGCAGTTTAACATATGTATCCTTGGCCGTCGCCATATAATAGAAACTGCTGTTAAAATCCCCGGTAAATTTAAGTATCTTGGTTTTGGATGAAGATGAGTAATCCTCAAAAGCCGCCTTATGAATGTTGGTAACATTGGGCGGTATCGTCAGTTGTGTTAAGTTGTATGTATCCTTAAAAGCTGTTTGGTCAATCGTTGTAAGGGTGTCCGGCAGTTTAACAGAGCTTAAAAAAGTACACTCCAGAAAGACCGAGGTACCTAATGTTTTGATCTTTGTGTTGCTAAGGTCTATCGATTGAAGATTTTCACATTTATAAAACGTGCTACTATTTATGTCGACCAAGTTTGATGCTTGGCTGAAATCAACGCTTATTACGCTACTATTATGAAACGCATCGCTCCCTATTATTGTAACAGAGCTTGGAACGACCACGTCTGTTAAATTTGTCCATTCCTTAAACGCACCGTGTGCGATTTCGGTTATAGCACCGGGGAAAGTGTGGGTTACAGGTTGACCATTTATATCGTATATCGTTGGTGTTTTAAAAGTAGCATACATTGCATTTATATCAAACTCGCCCGAATAGGATTTGTACATATTATCGAATTCACTGTTCGGTCTGGCTGTTGCGGTTCTAAGGCAAGAGCTAAATTGCGGGTTCATAGCATCGTTGCTGTATCGACCTGCACCCAAAACCACATTATTACCATCAATTCTAACCTGCATATAAACAGGAGTGCTACCATCATTCATAACATGAGCACTATATAAACCATTGGAAACCGACGTCGCCGCTTTTACTTTCGGCGATAACAATAAAACCGCCGCAAATAGCACCAAGGCGAACGAAATCACCAATTTGGTTTTTTTAAAAATAGTCATGATTAAAACCTCCAACCGATAGCTAAATGAACAGTAGTTCATTTATATTAAAACAATTATAAAATTATATCATGTTTTTAATTAAAGTTCAAGTATTATAAAGGGCGTGTGCTACAAAACGTGTTGATTAATTTTTTTAACGAAAATGTCCACCTTGGGTTGGCATTCCTCAATCTCTTTTTTTAAAAAACAAACACCATTTTGGGTGCTTATTTTTGTGTTTGCGCTACAAAATAGATACCCATAACCCTCGGGCACAAAAAACACCCTCTATCTCACACTAAAGGGCGGTTTTGGTGCCCGGCTTCTCGATTGGTGAAAGTGCTATTATAGGAAATACTTGAATATATACATAAAAATAAAAAAGACACCGAGCTTTGCCCGATGTCAATTGGGTGCAGCGTCACGCTGCTAGGTTGCTTATACAAAATGCATACCGTTAAATTTCGGGCATAAAAAACACCCTTTAGCTTACGCTAAAGGGCGAATTTGGTGCCGAGCTTCTCGGCTGGAGCGGATGATGGGAATCGAACCCACATGGCCAGCTTGGAAGGCTGGTGTTCTACCACTGAACTACATCCGCACAATTTATCTTTAAAAATAATACACTATTTAGCATTGTTTTGTCAAGCAAAAACATTAAAAACTTATCACAATTATCAAATATAGTTTTTAAACGCATATTTACAAGAAAAAGCGGCATTTATCAATTATAAATTCATTCAAATGCATAAAGTTTGCAAAATTTTCGGTTAATCATTTGAAAACCCTTTTATTTTTTGGTATAATATATTTAACTGTGATTATTATTTACATTAATTTGAGGTTTATATGGATTTTGAAAATTTAGCCGTTTTTGCCGCCAGGGCAATTGCTCTTCTTATAGCCATTCCTTTTCATGAAGCGGCACATGCTTTTGCAGCGTATAAATTGGGCGATTCAACTGCAAAAAACCTTGGCCGAATGAGTTTAAACCCTGTTAAACATTTCGACCCGTTAGGTGCCCTTTGTATGATTTTAGTAGGCTTTGGCTGGGCAAAGCCTGTTCCTGTTGCAGCTGTGCAGCGATTTAAAAACCCGAAGCGCGATATGGCACTATCTGCTTTTGCGGGCCCTGTTGCAAATATTTTATTGGCATTTGTGTTCATGGCTGTTTACAAGGTTTTCCTATATTCTTATTATAACCAATTAATTTATATATCATCTTCATCTTCGCTGGTTTCGTCGGTGGCAATATTTATAAATACTCTTTTGATTTCAATGATATCTATAAATATAGTGCTTGCGGCATTTAATTTGTTGCCCATTCCACCGCTTGACGGCTCGAAAATTGCATTTGCTTTTTTACCAAGGCACATATATTTTAACATTATGCGTTATGAAAGATACATTATTATTGCGCTTTTTGCAATGCTTTATTTTGGTGTTTTGAATTACCCCATAAGCTTTTTGCAAAATTTTATTTTTAATTTGCTGGATAACGGCACAAAATTTATAGATTTATTTTTTGAATTAGTGATATTTAACTTGTAATAAGCATTTTTTTGCTTTTAAATGCGCCCCGGCACAACTTTAGCGCTTTGGCAGTGTAAAAAATTATGCAAGCCTATTTAATGCTTTGTTAAGGAGAACAATGGAGACAATTACATTCAAAATACAAGAGTTTGAGGGCCCGTTAGATTTGCTTTTAGCCCTTGTATCAAAAAACAAAATGCAAATTTACGACATAAATATTCACACTTTAATAGAGCAATATATAGATGTTGTAAACCGTGCCCAAGATGCAAATATGGACCTTGCAAGCGAATTTATTGAAATGGCGGCAAGGCTTGTGCATTTAAAATCTTATTTATTATTGCCCAAAAGTGAAGAGGCAGAGCGCTTGCAGCAAGAATTAACAGGCCTTTTGGTTGAATATAGCCTGTGCAAAATTGTGGCTAACCACTTAAAAGCTATGAGCGCAAACATAAATGTTTTTGTGCGCGAGCCGGCTTTGTTTGATGTTGATTATACATATAATTTCTTTCACACAGCTCCCGAACTTTTAAATGCATATTCTTTAATGCACACACGTGCAATTAACAATGCGCCACCAAAGCAAGAGCGTTTTGAACCTTTAGTAGATGCGCCTATTGTATCTATAAGCTCAAAAATTATATTTGTGCTTCGCTCTTTAAGGCTTGGGAAAATATCTAAATTAAAGCAACTTTTTATTAAAGATGCAAGCAAAAGTGCAAATGTTGCAACATTTTTGGCACTATTAGAGCTTGTGCGCGCAAAAAGAATTTTTGTTGATGACAGCGGCAGTTTAACTTTAGACGCTAAAGAGTAATGTGTTTTAGTGATTATCGCTGTGCAGCTTATGTGAATGGTGAATGGAGATTAATATGGATATTAAAGAATACAAAGCGGCAATTGAAGCCATGCTTTTTGCTTATGCCGAGCCGGTAAGCAGTGCGCAAATAGCACTTGTGCTTGAAGTGGAAACAAATGTTGTTGATGGGCTTATAAATTCCATCCGTGACGATTTAAGCGAAAAGAATAGGGGAATAGAACTTATAAAGCTAAACGGGCGCTGGCAATTTTGCACAAAATCCAATTATGGCGATTATATAAAAAAACTTATGGACACCAGAAGAAATGCACCTCTTTCACAAGCCGCCATGGAGGTTTTGGCTATCATCGCTTATAATCAGCCGGTTTCACGTTCATTTATAGAGCAAGTGCGAGGTGTTGATTCCTCCCACACGGTGCACACCCTGATGCAAAAAGGGCTTATAGACGAAGCCGGCCGCTTAGATTTGCCGGGCAAACCGGTTTCGTTTAAAACAAGCGATATGTTTTTGCGCACATTCGGGCTTGGCAGCTTGAAAGATTTGCCGGAGCTTCACAGCGAAGACGGTATGCAAGGGCTTTTGGATAATATAGAAATTGAAAGCGAACAGCAATAGCCCAATTTCACGATGAGAACAGTTTTAAATAGCCGAAAAGGATGTGAGCATTTTTGTTTTTTCAAATAATAGGCTTAATTTTGCTTGGCATTCTAATTTTGCTGTTAATTTTGCTGTTAATGCCTGTTTGTTTAAAACCGGAATACAAAAACGAAGAGCTTACAATATATTTGAAAATATTATTCTTGCGCTTTAAAGTGTTTCCGTTGACAAAAAAAGAAAAAAAGAAAGTTGAAAAAGCAGAAAAAAAGGCAGAGCAACAGGCACAAACAGAAGTTAAAAAAATAAAAAAAGAGAAATTCCCCATATATCTTGAAGATATAAGCACAATAATAACAACGGCGAAAGGCGCTTTGAAAATTATTTTCAAAGGCATTTTTTTCAGAAATATCCGCATACTATATCCCGTTTATAAAAAAGATGCCGCACAAACCGCTATATTTTATGGGCAGTTGCAAGTATATGTTGCCTCAGCTTTTGCCGCAATGCAAAATGTTTTGCACTTGAAATTTAAAAGCCTGAAACTTGTGGCGGATTTTAACAATGAATTTTCTAAAAGCACATATCTCAGCTGTAAAATTTATGCATCCCTAATTGTATTCGTTATAGCAGGAATATATGTTTTTAAAGAGCTTAAAGCAAGCAGAATTATATAAAAGAGGAGTTTTAAAAATGAAAGAACACCCAATACAAAACATCATGCAATCAACACTTGAAAAAATTAACGCTATTGTTGATGCAAACACAATTGTGGGAACACCTATTGCGGCAAGTGAGGGTATTACAATAATACCTGTTTCAAAAATATCAATGGGCTTTGCCTCGGGCGGCTCAGACATTGCAACAAAAACACCGAAAGAACTTTTTGGCGGTGGCGGTGGCGCAGGTGTTAACATCACTCCCGTTGCCTTCTTGGTTGTGCAAAACGGTAATGTGCGGTTGCTTCAAATTACCAAAACGTCCGACGCAGTTGACAGAGCTGTTAGCTTGATGCCGGAAATTGTAGATAAAATTACCACCCTTTTAAAGAAAACAGATAGCAATGAAGAAGACGAAATTCAACAAATTATAAACACAACTGTTAAAGCGGAGGAATAATGAGAGATACCCGAATTCAAAAAGCCCTTGCCATAGCAGGCGTTTGCAGCAGGCGCGCGGCAGAGGAAATGATAAAAGCAGGCAGGGTTCAATGCAACGGTAGGCCTGTTGGCCTCGGCGATAAAACCGATATGGCAAAAGATGTCCTTTCCGTCGATGGGCAAAGGGTTTTTATGCCGCGCAAGCGTGAAAAACTTTATTATGTTCTACATAAGCCCAGAGGTTATATAACCACAACAAGCGACGAGCAGGGCAGAAAAACAGTTATGCAACTTATGGAGCAAATTGAAGAGCGTGTTTACCCCATAGGCCGTTTGGATAAAGACAGCGAGGGTATGCTTATTTTTACAAACGACGGCAATTTTGCGAACTTGCTTATGCACCCAAGCCACGGCGTAACCAAGCTGTACAGGGTAACTGTGCGCCCTCACGCAAGTGAAGAGCAAATTATTCAGCTTACTAACGGTGTTGTGCTGGACGACGGCACTAAAACAGCACCGGCAACAATAAAGGTAACTTCCGATTCGCCCGAGCGAACTGTGCTTGAAATGGCGATTAAAGAGGGTAAAAACAGGCAGATAAGGCGCATGTGTGAAGCCGTTAATTTGCAAGTTATTCGTTTAAGGCGCACTGCAATAGGTGCGGTTAAACTTGGCATGTTAAAACCCGGGCAATTCAGAGAGCTGACACCGGCCGAGCTAAATGCGCTTAAAACCGCGGCAAGCAGAGGAAAAACGAAGGCTACCATTGAGAAAAATACCGCAGTAAACAAGAAAAGGCAAAGTGCACAAAAATCTGCCTTTGCAAACGGACAAAGGCGCAGTTACAGCGCAAGGGGAGAGAAAAAATGATAATAATGCGCCCGATAGATGAGCCCTTGGTTTTGGAGAGCTTAAATTCAAGCCGTTACGGCGATGATGTGCGTGGGTTTATTATTATGGATAACGATGTTTATATGGGGCATGCTCTTTTTACTGTAAAAGAAGATGTTGTTAATGTTTGCGAGTGCACAGTGAAAGCTAACGCACTTATTGACGGTGCCGTTAGGGCGTGCATTGCCGCAGGAGAAAACGCAAAAGCTGTTTATTTCACTGTAAATTTAAGCGAGGATAATTTGAAAAAATGGCTTGATGTGTTTTGCGAGGGCAATGAAAAATCGCAGATTATTGAACATTTTTTTAAAAATTGCAAATAATTTATTTTTTTATCAAATAATGCTTGTGATTGTAATAACAAGGTAGTATAATATAAGTGGTGAAAATTGTTCAAAAAAACTTAGATAGTGTTAAACATTATCTAAAGCTGTTATTTCTATAATTATTTTTAAACACGCAGGAGGATTATTAATGGCTAAATCTACAAAAGGCAATGAAGTTCTTGCCAAATTTTTTGATGAAGGCGTTTATACATCAATGTTTACAGACAGTGTTGTAACAGCGGCTTTCGGCAGTGCAAACGGGCAACCCGTTTATGCAATTTGCCAACACGGCGAGGCTGTTAGCGCAAGCGATATTAAAAAGACTGTTAAGGTTTTAAATATGGCGGCAAAAACAGGCAACCCTGTGGTAACATTTTACAACTCTGTTGGCACTGTATTGGGTGAAAACCTTAGCGCACTTAACGCAAATGCAAAATTGAACGAGGCAATTGCAAAAATTTCCGGCGTTGTGCCACAAATTGCGGTTGTAAGTGGTGTTTGCGGTGCAAGCAACGCAATGGCCGCCGCCGCGGCAGACATTTGCATTATGTGCAAAGATGCGAAACTGTTTTTAACAGCACCATTTAATTCCGCCGCCGCCGGCGATAAACTTCCCGATGCGGCAAGCTCTGATTTTGCCGCAAAAGCCGGTGTTGCTTCAATTGTTGTTGAAAATGATGACGAGGCCGCACAAAAGGCCGCACAGCTTATAGGGCTTCTTCCCGCCAATAATCTTTCAGGCAGTGCTATATTTGATAGCCGTGAGGCAAAAAGTAATTACACACTTACAAAATACGATGCAAAATCTGCCGCAGACACTATTGTTGACTCAGATAGCAACATAGAACTTAATGATGGCTATGGCAAAAATGTTTATACTGCGCTTGCAACTTGCGGTGGCAATGCTGTGGCTGTTGTTAGCACAGCAGGTGAAAACGAGCCGGTTTGCCATTTGTGCGTTTCTAAAATATCACGTTTTGTGCGTTTTTGCGATGCTTTTGGTATACCTGTTATAACCATAATAAATACAGATGGCTTTGCAAAAAGCAATAGCGATGAATTATCGGGCGCCATAAGGCAAGCCACACGTTTGATGGGCACTTATGCAGATGCCACAACAGCAAAAATTGCTGTTATAACAGGCAAAGCAATTGGCCCTGCGTATATGGCGCTTGCAAATGCAGATGTTAAAATTGCTGTTGAAGGCTGCACAATTGCACCGGTAGAGCCAAGTGTTGCCGCAAGCATTTTATACAAAGATGAAATAGATTCAGGCAAAAATATTGCCGCAGACACAGCCAAAAAAGCCGCTGAATATGCAAAAGAAGTTTGCAGTGCACAAAGTGCTTTGGAAAACGGTGTTGTTGAATTTGCGGCAAACGCGGCAAATGTGCGCACTTATGTTTTAAGCGCTTTAGATATGCTAAGCACAAAACGCACACAGCGTTTGCCAAAAAAACACGGCAATATGCCTTTATAATATTGTCATTCCGAGCGAAGTCGAGGAATCCGTTTAGCTCTTGCGTTTTTAAAGAACAAAGCACGGGTTTCTTCATTACAGTTAAATTAAATAACAAAATTAGGGAGGATTATTCCATGAAATCTTTTAATGTTACAGTTAATGGCACAAGTTATGATGTTACGGTTGAGGAAAAAGGGCAAAGCGCAAGCGCGCCCGCAGCGGCACCTGTTAAAGCTGCACCTGCAGCTGCACCTGCGGCGGCACCTGCTGCACCGGCAGCACCCGCAGCAGCGGCAGGCGCAGTTAGCGTTACAGCGCCAATGCCCGGCAATATATTAGATGTTAAAGTTGCAAACGGCGCAAGCGTTAAAAGCGGCGATGTACTTTGCATTTTAGAAGCCATGAAAATGGAAAACGAGATAAAAGCACCACAAGACGGAACAATTGCAACAATAAATTGCAAAAAAGGTGACGTTGTTAATGTTGGTGACGTGCTTATTTCTATGAATTAAGCTATAGAAAGGAGAATAGTTTTGGCTAAAAAACCCGTTAAAATTACAGAAGTTGCCCTTCGTGACTCGCACCAATCTTTAATTGCAACCCGTATGACAATGGATGAAATGATTGAAATTTTACCCGTAATGGATGAAATAGGCTATTTTTCACTTGAGTGCTGGGGCGGAGCAACATTCGACTCTTGCATTAGGTTCTTAGATGAAGACCCATGGGACAGGCTTAGAACACTGAAAAGAAATTGCCCAAAAACAAAATTGCAAATGCTTTTCCGTGGGCAAAACATGCTTGGCTACCGCCATTATGCAGATGATGCGGTTGCATACTTTGTTGAGAAATCCGTTTCAAACGGTATTGATATTTTGCGCATTTTCGATGCGCTGAACGACCCTCGCAACCTTGAAATAGCTATTAAATCTGCTGTTAAGGAAAATGCACATGTTCAAGGCTGTATAAGCTACACATTAAGCCCTGTTCACAGCAATGAGTATTTTGCCAACTATGCAAAAACACTTGAAAACATGGGTGCACACAGTATTTGTATCAAAGATATGGCTGGCCTTTTAACACCGTATTCAACTTATGAGCTTGTTAAAAGTTTAAAAGAAACCATTAAAATTCCTGTTGATATTCACAGCCACTATACTTCAGGCCTTGCGTCGATGTCTATTTTAAAAGGCATTGAAGCAGGTGCGGATATTATAGATACTTCTATGAGCCCACTTGCGCTTGGCACAAGCCACATGCCCACAGAAAGCCTTGTTGCCGCACTTCAAGGCACCGATTACGACACAGGGCTTGACCTTAAAAAGCTTGATGTTGTTCGTGCTCACTTTGCAAAATTGCGTGAAAAATATCTTGCAAGCGGTCAATTAAGCCCCAAAATGCTCGGGGTTGACGCAAACACATTGCTTTATCAAGTGCCGGGCGGCATGCTTTCAAACTTGCTTAAGCAGCTAAAAGATGCCGGTAAAGAAAACCAGCTTGAAGATGTTTTGAAAGAAATACCGAGAGTTAGACAGGACAGCGGCTATCCGCCACTTGTTACTCCCACAAGCCAAATTGTTGGCACGCAAGCAGTTTTCAATGTTATCATGGGCGAGAGATATAAGATGGTAACAAAAGAGTTCAAAGCTATGGTTAAAGGCGAATATGGAAAAACTCCTGCGCCTATCAGCGAAGAATTCAGCAAAAAAATATTGGGCGATGAAGAGGCCATTACTTGCCGCCCTGCAGATTTGCTTAAAGATGAAGTTGAGAAAATGAAAGAAGAAGCGGCAAAATATACAATGCAAGAAGAAGACGTTTTAACTTATGCTATGTTCCCACAAGTTGCACCGAAGTTCTTTGAAAAACGCAATGAGAAAATTCAAGGTATTGATGGCGAGCATGTGGATTATGCAAATAAATCGCACCCTGTTTAATTTAACATTTTAATTTAAACTGTTTTACGGATTTTTTGCTTTGCCCTAATGACAAACAATCTACCCATTGTCATTTCGAGCAAAGCAAGAAATCCGTTTCGCTTTGCCGTTTGTCATTTCAAGCAAAGCGGATAAGCACCGCAGTGCAATGCAAGTGAGCAACCGACACGTAAGTGGCGGCACTTGGAGAACTGTAGAAATCTGTTTTTGTTAAAATAACATCATTAAAATAATATAAAATGTTGCAAATAATTGTAAAAGTATTAAAATACTATTAGAATTTTAAAATATGAATAAAAGAAGGTTATAATATGTTTTGTCAAAACTGTGGCACACAAAATAATGCAAGCAATAAGTTTTGCAGTAATTGCGGTGCTTTAATAAACGGCAATGCTCCAACAACAAGGCCAAGTGCGCCTCCGCAAAGGCCAAATATGCCGCCACAGGGCAATTACACGCAAGCCCCCGGCGGCTATAGCGCAAACCAAACAGGCAATGCACACAACGCAAGTGGCTATGCCGGGCATGGCGGGGCTCCCGTTCAACACGGCGGTATGCCTACCCAACATGGCAGTGCTCCCAACCAATACAACGGTGCTCCCGGGCAAGGGCAGTATCCACAGGGGCAACACCCTCAAGGGCAATTTAATGCACCTAATTATCAAGCAGGGCAAAGCCCAAACCAATTTAATAATTATGCAAATACACCAAATGGCAATTATGTTCAGCCAAACAATTATGGTGGTGCGCCCCAAAGGAAAAAGAGTAAAGGCTGCTTGTCGGGCTGTTTAATTGCACTTGTTGTGGCAATTGTGTTTTTTTTGTTTATAGGCTGGCTTTTTTCGGATGTAGAAGACTACGATTCTGATTATTATTCCAATAGCGAAGCAGAATACACAGAGCCATCTGAAAATGATGTATACGGCACATATGGCAACGATTTGCAAATTGAAAATTTGCGTGATTATTACACAACGCCAAAAGGCGACGGCAGTGATGTTCACACAGTAATGATGTATATGATAGGCTCTGATTTAGAGAGCGAGAGCGGTGCTGCAACAGAGGATATTTATGAAATGGCAGCGGCAACCTATGGCGATAATATCAATTTAATTTTGATGACAGGCGGCGCTACTTATTGGTATCACAATGATATAAGCAATTATTCTTCGCAGTATTGGCAACTTGCAGATGGCGAGATGAACTTATTGCACGATTTTGGTGAGCCTGCGAATATGGTTTCGCCCGAAACATTGACAAGTTTTATAAATGACACTGCCGCAAGCTACCCGGCAGACCGTTATAGCCTTATTATGTGGGACCACGGTGGCGGCACAATAGGCGGTTTTGGCTATGATGAATATTTCCCCGAGTATACGCTAACTTTAAGTGATATTGATTACGCTTTGTCACTTACAGATGTTAAATTTGATTTTGTGGGTTTCGATGCATGCCTGATGGCAACAGCTGAAACAGCTTTGATGCTGGAACCCTATGCGGATTACTTAATTGCATCACAAGAGCTGGAGCCGGGAATTGGCTGGTATTACACCGATTGGCTTACAGCGTTGAACAATAACCCCTCTATGAGCACTTTGGATATAGGCGTAAATATTGTAGAGGATTTTGTTAACACCTGTATGGACACCATAAGTGACCCCGAAGCTACTTTATCGGTTGTGGAATTGCGAGAAATGCCCTATACATATAGCGTTTTAACAGAGTATTTCTCTAATGCAACACAGGATATTTACAATAATGAATACCCGAAGATATCCGGAGCGCGAAGTGATACAAAAGATTTTGGCGATGGAGAATATGAGCAAATTGATATAGTAGACTTCATTCAAAAAGCCGGAGTTGAGGGCGAATTAGAGGCAATTTCGGCAGTTAACAGCGTTGTGAAATATTATTATAACAGCTACGATGTTTATAATGCCCATGGCCTTGCAATGTATTTCCCTTATGATTACCCCGAATATTATTCGCAATATCAAGAAATTTTGCACGAAGTTGGCATGGGCGGTGAATATACCGATTTCTTTAACACATTTGTTAGCGCCATGAGTGGCGGGCAAATGCAAAGGAGCAAAAATAGCGGCGGCGATGTGGAGCACGACTATTCAACCGAGGATTGGTACGACGCACAAACCGCAGATAATTACGCCGAGGAATACAGCGGTGAATTTCTTGAAGAACTTGTTATCGACGAAAAAGGCGACAGTTATGTTTTAAGTTTAACAGACGAAGAGTGGGAAGAAATTACAAGAATAGAGCTTCAAGCGCTTTTGGACGATGGCGAGGGCTATATTGATTTAGGCAGTGATAATGTTTTTGAAATTGATGCAGACGGCGATTTGCTTATTGAATTCGACTATACATGGGTTACTTTAGACGGGTTCACAGTACCGTTTTATGTTGAGGACGAGCAGAATATAAGCGACGATAATTGGAGCACTTACGGCATGGTGCCCGCATACTTAAATGGCGAACAATACATAGAAATTATAGTTACATGGACCAACGAAGAGCCATTGGGCTATGTTGCCGGTTATAGGGTGCCAACCGAAATAGGTGCGCCTGCCGGCAAAGGCTTGTTCCAATTTGAACAGGGTGATACTATTGAGTATGTATTCGATTATTACACTTACGATTGGGAGTATGACGGCTCTTATATTATTGGCGATGTGTACACTTACAGTGGCGGTGATATTGCTGTAAGTTATGATGATGTTGGCGATTTAGATGCAGTTGTTTATTTTGTTTTATACGACGTTTACAATAATATATACGAAACAGAGGCTGTTTTATATACAGACTAAATTTATTAAAATAGCAAAATAAAGCACAGAAAAAGGCGGGTTTTCTCTTTAGCGTTTTAAAGAGAGAACTCGCCTTTGTATTTTATGATTTTTATTTTCGAAACAAAGCTTAATCTGTTTTTTGCGCATACACAAGTTTTCCAACCACAACATATCTGTTTTCATAACTGCTACTTGCGTTCATGCAAGTTGATAGTACTAAAAACTTATCCTCTGTATCAACGTCGTCAAGTTTTAAGTTTGCCGTTTCGTCCGGGGTATTTGCAATGTGGTTGATAAAGCCTTGCAATTGTGCCTTATCTTGGTAATTTTTTTCATACATTAAACTGTAATTATCATTTATAAATGCCGCAACAATTTCATATTTATATTCAGCATAAGGTGTGTAAAGGTAAATGTCGGGGTTATCTTCAAAATATTGCGCATCGCTATAATTATGCAATTGCGTAAAAAATGTTCCGCCATCTTCATAATGCCCATATAAAACAGTAACAGGGTCCGCCAAAGAGTCGGAGTTGAACATATCTGCAAAAACTGTGCCGAAAATATCATATTCACCGTTGAAATTTGTGGTTAAATACTTAATGTTATCAATACCCTTAACAACAGGGTAATTTATAACTGTGTTTGGAACAGTTATATAGCCTAAAGTATCTGCATTAACAGCTTTTAAATCGCTAAAAATAATATCTTCACGCTTAGGTATGGTATGCTCAAGTTCTTGCGTTGGAATTGCTTGGCTTTCCGCTTGGACGCTAACAGAGCTACTTTGCGGTGTTTGTGCCAAAGAGCTGCTGGGCTCTTGCGCTTTTAGGCTGCTGGCAAGCACAATAGTGGTGAACAATATTATGCTTAGCACCATTATAACTGCGCCGAATATATTTGTAAGTTTTCTTTTTTTCATATATTGCTCTTGTTTCCTTAATTATACTTCACAAATTAAAATATTGCGTTTAAAATGTTTTAATTGGTATTTATTTTCTCACTTGTTTAATTTTATATTAAACGTGCGTAAATGTCAATTGCCCACGCCAATAAATAAAACATGAACAAAATGTGTTTATTATGTGAAACATTTTATTTTTATAGTTTATTAATAATTATGTAACACATTTTAATTATATTTAGCGTATACTATTATTAACGAAGGGGAGAAAGCCGCAATTCGAACCTTTGTACATGATTCCTCCTCACACAATTATAAACCCCTTAAAGTAACGCTGTGTATTAAATACACAGCGTTACTTGTTTTTATTATATAAATGTGCTAAAATTTGCTTTGTGCATTTTAATGCAATAAAAAATTAAAATTCCAACCATTCAAGAAGTGCAAATTTAATTTCGTATGGGCTTTTAATAGCTTTTTCCTGCCCACTTGAATAAATTTCCATTTCACTGTTTTCCATTGCAGAGGGCAGGCAAAGTGCCGGGTATAGAACACAAAACCAATTTTCTCCAAGAGCGCTTCCTATTTCAATGCTTAAAGCGTAGTAAGTGCCTGCCGGCAATGTGAAGTTGTCATATTCTATAACAGAAAAATATTCCTCTTGTATATTCACATTAACATCATAATCAAAACCCATGCTTGCAACAATTTCCTGTGCAGCATTTGTTATTTGCAATTGTAATGCTCGTGCAGTAATTATTGAATGTTCTATATTTTCGCTATGCGACAATTGCTCGCCAAATTGCTCTATCACAGCATCTCTCACGGCTAATTTGCAAGCTTGGTCTTCCTCTGAGTTTGAATGAGCGCGAACATGCAAGCGCAAAGTGTCTTGCCGCACCTCTTGGCAAGCGAGAGCAAAAGCGCTAAATTGCGTAATTATAATTGCAATTATAAGGCCTGTAAGTATCGACAATTCCCATTTTTTCATAGTATTCCTCTTTAATAGTATTAATTTATTTAAGCACTTTAATGTGCTCAACTAAGTATTGTTAAAATTTGCCAATTTATTCAAAAAATATTTTTTTAGTGTAAAAATTAAAATTTGTATATTATATTTAATTTTAAACATAGTAAAAATAAATTACAAAAAGCAATTGTTTAAGTTCAAAAACAAGAACGGAGAAAAAATGAAAACAAACAAAAAATTAAAAAGTTTAATCATGCTATTTGCTGTTGCTATTATATGGGGCACAGGGTTTATAGTGTCACAAATGGCACTAAACGCAAACGCAAGCCCCGAGCTTATTATGGTAATTAGGTTTTTAATTTCAGCAATAGTTATAGGCATTGTTTTTTTTGAAAAACTAAAAGCTAATTTAAATTTAAAAAATATTTTTTACGGTGCAATAGTTGGTGTTTTTTTGTTTTTGGGTTTTTACATACAAATAATTGCACTGCAATACACAACACCTGCAAATAATGCGTTTTTAACCGCAACAAATGTAATTATGGTGCCTTTTTTATGGTGGGTAATAACAAAAAAACGTCCGAAGCTAAGTGTATTCGTCGCTTGCGTTATTTGTGTTTTTGGAATTGGCGCATTATCTTTGCAAATAGGGCAGGGGTTAAGTTTTGCTTTTGGCGATATTCTTACAATTATATGCGCACTGTTTTTTGCGTGCCAAATAGTTGCAACAGGCATTGTTGCAAAAAAAATAGACACTTATATCATAGTGTTTATGCAATTTATAACAGCGGCAGTTTTGTCTTTAAGCGTGTTTTTTATAACAGGTGCAAGCGCAAAGCCGTTTTTCACGCCAAATGGCTTTTTTTCGCTTATATATCTTGCGCTTTTCAGCACATGCCTTTGCTATTTTTTGCAAACAAAAGCCCAAAAAAACGTAAGCTCGTCGAATGCCGCAATTATTTTAGGAACAGAGGCACTGTTCGGTGCACTTTTTTCGGTTATAATTGGATATGATGAACCGGGCGCAAATTTAATTATAGGTGGCTTAATAATTATGGGTGCGCTAATTTTAGCGCAAAAAAATGAATAAAAAACAGCCGCACAACTTTGTATTGCAATATGGTATATAATTGTGATATATTTAACTTAAGTTTAGTTGGGCTTTGTTTATTTGAATTTAATGAAAAAATGAAAGGGAAGAGCGAATGAAAGGTTTTGCCATATATGAAACCGAAGTAGGTTTTATAAGAATTGATTATGAAAATGAACAAGTTGTTTATTTGAAAAAGGTATTTGAAACACCTGAGAAATTTGGTGAAAAAACAAAATTAACCGATACAGTTGCAAGCCAGTTATCTGAATATTTTAAAGGAAAAAGAAAGCAATTTGATTTTGCTTATGAAATGCGCGGAACAGATTTTCAAAAAAAGGTTTGGAGTGCACTTTGCGAAATACCCTATGGGCAAACGCGCACATATAAAGAAATTGCTACAGCTGTTGGCAATGAAAAGGCAAGCAGGGCTGTTGGCATGGCGAATAATAAAAACCCAATAAGCATAGCCGTGCCGTGCCACAGAGTTATAGGCAAAAACGGAAAACTTGTGGGCTATGCAGGCGGGCTTGGAATGAAAGAGTTTTTACTGAATTTGGAAAATAAAGCACTGTGAAAACCTTTGCAAAACGTTTGCTATGTTTTATGAAAATTGCATATTTTCTCTGTTATATACTTAAATTGCAAGCATGTGCAACAATAACTGTGTATTTTAACCACGCACACCGCTTTATTTAATTTAATACCTCTTCAAGTGAAAAAATTTTTTAATAAAACAGCTGAAATATTTATATTTTTTAAATTTTGGCATTTGAAATTTTAAGCAAATTAAGCTATAATTAAGTAGTAAAAGCAACATAATTTGAAGAATGTCTTTTAAGGTGTATTTAACAGTTTAGTGAGCTACAAAGTGCTGTTAACTTTTGCGAATAGGCTGAAAACGTGATAGCGCAATTGGAATTGAAAAGCCGACAATTAACACTTTTTGCACAATGTGGTTTTACAGCAATGTCAACCGGCGCAAATATGCGCAAGAAAACCACTTTTGGTTTCATACCGGTAGTATACAGGAGGAAAAATGGAATTTGTTTTTTCTGAAAATTGGGTGGGGTTTAAACCCGGCAGATGGAGCAATAACGCCGTAGACGTGAGTGAGTTTATAACTTTGAACTACACACCGTATGATGGCAATGAGAATTTTCTTAAAGGCCCTACAGAAGCCACAAATACGCTTTGGCAACAAGTTGTAGAGCTTAATAAGCAAGAGCAAGAAAACGGTGGAGTTCTTGCTATGGACACCGACATAGTGTCCACTGTAACTTCGCACGAAGCCGGCTACTTGAATAAAAAACTTGAAACTATTGTTGGTTTTCAAACAGATAAGCCTTTTAAAAGGAGCTTTCAACCATTTGGCGGCATTAGAACCGCTGAAAATGCTTTAAATCAATATGGCTTTGAAGTTTCGCCCCATTTGCACGAAATTTTTACAAAATACCGCAAAACTCACAACGATGGCGTTTTCGATGTGTATACCGACGAAATTAAACTGGCGAGGAAATCTGCAATTATTACAGGCTTGCCGGACGCTTACGGAAGAGGACGAATTATAGGCGATTACCGCCGCGTTGCGCTTTATGGCATTGATATGCTTGTGATGGATAAAAAAGAGCAGCTAAGAACTGCCCCCACACGCATGGTAGGCGAGAATATCAGGCTTCGTGAAGAACTGTCTGAACAAATTAGGGCGCTTTTGGAAATTAAAGAAATGGCACAGGCTTACGGTTTTGATATTTCACAGCCCGCAAAAAATGCAAAAGAAGCTATTCAATGGCTTTATTTTGGATATCTTGCCGCAATTAAAGAGCAAAACGGTGCAGCAATGAGCCTGGGCAGAGTTTCAACATTTTTAGATATTTTTATCGAACGCGACTGCGCTTTAGGTGTTTGCACCGAAGAGGAAATACAAGAATATATCGACCATTTTGTTATGAAATTGCGCCTTGTGAAATTTGCAAGAACAGCCGATTACAACTCGCTTTTCTCGGGAGACCCTACATGGGTGACAGAATCTATTGCCGGCATGACAACGGACGGCAGACATATGGTTACAAAAACTTCATACAGGTTTTTGCACACTCTCGATAATTTGGGGCCTGCGCCCGAGCCTAATTTAACAGTGCTTTGGTCGCAGAGATTGCCACTTAATTTCAAGAGGTATTGCGCAAAAATGTCTATAAAAACTTCAAGCGTTCAATATGAGAACGATGAGCTAATGCGTGAAATTCACGGGCACGACTATGCTATTGCGTGCTGTGTTTCCAGCATGAAAATAGGCAAAGAGATGCAATTTTTCGGCGCGCGTGCAAACCTTGCAAAATGTTTGCTCTATGCTATTAACGGCGGTGTAGACGAAAAATTGAAACTTCAAATAGGCCCGAAATATCGCCCTATTTTGACAGAATATCTTGAATATGACGATGTTGTGCAAAAATATGACGACATGCTCGAATGGCTTGCCAATGTGTATGTAAACACATTGAATGTAATTCACTATATGCACGATAAATACTGCTATGAAAAAGTGCAAATGGCACTGCACGACCGTGAGGTTAAGCGCTATTTTGCAACTGGTATAGCAGGCCTATCAGTAATTGCAGACTCTTTAAGCGCTATAAAATATGCCAAAGTTAAAACAGTGCGAGATGAAGACGGCCTTGTGATTGACTATATAGTAGAGGGCGATTACCCTAAATTCGGAAACAACGACGACAGAGTTGATAAGATGGCAATAGATATAGTGCACACGTTTATGGATAAAATTAGAAAGCACCACACATATCGGGACGGCTTTCCCACATTGTCTATATTAACTATAACTTCAAATGTGGTGTACGGCAAAAAAACGGGCAGCACACCCGATGGCAGAAAAGACGGCGTTCCTTTTGCACCGGGTGCAAACCCAATGCACAAAAGAGATAAAAGCGGCGCTGCAAGTTCGCTTGCCTCTGTTGCAAAACTGCCGTTTGAAGATGCACTCGATGGAATATCAAATACATTTTCGATTGTGCCCGACGCTTTGGGAAAAGACGACACTGTATTTTTTGGCGATTTTGACATTGACGATATTGCTATAAGCATTACAAGTGCAAGCGAGTGCGAGCAAAACAATTATGCTTTTAAGCAACCGAATGAACAAATATAAACTTAACCCACAGGAGAAAAAATGATTAGTGATAGGCAAATTGATAATTTAGTAGGGCTTTTGGACGGATATGTTGAAAAAGGCGGCCATCATTTAAACGTAAATGTTTTTACAAAGCAAACATTGCTTGATGCGCAAAACCACCCCGAAAAATATCCGCAACTTACAGTGCGTGTTTCGGGCTATGCGGTAAATTTTGTAAAGCTCACTAAAGAGCAACAAGATGATATCATAACCCGCACATTCCACTCGAAAATTTAATATGAGAGGATATGTTCATTCAACCGATTCTTTTGGTACAGTGGATGGCCCCGGCATAAGGTTTGTTGTGTTTATGCAAGGGTGCCCTTTGCGCTGTAAATATTGCCACAACCCCGACACTTGGAATGTAAACACAGGCAATAACATGTCTGTTGATGAGATTTTTGCGCTATATTGCGGTGTGCAGAACTTTGCTAAGGGCGGCATTACCGTTACAGGCGGTGAGCCGCTTTTGCAAATTGAATTTGTAACGGCTTTGTTTAAGAAATTTAAGCAGCATAATATTCACACATGCCTTGATACTTCAGGCGTAACTTTCAACAAAAATAATACCGAAGAAATTGATGAACTTTTAAAAGTGTGCGACCTTGTTCTTTTAGATTTAAAACACATTAACAGCGAAGAGCACAAAGCATTAACAGGCGTTGATAACCATAATATTCTTGAATTTGCAAAATATCTTTCAGATAAAAACATAAGTGTTTGGCTTCGCCATGTTGTTATACACAACATCACTTTAATTGATGAGCACTTATTAAATTTAGGTGCGTTTTTAACTAAGTTAAAAAACATAAAAGCGCTGGATATAATACCGTACCATAAAATGGGCAGTGAAAAATATGAGCGCTTAAATATACCCGACCCTTTAGAAAAAACACCGCCAACTTCAAAAGACGAAGCGAGCTATGCCATGAAAAAAATAATTGAAGGCATGAAAATTGCACTTGCAAACAAAAATATATAATTATAAAAACAATATAAAATTGTGTAAAAATGCAGCTATGAACTAAATTTAGTTTATAGCTGCATTTTTTGTGATTAAAAAATTTTTTTATAAAAATTCTAAATTAAAAAATTAGCTTTTCTAATAAATAAAATATAAAAACAATAGAAAATGTGTTGTGAAACAAAAAACAATTTTAAAAAAGAAGTTTTGCCATATAAACACTTGAATATATAAGCGTTTTTACCCCCTCACCACTTTACACTCGCTTGAATAGGATAGGGTATCAAATGACCAATTGAACGAGGTGAAGGAATGGGTAAATTTATTCGCAGTGTAATAATATTGTTATGCTTTACAGTGTTTTTCATAAATCCAATAATTGTCCATAGTTCAAGTGCTTCAGGTGAATTATCGCAAACTTTAGCAATAAATTCTATATTGCAAAATGATAACAGTGAAAATTCAACTAATTCTCAATTAGAAGAAGCAACTTCTGCAAATGGTAATTCTGTGCAAGAAAGCACATCGCAAAGCACATCGCAAAGCACATCGCAAAGCACATCGCAAAGCAC
>CAYJIT010000004.1:0-45562 GCA_964370365.1 uncultured Bacteroides sp. | reverse complement strand
TAGTTCGAATAGTTTAAATGAAGAACCACCGCAAGAAGAAATACCGCAAGAAGAAATACCGCAAGAAGAACCACCGCAAAAAGAAATACCGCAAGAAGAAATACCGGCAACTCTTAATTCACCTATAATTTTAAGCCCACCACCAAACACTTTTACACAAACGCCATACTACAACAGCAATAGTGCACTGGGCATTGCCGGCAGTTTTCACATTGTGGGTTTTGGTGATGTTAGGCTAAACGCACATACGAACGGAAATATTCTGGCAAATAATTTATACGCAAATGCAAATTTCGGAACAAATAATATTTATGACGAGTTAAGTTATATACAAAATTACCTACAAGTGAACTCAGGCAGTGCCACTTCACAAACGCATGTGTTGGCAGTGGGGAATTCAAATTCAGTAGATTTAGTAGATAATGGCAATGCAATTGCTGTAAACGGAACAAAGCTGGATAGGCCTAAAATAGTTTGGAAAGATACAGATACGCAATTTATCAATTTAGCTTCTTTAAGGGGCGAGATGAAAATGCTTTCAAACACTTTAAGCACCTATGCAACATCTAATATAACCCTAAATTTAAATTCGGCAGGCGGTAGTGTAGATGAAAGCTATATTGAACTTACCAATTCAAATGCAGGTGGAATATTTAACACTACCGCAACAGAACTTGCAAACCTGAAATATATGGGAGTGAAAGGGCTTTCCAGTGCAAATAAATACGCTGTTATAATAAATGTAAATTGCGAAGGGATATCGCAAATTAACCTACCCATAAGCATTATTGCTATTGACGGGCACAATATGCCGCTTAGTGAAACACATACATTTACAAACGGCCGAGTGCTTTGGAATTTCTATAATTTTTTACCCAATGCGGGCACCACAATAACAGCATCACTTATGCACGCAAGTATTTTGGCGGAGGGTGCAAATTTTACAGCATCTCAAAATTTAAACGGCACAATTATTGCTAACAATATTAACATCAATGCTGAAAGTCATCGCGACGATTTTATATCAGAAATTCCTACGCCTGAAACACAAATATCAATTACAGTGAATAAATTGTGGTTTAATTCTGATGGCTCTACAATGAATTCCGAGAACTATTCTGCTATTTTCCAGCTATTGCAAGATAATATTGCTTATGGTGCGCCAATTACTTTGAATGAGAGCAATGGGTTTAGTTATACATTTAATAATTTGCCCTCAAGTTCAATTTATGCAGTGCAAGAAGTAGAGGTGCTGGAAAACGAAGAAGATGCAAGCCATTTATTCGAGCTTTCAATTCAAACTGCTGCAAATACCATTACACTTAGCAACACCTTAAAAGGGGCAGGCATCATAGTGCTGCCGGCAACAGGTGGATACGCTCATTTAAATTTCACAATATCAATTGTTCTAATATCAACTTCAATTATTTTAATTTACTTTATAAGGAGAAAACATGAAAATTTTTAAATTATGTTGCACTTTTTTAGTGGCAATTATGCTTGTTAATATAGCTAATGTTTCGGTATATGCAAATAGCTACAGCGTTTCTGTGGTAAATACAAATTCGGCTGTATCAATAAATGGAAACACCTATAATGCCTATCTTTTGTTTGAAAGCGTTGAAAATAACGACGGTGGATATGTTTTTAACCCTGCAACTTGCCTTGCTGTAAGCTACACACCCTCAGGTGGTAGCTCGCTTTCGGGTGATGAGCTTTTAACTTGGCTCGGTGAGTCATCTCGAACAAATGAAGAACTCTATGATTTTTCAACTAATATTTACAACAATTTTATTGATGTTGATCCGGCTCCAGCACCGCAGGGAAGCAGCACTGCAACAGGGCAACAGGCAACTATACCATTAACCATACCCGGTTACTATATTGTTGAAGGCGGCGCAGAGAGAATAGATAATCACAGCCCTATAACTGCCCTTGTTTCACTCTCGGTAGTTAACCCAACATCCACAATTAACCCAAAATTAGATGTTCCCTCACTTGAAAAATTGGTGTATCACGATAATGAAGATGCTTTTACAAAATATTCCGATCATGCTATTGGCGATGATGTTATATATCAAATTAAAACAACTGTTCCCACTTTAACGGGCTATGCAGATTACAATTATACAATAACCGACACTTTAGATGCCGGCCTAACATTTAATGACGATTTAACGCTAAAAGCAGAATTGGCATCGGGCACAATTACTGTGCCGACATCGTACTACACTTTAACGGTGCAAGCACCACCGAGCAATTCTTTTACACTAAGTATTGACATATTGGCTTTAATCCATGAAGGAATTGTAAGTGCGTCAGATACATTGATAACTGAATTTTCAGCTACGATTAATGAAAACGCAATTGTTAACCCCGATGGCACAAACGACAACAATGCAACACTATCTTACAGCAATAACCCGCAAGATTTGTTTGCAACGGGCACAACCCCAACAGATACAACACAAAGCTCAACATTTAGCGTAAACCTTTTTAAAACGAACACATCATCACAACAGCTTAACGGTGCTGAATTTTGCATTACACTTGATGAAAATTTACAAACCGACTCACAAGGAACGCCAACAAATGCGCTTAGTTTCATTAAAGAAAATAACGAATATACAATTGCACCAAGCAATTACAGCGGCGATACAACAACTATTATAACAGCAGGTTCAATACAGATATTAGGGCTTAACAGCGCCGTTACATATTACCTTCATGAAATAACCCCACCCGAGGGCTATGTTTTGAGCACTGAACCTTATAATTTTTCACTCGTTGCTGAATATGATACGATTACAGGTGATATTTTGCCAGATTACCCAAAACTTTATATCAATTCACAAGAGGCAAGCAGCACAACTATTGAAGTTGTTAACTACACCGATACTGTATTGCCGCAAACAGGTGATAATTCAAGGACAATTATAATTTTATCAGGAGCATTGCTGTTGTTCTTGGGAATATCAATTTTGTTTGTGATAAAAAAAGGAAATAGAAATGTTGAAATTTAAAGTGTTAAAACTGTTTTGCATACTTTTTTTTATAATTGGAATAATATTATTAATTTACCCGATTGTTTCTAATAAGGTAATAAGTGAAAAACACGAGCAATTAATTGAAGATTATGACGAAAGCGTCAGCTCCGGCGATATTAGTGAGGAGTATGTTTACTCAAACGCACAAAGGTTTAACGATATTGTTAGAGAGAAAGGCGGATATGGGTTTACGTTGTCAAGCGAAGATGAAAAACTATATTATTCTGCGCTAAATCATCAAAATAATGGGCTTATGGGGCATATTAAAATACCGAGTATCGAACTTGTATTGCCTATTTATCATGGCAGTTCACAAGAAGTGCTACAAATTGGCATAGGGCATATTGAAAGTACGTCACTGCCAATAGGGGGAAGTTCAAACCATAGTGTTTTAACAGGGCACAGTGGTATGAGCAGTGCAAAAATGTTTACTGAAATAGATAAATTACAATTAGGCGAACAATTCATAATAAATGTTTTGGGCGAAGAATTGTACTATGAAATATATAATATTGCAATAGTGCAACCAAGCGAAACAGAGTTGTTAGCAATAAAAGAAGGAGAAGATATTTGCACATTAGTTACCTGCACACCATACGGCGCCAATACACATAGGTTACTGGTGCAAGGAAAAAGAGTGCAAATTGCAATAAGCGCAACCAATTAGCGTGATATTCCTAAGGTTGTAATCAATATGTTGCAGCTGTTTTGCAGTGCACAAATTAAATAAAAGTGCACTGCAAAACGTTGACATTTGTATGGAAAAAGTATATTATATATAGTAGATAAGTGCACTATTTGAATGCTGAAATTTTCATAAAATGAAGTGTTTGCGCTTGTTAAATTTGTGTTATTTGTAGTAATACAACATTACGGAGAATAATTACGTATGAAAGTAAAAAGCAAAGATTATTTTATTATTATTTTTTTAATTGTAATAGTAATTTTTAACGCTGTTGGAATTGTGCTTTTCAATAGTGTGGTTTATAATGAACTTTCCATTTCTTCAAAAAGCTCACTTAGAGATATGGCAAATGAACATGTTAGGGCTATATCATTAATTGTGCAAAACAACGAAGAAAATGTTGACGCTTTTGTTGAAGTGGTACAGCTTATTGGGGATAACCCCAATGAGTTAATTCATTATATGCAGCTTTGGGAAGAGCAGTTTTATATTCAAAATTTAATGCTTGTGGAAATTAACGCAAGGGGTATAAATGCAAAAGGTGAAGCTGTAGATTTATCGGGTGGGCCGCATGTTGAAATGGCGCTGGAAGGTGAAACACAAATTACAAGTGCCTATGTTTCACAGTTCACAGGCGATAGCGTGCTTGCTGTAACATCACCGCTGTTTTTTGAGGGCACTGTGCAAGGTGTTGTTGTTGCTGAGTATAGCATTGAACATCTAACCTCACTTTTACTCGAAGCCTCCGACAGCAGGGGCTCTGCTATGATAGTTAACAGCGACGGTGAAATTTTAATACACACCTATCCGTTTGAAGTATCTTTTGAAAACTTTGCAAATGCCACATTTGAAGAGGGTGTTACATACAAGCAAGTTTTGGAAGATTTTGCCTCATCGCATGTGGGAAGTATAACATTTGAAATAGCAGGCGATAGAAAATTTGGCGAATATTTACCACTTGGAATAGAAGATTGGACCTTGTTTTTTGAGATATCAGAAAGCACATTAAGCAGCACGGCAAACAACATTTCAGCAACAATGACAATGGTGAGTGCAAGCACATTTATAGCGTTTGTTATATTGGTGTTTTATATGCTATACAGCAAAAGAAAATCGTTGCTTGATATTGAAAAAGAAGCGTATTATGATAGATTTACAGGGCTGTATAATTTAGTGAAATTTAAAATAGATGTTGAGGCAATATTAAAAAGGCACAATTTAAACAATGCAGATAATAATGAATTTGCCCTTTTAAAATTCGACCTCGATAATTTCAAGGCAATAAACGAAGTATTTGGGTTTGAAATCGGAAATGAAGTTATACTGAAAATGGCGCAAATTGCAAAGATGGTAAAGGGTAAACCGGTTAAAATTGCAAGAACAGGCACCGATGAATTTATGATTTTTGCAAAAGTGCAAGATATTAATAATTTTTTAAGTGAAAGAGATAAATTTGATGCTTTAATTAAAAAGGATATTAAAAAAGTTGAAAAACATATTTTTAATATTAGATACGGGCGCTATTTTGTTGAAAAAGGCGAGAGTAATATTGATGATATTGTAAATAAATTAAATATGGCACACAGTTTTGCGCGCGCAGAGGCAAAAAGCGTTTTATGGGACTATGATGATAAGTTTAAGCAACATTTAATACATTTAACCGAACTTACAAATAAAATGCGCGACGCACTTAAAAATGAAGAGTTCAAGTTGTTTTTACAGCCGAAATATAATTTGGAAACCGAAGAAATTATTGGCGCGGAAGCGCTTGTTCGCTGGGTTGAAAAAAGCGGAAAAACAATGCACCCCGGAGATTTCATTCCGCTGTTTGAGAAAAATGAGTTCATCATTAACTTAGATAAATACATGTTCGAAAAAACATGTGCTTTGCTAAATGAACAAATTAGCGCAGGGAAAAAATGCATGCCTATTTCGGTTAATTTTTCAAGGCTTCACTTGAAAAACAAAAACTTGGCAAATGAGCTTAAAGCTTTAGCAGAAAAATATAATGTGCCTGCAAAATGCCTTGAAGTTGAAATTACCGAAACAACAGTTGCCGAAAATACAAAAGCGGTTAAAAACATGATAATTAATTTGAGAAATGAAGGTTTTGGTGTTTCTATCGACGATTTTGGTTCGGGCCATTCTTCGCTTGGCATGCTTAAAGATTTTGAGATAGACGTAGTGAAATTAGACAGAAGCTTTTTTATTAGTGAAAGCAAAAACACCCAAGGAGAGTTGGTTGTTAAAGGTATAACACATATAGTTAATGATTTAGGCGCAAAAATAATTGCTGAGGGCATAGAAACAAAAGAGCAAATTGAATTTTTAAAAACTACAAATTGTCATTACGTTCAAGGTTATTATTACGCAAAACCCATGTGTGTTGAAGAATTTAAAAAGTTGATTAATTAAAACAACAAAAAAGCTGCTGTGATTTTTCACAGCAGCTTTTTTCATTTTGTTTATAAAATTTGCAGCTTTTTATTTAGCTTAAACCCATAGATTTTTTAAGTGCTTCAAGTTCGCTGTCAACACTAACATTTTCTGTATTATACTTCTCTTCTAAATTTGCAACTTCGTCAATAGGTTGTTCATTTAGTTCGGCTGTGGCGTTTGCAGTGTCTACCATGCGGTTAATTTTGTCTTCCATTCTTGTAAAATCGCCCAAAGTGCCTTGTAAATTATCTGCGCTGCTGCCAAGCTCGTTAACTTTTTGCTGTGCTTCGGCAATACTCAATTTTGCTTTAAGCTCGTCGCGGCGCGCATGCAAAGTGTTGATATCATCCACAAGCTTATCGTGCAATTGGCGCATTTTAACAGCATTTGCTTTTGCGGCGTCATAAGCTGTTTTTAAAGATACACCTGTTTTTTCAAGCTCTTGTTTTTTGCCTATAAATGCTTTTGCATCTTCTTCGTTTCCGCTTGTTAAAGCACGCTTTGCAAGGTCGGTATATTTTTCAACTTCACTCACGTTTTCATCGTAAACACGCCTTGCACGGCTCTCTTCAGCCATAATGCCTGCTGTTTCTTTTTTAACTTCGTCCAAGTCCTCAACAGCTTGCCTTAAATATTGGTCTATCATTTTTTCAGGGTCTTCAGCTCTGTCTATAATTGCGTTGATATTGGCTTGTAATATGTCGCCTATTCTTGAAAATATTCCCATTGTATTACTCCATTTCTTTGTTTGTATTGTATTTTTGTTCTAAATCGCTCAAATTGCTACCGCCCATTTTTTCAAGCGGTTGTTTTAGCATTTCGTCATATTTTTTATCTTTCTCCGATTGCTTATACATTGAAACTGCTTTTACAATAAAAATTGCGCCAACAATAAAAATTAAAAGCAAAACCGCTAAAACTATAATTATTAAAATTAATAAATCGCTCATAAAAATTCACCACATCCTTTAAATGTTTTTTTGTTTAACATTTTGCAAAGGCAAAATATAATGCTGTTTAAAAACGTCCGCCGCCTCTGCCGCCTCTGCTGGAGCCACCGCCCGAAGAGCTTTTCTTGGGTATAGGTGTTCTTGTGGTGTTTTCATATAAGAAGCGGTCGTGGCTTTGCCCTAAAATAAATGAACCTTGTTTTACATAAGATGCAGCTTCGTGTTTTGTTCTGGCTGTGTTCATGTTAGCTATCATAATGCCTGTTACAGCAAAGGCAATTATTAAACCGCCAATTAAACCTATAAGCAAAGCCAAAGCTATATCACCTGCGCCAAGAGGCTCGCCCGAATAAGGCTCGCCCGATGCGGCAGCATACATAAATGTATCAACTAAATTTACATACGTGCTAAATGCGCTGAAATAATCTCCGTCGGATAAAAGCGGCACAACATCTGCATCTATTTTGTCAAGTGCCGCATCTGTAATAACAGCTCCGCCTGTGGTGTCGATAGTAAAATACTCTCTGCCTTGTAAATCCATTGCAAAAATTATCACATTGCGAGATTTATCCACAGCGGGGTGGAAATCGGCATAGTCTTCAACGCTGTAACCGCCGGTGTCGGTTGTGGTAATTAATGTAATATCAAAATCGTATTGTGCTCTTATATTTTCAATTTGTGCACTTAAAAGCAATTCTTGCTCATTTGTAAAAACATCTGCTTCATCCACAACTGCTAAACTTTGTGCACTAATGGGTATAGATAGGCTAAGAAATATCATAAAAGCGATGAGCACCGCAAAAAGTTTTTTCATCATTTTCTCATCCTCCTAACCTAAAAACAGCAAAGCTATTAGTGTGATGGGTATCATAGATGCAAGTGTTAAACCTATGCGCCATTTTAAAAGTTTGCCTTTATCAACGGGCAATTCGCCTGCAACTTGCCCAGTTTGCCCATTAATTGCAAATTGGTACATTTTGCCCTGATATTTTGTGTTTAACATCCAAACAGGCAAAAGCGCATATCTTATATCATCGCCGTTCATGCTCAAAGCGCTATTTCTTTTTGTTACACTTGTATAGCCTTGAACGGTGTTTCTAAAGGCTTGTTCTGTTGAATTCAAAACACGATTATTCGCCCTCAAAGAGCAATCGGCAACACTAACATCAAATTTGTCTGCAAAATAACCTGCCATATACATAGGGCTGAATTGCGCTAACTTTGAATAATCGAAAGGCTCGATGCCGTCCATATAATTATCTTCCATTTTTGTGCTGGCATCAACCGGTATTTGGCTAAAAGAAATTTGCCCGCTTCTGAAAACTTCGTAATGCGATGTTTTCGTATACCTGTAATTGCTATCGCTCCAAGTGCGAATTTTTGTTGCGTTAAATGTTATATTTCCGCCACCTGTACAACTAAAAAGCCAAAACGGAACATATAAACCGCTAATTTTTTTAACACGGTTATTGGAGGTGAAAGCATCCGGCAACAAAGGTTTGCCTTTGTAAAAATCAAGCAATTTTGCCTCTGCACCGTTTTTGTCTACATGGAAAGGTATAACAAAATCGGGCTCCACCATACCGCTTACATTGTTAGACATAACAACGGGGTTGCCGCAATACATGCACTCGGTTGCAACTGTATCGCCGTTTGAAACAACCTCGGCACCGCAAGATGTGCAAGTGAACCCACTTTGCTGTTGCGCTTGGTTATGCGGCTTAACAACGCCCTCAATGTTCCAGTTAATTTTGTTATCATCTTGCACTTGCTCGTTTTGTGTGCCTTGTGTTTGTGCACTTTCCGGTTTAAAAAAATCTTGCGGGTATTCACTGTCGCAAGAGCCGCACACAAGCATTTGCTTTTGTGGGCTAAATTCAAGCGGCGCACCGCACGCAGGGCATTGATATTTTAACATTGTGTCAGACATATAAACTCCATTCTGCCGCAAAGCGTTATTGAGAACAATAGTAAAAACCTAAACTTGCGGCAGTTTAGAGGTTTTAAAACAAGGCGCTTTTTATAATATGTCTATTTTAAACGTTTAGCGCAATTGCTTGCGCCAAACGCCGTTGCTGTTTTTTACAACAAATTATTTTGCATCGCTCTCATCAAAAACATCACCGCACTCAGGGCAGAATTTAGGTGGGTTTTGAGGGTTAGGTGGGTTCCATCCGCATTTATCGCAAGCATATAAAGGTGCGCCCGCAGGTTTTTTTGAACCACATTCGTTGCAGAATTTACCCTTGTTCACAGCACCGCAAGAGCAAGACCAGCCGGCTTCATCTTGGGGTTTTGGCTTGCCGCAATTATTGCAAAACTTGCCGGTGTTACCTGTGCTGCCGCAAGGGCATGCCCAACCGGCACCAGGAGCTGCAGCTTGTTGCATGGGTTGTTGCTGTTGTTGCTGTTGTTGCTGTTGGCCCATTGCAAATAAATTTTGCGCGTTCATTCCGCCTGCACCTTGCGCCATATTCATGCCCATAAAGCCCATCATTGGGCCTGCGCCCTCGTTTTGAGCGGCACTTTGCATTGCAGAAGCCTGTGCGCCAACAAGGTGTGCGGCAGCCATTGTCGGGTTTCTGAATGTTGCGTTTCTTTGAAGTTCTTTTATCATGTTTTCGTCTTCTTCAGAGGCTTTAACAGACGAAACGCCGAAAGAGTGAATTTTAATGCCGCGAAGCTCGCCCCATTTTTTGCTTAAAACTTCATTTAAAGCATCTGCAAGCTCAATGGTGTGCCCGGGCAAAGCACTGTAACGCACGCCCATTGCCGAAATTTTGGCAAAAGCGGGTTGCAAAGCTGTCATAAGTTCGCTTTTTAGTTGGCCGTCAATTTCATCTCTGTTAAAATCGCCGGCAATGTTTCCGCACACATTTGTGTAGAAAAGCATAGGGTCTACCACTTTGTATGAATATTCGCCATGGCAACGAATCGATATATCAACGTCAAGCCCGATATTTGTATCAACAACACGGAAGGGAACAGGGCTTGGAGTTCCGTATTTGTTGCCCATAATCTCTTTTGTGTTGAAATAGTATATGCGTTGGTCGCTTGCGGGCTGGCCACCGAATGTAAAACGTTTGCCTATATTAATAAATGTGTTTTTTATGCCCTCGCCCAAATCGCCCGAGAAAAGAGAAGGTTCGGTTGAGGTGTCGTATGTAAATTCGCCAGGTGTTGCACAAAGCTCGGTAACTTTGCCGTTGTCTACAATTATCATGCATTGACCATCTGCAACAGCTATAACAGAGCCGTTTGAAATAATGTTATCTTCGCCCTTTGTGTTTGAACTTCTGCCCGAAGTTCTTTTTTCGCCTTTGCTAACAAGAGTTTCATTTGGAAGTGATTCGCAGTAGAAATATTCTTTCCATTGGTCTGCCAAAACTCCACCGGTTGCGCCAAGCGCAGCACTAATTAGTCCCATAACAATTCCTCCTAATAATTTTTTATAATAGCATACAATTAGCACACAATTTTAAAGTTTAAAAGTGATGTAAAACACTTTTTCAAAGAATTTGTGTGCTATGTTGTACTATTGCCTGATATAATATTACCAACACTAAATTAATATGTAAATGTGCCGTTAGGCACATAGCGAGCTTAAAAAGTAATGTTAAAACGCAAAAATTGTATAGATGTAATACAAAACATCAAACTTCACCATGTGTCATTTCGACTGTAATGGAGAAATCCGTGATTTGTGCTATTTAAACACAGAGAGGATACTGAATCCTCGACTTTGCTCGGAATGAAAAAATAAATGCACTAAATCTATTAGTTTGATGACATCCAACCGTTGCCCACAACATAAACAACAAGTTCAACAGTGCTTTTACAGCCCGATTTCAACAGCATGTTTTCTATGTGCCGTTTAACCGTTCCCGGCGCTATATTCATTTCATCTGCTATTTCTTTTCGTGAATAAGATTGGCATAAAAGCCTAAGTATTTCAAGCTCTCTTTGGGTGAGTGGTGGCTCGCCGCTAACAGTAGGTATTTTTACATCTTCGGGGAAAATTTTTTCACCGTTCATTACTGCCCTTATTACATCCACAAAATGGTGAATGGGTTTAGATTTTGATAAAAAAGCGTCAGCGCCTGCATTTTTAGCACCGGGAATATAAGAGATTTCATCAAAACCGGACATTAATATAACTTTTATATGGCTTAATTCAAGCTTAAGTTTCTCGGCTAAAATAATGCCACTGCTGTTGTGTTCCATTGATATATCGCTTAATACAACGTCGGGCTTCAATTGCTTGCACAAGGGTATGGCACTGCTAATTTCGCTTGCACTGCCCACAAATTCCATATCCTCTTCACAAGCTATAATGTTGCTGAAAGCGTCTAAAACCGATTTATGGTCATCAACTATAAAAACTTTAATCACTTATATATCCTCACTTATATTTATAATTAAACTGAATTTTGGTATAACTTCAACTTTCAAAGTTCCGCCTGCGTTTTCAACACGGCTTCTTATTCCGAAAAGCCCGCCGCCCTCAACAAGCCCTTGTTTTGGGCTTGTGCCGTTGTTTGTAATTTCAATTCTGTAATTTTTTGCATCTTGCTTAATTTTAACATAAACCTTGGTGGCTCCTGCATGTTTAATGGCATTTGTGCACGCTTCCCTTAGCACAGCCAAAATTAAAAACGATATGGAGTTGTTTTTTGGCAAAGCGTTTAAAAGCTCAATGGAAAGGCCTATTTTTCTAAAGAAAAAGTACATGTCGCCAAAAAGCTCGCTTGCATTGCCGCCCTGCCTAATTTTTATTTGCGTAATGGCGTCTTTGCTCAATGCGAGAAGGTCGGTGTAATCGGTGAAATCGCTGTTTTGGCTAATGCGCTGAATGGCAGTTAGCCTCTGGCTTAAAACGTCGTGCACTTGAGTGCTTATTCGAATAAATTCGCGCTCTGTATGCAATTTTTCTAATTTCTCATTTATATTTTCATCTGCTTCATACGGCTTTTTTTGTATTGCCTCGTCATAGAAATTTAGTATATAATTCTGTGTGTCTTCCCAGTTTTTGCACTCAATTTTTAAATTGTCTTTCCTATGCAAAAAGCCCTCAAAATCTTTTTCGTTGAACAGAGATTTATCCGCTAAAACAGAAAAAACCGTGCCGGAATTGTTTTTGTAAATTTGCGCTAAAATGTTTTTGCAATTTATGTCAATTGCTCTTTCAAGAGCTGTTGCAAAAAAACTATACATTTTAAGCGCCTGTGAAGAAGGAATATCGCCTGAAATTGCAAAGCGAAATGCAATGGTAATATCACTGAATGTGCAAAACTCGCTAAGTTCCCCAAAAGCATTTTGAAGTATTCCTATAGGCTGGTTTTGCCTGTAAAAAACGTTTAAACTAAGCATACATTCACGCTTCATCATGCAAGAAAGAAGGCTTATTTTGCCAAGGCAATGTTTTTTTTCACTTGCGCTAATGCCGAATGTTGTTAATTTTGTTGTTAAATTTTCTATTTTATCTGTACCCATAATTAAAATATTATCTATGCTCTCATAGGCAGCTCGCTGTGCAAATATTGCAGATAAGTTTTCGTTTATTTGCATATCTTTAGATGAAAATTCACTTACCATTTTTAACTTTTTCACTTTCGGTTTTTTTGTTTTCTCAATTTTGTGCGCTGAAATAGCAAAGGGTCACGGATTCCTCTCTTCGTTCGGAATGACATTTTATTAACTACCCATTATTTGTATGATATGTAGCAAACTTCACCGCCTGTCATTTCGACCAGAGTGGAGAAATCCGTACTTTGTGCTTTGAAAACGAAAGGGGTCACGGATTCCTCTCTTCGTTCGGAATGACAAAGCGTAAGCGGCTGCGCTCGGAATGACAATGGGGGAACTACATGTTGTTTATATTATATCATAAATCCAAATGCAACGTCAAAGTGAAATTAACACTATATCATAAAATTTGGGGCAGGCTGTATAAGCCTGCCCCAAATAATTTAAATGGAATTTAATCGCCCAAAACAATGATGCAATCATCTTGTGTGAATTGAATTTTCTCGGATTTTAAAGGGTTTGTTATTATTTCAATATTTCCGTCCCTTTCCAATTTATAACCAATGGCAATTTCGCCTTTTTGCTTAACAATTTCCGTTATGCCGTAAAAATCAATTTCATTTTCAATGTCCAAATAATTTTGTGCGTTTTGTATGTAAATTTCATTGCCCTCAGGGCGTAAAAGTTCATTAAAAACGCTTGTTAAATGGCGGTTTTCACTAATTTGTGCCATTATCATGTTCACTATATAATTGCCAATTACAAAATCGTTAACTTTGGCAATTTTGGCAAGTTTTTGGTTAGAGGGGTTCTTCATTTCACTTGTAATATTAAATGAAAGCTGTTTCTTTTCACAAATATCACGAATGTGAATAAGTTTTAAAAGCATTTGAGCGTCCGATTGTTCCATATCACAATCATCGCTGCTCAATAGCACGATATTGTCAACATTTTCGTTTACAAGCTCGTCTAAAGATTTTCTGTCAGCAGTGTCACAATCTATAAATTTAATATCTATGTTATTGAACACAATGTCTTGTTGAACAAAGTTAGAGGCAAGCTCGTGGGCAATTGTAACAACCGCACCTTTTGAAGAGTAGTTATCAAGCTCTTTCAAAATGCGGTGAAGCATATTGTTTGCGCCTAAAATCAGAACATTTTCACGTTGCAATTTTTCGTTTTCTGTGCTTGCTTTGCTTGTCAATTTATAGTTTTTGTCAGCTTTATATGACGTAGGCTTAACACTGTTATTATCTTCCATAAGAAGAATCAGTTCATCGCCGTCTTTTAAAACAGTGAGCAAATCAGGGTTTAAGTAAACTTCATTATTGCGTTTAAAGCCAAAAACAATAGCCTTATCAAACATGTTTAAAACTTCACCGAATTGCATACCTGTTAGCTGTTCGAAGTTTTCAAAATAAAGTTCATCGCCGTCGAAATCGAACAATTCTGTCATAACATTCGATAAGCCCGATTGCCTGCATGTTTGTGCAATTATGCGTGATATTGTGTCTTCTGTAAGCATAACTTCAACATTGCCTTCACCGGCAATTTTGGCAGCGTCGTAATTTTTTTCGTCGTGCACAGATGCCACAATGCAGGGCATATTATCGCTTTTGCCAATTTCAGCAAAGTAATTGTTTATGGCAAGAATAGCTTTGGTGGTAATAAAATCGTCGGTTTCATTAATAATTACACTGCGGCATGCTGAAAGGGAACAACGCTTTAGCATGTTCACATCTGTTGTGCTACCTGTGCGGATAACAACTCTTGTGGTTTTAAAGTCGTCTATATGGTTGGATATCGCCTCTTCAACACTTTCTTTATCCTCAACACAAAGAACAACAATGCATTCGCTTTTGCTGCTTTCATTCGCTACAATAAGCTCTGAAATTATAGTGTAAATATTATCGTTAAAGCCTAAAATTAACGTGTGGTTTTTTTCCACAACTTGTGAATTGCCCTTTTTTAATGTGTTTAGTTTCTCTTCGAAACCTGTGGTTATAATACCAATTAAAATGCTTGTTACAAACAAACCGCATAAAGTAACAATGCTCATAATTACCAAAAACGGAATATCTGCGGTGTCTGTGCCGGTGATTGTTCCTGCGTCAATTGTGTGCATAATGCCTGCCCAAACGTTTTGCGCAAACGTGCTGCTGCTAAAAATAACCGCTAAAATGGCAGCTAAAACAATAACTGCGGCAGTTGCCAAAAACAAAACAGCAACAAGGGCAATTGTTCCTTTAGCCATTAAATTGTCGAAAGAGTACCTTAATTTTTCCTTGAAATTTTTAAACATAATATCCATCCTTAAATTAAAATTGTGAAAAAATGATGTTGCATAATATAATATTTAACATAGCATGAAATACATTTGCTGTCAATACAATAAAAATAATATTACATGCGCAGAGTTAAGTGCGCTTAGCAAAGGGAACCTGTGTTTATTTTGCGGCTTTACTCAAACTTAAATTAACGCCCAGAGCATATAATTGCCTTGCAAGGTTCTCGGCACTTTTAAAATGAATAGCGCAAATGCCAAGCTCGCGTGCGCTGAGAACATTTTTTAAAGTGTCATCAATAAAAATTGTTTCACTGGGATTTAATTTGTATTTTAGCAGTAAAAACTTGTAAAATTGGAAATCAGGCTTAACAATATTAACTTCGCAAGAGGCAATGCCACCGTTAAACAAAGGCCAAAAATGCCTGCGTTTAAGCATTTCTAAAGTGTCTTTTGGCATATTAGATGCATAATATAAATTATATTTATTGTATTTAAGCAATTTTAACAGCTTGCTCGTATCTTCTTTTGTTGTTAAAATGTCTTGCCACTCATTAATTATTGTGTTAACTTCAAATTTTCTGCCAATTTTAGCAGCTCTTTTCATCATAATTTGATTTGCCTGTGTTCTTGTAATTTGCCCTTTGTCAAGTTGTGTCCAGGTTTCGCTTGCAAATGTTATATCGTAAAGTTTATTTTCAAGTTCTTCGCTTGCAAAGCGGTTTAACAAAAATAAACGTGGGTTATAATCAACCAAAACTCCGCCAATATCAAACAAAATATTCTTATACAAAATTTTCACCTGCTTTAAATTTATTATTTTCATTATACACTTTAAATGCATATAAAACAATAGCATGTGAATAAATATAGTTATACCGCTGTTATATATTATTTGAGGAGGTTTTGTTATGACAATGAGCGAATTTTGTGAACGCAGTGTTGTTAATATTACAAACGGTGCCAATTTAGGAAATGTGGACGACATTGTTTTTAACGCAGACACAGCAGAAATTTCACATGTCATCATATATGGGCGTTTAAAATGGTTTGGGCTAATGGGCAGGGCAGAGGACACATACATACCCTGGGCAGATATTCAAAAAGTTGGCAAGGATGTTTTGCTTGTTAATACGCTTGAATTAAACACAAGCAAGGAAAGCAAAAGCAGTGCAAGAAGAATGTTTGGCTAATGTGCAATAAATGCAAATTTATTTCGCAAAACACTTGAAATTTAAAGCACTTTGTGCTATACTATTACAGCAATACGCACGCATTGCTTTGTTTTTCTGTGCCTTAAAGCCGATAAGGTGGATAAACATGCAGGCAATGCGGAGGAAAAAAACAATAAAAAAACGGAGGCTAAAATTATGGCAGTAGTATCAATGAAACAACTATTGGAAGCAGGTGTTCATTTCGGGCACCAAACTCGCCGCTGGAACCCCAAAATGGCGAGGTTTATTTTTACGGAGCGCAATGGTATTTATATTATCGATTTGCAAAAAACCGTAAAAAGGTTAGATGACGCTTATAACTTTGTTCGTGAAGTTGCGGCAGAGGGCGGCGAAGTTTTGTTCGTGGGAACAAAAAAACAAGCACAAGAATCAGTTAAAGAGGAAGCAATTCGTTGCGGAATGCATTTTGTAAATGCACGTTGGTTGGGCGGTATGCTAACAAACTTCCGCACAATTCGCAGAAGAATTGACCGCATGGAGCAAATTAACAAAATGCGTGAAGACGGCACATTTGAAATGTTGCCTAAAAAAGAAGTTGCAAAACTTGAACTTGAGCTTGAAAAGCTTGAAAAATTCCTCGGCGGTGTTAAAGAGATGAATACATTGCCGAAAGCGATGTTTATAGTAGACCCTCGCAAAGAGCGCATAGCAGTTGCCGAGGCTATTAAATTAAATATTCCTATTGTGGCTATTGTAGACACAAACTGCGATCCGGACGAAATTGATTACCCAATTCCCGGAAATGACGATGCTATTCGTGCAGTTAAATTAATTGCCGGCGCGATGGCAGATGCAGTTATTGAAGCCCGCCAAGGAAATGATGCGGTTGCTGAAGAACAAGCAGAGCAAGCAGCAAACGAAGGCGAAGAAATGGCTAAAGCTGAATAATAAAGTATTTAAAGAAGAAAAGAGAGGAATATAATAATGGCATTTACTGCTCAAGATGTAAAAAACTTACGTGAACAAACAGGTTGCGGAATGATGGATTGCAAAAAAGCACTTCAAGAATCCGACGGCAATTTTGATAAAGCGGTTGAATATTTGCGCGAAAAAGGCCTTGCACAAAGCGCAAAGAAAGCAAGCAGAATTGCAGCTGAAGGCATGGTTTATGCACAAGCTGATATAAAAGGCAAACAAGGCGTTGTTGTTGAAGTTAACGCTGAAACAGACTTTGTTGCGAAAAACGAACTTTTCCGCACATTTGTAAAAGAACTTGCTGGCGTTATTATGGCGCAAAAACCGGCAGATGTTGAAGCACTTTTAAACTGCACTATGCCCGATGGCACAACAGTTGAGGCTTCACGCCAAGACAAAGTTTTGGTTATAGGCGAAAACATTCAAATTCGTCGTTTTGAACGTTTCGACGGCATTTGCGCAGCTTATGTGCACGGCGGCGGCACACACGGCATTTTGGTAAAATTTGATACAAGCGATGATGTTGCAAGCAAAGACGCTTTCACAGAGTATGGAAAAGATGTTGCAATGCAAATTGCAGCTGTTAATCCCTCTTATATTCAAGAGAGTGATGTTCCTGCAGACGTTCTTGAAAAAGAAAAAGAAATTTTGCAAGCACAAATTGAAAACGATGAGAAACTTGCAAACAAACCCGATCAAGTTAAAGCAAAAATGGTTGAGGGACGTGTTGGCAAATTCTATAAAGAAAATTGCTTGCTATTACAAGCTTTTGTTAAAGACGGCGATATCAACGTGGAACAATATACAAACAATTGTGCAAAAGAATTGGGCGGCGACATTAAAGTTTTACAATTCATTCGTTTTGAAAAAGGTGAAGGCCTTGAAAAACGTGCTGATGATTTTGCAGCAGAAATTGCAAAAATGGTGCAATAGTTTAAAAATTGCAAGAATATATTCTGTATGAAAATTGCTTTTAAGTTTTGTTTTCTATTTTTATAATATTGTTAAAAGTAGTGCAAAACAAGCAAATGGATAGAGTGGATATTCAGCTTTTAAAACAATTAATTTAGTATTAATAAAACCCTTTTATTTAGTGAGTAAACACAAATAAAAGGGTTTTGTTTTTTGCTTTAAAAGGCTTTCATGCAGTTTGCAAATAGCATGAAAACTGCAAAAATATTTATATAAAGGTTATTGTTAACACTCGCTCATAAAGCCATAACTCCATGTGCAAGGGTTTTAAGCAGTGCACAAAGTTCAAGCAGTGCACAAAGTTCAAGCAGTGCACAAAGTTCAAGCAGTGCGCAAAGTTCAAGCAGTGCGCAAAGTTCAAGCAGTGCGCAAAGTTCAAGCAGTGCGCAAAGTTCAAGCGGTACGCAAGGGGTTTAAGCAATACGCAAGGGGTTTTTAAGCAGTGCGCAAAGTTTAATCAGCGCAAAAAAGGCTTATGCGGCACAAATGCCTCACGTGTAGAGCAATAGGTTCACGCAGTGCGAAAATTTGCAATGCCTACCGGTTTTGCCTTGTTTCGTGAAACTGCAATTTTAATGTGTTTTGTCTGCAATAAATTATCAAATTTAGAAGCGCTGTTTGCAAAAAAAGCGCAAGAACTTATAGATAAAACACCTTGAAGTATGCTGCTTGTGCCTTCAATTACTGAAACAAATTGGAAAAATATAAAAATAATGCTAAATAAAATTAACATTTTAAGTATAAATGATAGTAAAGATTTCATAGCTTTAACTCCTTTTAGTTGTCTTTATCTACATATTACAACAACTTTTTGTTGTTGTCAATACATTTTAACAACTTTTTTTATTTTTTTCATATTTTCTATTTACAAAAACAACTTAATGTTGTATACTTGTGCTAACAAATAAAAACGGGGGCCTTTTATGTTTGAAAAAAGATTAAAAGAATTAAGAAAAAATAATAATGTCTCTCAGGCAAATTTGTCTAAGGCTTTGGGAATAAGCCAGCAAGCAGTTGGTAAGTGGGAAACCGGCCGCTGCACGCCTGCCCCGCAAATGATAGCAAAACTCGCTGAGTTTTTTAAAGTATCTACAGATTATTTAATAGGAATAGAGAAATCAGATGATTTTCAAAATACACAAGAAAATTTTAGAAATTTGGGCGAACATTTAATACCGATAATTGGCACGGTTAAAGCCGGCTATGACGCACTTGCATTTGAAGAAGATTACGGCAGCGAATATGCAAATGTGAAAAATCCTGAAAACTACTTTTACCTAATTGTTAAGGGCGATAGTATGATGCCGCGAATTAACGATGGCGATTTAGCTTTAGTGCGCAGGCAAAACACACTTGAAAACGGCGATTTAGGCGTTGTTGTTTATGGCGATGGGAGCGGAACGTTGAAGAAGTTTATAGTGCAGGAAAATGCAATAATATTGCAACCGTTTAATTCATCATATCAAGCGCAAATAATCATGGGCGAAGATATTAATAATATCTTTATTGCAGGGAAAGTTGTTGAAACAAAAACAAAATGGTAAATCAAGCGCCGTCTGTGTAAAAATATTACCATGGAAACTGTACCATAAATAGTACAATAATTGGAGGTGCTCGTATCAACGCTATTGAAAAGCTTGAAATTTTAGCCGATAGTGCGAAATATGATGTTGCCTGCACCTCAAGTGGCTCTGACAGGCAAGGCAGTTTAAGTGGTATTGGCAATGCAAATATAGGCGGAATTTGCCACACATTTTCAGCGGATGGCAGATGCGTGAGCCTTTTAAAAGTTCTTTTGAGCAATTACTGTGTATACGATTGCAAATATTGTGTTAACCGCCATTCAAACGATGTTAAAAGAGCGCAATTTACACCGGAAGAATTGGCTAAACTTACAATAGAGTTTTACAGGCGCAATTATATTGAAGGCTTGTTTATTTCAAGCGCAGTTTTTGTAAATGCAGATTACACCATGCAGCAAATGATAAAAACAGTTGAAATTTTGCGCAATGATTATAATTTTAACGGCTATATCCACGCTAAAGCAATTCCGGGTGCGGATAAAGATTTAGTTCAACAAATTGGGCTTTTAGTTGATAGAATTAGTGTTAACATAGAATTTCCGAGCGAGCAAAGCCTCACATTGCTTGCTCCGCAAAAATCGAAAAAGTCTATATTATTGCCAATGGGGCAAATAAAAAACGGTGTGGAGCAAAATAAAACAGAGCTTGTTAAGTTTAAACATGCGCCTAAGTTTGCACCTGCAGGGCAAAGCACGCAGATGATTATAGGTGCTTCGCCTGAAACCGATTACCAAATTTTGCGGTTAACGCAGGGGCTTTATAATAAGTTCAACTTGAAGAGAGTGTTTTTTTCTGCTTATATCCCTGTGGCAAGCAATCCTGCGTTGCCATCAATAGATACTAAACCGCCTCTTTTAAGGGAGCATAGGCTGTATCAAGCCGATTGGCTTTTGCGTTTTTATAATTTTGGCGCTGAAGAAATTTTGGATGAGGAAAACCAAAATTTTAACCCCTATTTAGATCCGAAATGTAATTGGGCAATTCACAATATGCATTTGTTCCCGGTGGATATAAATAAGTGCAGTTATGATATGCTTTTGCGTGTGCCCGGAATTGGGCCTAAAAGTGCGATGCGAATTAGAATTGCAAGAAAAAACGCAAACCTTGATATGAAAGATTTAAAAAGGATAGGTGTTGTGCTTAAACGTGCCCAGTTTTTTATTTTGTGCAAAAGCTATAATAATCCAATGTTTGCAAACAGGCAGGCAACGGTGAGCGCGCTTATAGACCCTAAGGCGTTCTGTGTTGGTAACGAGCAATTAAGTTTTTTCAATGCTCCGGAAATTGTACAATTTCAAAACAAAAATACCACTGCACAAATTGCAAGCAAAATTGCCGAAAGTGAGGCGGTTAAATGCTTAGTGGCGGGAATGTGATTTATTTGTACGATGGCACGTTTGAGGGCTTAATGTGCTGTGTTTATGAACATTATTATAATAAAACTACTCCGCTTGAAATAAAAAAACAAAGTGAACAAAGCATATCGTTTTTTGAAAATGTGCACATAGAAACAGATAGTGCAATTGCAAATAGGGTTTACAATTCTATAGACGTAACCATATCTAAGCGAGCGCAAAATTTAGTTAAAACCGCTTTTTTATCTTGTATGAAAGATAAAGAAATTGCTATATTAAATTTTTTGAAATATGGCTACAAGTGCGGCAAAAAAACCATGTTGATGATATCACACCCTTGTGTTTGCACACTTTTAGATGCCGAAAAACACTTGCTTAAAGAAGCGCACAATTTTAAAGGCTTTGTGCGCTTTGAAGACTATAACGGTGCATTGGTTGCGAAAATTGCACCTAAAAATTTTGTGTTACCATTTTTGAAAAATCATTTTTGTTCAAGGTTTCCAAATGAAAATTTCTTGATTTTTGATGAGAGTAATAAATGTGCACTTGTGTATAAAGAAAAAAATGCACAGATAATAAACCTTGATAGTTTGTTGCTGCCAAAAATTGATGAAACCGAACAAAAATATAGGCAAATGTGGCGTGCTTTTTACGAGACAATTGCAATTAAAGAAAGAGAAAACCCACGGTGCCAAATGACGTTTATGCCCAAACGATATTGGGCAAATTTAACGGAAAAGCAAAATGACGAAAACGAGCAAGTGCAAAGTTTGAACTTGCTAAAACCCTAAATTTTAGAACGCTTCAAAATACTGTTATGAACACATAAACAATCCGGCACTTTGTAAGTGCCGGATTGTTTATGTTAGTTATGCTCATAATAAGAAAAACAACTAACATTCTCTTGTTACTATATGTGTCAGTTCTTTTGGTAAATTCATCAATAAATTTTTAAAGAATGTAGGATAAATAATTTTATCATCTAACATATGAATTGGTAACCAATTCATATATTCTTTACCATGTAAACAAATACTGTTGCTGTTTAATTGTTTATTTCCTTTAGATTTCATAAGAAAATAAAATGTAACTTCATGACATTTTTTGCTTTGAGCTATGCTATCATCAATAAAAAAGTTCTCGTGTATAACAATTAATCGGTCTATTTTATAATTCACTCCTGTTTCTTCAAACACTTCCCTAATTACAGCATCTTCGGCATTTTCACCTAAATGAACGCCACCGCCAACTGAGTAGAAATAGCTTGAAACATCATTGCTTGCCATTAAAACACAATCATCTTCAATTATTATTGCAGCTGCACGATATCTAAACCAGTAATTATCATCAGTAAAACAACAATCTTTTTTGTAATCTAATTCCATATCATCCCACCTATTCACAAATAATCTGCACTTATCATATTGTCATTCCGAGCGTAGTCGAGGAATCCGTAACCCCTTGCGTTATCAAGGCACAAAGCAACGGGTTTCTACAGTTCGCCAAGTGCCGCCGCTATGCGGCGGTTGCGCACTTACATTGCACTGCGGTGCTTATCTATGACAGTCGAAATGACAGGCGGCAAAACTTTCTACACAAAATATAAATCATGTGTAGCTACAATGCGTTGCACACCATTCTTCTCTCAAAATTCCATAGCTAACAGAATCGTAATATTTACCGTTAACTATTCTTGCCTTTCTGTATACAGCTTCAAGTTTTAGCCCAAGTTTCTCAGAAAGTTTCACCATTCCAATATTGCCAGACCACGTGGTGAGCCCAAGCCTTACTATATCACAGCGCTCTCTAAAAAGTTTGTTAATCCACATTTCAAGTGCAGCACAACCTATACCTTTGCTCCAATAATTTTCGTTGAATATTATTATGCCTATCTCCATCCAATTTGTTTCTTTGGATCTCCAGTGCCATGAAACTTGCCCTATTAATTCGTCTGTTTCACTATTTGCAATCATTAAATTATTGCTTTGATATGTGTTTTTTATTAACTGTGCTTTGATAGTTTCAATTCTTGTTAAAAGCTCTTCTTCGGATTCTTTTTCAAAATATGGGCCGTTAAACTCATGAAATTTTCTCGATGGTTTATTAAGTGCAAAATATACATCTAAATCTTGAATTTTTATAGGCCTAAGTATAATTTGGCTCATGCTTTCTCCTTTTTGTGCGATTTAAAGCAAAGATTTTTTTGTGTGAGTAAACATTTTTATCATTATATCAATATTTTAACACACACGCAAGCGAGTTTAAAAAATTATGCCATTATTACTATATACACTTTAAACCACATGCTAATACAAGCGCGAAATCTTTAAATCAAAAATTTTTAATTTATCTATTGACATTTATAGAAATTAAAGTATAATAAATTAAAACAATAATTTTTGATTTGAAAGGTGTGCTTACGATGTTAGACGCAAAACAAACAGCGAAAATTTTTAAAGCTTTATGCGATGAAAACCGAGTGCAAATTGTTCAATTGTTGCAAAGTGGAGAAAAATGCGCTTGTAATATATCAGATGCCTTGGGCATAGCACAATCTAAATTATCTTATCACATGAAAATTTTGTGCGACAGCGGCATAATTGAAAGTTGGTATATTGGAAAGTGGACGCATTACAAAATTAGTGCACAGGGAAGCGAAGCGGCAGTTAAACTTCTTGAAGATATTACTAAAGTGAATGAGCAAAGCGATGGTAGCTCGTGTGCATAGCTGTTGATAACCAATCTGAATATGTTTTATTAGTGGTTGAACGAATTGCAGTGAATAAAAGGTGTGCCATCTTAGAACGGCATACACCCAGAAATCTCCATTCTTTACGGAGGTTTTTCAATACTTTATGTGATATGCACAGAATGGAGATTTTTATGAACAAAAATAAAGCACTTAAAATTATCGTTCCTGTTTTGATGTTGGCTGTCATTGCAGGCATTTATATAATTCAAAATCAAGCGCCCGAAACACAAGCAACTGATAGCAATTTAGAATTCCCACTGCATGTTTCCGATGCAAATTTTGATGAGCTTTCACAGCACGGCCTTCCAATAATTGTGGATTTTGGCGCAACTGAGTGTGAGCCATGCAAAGCTATGGCTCCTGTGCTTGAAACAGTAAATGCGCAAATGCAGGGAAAAGCTATTATTCAATTTGTTGATGTGTGGGAAAACGTGGATGCGGGTTCTCAATATCCGTTTCAAGTTATACCCTCGCAGTTTTTTATAAATGCCGATGGTACAGCATTTATGCCGAGTGATGAGCTTAAAGAGGAAATTCACTTTACATTATACGGAAACAATGAGACACAAGAGCATATTTACACTATGCATAGCGGTGCTTTAACCCAGGAGCAAATGCTCGCTATTCTTGCAGAGATGGGGGCAGTTTAATGGACGCAATACTTGAAAGCCTATCGCAGATGATATTAAGCAGCACGTGGATAGCCCCGATTTTAGCGTTGCTGGCTGGTGTTTTAACATCTTTTACACCGTGTGCGCTTTCAAGCGTTCCGCTTGTTGTGGGATATGTTGGCGGCACAGGAAAAAGCAATACAAAAAAGGCGTTCAGCTTATCTTTAACTTTTGCGCTTGGCTCGGCAATAACATTTACAGTTTTGGGTGTAATGGCAACTTTGGCAGGCAATTTAATTGGCACATATTCCGCATGGTGGTATTTGATTTTAGGCGTTATTATGATGCTAATGGCACTTCAAACTTGGGAGATTTTCGAAATTATCCCCTCCAGTTACCTTGTTGCAAAAAACACAAAAAAAGGATATTTAGGCGCTTTGATTGCCGGAATATTGGGCGGAATTTTTTCTTCACCGTGTTCAACACCTGTTTTAATTGCATTGCTTGCAGTTGTTGCAAGTAGCGGAAACCTTATTTTTGGAATTGTTCTGTTGCTGTTATATTCTGTGGGTCATGGGATTTTAGCTGTTATTTGTGGCACATCAATCGGTTTTGTTGAGAAATTGTCGCGAAATGAAAAATATGCACAACTAAGCAGAGTTTTAAAAATATTAATGGGCATTTTTATGAGCTTAATAGGTTTTTATATGTTTTATTTAGCGTTTTAGCTTTGTTAAATAATGCAAGTTGAAAAACGCAACTAAAAAATTGATTGTTAGCGTGATAAATTACGTTAGTAATAACAGCTGCAGCGTGCCGCTGCAGAATGGAGATTTTTATGGAGAAAAAATTGGCAGGGATAGGCTTTTTTGAAAAATATTTAACTGTTTGGGTAGTAATTTGCATGATTGTGGGCGTGTTAATAGGTAGGTTTTTGCCTGCAATACCGGAATTTTTAAGTAATTTTGAATATGCAAATGTTTCTATTCCGATAGCAATTTTAATATGGCTTATGATTTACCCAATGATGATGAAAGTTGACTTTCAAAGCATAAAAAATGTGGGTAAAAACCCAAAGGGTTTATTCGTTACATGGGTAACAAACTGGCTAATTAAGCCTTTCACCATGTTTGGAATTGCATGGGTGTTTTTCTATGTTGTGTTCAGCAATTTCATTACACCCGAGCTTGCAAGCGATTATTTGGCAGGCGCTGTTTTACTTGGTGCGGCACCTTGCACTGCTATGGTGTTTGTTTGGAGCCATTTAACAAAAGGAAACCCTGCGTATACAGTGGTGCAAGTTGCAACAAACGATTTAATTATTTTAATAGCATTTACACCTATTGTGGCGCTTTTGTTAGGCATTGGCGGCGTTAGCGTTCCGTGGGACACATTAATTTTATCGGTGGTGCTTTTTGTTGTTATCCCACTTTTGGGTGGTGTTCTAACAAGAAGTTTGGTAACAAAAAGCAAAGGTGCTCAGTATTTTGAAAATCAATTTATACCAAAGTTTTCTAATATAACAATTATAGGGTTGCTTTTAACACTAACGCTTATTTTTTCTTTCCAGGGCGATGTAATTTTGCAAAACCCTCTGCACATTATTTTAATTGCAGTTCCTTTAATAATTCAAACTTTCTTGATATTTTTTATAGCATATATTGCATCAAAAGTGCTTAAATTGCCGCATGAAGTTGCCGCACCGGCTGGAATGATAGGAGCTTCGAATTTTTTTGAGCTTGCTGTTGCTGTTGCCATAGCTCTTTTTGGCACACAAAGCCCCGTGGCGCTTGCAACCATAGTTGGCGTGCTTGTTGAGGTGCCGATAATGCTCATACTTGTGAAAATTGCCAACAAAACAAAGCATTGGTTTGTAAAATAGTATTATTTTTTCAGCACTTTTGCAAAGCAAAATATATTGAACATAAACAAAAATATTAATAAAAAAGCTAAGGGCTGAAAAATGGTAACACCATCTTTCAGCCCTTAGCTTTTCGGATTACTCCCTAACGGATAACTACTGTTGTAATTATAATAATATAACAAGTTTTAGATTATTGCGTCAATATTAATTGCGCCATAATTTCTAAAATTTAGCACATAACAAGAGTTATCTCCAAAAATATTGTTCATTGCTTTGCAATAATTTTCAACATCATCTTTTGGCACAAAAGCTTGTATTGTGCCGGCAAAACCGCCACCTTGCAAGCGCCAAGCGCCTTTATTTTCAAGCAAACTTTGAGAAATTGCCAGCCCTATTGAAATGCCCTGAGCAGAAGGATTGTTAACACAATATGCATTTTGATTATATTCAAACGAAGAGTGCCCACCGCTGATAATTAGTTTTAAAAATAGCGCAATATCATTGTTTTGAACAGCAGCACTCAATTTCACTACTCGCTCGTTTTCTTCAAAATAATGTAGTGCTCTCAAAACAGCTCTATCGCCTAATTTTTTTCTTAAGAGCTGTATATTATCAATTACATCATTTTTGCTCATTTGCCTTAACACTTGTTTATTAAAATAATTTGCAACCGCTTGCATCTCGTTTTTTATAGCGGCATATTCATCGGTTAAATTTGCGTGGCTTCCTTTTGTATCTGTTATACAAAGCACAAAATTGTTTTTATCTAAATCAAATTTTAAGGTTTCAACTATAGGATGTGCGTTATCCTCAAAATCTATAGTTATTGCGCCACCTATGCTGCATGCGCTTTGGTCCATCAAACCGCTGGGCTTGCCAAAGTAAACGTTCTCGGCGTATTGTCCTATTTGGGCAATTTCAAGTGCGCTGAATTTTCCGCTGCTATACTCATTATTTTCAACAGCTCCTATTAAAACTTCAAAAGCGGCAGAGCTGGAAAGGCCGGAGCCGCGCAAAACATCTGAAGTTGTATATGCGTTGAAACCACCTACTTGGCCGCCAAGTTCATGTATTTTAGCGCAAATGCCTCTTATAAGTGCAGCGGAGGTGTTTATCTCTTTTTTGTCAGCGCTCAAATTATCTAAATTTATTACATCTTCGTTGTTAAAGCCTTTAGACGTCACCCTGACTATATTATCATTGTTTTTTGCCACAACAGCGATGATGTCGAGGTTAACTGCCGCCGCCATTACTTTGCCGTTGTTATGGTCAGTATGGTTACCGCCAATTTCAGTGCGCCCCGGTGCAGAGTAAATGCTAACATCCGCACCATTTGCGTATATGCGTTCAAATTGGGAAATAGCATCTAAATATCGTTTTTTTTGCGCATTGCACACCTGCTTGTCGGCAGAGTATAGTTTTTCAAAAAGTTTATCATAATCGCCATTCTCTATTTTTTTAATTAACATTTGTGAACTTTGCATCTTTTGCACCTCCGTTTTCTTAATTATAACAAAAATTTGCAACTAAAACATGGACTTTTGTTGATTTTTTTGTTACAATATCAGCATTGAGTATAGTTTTTTTAATTTGTCATAAAAACTTTGTAATAATTAAGGCAATAAACCTATTTACAATTTTTGTTTTTGCTTGTTAATAAAATATTTTTGTTGAGGTAAATTATGTCTATCCTATATAAAAAATCGTTTAAACAGCAATATGCGCATACCGTTGAACTGTCAATTTATAATTGTGGCTCGCAAAAATGTGAAAATGGCTACACATGGGGCCCTGGAGTGAGAGACCATTACCTAATACATTATGTTGTTTCGGGAAAAGGGCAATATATTTTAAACAATAACACATATAATTTAAGCGAAAACGATGTCTTTTTTTCAAAACCCGGCGAATTAATTTCGTATGTTGCAGATGAGAATGAACCGTGGGAATACTATTGGGTTGGGTTTAATGGCCCTTATGCCAACAAAATAACTTTGAAATTGCCGTTTAGTGCAGAAAAACCAATTCACACTTGTAAAAATGAAAAGCACATTAAAAATGCGCTTGAAAACATTTTCCTTTCAAGGGGCTCAAATTCGTATAATGAGGCTTTAATGGTTGGAAATTTATACATTTTTACAGGGTTACTTATGCAAGAGGCAAGTGAAATTGGCGAAAGGCAAATGAGCACAGGCAAGCAATATGTGGATAATGCTATAAAATTCATTCAATTTAACTATTCTAACAATATAGGAATAGATGATATTGCCTCGGATGTGGGAATTAGCCGCAGCCATTTGTATCGTGTTTTTGTGCAAAATGTGGGGCAATCGCCCATAGATTATTTGACAAATTACAGAATTAACGAAGCTTGTTATCTTTTGAAAAACTCAAACCTCTCCATTGCGGAAATTGCTGTATCCGTCGGTTTTTTTGACCAGTTTTATTTTTCTCGTGTTTTTAAAAAGTCAAAGGGAGTGCCGCCCAGCAAGTATGTGTTTGTGGACGACAAAAACGCAAATGTACTGCAAAAAGAGTAAAGATGTTTTGCGTTAATTTAGCTTGAAGCAATGTGAAAATATATATGTTTAGTGCAACAATACAAACTTAACCGCCTGTCATTTAGAGCGAAGTCGAGAAATCCGTTCTTTTGCTTTTTAATATATGAACATTCTTTACGGAAATTTTACAATATTACTTGTGTTTGGCACAGAATGGAGATTAGTGTGCAAATTAAAAAAAATGATATTATAACATTGAATATCCATTCAATTGCAAGCGACGGTAACGGTGTTGGCAATTATAACGGCATGGTGGTTTTCGTTGCTTTCAGCGCGCCCGAAGACGAATTGAGCGTAAGAATTGTGAAAGTTTCAAAAAACCATGCTTTTGGCATTATAGATAAAATAATAAAACCGTCACCTCACAGAATACAGCCGCACTGCGATATTTTTGGAAAGTGTGGCGGCTGTGCGTTTGCACATTTAACTTATGAGCAAGAACTTTTGCAAAAACAAAATTTTGTGAAAGATGCATTTGAGAGAATTGGCGGCATTGAAGTAAAAGACATGCCACCCATTATAAAAAGCGATGTTTTCAGGTATAGAAACAAAGCTCAATATCCTCTTTTTAAAGACGAACAAACAGGGGAGATTAAAGCAGGGTTTTATGCAGCACGAAGCCACAGAATAATAGTATGTGACGATTGCAAGCTTCAACCCGAAATAATAAACAATATAACAAATTATGCATGTAAGTTGTTCACCCGTTATAATTTAAGCGTTTACAATATGCAAACAGGCAAAGGGCTTTTGAGGCATATTTATTTAAGGTACTGCACAAAAACAAATGATGTTTTGCTTTGTTTTGTTATAAACGGGCATATTTTGCCAAACGCAAAGCAAATTTGCGAAGAGCTTCAAAATGAATTTAAACAAATAGTTGGCATTGTAATAAATGTAAACAGCGAAAAAACAAATGTAATTTTGGGCAAACAGTGCAAAGTAATTAGCGGCAATGGTGTTTTAAATGATGAACTTTGCGGTGTAAATGTTGCATTAAATGCGCTGTCGTTTTACCAAGTTAACACAAAAGGCGCAAATAAATTGTATGAAAGCGTAATTAAATTTGCAAATATGCAAAGCCATGAAGTGTTGCTTGATTTGTATTGCGGAGCGGGCACAATAGGGCTTGCGGTGCAAAAGGCAACACCGTGCAAAAAACTTATAGGTGTGGAAATTGTAGGTGCTGCAATTGAGAGCGCAAAGCAAAACGCCGCAGAAAACAATGTTGAAAACGCAAGTTTTATTTGTGCCGATGCGGCATTTGCAGCAAAAAAACTATTAGAGGATAACTTTTTGCCCGATGTAATTATTTTAGACCCTCCACGCAAAGGTTGCGATGAAAAAACATTAAACAGCGTTTTAAAAATGAACCCAAAGCGCATTGTTATGGTTAGCTGTAATGCTTCGAGTGCCGCAAGGGATATTAAAGTTTTAACCGCTGAAAATTATGAAATAAAAGCGGTGCAATGTGTGGATTTGTTTGCAAGAACAAGGCATGTTGAGTGTGTATGTCTTTTAAAAAAAAGAAGTAAAGAATAAAAACGGTGTGGAGCATTTATTTCTCCACACCGTTTTTACTGTAAACATAAAATTAATATACAATTTGCATAAGCCGTGCTATGCCAAGAATGTAAATTTTTAGCGCTTGCATAAGCGAATTAATGCTTGCGCCCTCGTTGGCGCCGTGTATAGGGCCAACAAAATCAGGGAAAACTTCGTCTTTTTCCTCGGGGCCAAAACTTACTGCCCTTGGAAAATGCCTTGCATAAGTACCGCCGCCCATGGAAAACGGCTGCTCGTTTTTGCCTGTAACTTCGTTGTATGTTTTGCAAAGTGCTATAACTTCTTCGCTATCTTTAGCTGTTACAAATGGCACAACTGCGCTTTCTTTTGTGAAACTTGCACCTGCACGGCTTGCCGCTTCGCTAAAGCGCTGTGTAATTTGCTCTGCCGTTATTGTTGTTGGGTAACGTATGTTAAATGTTTGAATAAGCACATTGTTTTTGAAAATTATAGTGCCACCCACGCAAGTTAGTGGGGTGAAAATGTCATCACTTGCGCTTATGCCTGCGTTTTTTCCGCTAACGTCGCTTATAACATGGTACAGCATTTGCAAAAATTCGCTCTCGTTTTGGCTAACAAGGTTATTATCTAACATAAACTTTGTTGCAACGCCTATGGCGTTTAGCGTGTTTTCAGGTATAGATGCATGCCCGCCAATACCAAATGCTTTAATCTTCAAAGTGCCGTCACCGGGCTGTTCAAGCTCAATGTTTTCGGTTTCTTTAGGCATTTTACTTGGCATTTTAACTATGGCAATTGCTCTATCAGGCACAACATTTGTTGCAACACCGCCTGTAAATTCAAGAAGGTTACCGTTTAAAACACCACTTTTTAAAACACCGCCGTATATACCTTTTTCAGCAAAACCAAGCGGGAAATTACCGTCCGGGGTAAAGCAAAACTCGGGAGGTTTTTCGTGTTTTAAATAATGCTCAAGGCATTTCATGCCGCTCTCTTCGTTTGTGCCTAAAAGTATTCGCAATGTATAGGGCAGTTTTTCGCCCTTTTGTGCAAAAAACTTTGCAGCGTATAAACTTAAAACAGCAGGGCCTTTATCGTCGTATACGCCACGGCCAATTAAATAGCCATCTTTTTCAATACAATCAAATGCATCGTGTGTCCAACCGTTTCCGGCAGGAACAACGTCTAAATGTGAAATAGCTGCAATTTGCTTTTCGCTTTTGCCCTTTAAATCGGCATAGCCGAAATAGCCTTGCATATTAGTAGTGCTCAAATTCATGCCATTTGCCATTTCAAGTGTTGCTAAAAGAGCGCTGTTAACATGCACACCAAAAGGGGCATTCGGTTCACTTTCACTCTCAACACTTGGGATATTAACAAGCGTTTTAATATCTTGTATTATGTCCTCTTTATTTTCTTTAATAAAATTATCAATTTGTGCAATTAAGTTTTTTTCGTCAAATACATAAGCCATTATAAAATCACCTCAAAAATTAATACTTGTATTGTTTTAATAATTATTCTATAATTATAGTATAATATAATAAAATATACAATATATAGGTTGTGAAATGAAAAAAAACATTTTGTTCACAGTTATAATTATAGTTGCGTGCGCTTTAATGCTTTTATATGCGAACTATAACAGGAAACCGGGGAATGTGGCGGTTTTAAACATAGTTAATTCAAACAATATGACTATTGATTTAAGCGAGGATAACATTCACGAGTTCACCACTCAAACAGGCGCATTGCTTGATTTCACCATAGAAGTTGAGGGCATGAAAGCAAGGTTTATCAACAGCAATTGCCCCGACGGCTTGTGTGAGGCCTACGGTTGGCAATCGCACACATTCGACGAGGCAATATGTGCGCCTGCGGGCGTTGTGCTCTCAATAGAGCAAGAGCAATAATTTTGTATTTTTTAATTAAGGTAAAACAAATTAAATATATTTTAATGAGGGGAATATGACGATTTTTGACATTATAAATTTAATAGGCGGCCTTGCACTTTTTCTTTATGGCATGACGATTATGGGCAGTGGCCTTGAAAAAACCGCCGGCAGTAAGCTGGAGAGCATTTTGCAAAAGCTAACAGGCTCACCGCTAAAAAGCGTTGCATTGGGCACGGCAATAACAGCGTTAATACAATCAAGCTCGGGCACAACTGTAATAGTTGTTGGGCTTGTTAATTCCGGCATATTAAAGCTGTCGCAGGCAATAGGCGTTATAATGGGCGCAAATATTGGAACAACAGTAACAGGGCAAATTGTGCGCCTTTCAGAAATGACAGGAACAGGCACACTCGTTCAGCTTTTAAAGCCCTCTTCTTTTGCACCTGTTTTGGCCTTTGCGGGTATGATTTTATTCGTGTTCATAAAAAACAATGCCAAGCGCAACATAGGGCAAATTTTGCTTGGGTTTGGGTTTTTGTTTATAGGCATGGGCATGATGACAAACAGCGTGGAAACACTGGAAACTTCGCCGCTGTTCACGCAGTTGTTCACAAGTTTGCAAAACCCTATTTTAGGGCTTTTAGCCGGAACTTTGGTAACCGTGCTTGTGCAAAGCTCATCTGCTTCAGTGGGCATACTTCAGGCGTTATCCGTAACGGGTGTTGTAACTTGGGGCAGTGCTATTCCCATTATTTTAGGGCAAAATATAGGAACTTGTTCAACACCGCTCATAGCCTCAATAGGTGCTTCTAAAGCGGCAAAGCGTAGTGCAATTGTGCATTTGTATTTTAACATTATAGGCTCTTTGGTGTTTATGGGCTTAATTTATGCCGCTAAAGCTATTTTCAATTTTGATTGGTGGCTAAATAATATAGGAATGGGAGAAATTGCAAACTTCCACACACTTTTCAATGTCAGTGCAACTTTGCTGTTCTTGCCTTTCACTAAGCTGTTGTCTAAACTTGCTTATTTAACAATTCGTGAAACACAAAGCGATGTTAAAAATGCAATTACTATGCCCGTTTTGGACAGCCGCCTTTTAAACTCGCCGTCTGTTGCGTTATCTCAGGCGCATACGGCAATTTACACTATGGCAAAATATGCTAAAAACAATTTTGAAACAGCTGTGGAATTGCTTGGCAATTACAATGGCGGAAAATTTGAAGAAGCGAGCCAGCGTGAAGATATTATTGATAAACTTGAAGTAAAAGCAGGCAATTATTTAGTTGAAATAACAGATAGACAGCTAACCGACGCAGAGAGCAAAAAAACAAGCGATTACATAAATTACATAATTGAATTTGAGCGCATAGGCGATTATTCGATGGATTTAATTAACAGATGTTCTGAAATATCTGATAAGAAAATTAAATTTTCTGCAATTGCAATGCAAGAGCTAACAATTGTGCAAAAGGCAATAAGTGAAATAATTACACTGTCAAACAGAGCTTTTAATAGCAATGATATTGACGCTGCCATTCTTGTTGAACCGCTTGAACAAACAATAGATAAAATGTTTAAAATCTTGCGCAACAAACATATTACTCGTTTGCAAAAAGGGCTTTGCAATATTGAAAGTGGCATAATTTTTCTTGAAATGATAACCACTCTTGAACGAATTGCCGACCATTGCTCGAATATATCTTCAAGGGTAATATGCTCTTCTTTAAATGTTGAGCACACAGATATGCACACATTGCGAAACAAAATGCACAGCGGAAATTTTGCCAATTACAACGAAAACGAAAAAAATTACGCAAAAAAATATTTATTGCCGCTTAACACTATAAAACAAAAAGATGAGAAAAAGGCGAAAAAGAACAATGAGGATATAAAACTGAAAAAAGGCAAAAAAGATAAAAAGAAAAAATAACGTTTAGATGATGAGAAATATCACAGCATAGCGCATGAATTTGCGCAAAATAGGTTGATTTACCTTAATGCTTATCAGCTAAATTAGAGGTATAAAAAATGAGTTTGCTCAGCGATGCAAAAAATATATTGAAAAAAGACCCGGCCGCAAGAAATTTACTTGAAGTGGTAATTTTATATCCGGGTTTCCATGCACTGTTTTGGCACAGAGCGGCGCACGCTTTAACTAAATGCAAGCTTCATTTTATTGCGCGTTTAATCAGCCAAATAACAAGATTTTTCACGGGTATTGAAATTCATCCAAAAGCCAAAATAGGCAATAATTTGTTTATAGACCATGGCATGGGCGTTGTGGTGGGTGAAACTTCTGAAATAGGCAATAATGTTACAATTTATCACGGTGTAACTTTAGGCGGCACAGGAAAACACGAAGGAAAACGCCACCCCACAATAGGAGATGACGTTTTAATTGGTGCCGGAAGCAAAGTGCTTGGGCCGTTAATTATTAGCGAGGGCAGCCGAATTGGAGCTAACAGCGTTGTTTTAAGTGATGTGCCTGCAAATTCAACCGTTATAGGTATCCCGGCGCAAGTTGTGCGCATTAATGGCAATAAAGTGCAAGCGCCCAGTGAAGAACTTGACCAAAGAGATTATCCGAATATTTTCAAAGAAGAAATTGATGAAATTATGCGTAAATTAGACGAAATTCAAAAGCAATAGAAAGAGTGAAAAGTGCATAAATTGGTTTTTGTGCAAAGCGTTATAAGAACAAATGCAAGAAATTGAATTGCTATTAGATTAAAAGCAGATTATATCGGTTCTATGCATGCGCACTCAGTTGTTCACATCATCAAAAACACCGGTTGAAAGGTATTTTTCTCCACTATCAGGAAAGAGGGTTACAATGTTTTTGCCCGCAAATTCTGCGCTTTTGGCAATTTGAATTGCCGCAAAAAGCGCACAGCCAGAAGATATACCAACAAGTAGTCCCTCTTGCTTAACAATTTGCCTGCACATTTCATAGGCTTGCTCATCTTTTATTCGCACAATTTCGTCTATTATTTGCGTGTTTAAAATTTTGGGTATAAACCCTGCGCCTATGCCCTGGATTTTATGTGCGCCTGGCTTATCACCGCTTAAAACGGCCGAGGAATTGGGCTCTGCCGCAACAATGTGCACATTGCTGTTTTGCTCTTTTAAATATAGTGCAGTGCCCGTTATTGTGCCACCGGTGCCAACGCCTGCAACAAAAGCATCAATCTGCCCGTTTAAGTCTCTCCAAATCTCAGGGCCTGTTGTGCGGTAATGCGCTTTCACATTGGCTTCGTTTTCAAATTGCAAAGGCATAAAACTGTTTGGCAGTTCATTTGCAAGCTGTTTTGCTTTGTTTATTGCGCCAGTCATGCCAAGTTCGCCTTTGGTTAACTCAAGCGTTGCACCGTAAGCTCTCATTAAGTTTTTGCGCTCAATGCTCATTGTTTCGGGCATAACTAAAATTAGCTTTATTTTTAAATATGCGCATATAGCGGCAAGCCCTATGCCGGTGTTTCCGCTTGTGGGCTCAATAACAACACTGTTTTCTTTTAGAACACCGCTTTGTTTTGCCCTGTTTAACATTTGCAGAGCAACACGGTCTTTAACGCTTCCTGCAGGGTTTGAATATTCAAGTTTTGCATAAATATTTGCGCTTAAATTGTATGCTTTTTTAATTTCGTTTAATTTTAAAAGTTTTGTGTTTCCAATTAATTGCATAATATTATCATAAGTGTTCATGGTTTTCTCCAATATTTTTATAGTTTTTTACCAAAATAAATTGTATTTCGAAAGGGTTTAGTTTGAAAGTTTCTGTAGTTATACCGAATATGAACGGTGCCGGCTGGCTGAAAAAGTCCATAGAGAGCATATACGCTCAAACGGTGCAAGATTTTGAGCTTATTGTAATAGATAATGCCTCGCAGGACGAAAGCCTTGAAATTGCGCGCAGTTATAAAGAAAAAAGCAATTATATTTTAATAGAGAATGAAACGAATACCGGTTTTTCGGCGGCTGTTAATGCCGGAATAAAACAGGCGAGCGGTGAATTTGTTCTGCTTTTTAATAACGACGCTTTTGCAGAGAGCAACTTTATAGAACATTTGCTTTTATGTGCGCAAAGTGATGGAAAAATTTTTGCCGTGCAAAGCCTTATGATACAGCATTACAACAGGCAAGTGTGCGACGACGCAGGCGATTATGTAACATTATTCGGTTGGGCGTGCAAGCGTGGCGACGGCATGTATTGGAGCCGATACCAAAAACAAAAGCGCATATTTTCAGCTTGCGGTGGCGCAAGTTTGTACCGCAAAAGTATTTTAGATGAAATAGGGCTGTTTGACGAGCTGTTTTTTGCCTATTTTGAAGATGTGGATATATCGTGGCGTGCAAATTCGCTTGGTTATAAAAACATGTACTGCCCCGATGCAAAATGCTATCATATTTGCGGCGCAACCACAGGAGCTGTGCGTTACAATAATTTTAAAAGCGTGCAAAGCGGGCGCAACAGCATTTTACTGCCCTATAAAAACATGCCTATTATAATGTTTATTATAAACTTTATTCCGCTTTTGCTCGGTTATTTGCTTAAAGTTTTAGTGTTTGCTTTAAGGGGCTATGGCAAAGATTTTATAAAGGGCACAAAAGAGGCGTTTTCGGCAATGAAAAAATTGCAAAAGCCAAAATTTAGAATGAAAAACTTGCCGAATTATATTTTAATAGAGTTTTGGCTTATAGGCGGAGTGTTTAATTATATTGTTTATAGGCTTATGCGCGCTTTAAAAATAAAATAATTGTTAAATTTTAAATAAATATTGCATTATCGGCAAAATTGATTATACTATAAGTAAGAACACATATAAAATTTTGGAGGTTATTATGGGATTTTTTTCAAAATTAGCAGGCCTTGGCCTTTTGGCAGGTGCCGCAACAGCAGGAATTTTGGTTGGCAGAAAATATATTGACAATAAAGCGAGCGAAAAAGCGCAGCTAAATAGCGCAATAAATTTAGACAGTGTTGAAAATGCAGCAAGTGCACCTAAAAAAACAGTGGCGCAAGATGTTAAAAAAGCCGCAAACGACGTTTTGGAAGATGCAAAATCTGTAATTTACACAAAAGCCGAGAGCGTGGGCATAAACACAAAAGAGCTTACAAGCACCGTTGGCGAGGCATCTAAAGCAATTGCAGACGCAAGCAGAGTGGTAGCTGTGAAGGTTTACGATAAAACTCCGGAAGTTGTGGATACATTAAAGCATAAAGTTGAAGAATTTATGACAAGCAAAAACATGGCAACTTATGTTGAACCAATGGCAAATGAAGCACAAATGCTTAATAGCGAAACTTTAAACGAAGAAGTTGCAGATATTCTTACAATTGCAGAACAAGAGATGAAATAAAGAGCGTTTTGCTTTGTTGTAAGGGCGTTGAAAATTGCGTTCGAAGCGGTTTTGAACAAAACAATTTATCGGTGCTTTACACCGTTTTTTTTCGTGCGCTCATCATAAAGCCTATAACAGCACCTACAATTCCGCCCACAATATGCGTTATTTGGGAAACATTATCAATTATAAAAAGGGCGTTGAAAATTTCTTGGCCTATATATAAAACAGCAATTAAAATAAAAGTTATAGGTATGCCACCGCCTTTAAAACTTGTTACAGAAGATAATATTATAAGAGCAAAAACAACGCCGCTTGCTCCCAAAAGTCCACCTTGGAAGATTGTGAACTGAACAAGCCCGGTTATAATTGCCGTTATTAATATAATAACGGCAAAATTTTTGGAACCGTATTTTTCTTCAAGCAAAGGGCCAAGTAAAAGGATATAAGTTATATTGCTCATAAAATGTGAAAAATCTGCGTGGCCGAAAACATGCCCTATAAAGCGCACGTATGTTAAAGGGTCGCTCAAAGGGGCCCTGTAAACGCTGAAAAACAAATGGTCGGTATAATGCCCTGTTAAAGTGCCCAAAAGCGTTGCAAAAAGGCAAACGGCTGTAAAGGTTATTACAACAGGAGAATTGAATACAATTTTTATGTTTTTTTTCATGTTTATGCCTCATTTCAAAAAGTAAATATTTATATACATCAAGCCCGACCGCCTGTCATTTCGACTGTAATGGATAAGCACCGCAGTGCAATGCAAGTGACTGGCCGCTGCGTAGCAGCGGCACTTGGCGAACTGTAGAAATCCGTAAGTTCTACCACCTGTCATTTCGACTGTAATGGAGAAATCCGTGCTTTGTGAAAACGCAGAAAGATAAACGGATTCCTCTCTACGTTCGGAATGACAACGTAAAATTATAACGACAAAAGGTTAATTATACAGTATTTATATATAAGTTATTATAAATTAAAACTTTGCTAAAAGCAAATATAATGGTGAAAGGGCGCTGCTTTGAAAAAAACCATTAATTTAACTGTTAGCTATTTGCTAATATTTATTTTTGCGCTTTTTTGCGCTGTGAATTTAATATTGGCTTTAGCGGAGCAACAAAAAATTAAGAATGCGCTGGATATAGGCTCTTTTCACTCTTCACAAATTGAAAGTGGTGTTTTTTTAACCGGCACGGTGAACGATTATTTAGTTCGCCCGGAGCAGGGCTTAATGGTTCCGATAAGCGGAACACAAGGCGGTATTATTAGCCCACTTGGCGAATTTACGGTGCACGCAATAAAAACGAGCGACGGCAAATATATTAACCTTAATATTAAAGATAAATATAAAAGCGAGCTTTTAAATGACGCCCAAGCGTTTTTTAACAGCGGCGGCATTAGCGTGCAAGCAAAAGTTGCACCCAATAATTTTATAAATTTTGAATGGTATAAAGCTGCACTTAATGTGCAAAGCGATGAACAAGTGGACAATTTAATTATAGACGACTTGATGATACAAGAGGTGAATTTTAGCGATAACGCTGTAAAAATTCGCAATTATGCGCTAATGCTTGTTTTGGCTGTTTTGCTTTTTTTTATAAATGGTGGCGTTAAAGGTTTTATTTTAAAAAGCAAAGCGGATGATGAAGCACAAATGATGTGATTATCACTAATCTTTTTTTTGCTCGGTAGGTTTAACTTGCGAAAACGGCGATGCCTCTGCCGCTTTTTTAAGCTCTTTTGCCCCTAAATGCGTGTAAATTTCGGTGGTTGAAACATGTGCATGCCCTAAAATCTCTTTAAGAGCAAGCATGTCCACACCGCCCTCTTGGTACATCATGGTTGCGGCTGTGTGGCGAAGTTTGTGCGGCGAGAACCCACGCCCGCTAAGCCCGGCGGAGGCAAGGCAGTTGTTCACAATTTGCTGTATGCGCCTAACTGTAAGCCGTTCGCCTGTGCGCTTTGAAATGAAAAGCGCGTTTTTATCTTTTAGCTTTTCAATTTTTTTAAGCTCTTCAATTAAAAGCAAAATGGCAGCGGTGCATGCCTCGCTTAAATAAACAAGGCGCTCTTTGTTGCCTTTGCCAATAATTCTTATCGTGTTATCGTCAAAATTTATGCTTAACCTGTTAATGCTAACAAGCTCGCTAACACGCATACCACAACTTAAAAACAAAAGTAAAATGCAAAAATCTCTCTCGTGAAAATCCGAGTTAACACTTTGCAATAACTTCATGCTCTCTGATAAATTTAAATATTTAGGCAGAGATTTTTTGTTTATAGGCGCTTCAATATCATCTGTGGGGTTTGTTTGCATAAGTTTCATTTTGTTGCAAACATATTTGTAAAACCCTTTGATGCTTGAAAGTTTGCGTGCTCTGGCACTGGGTGAATTGCCCTTTTCACTTGTAACATAGTATAAAAATTCGTAAATTTCATTTTTGGATATGCTTTTTATAAAATCCAAATCAATATCGCTCAGTATAATATCTTTTTCGTCTATCTCAGGCTGGCAAAGGTTCCTGCTTTTTTTTATATAGCGAAAAAATGTTGTAAGGTCGATATAATAAGCGTTCACAGTGCGCACTGAAAGCCCACGGATAACTTCCATGTTCTTTAAATATTCAATTGTAAGTTTTGGGCAGTTTTCGTAATCTCCGTGCTTTTTAGGGTTTCGTGCATCAATATAAGTGCTCATAAAACGCTCCGTTCAATACAAGTGTAATTATCTTTATTAATTATATAATATCGTCATTGTTTTTTCAAGAATTGAAAATTATATGTTAATATTTATAGTGCCTTATTGACGAATAACAGAAAATAGTAGATAATAGAATGTGAACAAAGGCATTAAAATATTTTAACGCCGCAATACAAGGGAGAGTGCAACTATGGCGCATTATTATTGCGTTTTTTTAGATTTAGACGGAACTATGCTGAATTTTGAAGCAGCAGAAGTGAATGCAATTAAAAGTACATTTGAGAATTTTGATATTCCGCTAAGCGACGAAAATGTTTTGCTTTATAAAAACATAAACAAAGAACTTTGGGCAAGTTTTGAACGCGGTGAGATAAAACAGGAGTTGCTTGTTGTTAAAAGGTTTGAAAAGTTGCTTACGCAGTTAAATTTAAAGGGGAATGCCGCACAAATAAACAACTTTTATTTATCAAGCCTTGCTAACGGGGCAGACCTTTACGATGGCGTTGAAAACACTTTGAAAGAGCTTGCAGACGTTGCAACCTTGGCAATAATTACAAACGGAGTTGCAAGGGTGCAAGGGCCAAAACTTGAGAAAAGCGGTTTGATTGATTTAGTGGACGACGTTTTCATTTCCGAGAGCGTTGGTGCTGTGAAGCCGTCAAGAAAAATATTTGATATTGCAATTAAAAAGTTGGCGATAGAAAACCCAAAACGCATTTTAGTTGTGGGCGATAGCTTAAAAGCCGATATACAAGGCGCGCACAATGCAAACCTTGCCTCGTGTTGGTGCAATTACAATAATGCTGAATTGCCGGAGGGTGCGCCTCAACCTAAGCACACAATTTACCATTTTGAGGAACTGCTTAAAATAGTTATGGAAGAGGAGGAGTTGCAGAATGTTGGAAATAAACAAAAGCGTCATCAAACTGAACTCCACTAATGAAAAAAACACGCTTGTAGGCTATATCTATAAAAGCGAGAGCATTGTGCCAAAAGCCATATTTATGATATGCCACGGAATGTGCGAGTATATAGAGCGTTATGAAGATTTTGCAAATTTCATGGCGCAAAACGGCTTTGTTGTTTGCGGATACGACCATTTAGGCCACGGGAAAACAAGTGATGAAGATGGCGCAGTAGACGGTTATTTCGGTGAAAAAGACGGCATTATTACAACAATAGACGATATGAAAATGTTTTGTGATTATATTAAGGGCGAATACAAAAACTTACCTTTAATTTTAATGGGGCACAGCATGGGCAGCTTTTTTTCACGTGCGTTTGTTGTTAAGTATAAAGATGTTGTAGATGCGTTTATTATAAGTGGCACTGCGGGGCCAAACCCGATAGGTGGGCTTGGAATAATGGCGGCAAAAGCCATTAAAGCGGCGAAAGGTGAATTGCACCGCTCGCAATTTTTGCACGATTTAGCCTTTAAGCCCTATACAAAGAACATAGAAAACCCAAAAACCCAGTACGATTGGCTAACAAGGGATGAGCAAATTGTGCAAAAATATGCAAATGATAAAAAATGCACTTATGTTTTTACAGTGAACGGTTTTTTAACACTGCTTAATATATTGCAAATAGCAAATAGCGGCAATGTGTTAAACGGAGCAAATAAAAACATGCCTGTGCTTATTATGAGCGGTGCGCTTGACGCTGTTGGCAATTATTCTAAAGGGCCGCAATATGTTTTTGAGCAAATGAAAAATGCGGGTGTTCAAAATATTCAGCTAAAATTATATGAGGGCGCACGCCATGAAATGCTTAATGAAATAAACAGGCAAGATGCTTATAACGATGTTTTAAATTGGTGCAATGCCAATGCGCAAAAGAAAGAGGATAACTGAAATTTATGCTATTAACGGTTGATAAAATATCAAAATCGTTTGGGGCTGACATCTTGCTTAAAGATGTCAGCTTTGTTGTGAATGCACAAGACAGGGTAGGGGTAATAGGCTATAATGGTGCGGGAAAAACCACGCTTATTAAAATGCTTATTGGCCAATTAAAGCACGATGCGGGCGATATATCTTTTGCAAAAAACACCAATATAGGCTATTTAGAGCAAAACAGTGCATTAAGCGACAGCAATACTGTTTACGAGGAAATGAAAACTGTTTACAAACATGCACTTAAAGCGCAAAGCGAAATAAAAAGCATAAATTTACAGCTTGAGCAAACACCCAATGATAAAAAACTGCTTAGCAAATTAGATGAATTAAGCGCAATAACAGATGCAGCGGATATTTACTCTATCGACACCAACATAAAAAAAGTGCTGAATGGCATGGCGTTTTCACAAAGCGAGCACGAAAAAAAGGTGAGTGTGCTTAGTGGTGGCGAACACACAAGGCTGTGCCTTGCTAAATTACTGCTTAAAAAACCCGATGTTCTTTTTTTAGACGAGCCAACAAACCATTTGGATTTTAAAACTATGCAGTGGCTTGAAAATTACTTGCAAAACTACGCAGGCGCAGTTTTTGTTATAAGCCACGATAGATTTTTTTTAGACAAAGTATGCAATAGAATAATTGAAGTGGAGCACACAAATGCCAATATTTATAAAGGCAATTACAGTGCTTACACCGTGCAAAAAGAAGAAAATGACACGCTTTTGTTAAAAAAACATGAAGCAGATGTGCAAAAAGCAGCAAAACTTGAAGATTACATTGCCAGAAACTTAGTGCGTGCAAGCACAACAAAAATGGCACAAAGCAGGAGAAAGCAGCTTGAAAAATTGCAGATAGCAGAAAAACCCAACTCGCAAATAAAGCAATTAAAGTTTGAGTTTGAATTTGATGCGTTACCATATAAAGACGTTTTGCAGGCTAAAAACATCTCGAAAAATTTGGGCGGCAAACAGCTTGTGAATGATTTTAACTTTGAAATACTGCGGGGCGAGCGAATTGTTGTTGCCGGTGAAAACGGAACAGGCAAAAGCACGCTGCTTCGCATATTAACAGGTGCACTAAAACCGGATTCTGGAAGCGTGAAAATGGGTGCAGGCGTTAAAATGTCAGTTTTCGAGCAACAGCAATTAATGCGCGGCGGCACAGTTTTAAGCACAATATGGAATAAAAAACCGTCTTTTGATAACTTCGGGGCACGTTCATACCTTGCGCGGTTTAATTTTAAAAGTGAAGAAGTTGATAAGCCGTGCAACACACTAAGCGGTGGCGAGCTTGCAAGGCTTAGGCTTGCAGAAATGGTGCTTGAAAGGCCTAATGTGATATTTATGGACGAGCCCACAAACCACCTTGATATTTACACGCGCGAGTTTTTAGGCGAGGCACTTTGTGCTTTTGAGGGAACAATTGTAATAGTTACCCACGACAGATATTTGATGAACCAATTGAATTGCCCAATACTCTATATAGAGAATGAAGATATCACAAAATATAAAGGCTATGAAGATTTGATGAATGCACAAAACAATGTGCAAATGAATGTTAAAGCTGATGAAAGCATAGCGCCTATTAAGCAAAATGCCAAAAAGGAAAATCGCAAAAGAAAAGCCCAACTTAGAGAGCAAATAAGCACGCTTGAAGAGAGACTTAATTATTTGGAAAAAAATATTGAGGAACTTGAAAAACAAATTAACGAGCCCGAAATTTTAAAAGACCATGTAATTTTAAACGAAAAATGCGAGCTGTTAGAACAAAAGCGAGCAGAGCACGAAGAAGTGTTTTTAAATTGGGATATGCTAATAGATGAGCAAAAAGAGTATGCTGATTAAATAAAATGTGGCATGTGCGGTTTTGTTAATTATACTATAAAAAAACCATGTAAGAAATTAAACTTATCTTACATGGTTTTTGTTTTTATATTATACTGAATATCATAAATTTTTCTTTACCATTATAATTTCCTCATTTTGGTAATCTATTTCAAAGCCGTTTTTTAAAAACAATTTAAATGAGGGGTTATCAGCTGCTATATTATCGTATAGTGTTTCTATGCCGTTTTCTTTTGCTAAGCAACAAATTAAATCTATTGCCTTTGTGCCAAAGCCTTTGTTTCTATACTGCGCTAAAATAATTACACTGCATATATAAATGCTTTTACTATCGTCAAAGTGATAGGCAATTTCGCCAATATAGTTATCATTATTCACGTCTTGTACATACCTGTAAAAATACTTGAGGTTTGAGCTGTTAACCCAAGTTTGATACCATTTATCCCAGTTCTCTTTCGGGAATAAAATTGTGCCACCCCAAGCGTTGTTGTACGACATAGTGTCTTTGTCTGCCATCAATTTCTCTCGAAACCATAAATCTTCTAAATTAGGTATATACGCCTTGAGCATAATTTACGCCTCCCATATTATACAAGAAATACTTTATATGATTATACCATAAAAAGAAAAATTAAGCCTAATTTGGTTGTGTTTTTTGAATAGCAGCCGATAAAACTTATAATACAACACGAGCGGCTAATGCAAGAATGGAAAAAGCCCGAGTGCACAAAATGTGCGCTCGGGGCTTTCGGCTTACTATCTTGTTAAAAATAGCTGTGCCGTAAGTTATACATGTTTTATTCAGGGCTATAATATGTTTCAGACCCATTACTTATAATACTTCTGTTTCTTTTTACTTGAAAGGAAATTAGCATTATACTTAAAAAGTCAACACAAGAGCCACCTGCGTTAATCAAAAACAGTAAAAACGTATACCCGTTGAGAAGCCCAAACATATGCGCCACCGGTAATGCCGTTAAAGAAAGTATAATAAAAGGCATACAAGATATCAGAATAAACCGCCCTTTTTTTATTGGCTCTTGAGTGTACACAAATCCAAATAAGCCATTAATTCCCCAAAACGTTTTGTCTGATGTTAATACATTTGGAATAAATGCTCCGTGAATCAATTCGTGTAAGATTGCATAGACGAAAACACCCACGATAAATGCGACGGTCTTTATATTAAGATTGAGGCGGAAAGAAAATATATCATCAGTCAACACAGCGAATAGTTTTGGGTCTAAATAATACCCAAGAAAAATAACGGCGGCACATAAAATAAGCACGAAAGGATAAGAAAACAAAATTGCAAGAGGTAAATTTTTAGGCTCCTTTATCTTTGTCCATCCCTTATTTTCAAGCTCTTCTTTTAGGTGTAAATCTGTTTGTGGAAGTTTTTTTGTGTATTTCATAGTTGGTTCCTTTTATTATAAAAATAACACCCCTCGCTGAGAGATTATTTAAACTGTTATCTATCACTACTTAATAAAAACTCCTTGAATTATAAATTCAAGGAGTTTTTTGGTGCCGGTGGTCGGGGTCGAACCGACACGGTATCGCTACCACGGGATTTTG
>CAYJIT010000003.1:0-99795 GCA_964370365.1 uncultured Bacteroides sp. | reverse complement strand
GGCTTCGCTCGGAATGACACGGCAAGGCACATAATTCCCTCGGCTTCGCTCGGAATGACACGGCAAGGCACATAATTCCCTCGGCTTCGCTCGGAACAGCACGGCAAGCAACTTTACCCTTTGCCGTTTCAACCGCAGTGGATAATAACCGCAGTGCAATGCAAGTGAGCAACCGACACGCAAGTGACGGCACTTAACGAACTGTAGAAGCCCGTGCTTGTGCTGTGCATAGCGGCATAAGCTTTGCTTGCAATGAAATTAATGTACCTAATCTGATAACTTCTTTCGCAAAACGCTTAAAATTTTGCGCTCTTTTCGTGATATTTGCACTTGAGTTGTGTTCATAATTTTTGCGGTTTCACTTTGTGTTTTATTTTTAAAAAAACGCAAATATATAAGTGTTCTATCCTCTTTCGGCAAACTTGTAAGCACCATTTTCAAGCTTAAAATATCCGATACGCTCTCCTCGTGGCTATCTTGCGGAATGTCAAATTCTCTGTTTGTGTCATCGTCGTTAACGGGCGTTAGCGACAGTGCCGGCAAACATGCGTCCATAGCTTGTACAACTTGGTGCACACTAACTTCAAGGCGCTGTGCAAGCTGGCTAACCGTCGGCTCTATGCCGGTGGTTTTCAGCACATACTCTCTTGTGGCATTTACTTTCAGCCCCAATTCTTTTATGCTTCTGCTAACTTTAACACTGCCTCCGTCCCTGAACAGTTTTTTTATCTCGCCTAAAATTACAGGCACAGCATAAGTTGAAAAGCAAAGCCCTCTTGTTTCATCAAAACCGTCATAGGCTTTCACAATTCCCATACACCCTGCCGAGAATAAATCGTCGTATTCAACACCTTTGCCTTTAAACCTACCGGCGCAAGAGTGCACAAGCCCTAAATTATTTTCTATAAATTCTGCGCGAGGCCCTAAAACCACAGCCACTTTAACCCCTCCTTTTATAATATGTATAGGGCTATTTGCAGAATGTTTTTGTCAATGTAACTCTTGTTCCTTTATTGGGCCGGCTGCGAACCTTAACGCTGTCCATATAGCTTTCCATAACAGAAAACCCAAGCCCTGCACGCTCATCGCCGCCGGTTGTGTATAGCGCTTGCATGGCTTTTTTTATATCGCCTATGCCAACACCTTTATCGCTTATGCAAACGGTGAAGCGCCCATTCTCATACAAAGCCGCAGTTATTGTTATTGCACCCTGTGTGTTTTTATATGCGTGCACAATACAGTTTGTAACCGCTTCGCTCACCGCCGTTTTTAAATCTGCAATTTCGTCTAAATTTGGGTCTGCTTGTGTTGCAAAACAAGCCACGGTGTTGCGGGCAAAAGCCTCGTTTATACTTTTGCTTGGAAAAATAATTTTCATTGTATTAACAGCTCTCATCTTTTTCTCCTATTCTTTTGCTTGTATTCCTGCGAGTGCAAGCATTTTTTGCGCTTCTTTAGGTGCGTTTTGCACCAAAACAATTCCACCTAATGTGCTTATTAATTTGTGCCTTCCCAAAATTAACCCTATGCCTGAAGAATCCATAAAGCTAACATATTCAAAGTCTAACACCAGCACTTCAGGTTGTGTTGTGCTTATGCACTCGTCTATTTGCAACCGCAAAATTTCAGCGGCATGGTGGTCTATTTCACCTTTCAGCATAGCAATAACTTTATTTTCTTCTTTTTTCAAAATTACTTGCGCCATTTTTTGCTCCTTTTAATATATTTTAAAAAACATTTTTTAACTTTGCGCTAATTTCCGCTTATTTTTTCGCAAACGCTGCTAATATTCGAACACGTTTTTCATATAGCCAAAAGCGAAAACATACAGTATATGAATTCATTTTACTATGTATGCAATAAAATAATTGTCGAAAAAGCATCCCGACAACATTTTACAAATTTATTCTTGACACCATTGCGCTATATATGATAAAATTAACTCAATATTGAAAGCGATGATGGGGAATAATTGCATTTATTGCGCTTTAGAGAGCTGCCGTTTGCTGAAAGGCAGTGCCGATATTGTAATTTCTGGCCCTTGAGCAGGTAGCCGAAAAGCCAAAGGCTTAGTAGGTGCACACGGGATTGGCTCCGTTACAAAGCCATGCCGCACACATTGCGGCGCAAAGTGGTTGCTTATGCAACAATAAGAGTGGTACCGCGAAGATTTAATCTGCGCCTCTTAGCCTTTTAATCGTGGCTGAGAGGCGTTTTTGTTTTGATTAACTATTTTTATATAAAGGGGATTTATTATGGCAATGAAAAATGCAAGCAAGTATAAACCGGCGTATTATGCTGCGCCAAAAACACCTATGCGCTGGGCTGAAAAAACCCACATTGAAAAAGCACCCACTTGGTGCAGTGTGGATTTGCGAGACGGCAACCAAAGTTTAATTGTGCCGATGAACCTTGATGAAAAACTTGATTTTTTTGAATTTCTTGTGCAGATGGGTTTTAAAGAAATTGAAGTGGGTTTTCCTGCGGCAAGCGAAACAGAGTTTGAATTTTTGCGCACTTTAATAGAGCAAAACCGCATACCGTCTGATGTTACGGTGCAAGTTTTAACCCAGTGCAGAGAGCATATAATTCGCAGAACATTCGATGCGCTAAAAGGCGCACCTAATGCAATTGTTCACTTTTATAATTCAACCAGTGTTGCGCAAAGAGAGCAAGTTTTTAAAAAGACTAAAGAAGAAATTATGCAAATTGCAGTTGACGGTGCAAAACTTGTAAAAAAACTTGCAGATGAATATGAGGGCAATTTTCGCTTTGAATACAGCCCTGAAAGTTTCACCGGCACAGAGGTTGAATATTCTTTACAAGTGTGCAATGCGGTTTTAGACGAGCTTTCGCCCACAAAAGAAAAACCCGTTATAATTAATGTGCCTGCCACAGTTTCAACAAGTATGCCGCATGTTTATGCAAACCAAGTTGAATATATGTGCGATAATTTAAAATATAGGGAGAATGTTATTGTAAGCCTTCACCCTCATAACGATAGAGGCACAGGTGTTGCAGATGCCGAAATGGGGCTTTTAGCAGGGGCAGGCCGTGTTGAGGGCACATTGTTTGGCAACGGTGAGCGCACCGGAAATGTAGACCTTGTTACCCTTGGCATGAATTTATACAGCCAGGGCATTGAGCCTAATATTGATTTTAGCAATATGCCGCAAATTGTGGAGAAGTATGAAAAAGTTACGGGCATGCATGTTCACGATAGGTCGCCCTATGCTGGTGCACTTGTGTTCGCGGCTTTTAGCGGCAGCCATCAAGACGCCATAGCAAAAGGTATGAAATTTAGGCAAGATAATAATTTAAGCCATTGGACTGTGCCTTATTTGCCCATAGACCCAAAAGATATAGGCAGAGAATATGAAACAAGCGTTATAAGAATTAACAGCCAAAGCGGCAAAGGCGGCATAGGTTATATTTTAGAAAAACATTACGGTTACGATTTACCTGCAAAAATGCGCGAGGCGCTTGGCTACGCTGTAAAAGATGTATCCGATAAAATGCAAAAAGAACTCTCCCCTCTTGAAATTTACGGCATTTTCAAAAGCGAGTTCTTAAACAAAAGGCAACCTTTTTCAATTCCGGAGGCACACTATATTCAAAAAGATGACGAAGAACTTAGAATTTACGCAATGGTTACAGCTGTTGAAAACGACATTCAAGTTGAATATACAGGCAAAGGCAACGGCCGCTTAGACGCTGTTGTGAACGCTATAAAAGACGGAACAAACAGGCAGTTTACAGTGCTTAGTTATCAAGAGCACTCGCTTGAAACAGGCAGTAAGAGCAAAGCGGTTTCCTATGTTGGCCTTGAATGGGCAGATGGCAAAGTTACATGGGGTGCCGGCACAGACAGCGATATTTTAGTGGCGAGCGTTAACGCACTTGCAAGCGCTATAAATTCTTACGAGCAATAAATTGGCAAAGAATAAAAGAGGTGATGAGTATGGGAATGACAATGACACAAAAAATTCTTGCGGCGCATTGTGGGCAAGAAGAGGTTAAAGCAGGGCAATTGATTATGGCAAATTTAGATATGGTTTTAGGCAACGATATAACAAGCCCGGTGGCTATAAATGAATTTGAAAAGGCAAATTTTACATCGGTGTTTAACAAGGAAAAAATAAGCCTTGTTATGGACCATTTTACCCCGAACAAAGATATAAAAGCGGCTGAGCAGGCAAAGCAAAGCAGAGAATTTGCACAAAAATATGATATTTTACACTTTTACGATGTTGGCAATATGGGCATTGAACATGCGCTGTTGCCCGAGAAAGGCATTGTTGCGGCAGGCGAATGTATTATTGGTGCAGATAGCCACACATGTACATACGGTGCACTTGGTGCATTTAGCACAGGCGTTGGAAGCACCGACATGGCGGCAGGCATGGCAACAGGCAAATGCTGGTTTAAAGTGCCCGGTGCTATTCGGTTTGAGCTTAAAGGCAAACTTGGCAAATATGTTAGCGGCAAAGATGTTATATTGCACATTATAGGTAAAATCGGTGTTGACGGGGCACTTTATAAAAGCATGGAGTTCGGCGGTGAAGGGCTGAAAAATTTAACAATGGACGATAGGCTGTGCATTGCCAACATGGCAATTGAAGCAGGCGCAAAAAACGGTATATTTGAAGTTGATGATATCACCCTTAACTATTTAAACGAGCGTGTAAACAGAGAATATAAGATTTATGCACCCGATGCAGATGCACAATACGAGCAAGTTATCGAGCTTGATTTATGCTCCATTAAACCCACTGTTGCATTCCCTCATTTGCCTGAAAACGCAAGAACAATAGACAGCATTGGCAAAAATGAAGTGAAAATTGACCAAGTTGTAATAGGCTCTTGCACAAACGGGCGATTATCGGACATGCAAGCGGCGGCTGAACTGCTTAACGGCAAGAAAGTTGCTAAAAATGTAAGAGCAATTGTAATTCCGGCAACACAGCTAATTTATAAACAGTGCATTAAACTTGGTTTTTTAGATATATTTATAGATGCCGGCTGTGTTGTTAGCACACCAACATGCGGGCCATGTTTGGGTGGGCACATGGGCATTTTGGCAGCAGGCGAAAAATGTGTTGCCACAACCAACCGCAATTTTGTTGGCAGAATGGGGCATGTTGAAAGCGAAGTATACCTTGCAAGCCCGGCCGTTGCTGCGGCAAGTGCAATTACAGGCTATATAACAAACCCCGAGGAGGTAGTGTAAAATGCAAAGTGTAGTAAAAGGAAAAGCGCATATTTTTCCCGATAATGTAGATACAGACGTTATAATTCCGGCGCGTTATTTAAATACACCTGATGCAAAAGAACTTGCTAAACATTGCATGGAAGACATAGACGCAAACTTTGTTAACAATGTCAAACAAGACGATTTAATTGTGGGCGGCTTTAATTTTGGTTGTGGCTCCAGCAGAGAGCATGCGCCGCTCGCTATTAAAACATGCGGTGTTTCTTGCGTTATTGCAAAAACATTTGCACGCATATTCTACCGCAATGCAATTAATATAGGCCTTGCTATTTTAGAGTGTGAACAGGCTTGCAATAGCATTGAGGCAGGCGATGAAATTAGCGTTAATTTTGATACAGGTATAATTTCAAATATCACAAAGAATGAAACATACAGCGCCCAACCATTCCCCGATTTTATTAAGGATATTATAGATAACGGCGGGCTTTTAAATTCTTTAAATAAATAAAAGGAGAGTAAAATGCAAAAAAACATTGTTGTTTTAAAGGGTGACGGAATAGGCCCTGAAATAGTAGATGCGACACTGTATATTTTAAATGCAGTTGCACAAAAGTTTAACCATGAATTTAATTATATTTACGAGGATATTGGCGGTGCTTCAATTGATAAACACGGCACGCCCATAACAGAGCAAACAATACAAAACTGTTTGAATGCACACAGTGTGCTTTTGGGCGCTGTTGGCGGCCCGAAGTGGGATAATTTGCCGGGGAACGAGCGCCCTGAAATTGGGCTTTTGAAAATAAGAAAAGCCATGGGGCTTTATTCTAACATGCGCCCTGCGAAAATATTAAAACAATTGGCACACGAAAGCCCACTTCGCAGCGACATTGTTGAAAAAGGCATTGATTTTATGGTTGTGCGCGAGCTAACGGGCGGCGTTTATTTTGGCGAACATAATACAGAAGTTATTAACGGAGAGCGCAAAGCAACCGATATTATGCCATATAGCGAAAGCGAGATAAGGCGCATTGTAAAAACCGGCTTTGAAACGGCAAAAAAACGCCGCAATAAGCTAACAAGTGTAGACAAGGCAAATGTTTTAGACACAAGCCGCCTATGGCGAGCAGTTGCCAGCGAAGTTGCAAGCGAATACCCCGATGTTGAATTTGAGCACATGCTTGTTGATAACTGCGCCATGCAAATTGTTAAAAACCCCTCGCAGTTCGACGTTATTGTTACAGAAAACATGTTTGGCGATATTTTAACAGACGAAGCGAGCATGATTACAGGTAGCATCGGCATGATACCATCTTCGAGCCTTGGCGATAGCACTTGCGGCATGTACGAGCCCATTCACGGCTCGGCGCCTGATATTGCAGGGCAAGATAAAGCTAACCCCATAGGCACTGTGCTCTCTGCCGCCATGATGTTAAAATATTCCTTTGGTATGCATGAAGAGAGCAGTGCAATAGAAAGTGCAGTTAATAGAGTACTTAGCAAAAATATTCGCACACCGGACATTCAAAGCGAAAACTGCACTTTAATTGGCTGTAAGCAAATGGGCGAGGAAATAGCCGCAGAGGTAAAGGAGCATTAATGAACTATCCAAAATATCAAAGTGAATTAACAGCACGAGTGTTTTTATGCGTTAGCATATTATTTTTAGCGTTTGGTATTTTAAGCGTTTCGGGCTTTTTACAGCCATCTGAGCACTCACAAGTTCAAAACACTGTTTTAACAGGGCAAATTTTTTGCATATTAGGTGTTATATTTTGTGGGTTCTTTGTTTATTTTAGAATGAAGAATGAAAAAGAAGAGAAATTGCACGAAAATTTAATTGAAAATGCAAATAAAACAAATGGCACAGTAGAAAAAGTAGTTTATAAAAAGCGTGTTAAATATAGGCGCAGTTCACCATTTATTATCTACTATAAATATGTTGATGACGGCCAAGAGTTTAATTGCAAAAGCCACTATATTTGGGGCAGAATGGATTATGCCCAAGGCGATACCATAGTAGTTTTTTTTGATGATTTAGGCAATTCAATAATTAATATTTAGTGTGAAAATTCAGTGGTAATAAAAATATAATTAGCAGTTTTTCATTAGAATTAATTTGAACATGTTTTTTAGCCAAAAGCTTGAAGATGTAACAGCGTACTTTATAGTTTTATATTAATTTGAAAGCACCCGATAACAAAAAGTTATCGGGTGCTTTATATTGCTATTTATACAAGTTGTACCTTTAGCACTGTTTGTCATTCCGAGCGAAGTCGATGACGCACCGCAGTGCTAATGCCAACGAGCAACCGCCACGTAAGTGACGACACTTAGCGAGTGGTGGAATCCGTAACCCTCTGCTTTTTCAAGGCACAAAGTGCGGATTTCTCCATTACAGGCGGAATGACAAGTGCCGAATATTGCGGTTTTCTCCGGTTCACTTATTGCCTTATAAGCTCCACTGTAACGCCATCTTGTTCATTCATATAATATGCGTTAACTGTTATTAAATAGCCGTCAATAATTTTTTCCATACTATAAAAACCCTCATAGCCGTCAATTATAACTTCAAAGCCCAATAGCGTTAGCAATTTTACATATTCCGGCAAAACTTCGTAATAATCGCCTAAATAATCCACTATGTATCTTTCAATTTCAGTTTCGCTTGTCTTTAAATCATCAATAGCTGTGGGGTAATTATTTCCTTTTGCAAATGCAAGAAAATCCGGAACTTGTATGTTTTCCCAACTGCGGTTTAAATTAAAAAAGTCATACATCAGCAAATAATTATAGCTGTCAATTTTCAAATATCCGTCATCCTCGGCAAATTCAACAAGTGTTTTATCCGTGGTAAACTCACCCAAATAAAGCATGTTTAATATTAGCTTGTTATGTTGCATATTTGTATAATCTATTGTATCAAAATCTATAGTATATGTGCCGTAGCCCATGCCGCCTCTCGCTAAATGTAATTCGCCATCAAACTCTAAAAAATCATATTCCATGCTAAGCCTTAACTCATTTATTACATTTTGTGTGAAATAGAGGCTAAAATGTTCCAGCACTTCTTCTTTGCTGCTAAAACTATACACAGGCAAGTAAGAAATTGATAATGGGTCGTGGAAATAGCCATCCGGCACAGCTTCGTTTAAATTAATCAGCAATGCAGGCGCATCACCATTATTAAAAGCCTCTTCGCTCTCGTAAACAGCATTTTTAACCATATCTGCTTCATTATAATATTCTGCTGAAAATTCAGCAGTATAAATTTCATTTAACGCATAAATGCAATCTCCAACTGAAACATTTACATTTACCGCTTGTTCGCCTTGCTGTTCAGTGGCGCTAAAGCTTTCCCACACATCGAGTGCTACATCATATTTATACACATTGGCGGCGGCAGAAACTGCAAGCCATTCCTCTGTTGTAAAGCGCTCATCTGTGTTTATTCCCACTTGAAAAACAGCACACATTTCGCCAAAAATTTCTTCGTTTTCAGCTCTCATTATAGCTCTGCCCTCAAAATACTCCTCACCGATAACATCTTTAAGTATATTTTCATAGTTTACTGTGGCATTGCTTTGCTCTGCGCCTTGCTCACTGCTTTGCGGCATAGCACCTGTTAATTTGGAAAGTGCCGAATTAACACCGCTTGCATTTTCGCCTGTGCCACAGGCACTTAAAAGTAAACAGAAAGCTATCAAAACAATTATTGATGCTTTTTTCATTTCACACCTCATTATCATAATAAGTTAAAAACAAATTAAAGATTTCTAAAAAAATTTTTACCTTAAATAATTAGGGATACATTTCTGCATCCCTAATTATTTATAATTTACGAGTAATTTAAGTTAATATTATCACAAAAAACTAAAACCCCAAACATTTTTTGCCCTGCGTTTTAAAAAACTTTTCATAAAGCTAATTTTTTGTGCTAAACACTACCCTTTATTCACAAGCTATATTTCAAAAATATTTCTTTGGCTTCACTGAAAACCACATCGTAATTATCGGGATACATAAAGCCACCGCTTGCAACAATTTCACTTTCATCTTTGTATGTTACATTAAACGAAAAGCCGCCGCTTGCATCCATTACTTCTAAATATTCATCAAAGCCATTCCATTCTTGCAGGCTGTGTTTTTCAATAAGCACCAAAAGTTCTGCTTCTAAATTCTTGCGGTTTATCTCATCAAGTGATATTCTTTTATAGCCGTCTGTTTGCGGTGTGTCTATGTAAATGCTCTCGAAACTTAAACGAAACGACTGCGAATAGCTATCGCCTTCTACCATCGCATTGCCACTGCTTTCCCTTAGTTCAAACGACATTAAAATGTAATTATCCCTATTTACCATGTCAGTTTCTCCCTCACTCATAATAACATCAATTTGGTAATATGTAATTGAAATTACCACTACCGCTATGACAAGAAGAGCAACCAACACAATGCCTGCCACTTTTTTTCTGCTCATTTTCAACAAGCGCCGCCACAAAATTCACAGCAACCACTTGCATCGGGCGTTGTTGTTGCGCCGCAATTAGGGCAAGCAATGGCAACTTTCGGGGCATTTGCCTGTGCAACTTCCTCACGGTGCTGCTCTCTTAGGCCCATCAATGTGCTTTTAATTTCCTTCGCATCACGCTCTGCCTCTTTATATTCCGCAGAAAAACGGCTATCTATATCATCATCGTTAAGTTTGAATTTAATGTCGTCAAACCATGGTGAATTTATATAAATTGTGATGTCAAAATCGAAAGATTTCTTATAGCGTGGCGGGTTGTAGCTTTCACGCTCGCCCGGTTTATCATTCTTATATATTTCATATTGGTGCTCGTCAATATCAACTTCGCAACCTGTAACCTGCGAAAAATCAATTATATCGGGGTTATTGTCTTTCCATTTTCTTGTGCGTGAAAACAGCCACTTTTGGTTATCTTCATCAATGCAAATTAAGTTTCTGCCACCTATAACTTTTGTGGGGTTAAACTGTGCAACTTTTTGTTTGTTCTCTTCACGGTAGCTAAGCTGCTCTTTTATTTCATCAACAGTTGAGTTTCTTCTGTCATCGAAAAAAGGTGAAAGTTGCCCCGCACAATCTTTGCAAAGGTTTCCGTCTTCTAATTTCCTATTGCCCAAAAGCCCTATTTTTTCTCCGCATACATCGCAATATTTTTTATCAAATAATCCCATAACAATTTTCCTTTCTCTATGTATTTTTATGCCCAAGGGTCATCTTGTTTTGGTGTTCTAACGCCCATCATAATGCTGTTAACGTCCCATATATACCAGTTTTCGTCTTTTTGCCTCAATTTCAAATATCTCGGGCTATCGAATGCCGGCGTTTTTATTTGCAGGCTGATATACCCCGCTTCACAGTCTTGCGGACGTGGATCTTCTGTGAATGTTAGCGTATAAGGTTTTGTGGGCGTATAATTGTTTTCAGGTGTTGAACCGTTAAAATATGCCATTGCCAAATGCTTTTTATCACTTATTCTGTCTTTAAACCACGCTTTGTCGTGTGCAGATAACGGCTGTGGGCCTTTAAGCAAATCAATTGCCTGCAAACCCTCGTTCAAATTCTGTGCCAGCATATTAACCGCACACATAAACAGTGCGCACGTTTTTTCAGGTTTTGTTAAACCGGCATTTACAAGCGTGCTAATTTCGCTTAAGGAATTTGGCAAAATATCAAAACTGACAGTCATAACAAAAACCTCCATTTAATACTATTTTATTCATAATCAATATTGTTGATAGACATTGATTTGTATGTAAATTCACTGCCGTCGTCCGTATCAAAAGATATATTCAATAACGAAGTTTCCGATTCTACCGAAACCCATTGATAAGATACAAAGGTATCCCCTTGATTTGTAATATTTCCATCAACGCCGCCAAAGTAACGCTCTTTAACTACTTCATATGTCAATGCATATTTGTCATCAATGCTAAGATCACCTATTGCAAGATATATGTCACGCAATTGATCCATTGTCATGCTTGCCGCAACTTGTGTTGGTTCGGGTGCCGGTTCAGGTTCATTTTCCTGTGTGCCGCCTGTGGTGCTTTCTGTGTTCTGCGTGCCTTGTGCCCCACTTTCATCAACTATTTGTGCAAGTTCATACACAAATGTAAAGGTTTCATCTTCATCTTCATAATAATAAGTTGCTGTTAGTATGCCGTTAATTAAAGTTGGGGTATACCATGTATAATCTTCCTCTATTAAATTCCTATCGAATATCCAACTTGTACCACCCTCAAGTGGGAAGAATGTGTAATCATGAATCTCTGCATCGTAGGATAAAATTAAGTTTGTATCGGTATATATACCCTCTACCAGAATTTCAAAATAATCTCCTTGCTCATCACTTCCAATAAAGCCCCACGCCTCATGCTCGCCTGCCATATCATCTGCATATGGGCCTGTATAATCGCTAACGGTGATAGTGCCATACCAATCAGATGGATTTGAAAGTGTTTCAACCGGCATTGTTTGCGCTGCACCGTAGCCCGGTGGAATAAAGCCTGTTGCATTCACTCCGCCTCCGGAGGTATCACTCCAAATAGAACTATTCTCGGATGTGAATACAAAAACTAATTCATGGCCTGCATTATCGCCTGAGGCCACTATATTTTCACCATCTATAACATAGCTCATTACAATGCCTTGTAACAGCATTGTTTTTGCAGATGTATCAAGCTCAACATCTGATGATGAGCCATAGGCGTTCAGCGTTGCATCTTCGCCTGTAATTTCAAGTGTCATCTCAATTTCTGTTTGCTGTAGAGCGTCATAATTCATAACTACGCCCGCTGTTGTCATGCTTGAAAGTATGTATTTACCTGTTAGGTTATTTTCATCTATAACAGCTCCTGCGCCTGCTCCGTTTGTATCTTCGCCGCTCCAATCATCTTTAACAAATTTGATATCAATACCCATATTGAGCAAATTTGTTATTGTTATTTCATTGCCATTAATTGTGCCGGGGAATTCATCGCTGCCGTCAACTAAGGTAAAGGTTGTGCCGTCAATTTCATAATCTGCGTTATAATCATCACCATCAAAGGTTAATGTGCAGTTATTGCCCGATTTCAATTCCAAATTTATGCCATCGGGGTAAATATCCTCGGGGCTCATTGTTATGCCCATCATGGTAATTTCATCAGCTGTCCAAACACCTATATTCGGGTCGTCTGAACCACCTGAAAACAAGCTTGATATTAAAGCAATAATTACAATTACAACAACTAAAGCCGCAACGCCTAAGCCCACAAAAATAATAGGGCTTGGTTTTTTTGGCTTTGTTGCTACACCCACGCCGCCGCCATATTGGTTTTGCATGGGCATTTGAGGTTGCATGGGTTGTTGCATTTGAGGTTGCATAGGTTGTTGCATTTGAGGTTGCATAGGTTGCTGTGCATTAGGCGCAGTTCCGTATGCTTGTGTTGGTGTTTGGGCATTTTGCTGTGGCTGTGCATACTGGTGTTGCGCCACTTGTTGGTTGCCCATGGGCGCTTGCACTGAATAGGGGTTCACATTAGCTTTGCTTTGAGGCGTTTGTTGCACAGGCTGTTGCATTTGCCCTTGCACAGGGCTTGCGTTAAAACTTCCCTGTGCCGGCAAGTGTGCATTACCTTGCGCAGGCATTTGCGTGCTTGCTTGTACAGGTGCTTGCGCAAAATTTTGCCCCGCATTATTTTGCTGTTCATTTGTTCTTTCTTGAACATTTTCGTTTGCTTGGTAAGTTGGGTTTTGCATTTGTGCATTTGGGTTTGCTTGCTCGGTTTTAGCTCCGCAATTGTCGCAAAATTTAGCACCCTGCGCAAGTTCAAAACCGCAATTATTACAATTAGCCATAATATCCTCCAATACATAATTTGATTTTTTTATATTTAATTCTTGTGTTTTTTACAAGTTTAAAACCATATCCACAAGATAATTAAGCCCTGAGGAGCTGTACAAAAACATATCTATCTCAGCGTTTTTAAATGCTGAATTTGCCACATTTGCCGATTTCGGAAAACTTTCTTCATCCACTATAAGAACAATTTTACATTTGGGAACAGATTGTTTTATTTGCTCAACTCTAAGCAGCCAATCATCTAAAGTTAGCGGAAAATAATCCCTCAACTCCGCAAGAAACACATTTGCATTACAACTTCTACATACTGATATGCAGTTTTCAACACCCGGTATTATCTCTATTTTCGCATTTTTATTTTTTGCGGCTATTGCATGTGTTATACCGGATGATAGCAGCCTATTTTGTATGTAAACCGCTATCGTTTTCATCTCGCCACCTCCTTAACACTTCACTGTCGTGCTATGAAGCATTAGCTGTTAGTTTTTTACCTTGCCATTAAGAATTAAGTGCTAAAGTTAAACGGATAATTTTTTTCACATCACATCTCCGTTTATATGTTTTCAATTTATTAGGTGTTTTTATAACCGTGCAACTGTAATTTTCCTTAAGTTGCAAGTGAAATTGCAATTGCAAACTTTTTTCATAAGAAATGTTTCAATAAAAATATAGCAATTATAAAACATCAAAACATCGTGTATTTCCGCTGTTTTCAATTTTTTTGTTAAAAAATGCAAAAAAAATTAGGGCAGGCGTTTAAGCCTGACCTAATTTTTCCAATTCACAATAATTACAATAAAAATTTTTTCACGCTTCAATAAAATGCGCAAAAAGTAATGATAAATTTTTATTAAAAAAACTATCTTTCATTAACACATATCAAAAATCATCTTCACCTGTAATAATAAATTTTTTCGAGGCTACATCTGCAACCAATTTCAGCAAATTGCCATATCCTGTTTTGTTTTTTATATTACTTAGGTGTGTGTCTAATGTTCTGCTTTTTATGTTTAGTATTTCACACACTTCTTCATTGGAACGCCCATTTACTTTTGCCTGCAAAATCTCAAGCTCTTTAGGTGTGAAATCTGAAATTTTTGCTGTGCCTATTTTAATAACAGGCTGCTGTTCGGGATAATAAATTTTGCCTTCCATAACGCCGTCCATAACTTTAAGCAAATCCATATCTGCATGGTCTTTATACCAAAACCCCTCACAGCCTGCATTTTTTGCCGCTTCAATATATTTTTTTTGCAAAACAAAAGTTAAAATAATTATTTTTATGTTCGGGTAATATTTTTTCACTTTTGCCGCAACTTGAATTCCGTTCTCTTTGCCTTGTGTATGTATATCCATAAGTATTAAATCAACCGGCTCGTATCTCAACTCGTCTATTACTCTGCTTGCATCAAAAAACGCTTTGGTTATTTTATATTTTCCCTCACTTCTTAAAATAGCATATTGCATCAAAGCATGAGAACTGCTCTGGTCGTCTACAATCATCACATTGTACATGGATATTTCTCCTTTTGCATTTCGTTTTTTCAAAGCCACGCAATATTGTTAACCAAATTTTGTCAACGTGCAATATCTTCCTCTTTTATTAGCGTTACCAACATGCTAACACCTTCATCGCAAATCATTTTCATTGTGCCGCCCGCTTGCTCAATTCTTCGCCTTAACCCCAAAAGGCCGCTGCCCTCGTTAATATGCGTCAATTCGTTTTCCGTTTCATTTTGTATTTTAAGCTCAATTATTTTATCTGTCTGTGTTATCTCAACTATTATCTCTTGTGCCTCGGCATGCCTATAAGCATTTTTAAGCATTTCATTAATGCACAAAAGTACTGTAAGTTTATTGTGTTTATCTGTTGGCAATTCACCGCTTAAAACTATTTTACAACTCAATTTATCTGCAAAAAGCATAATTTGCTCTAATGATAAATTTTGCCTATCATTGCTTGACAGCTCTTTAATAACATCATTTAAATTCCCCCAGTAATCGACAAGAGCCCTTTCTTCATCTACATTTGCGTTTTCTCTAAGCGTCTTTTTTGTCAATGTTAAAAGATTACCGAACTTATCGTGAAAATTAATTTTCATATTTACAGCAACTTGGCTTTCCACATTATCTTCAATAATATTAGCAAGCTCTTTTAGCCTTTTGTGTTGCTGCATAAGTTTTGCGTTAACCTTGCGGGTGTTCTCGCTTAAATTATATAGCTCCGTAATGTCTGTTGCTTGAAATTCTTGATATCTATCGCCTTCAATTATGCACGTTTTTTTCGAAAATTGCCAAATATTGCCACTCTTCAAAATAAATGCAGGCTCATTTCCTTTTATCATACAATTGTCTTGACGCTGCAAAACTTGCAACTCTTGCCAAAAATCTTCGGCATTGCGCAAAATTTTCCCTGTAAGTTCTTTGCACAAATTATGCATAATGTGGTTAGATAACATCAATTTTTGAGAGTTTTGCATAAAAGCAATGCCCGTGGGTAAATTTTCAAGCGCCTGTTTTACAGAAAAAGTGTTAATTGCATTTTTGCTTCTTTTATATATTTTAAACAGTGCAACCACAGCCACAACAATAATTATTACAAAAAAAATTATATGCAAATAAAAAGGCAAATTATTAATAGCAGGGTATACATCAATATCCACAGTATTATATTTTACCCTACCTATTTTATATAAATGCACAAGTGATGCATAATTTAAAATGTTGATAACATACAAAACAAAGAGCAATGCTATGTGATGGCCTTTGCTTTTCCCTGCTATGCTAAATATAAACGCAATAAATATTAGCATTGTGCTCAGTATACACAGCGTTATTATAAAAGCTTTCGCTATATCATTTAAAAGCAAAAATGTCAAATTTTTCTCCCCTTTCACTTTTTTTATTGTGTTTTAACTATGTTATTTGGGCATTACAAGCGAAATATAATAGCTGTCGGTTTCATCCAAAAACTTAATTTCACCTTTTTGTGCAGTAATTTTATCAATGACAAAATCGCTGTGTTGCAATTTGGCATCTTTTGAAATTTGCACTGTAAACATCATGTTTTTTTCATCAAAATTGTATGTTACATACACTGCGTAAAAATTGTATTTAGCACTTTCAATAATATTTTGATATAAATCAAAACTTGCCATAGCTGCATTAAGGCTCAAATTTTGGTTGTTCACTATATTTATAGCACAAGTTATGTTATAAAGCCTAAGCAATTGAAACGATTCTAAAAAGCAGTATCGCATATCTTCGGCACAAATGCATTTTTCTGTTTGCTCTGTTAAAATTAAATTAACTTTTCTTTTTATGTATATTGATGTTATGCTCGTTTCAAACAATAGGCGTTTTAGCTCAATTTGTGTTCTATCGCCCTGTTCAATATCAAGTTTTATTTTTTCGCTTAAAGGCAAAATTTCTTTTAGCATAATGCCATGTAAATCATTTAATTTATTCAGCCTTGCATTTTCGCTTTTTTGCTCGTTTTCAAATGTTAAAATATCCACTTCTTTATAAAGTTTACCATTTAATTTTTGCAAGGTTTTAATCATATTTCTTATCTGTGAAACATCGCTGTTCCACGCAACATAGCCACCTTGAATTTGCGCTATTTGTGTGATAGTGCTTGAGTTGAAAGTGGCCCTTTTATCTCTTTTGAGCACTTCAAATTCTTCTTTTGCAATTGGCAGCGCATTTTCAGATATAAAAACAACGTCGCCCTCGCTATTTAAAATTTGCGCTCTTATATTTGCCGTTGCAAAGCATGCACTGTGCCCCATATTCGAATGAATTATCCCTGTTCTTATAAACGTTTCAAGCAGTGCAATAGCCATAGTGCACCCAAAAACGGTTAAATCAAGCAAGTGCCCTATGCCGTAATTTGGAGTTATTATGTATAAAACAGTATATACTATTGCAGCTGTTATAACTAAAGCCGGCCACAAAACTTTTTTTCTTGCATTTTTTGATGCACTGAATTTTCGCACAATTATAATAGACGACATAATTACCATACCGAGAATAAAAAGCAACACAAGGTAATAAACAGGCCCGTGACTATAATCTTTACCATGAGCATGAGTGGTAATATCTATGTCAAATGCAAGCAAATGCATGTCGTTTGTGAGAACAGCTACAACAAGAGCTATTGCCGGTATATAAAGCAAGTTCCATTTCTTATTTGGGCGATATTCTTCATTTTCACCAACGCAAAGTGAAATAAAGAAAAATGATAATGTTAACATAATCATGGGTATATAATACATATACCACAAAAGCCTATCGCCAAAAGCCACAAATTCAAATGCTGACCATTTTATTGTGCGGATTGTTATCCAAAAAATTATATTTGCTCCTATAACCATCAGATAATTTCGCACTTGGCTTTGCATTATCCTTGTGTAAACGCTGATAATCCAATAAGAATAAAGCCCAATATATATGCAAATTGAAAGCATGAAGCCTATTGAGTTTAAAAACAAATTCTGTGTAATTAGCATATAATTTGTATTGCTAAAAGCTGTGGCAACAATAATTAAAAATGCAAAAATCAAAGTGTCGAATACAGTTTTTTTTGTTGAGTATTTCGCCATAATCTTTGCCCCTTTCAATTATCGTTTATTGCACATGTTTCAACGGTGTTTTGTTATTTTTTAATAATGCCATTATACAAGTATTTCCAAACAATTACAACCTCATTGGCTTTTTTGTTTTTGCACATAGAATTTAAGCTGCAATCAATTGCTATATTCACCATTTTTCCACAATTTTTCTTTTCAAACGCATTGACATCTTTTTGTTTTTGTGATAAAATCAACAGGATGATTGGGCACTTTACTTAATAATTTAATTTTCAGGTTTTTGCTGTTTTTATTATATATTACAACTTTAATTTTACATAAAACTAAAATTTAGAATTGATTATTATAATTTATTAAAAAAATTTTGCCCTCTTTGCATAATTTTGCATTGTGGGCTTTATATTTTCAAACATTTTAATTAGGAGGAAAGAAATTGAAATTTAGCGATAATGTTTTAGAGCAAGCTAAAAAAATAGCCGAGGAATGTCAGGGGCATGAACATGCTTATTGTACAACCGCTTGCCCTATGCACACAGATGCAATTGGCTATGTTAACCTTATTAAAGAAGGCGATACAAAAAATGCGCTTTTAAAAATAAGAGAAAAACTATTTTTACCGGGTAGCCTTGGCAGAATTTGCGCGCATCCTTGCGAAAGCGATTGCAGAAGGTGTAAAGAATATGACCAACCTATTTCTATTGCGGCTTTAAAAAGATATGTAGCCGATAAAGAGGATAAAGAAGAGCTTTGGGATTTAAGCAAAAACCCTGCAACTGGCAAAAAAATTGCTGTTATAGGCGCAGGCCCTGCGGGCGCACAAGCCGCAATTGACCTTATTAAGGAAGGCCACAGCGTTGTTATTTATGAGAAATTAAACGTTTACGGCGGCATGATGTATGTTGGTATTCCGGCATATAGGCTTCCAAGAAATATTATTAATTTTGAATACAAATACCTTGAAATGCTTGGTGTTGAATTTAAAATGGGCGTTGAAGTTGGCAAAGATATTTCTTTCAAAGAATTGCAAAGCCAATATGATGCGGTTGTTGTTGCAAACGGCGCACACAAAGGCTCTTTAATTCCAACACCCGGCGATGATTTGAAAAACATCACAAATGCGGTAGACTACTTAAAACTTGCTTCACTTGAAGAAAGAACAGAAGTTCCCTGCAAAAAAGTGCTTGTTATCGGCGGCGGCGACGTTGCTATGGACTGCGCAAGAACTTCTCTGCGCTTAGGTGCAACAACAGTTAACTTAGTGGCACTTGAAAGTGAAGAAAAATTGCCTGCAAGTATGCACGAGCAACACGGCGCACACGATGAGGGCATTATTTTTAACTGTGCATGCAGTGTGAAAGAAATTGTGGGCGAAAACGGTGAAGTAACCGGTGCTGTTATTCGCGACGTTGTTTCTATTTTCGATGCACAGGGTAATTTTAACCCCACATACGATGAGAGCAATTTGCGCACAATTGAGTGCGATACTTTAATTTTTGCAACAGGGCAACTTGTGCAAGATGTTACCGACGGCGCTCTTGAGCAAGGCCGTGGCGGAAGATATGTTGTTGATAAAGATACACTTGCCACTTCAATTGAAGGCGTTTTTGTAGCCGGCGACAGCGCAGGCAGCAATATCGTTGTTGAGGCTATGGCTTTGGGTAGAAAAGCGGCTAAATCCATCAACCTTTATTTAGATGGCAAAGAATTAACCGAGGGCAGAGAATTTGATAAAGAAATTGCCTTTGTTTCAAAACTTGAAATCCCACTTCCTGAAGATGTTCAAGATTTACCACGCAAAACAACAAGTGAAATGGACGTTGCCACACGCATTAAAACTTTTGATGAATGTGATTTCGGCTTCGATGATGAAACAGCTCAAGCTGAGGCATCACGTTGTTTAAAATGCGAGTGCAAAAAATGCATGGCAGAATGCATTATGATGACAGAATACATGGAATACCCCGGCGCACTGTTTGATGCGTTTATTAAAACCGGAAAGATGGACGCTGTTGTCCCCTATTCTTGCAATATGTGCGACCAATGCACTTTAGTTTGCCCCGAAGAATTTAAGTTCGCAGAGCTTTTCGGTGCAATTCGCAAAGATTTTGTTAAAGCTGACCCAAAACACAATTCGCCAATGAAAGGCCATGGTGCTATAAATATGCATCAACTTTTAGGGTTCTCTAAACTGTTTACAGTTAGGTTAAAAGGAGGCAAAAAATAATGGGAAGAAAAGGATTTTTAGGCGGTTGTGCGCTTTCATCGTATAACCCTGAATTAGTGTTGAAAACAATTGAACACCTTAAAAAAGTTTACCCGGATTTATCTGTGGTACAAAAATGTTGCGGCAAACCAACTAAAGCTATTGGCCAAGAGGATAAATTCCACGAGAGATTTGACGGCCTTTGTCAAGACCTTAAAGATTGTGGTGTTGACGAGTTGATTGTTGCTTGCCAAAGCTGTTATAAAACAATGAGCTTAAACCCCGACATCAAAGTTACATCTCTTTGGGCTTTGTTCCCCGAAATTGGCCTGCCCGAAGGTTTAAAAGATAAAGCAAAAGATAGCGACGTTGTATTCTCTATGCACGATTCATGTTCTGTTAGGCCTTATGCAAAAATACACGACGGCATTCGCTGGATAATGACAGAACTTGGCTATAAATTTGTAGAGCCTGAAAAAACCAGAGAAACAACAAGATGTTGCGGTTTTGGTGGCATGGTTGTGCCCGCAAACCCGGAAATTGCAAAGCGTGTTATGGAAAGGCGTGTTGGCGATTTCCCAACTAAAGAAGTTGTTACATATTGCGCAGCATGTCGTCAATCTATGCTTATGGGCGGCGCACCCGCTTGGCATATTTTAGATTTGGTTTACGGCGATGTTGTTATGAAAGGTGATACCCCACCTGTGGATACATTGTCGCAAACAATGGCGGCTTGGACAAACAGGTTTAAAACTAAAATGGGCATTAAAAGCATTATGAAAGGGTAATTAACACTTACCTGCAAAACAATACAATTTCAGCATTTTATTTTAAATGTGCATTACATTATTTTATTTAGTGCTTTTGCACATTTAAAATTCAATTATTATTTATGCCGCTTATGCGGCGGAACGGAGTTTTATTATGGACAACAAACCAGAAAACATTGAAAACAACGCAGAAGTTTCAAGCCAGCAAGCTACACCTGAAACTGCAAAAGCCCCTAAGAAAAAAATTAACATAGTTAAAATACTTATTATTTTGTTAGTTATTGCAGGTATAGTATTTGCACTTTATCAATCGGGTTTAATTTCATTTTTAACAGATATTGACGCTTTGCAAACATGGTTTGCCGAACTTGGCTTTATAGGCTATATCGCCTACATTCTTCTTTACATTGTGGTTGCCGTGTTTATGATACCCGGTTCAGCATTTACAATTGTTGCCGGCATAACTTTTGGCCCTATTTTAGGAGGAATTTTATCATTAATCGGTGCTACCATAGGCGCAACTGTTGCATTTATAATTGCTAAATATATTGCACGTGGTTTTATCGTAAGCAAATTCGAAAACAACCCCATTTTCAAAAAAATTGAGAGCGGTTTTGAAGAGAACGGAACAAGCTTTTTAATCCTAACAAGGCTTGTGCCCGCTTTCCCCTACAATGTTCAAAACTATGCTTATGGTATAACATCTGTAAGTGTTGCTCAATTTGCAATTGTTTCATTAATAACAATGGCTCCCGGCTCTTTCATTTATGCATTCTTAGCCGGTGAAATTGCAACTAACGGTTTGTCTGTTCAACTATTAATTCAATTCGCAGTTGCGGGTGTTGTTCTATTCTTAATTTCGCTAATCCCCAAATACATAGCAAAGAAAAAAGGCATTAAAATGGATTAAAAAGGGTTTCCTTTTTAAAATAATCAATCACTATAGAGAGGTAAAGTTATGAAAAAAGTATTTATTTTCGCACTAATAGCAACAATGCTATTAACACTTGCAGCATGCGGCACTACAACTGAAGCACCTGTGGAAAGCACAGCAGCACCTACTTCGGAAGTAACATCAGAAGCTCCTGCTGAAGAAGTTGTTGCAGACGAATTAGAGGGCACACAATTTATTTCAGTTGAAGATGCAAAAGCTTTAATTGACGCAGGCGGCGATGTTGTTGTTATTGGTGTTTTAAACGGCACAACAGCACTTGTTCCCCTAACAGACGAGAGCTCACCTATCGATGGTTCTTACAGAGTTTGGCGCCCTGATTACTCAGGCGGCGATTCAACAGAAGCTATCAGCGCAAATGTTACTGGCTTTCGTAAAGGCCAAGACACAATGAACGATTTGCTTTCTAAAGCAGGTGTTACAGAAGATACAACTATTATCGTTTATTCAACAGGTAGCATGCACGATTCAACAAGATTCGGCTGGCAATTAGAGCTTGTTGGTTTAGAGCCTTTATATCTTGACGGCGGCTTAAACGCTTGGAAAGAAGCAGGTTACGACACAGGCGACCAAGTTACTTTAGCTGACGAAGAAGTTAAAAGCGAATTTGTAGCAACAGAGTGGAATGTTGAAGAGCTTGGCGCAGACATCAACGATGTTATCGCAGCTCTTGAAAACCCTGAAGAGTGGGTTGTTATTGATACAAGAAGCGAAGGCGAATATAACGGTGAAGAAACCGGTTCTTCTGCTGGCGCTTACGGCACAGGCGGTATGGTTGGCACAGTTCATATTGAATGGTCTAATGCTTTAAACGAAGACAAAACACTAAAAAGCGTTGCTGAATTAGAAGCTTTATACGGCGATGTAATTGAAGGCAAAAAAGTTATCACTTTCTGCCAATCAGGCGTTAGAAGCTCTCACACAATGATGGTTCTAAGAGAACTACTTGGCGTTGAAGAAGTTTATAACTACGACGGCTCTTGGATTGAGTGGTCTTATGCAGCTTCAGAAGCAAGCACAGATGTTGATGCTGACCTTAAAGCAAGCGTTTTAGCTTTAACAGATAAATGGGCAGATAACAACGGCACAATCTAAGTTTGTTAAGTATAGCAATATTTAACTAATACACAAAACGGGCATGGAAAACCATGCCCGTTTTGATATTAAAATTTTGTGTGTAATAGGTTCACAAATTTTTTTATAACGCCAAAAATTCTAAAACAATAAAGTGTTACGAAATAAGGCTTTTGCCTTACGAGATGCACTGCCGCAGTTTTTGGGCTTTGGGCTAAATAAAAAACATTTTCAAATTATTCTCAATGAGCTTTGGGTGGCAATACTTGAATATTCATGCAAAAAATGATATACTAAGCTGTATGCTTTAAAGCAATAAAGCAATTATTTAAAAACAGAGGTTTTAATGTTATTTAATTCATGGCAGTATATAGTGTTTTTGCCCACTATTTTTTTAATTTATAATTTGCTACCGCACAAATTTAGGTGGTGCCTTCTTTTAGTTGCAAGTTATTATTTTTACATGAGTTGGAATGCCAATTTAATTGTTTTAATTTTAACCACTACAATAACATCCTATGTTTCTGCTTTGCAAATTGAAAAAGCAACCAATGCTATTGTTAAAAAACGTTGGTTGTTTTTTGCTTGTGCAGTAAGTTTGGGCATGCTTTTTTTCTTTAAGTATTTCAATTTTTTCTCACAGAGTGTTGCCACCTTTTTAAATTCAATATCCTTACCAATGGGAGATTTTACTATAAATGTTATGCTGCCTGTGGGCATTAGTTTTTACACTTTCCAAACTTTATCTTACGTTATAGATGTTTATAACAGCAAAATGCAAGCTGAAAGGCATTTAGGCATTTTTTCTTTATATGTAAGTTTTTTTCCTCAACTTGTGGCAGGGCCAATAGAAAGGGCAGAAAATTTATTACCTCAGTTTCACAAAAAACAAACAGTAACGCCCGCCGCTTTAACTTGGGGGCTTCGCATGATAGTTTACGGCCTTGTTAAAAAAATGTTCATTGCAGATTATTTTGCAGGCTTTGCCAATATTGTTTTTAATGATGTATATAGTCATTCACCCATGAGCATTTTAATAGCTTCAATGTTTTTTGCAGTGCAAATTTATTGCGACTTTTCCGGTTATTCAGACATAGCAAGGGGCAGCGCAAAGCTATTTGGCTACGATTTAATGCTAAACTTCAAAACTCCCTACTTATCAAAATCAATAAGAGAATTTTGGGCAAGATGGCATATATCTCTTTCCAGCTTTTTAAAAGATTATGTTTACATACCTTTAGGGGGCAGTAGAAAAGGCGAAAGAGCAAAAGCGATAAATTTATTGATAACTTTTTTAATAAGCGGTTTATGGCATGGTGCCGCATGGACTTTTGTTTTATGGGGGCTTTATCATGCTATTGCGCAGTTGATAGAGGATAAAAGCGAGAAATTGCGAAACAAAATTAAACGCAAGTTAAAAATAAACGAGCAACTTAAAATTTACATGGTATTTAGAGTAATATTTATATTTTTTGTAGTTTGTGTTGGTTGGATTTTATTCAGAGCAAACACTATTGCCGATGCCGCCTTTATGCTTTCTCAATTGCCTAAAGCAGTGGCAAACCCGTTTGTTAACCTTAAGCAAACTATGTTAACCTTAGGTGTTGGCGCAAGTGAACTGGCAAGGGTGGCATTGTCTTTGTTCATTTTATTTTTCTATGATAGTTTATTATATAAGAAAAAAGAACCATTTACCGTTTTATCGGCTCAAAAGTTTTATATAAGGTATTCCATTAGCTATATAATTGCATTTATAGCTATTATAGCATTTTTAACAGCACCAAGCGGCACTGTTGCAGAATTTATATATTTTCAGTTTTAAGAGAAAGTTGTGAGTAAAATGAAGAAATTCTATTTAAAATTAGCGATTTTTATTCTTTGTTTAACTTTACCTTTTTTAATATTTTTTGTGTATGTGCAAAGTTTTGTTGCCACTTCAACAGGCTCGCTTATGGGTGTTAGCAGCATGAAACTTGATTTAGTAAGCGAAATTAAAGAAGAAAAAATGGTGCTCGTTGGCGGCAGCAATGTTGTATATAATTTATCAGCTGAAGAAATCTCAAAGCAGTTTGATATCTCCGTTTTCAACATGGGAACAACTGCATATTTAGGGCTTGATTTTTTTGTTTCGCAAATTAAAACTTATGCAAATTCCGGTGATATTATCGTTCTCTCCTTAGAAAATTCAGTTTATAGCAATATTGTAGATTATCAAACAGTGTGGCAAGCTATTGAAAACCACGATAATATGTATGAAATTATTCCGTTTTCTTATATTCCGCATTTAATTTTAAATTATTATCACTATGCCAAAGGCAAACTTTTCATACATGACAGTGATATGGAAATTGATACAAAGCAAGCCGGTTATTCATCAGCTAACTTTAATGAATATGGCGATTATATTATAGAGCACCCCGAAAATATCCTCACAGATTTATATACTAAAGGCGACACTTATGTTATAAACGAAGATATTGTTGAGCGCTCTGTTTTAAATGAATTAAACAGCTTAAAAAAATGGGCAGATGAAAGAGATGTGAAAATATATTTAACTTATGCACCTTTTAATCGATTGGCTGTTGAAAACGAGAATTTGCAAGATATAAAGCATTTTGAAGAATATTTAATTGAGCATTGCAACATTCCTTGGATTGGCTCTTATGAAGAAGGCATGATGCATGAAAGCCTTTTCTATAACTCAAATAACCACTTGAATTCAAACGGCAAAAAAATACGAACAGAAGATTTTATAAAAGATGTGCAGGCGCTCAATATTTTTTAAGCTTTTCTATTGACATAAATATCGTACTGTGGTATATTTATTCAAGCAGTTAGTTAACCACAACTTACTTGAAACTTCGCTTTAAAACTAAACTACTTAATCGAGACAAAAACAATGTGCATCGGTTAAAGAACAGGACTTACACGATGGCTAAAAAAATCATCAAATTATCAAACGGTGAGGCAAAAATAGAATATACTATTCACTCTTTAAACACTAATGATAAAGAACTTGATAGTTTTTTGCTAACTTTGGGTTGTTTTGAAGGCGAAAAAATTACAATTGTTTCAACTTTGCATGAAAATTTTATTGTTTCAATAAAAGATGCGCGCTACAGCATTGATGTAGATTTAGCTGCATGCATAAATGTAATAATGTAATTTTTTTCGCCAAAAGTTGTATACTATGGTTAGACTTAACTAACAATTTTAGGAGGTATATCATGCGCATTGCTTTAGCAGGAAACCCTAATAGCGGTAAAACAACTATTTATAATGCTATTACGGGCAGTAACGAAAAAGTGGGTAACTGGGCAGGTGTGACAGTTGCCAGCAAACAAGCAGCTTTAAAAAAGGAATTTAACAGCACGGCAGATGTAACAGTTGTTGATTTACCGGGTGCTTATTCTATGAGCGCCTACACTTCAGAGGAGAATATTACAAGCGAATACATAAAAGGTGAAAACATTGATGTTATCATTAATATTGTAGATTCAATTAGCCTTTCTCGCAGTTTATTCTTCACAACACAGCTTTTAGAATTAGGCATACCCGTTGTTGTTGCTTTAAACAAAGAAGATTTATCGTCTAAAAAGCAAATAGAAGTTGACACAAACAAATTAGGCGAATTATTATCATGCCCTGTATTCGGCACAGTTTCTACCGACAACAAAAACGAGGGCATTAAAAACGCAATTGCAAAAGCAATTGAACTTGTAGGGCAAACACAAAGTGCTCCTTACACATCCAAGGATGTTGATTACAGCAATGAAAAAAGTATCGCAGCTGCAGACAAAGCACGCTTTGAATTTGTTAATGGCATTGTTTCACAAGTTGAAAAAAGGAAAACAAGCTCTAACAGCCAAAACGCTCAAGATTCATTGGATAAAATTATTGCTAATAAATTCTTGGGTATTCCTATTTTTATTTTTATTATGTGGGCTGTTTTCACCATTTCGCAAACATATGTGGGCCCGTTTATCGCCGACACATTAGTTGCTTGGATTGAAACATTCCAAGGTTTTGTTGGTGACAGCTTAGGCGAAAGCGTTTCACCTATTTTAAGTGCAATTTTAGTTGATGGTATAATTGGCGGCGTTGGTGCCGTTGTAGGCTTCTTACCACTAATTATGGTTATGTTCTTCCTGCTTGCTCTTTTAGAAGACAGCGGCTATATGGCACGTGTTGCAGTTGTTATGGATAGATTCCTTAAATTTGTAGGCCTTTCAGGGAAATCCATAATCCCAATGGTTATTGGCACTGCTTGTGCAATTCCCGGCGTTATGGCTACAAGAACCATTAAAAACGAGCGTCAAAGACGCACAACAGCTATGCTTGCACCGTTTATACCCTGTGGTGCAAAAGTTCCTGTTATAGCACTTTTTGCAGGTGCATTCTTCGGCGGTGCCGGCTGGGTTAGCACACTTATGTATTTCAGTGGTATTGCTTTAGTAATTATAGGTGCTCTTTTAATAGTGCGTATCACCGGTGAGAAAAATTCGAAATCTTTCTTTATTATGGAAATGCCCGAATATAAACTTCCAAGTTTGAAATTTGCTACAATATCAATGTTGCAACGCGGTAAAGCTTTTATTATTAAAGCCGGTACTATAATCCTTTTATGCAATATGGCAGTTCAAATTATGCAAACATTTAACTGGAGCTTTGAAACTGTTGCCGAAGGTGCAGAAAACACAAGCATTTTAGCAAGCATAGCAAGCCCATTTGCTTTCCTTTTAATTCCTTTGGGCTTTGGCGTATGGCAACTTGCCGCCGCCGCTGTAACCGGCTTTATTGCTAAAGAAAACGTTGTTGGCACACTTGCTGTTGTTTATGGTATTACAAACTTTATAGACACAGACGCACTTGAACTTGTTGGCGGCGCTTCTGATGTTGCAACTACAATGGGCTTAACAGGTGTTGCTGCAATGGCTTACTTAATGTTCAACTTATTTACACCGCCTTGCTTTGCGGCTATTGGCGCTATGAATGCTGAGATGGACAGCAAAAAATGGCTGTGGGCCGGTATCGCATTGCAATTCGGTACAGGTTATGTTGTTGCATTCTTTGTTTACCAAATTGGCACACTTGTAACAACAGGTGCTTTTGGCACAGCTTTCTTGCCCGGTTTAGTTGCTGTTGCAGCTATGTTGGCAATTTTGGTTTACTTTGTAATAAAAGGTAATAAAATATCTGCCGCCAAACTGAAAAGTTCTGCAAGAAAAACACTATACAGCGCCTAATATTATTAGTAATTGTTTTAAAGGGGTGTTATTATGGTAAATGTTATTTTAGCTAATTTAGCAGTGTTTTTAATAATAGCGGCTATTGTGTCATTTGTTATTATTTATATTGTTAAAGAAAAGCGCAAAGGTGTCAAATGCATCGGTTGCCCAAGTGCCCAAGCGTGCGCTTCAAATAATGGCAAAAGTGAGCATACTTGCAGTTGTTCATCACATTCAAACAGTGAAAGCACCACCGAAAATTGCAGGTGATCTTCCGGAAATGATGGCGCACATACTTGCAATTGCAAAAAAAGCTGAATTTCAATAAAAACACTAATAAAAACCTGCTTTTGTGTTGACATTTGCAGGTTTTTATTATATAATTAAGTGCTTGCAGTTAAAGGCAAGCTATCCTTGCCGCATTAGCGGCCTAAAGTCCAAAAGGAGGTGTATTAGAATGGCTACAATTTACGAAACCATGATTATCACAAGCACAAAACTTGATGAAGAGGCAAGCGCCAAATTAGTTGGCAAATTTAAAACTCTAATTGAGAAAAACGGTGCTATTGAAAGTGTTGAAGAGTGGGGTGTGAAAAAACTTGCTTACCCTATTCAAGACGAAACAGAGGGCCTTTACACATTAATTAATTTTACATGTGCTCCCGATTTTCTTGCCGAATTAAAACGTGTTTACGGCATTACAGATGGCATTTTACGCTATTTAATAGTTGTTAAAGCCCCACAAGTTGCCGCTAAACCTAAAGTTACGGAGGCTGAATAATATGCTGAATGTAATTGCTTTAATGGGCCGCTTAGTTGCCGAGCCCGAATTGCGCCACACACCAAACGGCATTGCAACTTGCACTTTTCGCATAGCGGTAGACCGCAGCTTTGTTAAACAAGGCGAAGAGCGAAAAGCAGATTTTATTGACATTGTTGTTTGGCGCGGCACAGCTGAATTTGTTTGCAAATATTTTCATAAAGGCAGTTTAATTGCTGTTAACGGCAGCTTGCAAACACGCAATTATGAAGACAAAAACGGCAATAAACGCACAGCTTTTGAAGTTGTTGCAGACAATGTTCATTTTGCAGGCGGTAAAGAATCTTCATCAAATTACAGCACACAACAAACCGGCAGCATGGAAAGTGTGCGCAACGATGCGCCTGCTGTTAGCGGTTTTTCCGCCGGAAACTCCGATGACTTTTCTATTGTGAGCGACAACGACGATTTACCGTTTTAATTTAAATTTAGGAGGAAATAGCATTGGCTTTTGATAGAGATCGCGCCGACAATAAGTTCGGCGGGCGCCCACAAAGGCGCGGACGCAAAAAGGTTTGCAGCTTTTGTGTAGACCGTGTTGATAATATAGACTATAAAGATGTTAGCCGTCTTCGTAAATATATATCAGAGCGTTCTAAAATTATTCCAAGGCGTGTTACAGGCACTTGTGCTTTTCATCAACGCGCTTTAACAGTTGCAATTAAACGTGCTCGCCACGTTGCACTTTTGCCTTATGTTAGCGATTAATTTTGCTATAAATAATTTAACCAAAACTTCAGCCGATGTGAATTCACATCGGCTGTTTTTTTATTCTTAATTTCTATTCATCTGCATTAACTTTAGCCTTACCTTTCGAAAAACTTATGTGCAATAAGCATGCTCTAATTATTCTCTATAGGGCTAAGGCTAAACATTTGAACCCGATGCGAAACTGTTTTTATACAGTTTTTCATAATAGCCTTTTTGCGCAATTAAACACTCATGTGTTCCGCTCTCAATTATTTTCCCATTATCCATAACCAAAATTCTATCGGCATTTTTTATTGTGGATAATCTATGTGCAACAACAAAGCTTGTCCTGCCTTTCATCAATTTGTCAAACGCCTTTTGTATAAGCATTTCAGTTCTTGTATCTATGCTGCTTGTGGCTTCGTCAAGCAATAATATTTCAGGCGAGCAGAGCATAATTCTTGCTATGCAAAGTAGTTGTCGCTGCCCTGCGGATAAATTTCCGCCTGTGTTTGCAACAATTGTGTTATAGCCCTCAGGCAAGCGCTTTATAAAGCTGTGCGCATAAGCGGCCTTTGCCGCATTTTCTATTTCTTGCATTGTTGCATTTGCTTTTCCATATGCAATATTTTCTTTTACACTCGCATTTTTAAGCCATGTATCTTGCAAAACCATGCCAATATTACTGCGCAATTCTTTTTTTCCAATGCTGCTTATCGGAACACTATCCACATAAATTTCTCCGCTTTTTAAATTATAAAAACGCATAAGCAAATTTATAAGCGTTGTTTTGCCGCAACCTGTAGTGCCCACAATTGCAATATGCTCGCCGCTTTTAACATCTATGTTGATATTCTCGATAAACGGTTTTTCAGTGTAGGAAAAACAAACGTTTTCGAAGTTCACATCCCCTTTTATTTCTGTATTTGCAAATTTAACGGCATGTTTATCATTTTCTAATTCAACGTCCATTATTTCAAAAAGCCTTTGTGCGCTTGCAAGTGCACTTTGCATTTGCGTTAAAACACCCGATACCTCGTTAAACGGCTTTGTATATTGATTTGCATAAGTTAAAAATATGCTTAATTGCCCAATGCTCAAAGCGCCTCTGAGCGCTGTTGTTGCGCCTATTACCAAAACAATTGCATATAGTGCGGCATTAACAAAGCGTGTTCCGGGATTAATTACAGATGAATAAAACGTGCTTTTCACGCCGCTCTCACGTGCGGCTTCATTTAGCTCGTCTAATTTTTCAAACATTGCATTTTGCGCTTCACAATTTTGTATTAAACTTTGCGCATTCAGTGTTTCGTTTATAAATGCAGATAATTTTCCTTGCGCCTCTGACTGCCTTTTAAAATATTTCGACGTTCTTTTCGCCATAAACGAAGCAAAAAAAATAGAAAGCGGTGTTATTAAAACTACCACCATTGCCATAACAGGGTTTAGAACAAGCATGGTAACAAGAGTGCCCAAAATTGTGCACACACCCGGAAATAATTGCACAATGCCTTGAAAAACACCTTCGCTAACCAAATTGGCATCGTTCACAAGGCGGCTTTGTATATCACCGCTTGCATATTTATCTAACTTTGCAAGCGGCATTTTGCTAACAATATCAAACGCTTGTTTTGTTATATCCCTTGTTATATAAGCGCACAGTTTTCTAATTAAAAAAAACAAAAGCCACTGCGAAGCACATGCGAGTATCGCAAAAAAGCCAATTTGTAAAAGCATTGCAAAAACAGCATTAAAATTAACATTTTGCTCTGCTATAATATTATCTATTGCATCGCCAATAACAACAGGGATTAAAAGAGTAAACAGAACATATAAAGCAGCGCAAACAAAGCCGATAGCACAAATTAATTTATAGCGCTTTACATAAGCTGCTAAACGCTTTAAAGTGTTTTTGTTCATACGCTCACACTCTCCTTTGCGTTTAATATGCCTTGTGAAACACAAATTTCTTTATAAACCTCACAGTTTACAAGCAATTGCTCATGTTTTGCAAAACCGCAAATTTCACCGTCATTTAGCACTAAAATATTATCTGCCTGCAATAAATTTGCCGCTCTTTGTGTTATCATTAAAACTGTTTTGCCTGCACATTCATCTTTCAGTGCTTTTCTAAACTTCATATCCGTGGCATAATCAAGTGCGCTTGTGGCATCATCTAATATTAAAATTGGCGCTTTTGAAAGAAGTGCCCTTGCAATGCTTATTCTCTGCTTTTGGCCGCCCGAAAAGTTTTTACCACCCTCGCTAACAACTGCGTTTATTCCTCCGCTTTTGCTTTGCACAAACTGTTTTGCCTGCGCAATTTCAAGCACTTTATCAAATTGCTCTTCTGTTGCACTTTCATCGCCTAAAAGTAAATTGCTTTTTATTGTGCCGCTTAACATTTGGCTAATTTGGGGCACTAAAGCAATTTTTTTGCGCAAATTGCTTAAAGTGTAGTTTTTAATATTTACGCCATCAATTAAAATTTCACCGCTGTGTGCGTCATATCTTCTTAAAAGCAAATTAACAATGGTGGTTTTGCCACTGCCTGTAGAGCCTATAATTCCAACGGTTTGCCCTTTCAAAACCTCAAAGTTAATTTGTTTCAGTGCAAGCTCTGTGCCCTCGTTATACTGAAAATTCACATCTGAAAATTTAATTACAGCTTCATTTTCTTTTTCTGTTTCACTAATATCAACTTGCTTTATGCTGCTTTTCATTTCCAAAATTTGTGCAACACGCTTTGCGCTAACAATTGCCCTTGTGCAAATTACAATTACATTTGCAAGCACAATTAACGCAAGCAATGTTTGCATCATATAGTTAACAAGCGCAATAACTTCGCCTTGCAGTAAAGTGCCTGCATAAACATAATGTGCGCCCAAATAAATTATGCCTATAATTGCGCAATTTACGGCCGCATAAGTTAAAGGGTTTAAAAGCGCCGAAACTTTGCCAACAAGCACATTTTTATTTGCTAAATCATCGCATATCCCCTCAAACAGTTTCTGCTCGTGCTCTGTGCGAGAAAAAGCCCTTATAACTCTTGCGCCCTCAATATTTTCAAGCGCAGTTTTTGACATATCGTCTTGTGTTTTTTGAATGTCGCTATACATTGGCACTGTTTTTTTCATAATAAAAAATATAAAAAACAAAATAACAGGTGTAAAAAACAAAAATACAAAGCCTATATTTACATTAATGATGAATGCCATTATAATAGAGCCCACAGCTAAAAACGGCGCCCTTATAGCAAGGCGAATTGCTATATTAATGCCTGTTTGCACATGTGTAACATCGTTTGTTGCCCTTGTTATAAGCGTTTCTTTTCCGCATGTATCAAGCTCTTTTTGAGAGAGCGAAAAAATATGCTTATAAAGCGCAAACCGCAATGATTTGCCAAAACCGAATGCGCAAACAGCTGCATAATGCTGGCAAATTATTGCGAATAAAAGCCCAAGCGCACCAAACAAAAGCATAAGTGCACCGCGCGAAATTATATAGTTTACATCGTTGTTTTTAATGCCTATATCAATTATATTAGCCATTAACAGCGGTATAAAAAGCTCTAACACCGCTTCAGACAGCTTAAACAAGGGGCCTAAAACAAGCTGTGCAAAAAAATGTTTAAAATGTGATAGTAACGCTTTCATAACACTCCAACTACTTATGATATTTTGTGCCGTTTAATATACTAAACGCCCTATAAATTTGTTCTAACAACATAACTCTTGCCAATTGGTGCGCAAATGTCATTCTCCCAAAAGATATCTTTTGGGATATGTTTTTCACCTCACTTGCCAAGCCGTGTGATGAACCTATAACAAAAACAATGTGCGATGTGCCTTTCAGTGCACTATCTGCAAAAAACTGCGCAAATCCCTCGCTCGAATGTGTTTTTCCCTCTATACACATAGAGAGCACAAGTGCATTTTTTGGTATTTTGCTAATTATGTTTTTTGCCTCGTTTTCAAGCGCTTTTTGTGTCAATTTATCGTTTGTACTTTTTTCGTTCACAGTAAATTCTGCTATCTCTATAATATTCAAATTGCAAAATGCGCTAAGCCTTTTTTCATATTCCATTGCCGCTTTTTTAAAATAATCTGCCTGCATTTTGCCAACTGCAATTATTGTTACGCTTTGCATATTCCCTCTCTTACAGCTGTGTTATCGGCGTTATCTCATGCCTTTGCGCCGCTATAACATTGATATTTTTGTTTGGCACAACGCCTTTTTCTGCAAAATGCGCCATTATACTTTTCAGCGCCAGTGCCGCTGTATTGTTTTTATCGCTAATGTGGCAAAGCACAAATTTATTGCATCCGTCCATATGTAATTTAAACAATGTTTTTGCGCAATCTTCATTTTGCAAATGCCCTTTATCCGAGTGAATTCGCTTTTTTAAATATTCGGGGTAAAACCCGTTAGCAAGCATATTTAAGTTGTAATTTGCCTCAAGTGCAACAATATCGGCATTTTTTAAATTGCTGTACACATCTTCACCCACACAGCCTAAATCACTTGCATACGCAAGTGTCTTACCGCTTTTGTTTGTTATTCGGTACCCTGCACAATCTTGCGCATCATGCGGCAACGAAAAAGCCTTAACCGCAAAACTGCCTATTTGCATTTCACAATGGTTAATATCTATAAGTTTTGCATTAACCGGCACCAATTGCTTGTTATGCAAATAATCAAGCGTTTTTGTTTTTGCGTAAACCGGCACATTGTGCTTTTTTAAAAAAACATTAAGCCCTGCAATATGGTCTACATGCTCATGCGTTATTAAAATGCCCGAAAGCATGTCGATCGGTGCATTTAACTGCAAAAGTTTTTTTTTGGTTAGCGTTGCACTTTTGCCCATGTCTATAAGCAAAAATTCTTCGCCATCTTTAAAAAATGCGCAGTTTCCGGAGGAGCCGGAATAGAGCATTGTGAATTCAGCCATTATTATCTCCGTAAAAAAGCCTAAAAACAAAGCAAGCACTGTGTTTTTAGGCTAAAATATTTTATATTGCTTTTACAGCATTTCCATCTTGCACTACAATGCGCTTTATATCAACATTTAAATCTTTAAGTTTATCTACTATGTTTTCATAGCCGCGCTCAATATGGTCTATATCAATAATTTCGGAAACCCCATTTGCACAAAGTGCCGCCAATACAAGTGCCGCACCTGCACGTAAATCCATCGCTTGCACCGGTGCCGGTAACAATTCAGGCACGCCCTCAATAACTGCAACTCTGCCATCAACTTGTATGTTTGCACCCATTTTAATCAATTCGCCAACATATCTAAAGCGGTTTTCCCACACGCCCTCTGTTACAATTGATGTTCCCTTCGCCATTGTGAGTAAAACTGTCATAATTGGTTGCATATCTGTGGGAAATCCCGGATGCGGCAATGTTTTTATGTTTAACGGCTCTATATCACCCGTTCGGTATACGCGTATGGAGTCATCAAACTCTTCAACCGTTGCGCCTGCTTTTTCAAGTTTTGATGTAATGGGCTCTAAATGCTTTGGTATGATATTTTTTATTAGAACATTTCCGCCTGTTAGCGTTGCGCCCACCATATATGTGCCGGCCTCAATTTGATCCGGTATAATGGAATAGGTGCACCCGTGCATTTCTTGGCCGCCACGAATTTTAATAACATCCGTGCCCGCACCTCTAACATCTGCGCCCATAGTGTTCAAAAAGTTAGCAACGTCAACTATATGTGGCTCTTTCGCAACGTTTTCAAGCACGGTTGTACCCTGCACCATAACTGCGGCAAGCATGGCATTAATTGTTGCACCCACGCTCACAGTATCAAAAAACACTTCGCAACTTGTAAGGTTTTTCGCTTCAACATGTATCATTCCATACTCAACACTGTCTTGCGCACCCATTGCGCAAAGCGCTTTAAGATGTTGATCTATAGGCCTTATTCCTAAATTACAACCGCCCGGCATGGCAACGCTGGCTTTGTTAAAACGCCCCAAAAGCGCACCCAAAAAGTAATATGATGCACGCATTTGGCGTGATAAATCATTGGGAACATTTGAGAACATCAAGTTCTTTGTATCAATTTCAACAGTGTTTTTGTCTATTCTCTTAACATTTGCACCCATAGCCGCCAAAATATCAAGCGATACACTAACATCGCTTATATTAGGCAAATTTTCTATAATGCATTTGCCTTGTGCTAAAATTGTTGCCGGCAAAATGGCAACAGCGGCATTTTTTGCACCGCTTATTGTAACTTCGCCAACAAGAGGCTTTCCGCCTTTAATAACAAATTTCTCCAAATTTATTCCCCTTTAATTGCACTGATAATTAAATTACCATTACGGCTAATAATTTCACAAGCAATTTACACACGCACAAAAATATTTTGCGCAAATTTTTTAATTAATAAAGTAACTAATCTCTAACTATAATATTATACACCATTTTAATGAAAAATAAAAGCCTTATTGCAATATTTTTATTTTTTATTGGTTTTTGCTATATCAGCGCTCTTTAAGCGCCCTTTCAATATCTCTTTTTGCATCTTTTTGCGCTTGAGCCTCACGTTTATCGTGCATTTTTTTTCCTTTGCAAATTCCAAGTTCCACTTTAACTTTGCCTTTTACAAAATATAATTGCAAAGGAATTAAAGTGTTGCCTTTAACATTTTTCTCGCGCTCAATATTCCTTATTTCCCGTTTATGCAAAAGCAATTTTCTTTTGCGCACAGGGTCTCTGTTAAAAATATTGCCTTTTTCATAAGGGCTTATATGCATGCCCAAAACAAAAAGTTCAAAATTTTCAATTTCAACCCAAGCTTCTTTTAAATTAACATGCCCTTGCCTTATGCTTTTAACCTCTGTTCCCACAAGGCAAATGCCTGCTTCTATTGTTTCAAGCACAAAATAATCGTGGCGAGCTTTGCGGTTTACTGCAATTATTTTTCTGCTGTTTTCACTTTTTTGTTGCGACAATTAAGCTCGCCTCCTTTAATATCTTTTTTGCTCGTGTGCAAAACACACGGTGTGCTCACATCTCTCCCCTATTTGTTAAAGAGCGCCCAAGCGTAACTTCGTCGGCATATTCCAAATTGCTGCCAACCGGCAAGCCATAGGCAAGGCGTGTTGCTTTAATGCCCATGGGTTTTACAAGCTTTGCAATATACATAGCTGTTGCTTCGCCCTCAACAGTAGGGTTTGTTGCCATAATTATCTCTTTAACTTCGTCGCCATTAAGCCTTGCTAACAGCTCTTTTATGCAAAGTTCATCTGCACCGATACCGTCCATAGGCGAAATTAAGCCGTGCAAAACATGGTATACGCCTTTAAACTCTCTTGTGCGCTCAAATGCAGATATATCCTTTGGGTTTTCCACCACACAAATAACGCTTGCATCTCTGTTGTGCGCACTACAAATAGAGCACTTTTCCTCTTCGGTGAAGTTTTGGCAAGTGTTGCAACGCTTAATTTTAACATGTGCATCTTCAATGGCGCGCGCAAAACTAAGCGCTTCGTTTTTATCCATTGCAAGCACTTGATACGCAAGCCTCGTTGCGCTTTTTCTTCCTATACCGGGCAGTTTTGCAAAATGCTCAATTAGCCTTTCAAGCGGTAATGCGTTATGTTTCATTCAAATTATGCCTAAAAACCGGGCAAATTAAGCCCACCGGTTATTGCAGACATTTCCTCCTCGGTTTTTTCGTCAACCATGCGCACCGCTTCGTTTACGGCTGCCGCAATAATATCTTCAAGCATCTCAATATCCTCGGGGTCTACCACCTCGGGGTTAATTTTAAGCGCTGTAATTTGGCGCTTGCCCGTGATAGAAATATCCACCATACCGTTGCCGGCTTTAACTTCATAAACAGCTTCATCAAGTTCTGCTTGTTTAATTTGGATATTCTCTTGCATTTTTTGCGCTTGTTGCATAATAGAATTCATATTCTGTTTTCCGTAGCCCTGTGGCAATCTTGCTTTCATATATTGCTCCATTCCGCCGCTTTACGGCTTATTGTTATCTTGGTATATAACAGGCACATTATGCGCCTTTAATTTATTTATGGTATCATCAATATTAGCTTTTTGCACTTTCACTTCTTGCTTAATTATATAAGGCGCTATGGCATAATTTTTTCCGCTAACTTGTTCTATAACATTCCTTATAAGCTCATTTGAATATTTATTTTTGCGCATATATTCAAGGAATAAGTCGCTTCCGTCAATTCTTATTCGCACGCCGTCAAAATATGCTTTAGATCCTTTTAATGCAATGTACAAAAGTTTGTCTTTTTCTTGCATTATGTTTAAAACTTCGCTCCAGCTTTCAAATTCTTGCATCTCTTCATTGCTATTTTGTATGCTAAGCACGTTTTCTTCTTTTTTATCGCCTGCAATTATCGCATATTTTTGCTCTATTTTTTCTTGCGACTGTGCGCTTTGTTGTTCATAATCATTTACGCTTTCTTGTTCTTCTTCATAGCGCTTTTCAAATTCATCGTGAATTTGATCATCTTCATTTTGCAAATAGTTTACATTTTCATTTTCGTCAATTTCTTGCTCGCCGCTATCTTTTTGCATTTCTTCATATTGTGCGGCTACATCAGTGTTTTTAGGTTTATTTGTAAGCTGATTTTGCAAGTTTTCCTCTTGAATATCGCTTTGCACTTGTGCATTTTGTTGCGCTTGTACATTGCTATTAGCTGATGCATTTTGCAAAGGCACATTTTGCAGCGGCAAAGGTTCAATGCGGCTTAAATTGTCCTCGCATATTGCAAAAACAGCTGTTTCAAGCGTAATTCGCAAATCTGCGCTCTTAGCCATCCTCTCGAGTGCAAGGCTGAATATCTTAATTGCATAAACGGCATGTTTAGCGCCAATAGTTTTTGCCGCATTACGGTATAATTGTTCCTCTTCTTCGCTTATGCCGCTCAGTAAATTATATTCGCTTCTAACGCCGGCGAGCATAATGTTGCGGTAGTGCAAAATAAGCTCATCACAAAGGCGTTTCATGTCCACCGAATTTTGCGAGAGATTTGCAATGGTCAATAGAGCTTTGGCAATATCTGTGGCAAAAATACTATCACTCAAATCAAACAAATAACTTTTATCTGTAACACCCGCCATTAAGCGCACTGTTTGCTCGTCAACTTCATCATTAGCATTACTGCACGTATCTAAAAGCGACAGCGCATCGCGCATTGCGCCCTGCGCAAGGCGAGCAATTAATTGTGCACCTTTTTCACTCAACGAAATATTTTCTTCACCGGCTATAATTTTCAGGCGGTTTGCAATTTCGTTCACATGAATTCTAACAAAATCATAGCGCTGGCATCTTGATAAAATTGTAGCCGGCACCTTGTGTATTTCCGTTGTTGCAAGTATAAAAATAACGTGTGACGGAGGCTCTTCCATTATTTTAAGCAGGGCATTAAATGCCGCCGCAGAAAGCATGTGCACTTCGTCTATAATATAAACTTTATATTTTCCGGCGCCCGGTGTATAAGCGGTTTCCTCGCGCAAATCTCTTATATTATCCACACCGTTATTCGAGGCGGCATCTATTTCAACAACATCTAATATTGCGCCACTTTGAATACCCTCGCACATTGCACACTCGCAACATGGGCTTGCATTTTGCAAATTTAAGCAGTTAACCGCCTTTGCAAAAATTTTCGCACATGTGGTTTTGCCCGTGCCCCTTGTTCCTGTAAAAATGTATGCGTGCCCTACTTTATTGTGCAATAGCTGGTTTTTTAATGCCTCAACTATATTTTCTTGCCCTATCACATCATCAAATGTTGCAGGGCGCCATTTTCTGTAAAGTGCCCTATACATAAAGCCCTCCCCATAAAAAACATAACAAGCCAAGTGTGCGCCGTTTGGCATACAGAGTACAGGCTTACTGCGGCGCACAAGCACATCTGCTTAATGCTGCTCGGTTCCCCGCCTGACATGGTTCACAGCTTCTTGTCGCACAGGGCCCATACTCTGCATGCCAAACGGCGCACATAACGCTTTAGCCTACAGATTAATCGCTTATATATTATACTATAAACAAATAATTTTTGCAATATTTTCAATGCAAAATATAATGTTTTAAGGTATTATTGTTCCTTGTTTAGGTGCGCCTGCCGCATTGCTTTCGTCTGTATCAATATGCATAGCAGCCGCATAGCTTTCATGCACACGAATTACAACGTCGCCTAAAACTGCGCTTCTTCCCTCGGTTTTCATTTCAACGCCCACAATTTGTTTATCGCTCACACCAAATTCTTGTGCATCTTTCGGGGTTAAATGTATATGCCTTTTTGCCACAATTACGCCTTCTTTAAGCTCCACTTTGCCTGCGGGGCCAACTAAAGTGCAGCCGGGTGAGCCTGCAACATCGCCGCTTTCACGCACAGGTGCATTCACACCTATAGAGCGAGCGTCGGTTAAGCTAATTTCAACTTGTGTTTGCGGCCTTGTTGGGCCTAAAATTGAAACACCTGCAATTTCACGCTTTGGGCCAACTATATTAACACGCTCTTCAGCTGCATATTGCCCCGGTTGCGATAAATCTTTCTTTGGGGTTAATTTATAGTTTTTGCCGAACAATATCTCTAAGTCTGCCTCGCTAACATGCACGTGGCGCGCGGAAGTTTCTACTAATATTTTCATTTTTACACCGTCCTTATATTACAATTGTAACAATAATGTAAAAAAAGTTCAATACCCAATGCATAAGTTTTTAATTTATTAACAAATTGCACAAAACCATACAAAATATTGAAATTTTATGGTATAATAAAAGCCTAAAGAGAGGTTAAAAGCATGGATTTATACAAACTTAAAAGCGAGTGTTCAAAATGCACTTTGTGCGCTTTACACGCAGCACGCAAAAATGTGGTTTTCGGCGATGGTAATAGCAGTGCGAAAATTATGTTTATAGGTGAAGCACCGGGCGTAAACGAAGATGAAGCAGGCCTTCCTTTTATTGGGCGCGGTGGGAAATTGCTGAGCGAACTGCTTAGCGAAATTGGGCTTTTGAGAGGTGAACATATTTACATTACCAATATGGTAAAGTGCCGCCCACCTGAAAACCGAGACCCAAAACAAGACGAGATAAAATTATGCTCGGATTATTTGAACACCCAAATTAGCATAATTAAACCAAAAATTATAGTGTGTGTAGGCCGAATTGCCGCCAAAACGCTAATTTGCAAAAACTTTAAGATGATGAGTGAGCACGGTAAATTTACGTTAATTGACGATATGAATTACACCGCAATTTTACACCCTGCAGCTGTTTTGCGAAATGTAAATTTAAAGCCGCTTTTGAAAGAAGATTTAATTTTAATAAAAGAGAAACTTCGAAAATTAGATTGCTAATCATCTATTAATTACATTGAAAAAATATTATTTTTACTAAAAAAACGGAGATTATTATGAGAAAAAAAATAGAGAAATAACAGATATTAGCGAAATTGTTAACGCAATACAAAATTGCGATATTATGCACCTTTCAATGTGCAAAAATAATATACCCTATATTGTGCCGCTAAATTTCGGCTTTGAATTTGTAAACAACACATTTGTGTTTTATTTTCACTGTGCAAGCGAGGGCAAAAAAATTGATATTTTAAAAGAAAACAGCAGTGTTTGCCTTGAGCTAATTCGCAATGCAAAACTTGCCGCAAATGACGACCCTATGAAATGCACCTACAAATATAAAAGTATAATTGCATTTGGCAACGCAGAATTTTTAAACGATTATGAAAGCAAAAACCACGCCCTTGGCCTTTTGATGAAACAGTACACAGGAAAAGCGCATAATTTCACAAAAGAGCAAGTTAATATTGTTACAATTGGTAAAATTATAGTTAACGAAATAAGCGCTAAGCAAAAAGTTTGAATTTAATTTTTTTGTTGTTTTTTAAAAATAACTGCGTATTTGATAAACAGCCAGCAAGAACAAATTTTTGTTTCTTCTTGGCATTGCACCATAAAACTTTAAGGCTCTATAACGCTTTGCTACATATTATTTCTATAACACTTTGTTGCATATCATTTTCGGCAAAGTTTGCCGCGCACACAAAAACAGGCTATGACAACCGTCATAGCCTGTTTTTAAAACTGTATTAATCGTTTCTGTTAATTAAATTAAGCACTTGATTAAAATTATTGTCGTTTGCGTCGTCTTCTTGAATAATCGGCGCCGCAACTTCAACTTCATTTTCATCTAAGTTATATTCTTCTATCTCTTCGGGCAATAATGTTTCGTTTGCGTCAACAATGTCAAAGCCTGTTGCAATAACTGTAACACGCATTTCATCAATCATAGCGTCGTCAAATGCAACACCCCAAATGATATTGGCATCCGGATGCGCTGAATTTGTTATTAAAGCCGCCGCTTTTTCCATATCGTCCAAGCCGATATCGGGCGAAGATGTTATATTGATTATTACGCCGCGTGCGCCTGCAATGCTTGTTTCAAGAAGCGGGCTTGAAATTGCTGAATTAGCTGCCTCTTCACTTTTATTAAGGCCTTTTGCTGTGCCAACGCCCATGTGTGCATAGCCTGCATCTTTCATAACACTGCGAATATCGGAAAAATCTAAGTTGATAAATGCACTTTCGTTAACAATGGACGAAATGCTTGCAACACCTTGCCTTAAAACGTCATCTGCCGCCTCAAATGCATTTGCTATTGTTATTTTCTCTTGGCTTATGTATTTTAGGCGCTCGTTTGGTATAACAATAAGTGAATCTACTCTTTCAAGCAAACCCGAAACGCCTATTTCAGCCATTGTCATTTTGCGTTTACCTTCAAATGCAAACGGCTTTGTAACAATTCCAACAGCTAATATGCCCAGCTCTTTTGCAACTTCGGCAACAATAGGTGCTGCGCCTGTGCCTGTGCCGCCGCCCATACCTGCTGTTATAAACACCATTTGTGCACCTTTTAAGGCCGCGGCAATTTCGTCACGGCTTTCCTCGGCACTGCGCTGGCCAATTTCAGGGTCTGCCCCTGCGCCACGCCCTTTTGTAAGTTTAGTGCCAATTTGCACTTTCTGTGTAGCTTTCGACTCCATCAAGGCCTGCTTGTCCGTATTCATGCAAATAAACTCAACATTACGAAGCCCACTTTCAACCATGCGGTTAACTGCGTTTCCGCCACCGCCGCCTACTCCAACAACTTTTAATAATGTAACATTTTGCACTTCTTCGTCTAATATAAAAGCCACTAAGATTCCTCCCAACTAATATTGCATAATCAAATTTTTAGTTTTATTTTTTATTCTATATAATTTCCAGTTAAAATTTCACACAACTTTAACAATTAAATAATACATTATGTAATAATATAACAGAAAATTAAATAAATTACAAGTATATTTAAAAATCTTTTTTTAATTTTAATGCTATTTTTTAGCTTTTTTTGCTTTTTTAGCTCTCTGCACGCCAAATAGCCTGTAATCTGCCCGCATTATCCCTGTTGCTAACATCTAAAATGCCCTTAGAATTCTCTCCCAATGCATCTTCATTTGTTGGTGTTATTAAGTATTTTGCCCATTCCATTTTATTTTCCATATCGTTAGATGTGCCCAAAACTATGTTAATTCTATTTGCATAAGTAAAGTTAATTTGCAACATATCGCTTAAATCTATGTCGGTAATAGGTAAAATTTTATATATTTGCGCATTATTTAGCAAATCTGTTAAAACTGTGTACTGCCTTTCATCTTCAATTTGCAACGCTTCACCCGCAACAGGCTCAAAGGCGCTTATGCCCGCTATATATGTTATTTGCTCGGGCTGTGTGGGCACAATGTTTAAAACACGCAAACTCTCACTTAAAACCGCCCACCCCGAAAGGCAACTAACCGAATACATCTCTTGCGCATTTATAACTTCTATGCTTATTGTTCCGGGCAAACTGCGAGTTATATTCACGTTTTCTATATAAGGCAATGTTTTTTGTATATTGCTTATTTTTTCATTTGCATCAAAAAAAAACATATTATCGCCTATTTCAACACCAAATGCACTTAATATTTGCGTGTTTGAATACTGTGTTTTGCCTACCACTTCTATGCTTTCAATTTGAAAAAGCATTGTGAATGTTGCATAAATCCCCACAAAAATCAAGCACAAAGCCGCAATTTTATAAAGCCTTATTCGCATGGTTCTTTTTGCTCTTGCTTGCGCTAAATCAATAATTTTTTCACTTTGTTCTTCCATATTCCGCTGAGCGGTTTTTTTCTGTTTCGAAAAAAATTCAATATTTTTGGTTTTCTTTTTTTTGCTTTTTCTTTTAATTTTTTCATTGCTGTTAATATTACGCACAGTATAGTTTGCATCACTGCTTATTCTTTTTTGGTTTTTAATCGAATTTGTATTATCAAATTTTTCATTATATTGAATAAAGTCGTCGAAATGTGCGTTAGATTTCACTTTATCTTTTCTTTTTTTTGCTTGTGCTTGCTCTTTTTGCCTTAATTGCTCTTGTTGTTTTTTTAGGGCGGCTTGCTTTTCCATCAATTCTTCTTGTTTTTCTTTTTCAATTTGCGCATGATAGTCATAAATTATTCTTTGCTTTTTTTCTGTTTGATTTGTGCTTTTATCAACATTGCTGCCATAATTTATGCGCTTTTTTTTATCCGTTTGTGCCGCCCCCTCTCTTTTTAATTTCCTTTTTTAATATTTGCGCCTAAAGCATTAAACAAAAGTGCAATATCTTCATAGCCTCTGTTGATATGTTCAACACCGCTTATTACGCTTTCGCCATCAGCTTGCATTGCGGCAAGCACCAATGCGGCACCGCCACGCAAATCCGGCGCAGTTAAATTTGCAGCTTTAAGCTGTTTAACACCTTGAATTGAAATTGAACTGCCGAAGCAATGCGTATTTGCGCCCAAAGCGTTAAAACCACGAGAACAAGCAAACCTTTGCTCAAAAATAGTATCGGTACAACGGCTTATGCCCTGTGCCTTTAAGCAAGCCGCCATTAAAACGGGCGCTATATCGGTTGGAAATGCAGGATATACACCTGTGTAAACATCACCAATTGCATTTTTCGCCCCACCCGAGGAAACACATAACACTTCGTTTCCCATTTCTATTATTTTAGCGCCCAATAATTGCAAATAATTTATTACAGATTGCAAGTGAATATTGTCGCAGTTGGAAAGCAAAACTTCACCCGAGCAACCTGCAACCGCACACAAAACGGTTGCCGCCGTAACCCTATCCGGGCAAATTGTATACTCTGTGCTTTTCAACTGCAAAGCGCCCTCAATTTGCAAAACATCGGTGCCTATGCCCTTTATTTTTGCGCCTGCACTCTGTAAAAAATTCGCAAGGTCTACCACTTCCGGTTCTTTGGCAACGCCCCTTAAAGTAGTTTGCCCTTTAGCTGTTGCCGCCGCCATAAGCAGTGTTTCGCTTGCGCCAACGCTTGGAAAGTGCAAGGTGAAATCTGCCCCATTTAGCCTGCCGTTTGAAACAACTTCTATTTCGCCTTTATTAATCTGGCTGTGCTCAATTTTTGCGCCCATTGCGCAAAGGCCGTTCAAGTGGATATCTATGGGCCTTGAGCCCAAATTACAACCGCCCGGTGTTGTAATTTTTGCTTTGCCTTTTCGCACCAAAATAGGTGCCAAGAAAAAAAGCGAGGAACGCATAGAGCGCATTAAGTAATCGGGAATTTTGTTTTTCTCTATGCTTGTGGCGTCTATTAAAGCTGTATTATCAAAAAAACTTGCCACACAGCCCAGTGAGTTTAAAATTTGCACGCACGAATTCACATCTGAAAGTTTAGGTATGTTTTTTAATTTAACTTTGCCCTCGCACAAAACCGATGCCGCCATAATTGGCAACGCACTGTTTTTTGCTCCCGGAATTTTAACACTGCCACTCAAAGCATTTTCACCGCATACTTTCAATGTTTGCATATTATGCCCCACTTTCAATAAGTTTAAAATTAACTTATCTTATGCAAAAGGGCATAATTGTGTGAAATATAATTAAAATGTTCGTGTTTTGCTAAAAATTTTAATCTTTTATCAATTTTTCAAGTTCTTCAAATATTAAAGCCAATGAATTGGGATATGCCAATTTTTTGGCGTTCTCGCCCATAATTTTCAATGTGTCTTTTTGCTTTATAAGTTGCTTAACTGTGTTTATAATTTTTTGCTCATCAAGTTCTTTTTCTGTTATTACCACTGCCGCATTCGCATTTTCATATTGTATTGCATTGTGATATTGGTGATTTTCGGCAACATTTGGCGATGGGATTAATATGCTTGCTCTACCTGTTGCGCTAAGCTCTGCAAGTGTTAATGCACCTGCACGGCATATAATTAAATCTGCCGCACAAAGCAGTTTTGGCATATTGTTTATGTATTCACGCACTTCAAATTTTCCGTTTTTTTCTATGCCGCTTTCTTTCAGCAATTTTTCAAAACTTTGCTTTTCAATGCTTCCGCTCGCATGAATATGCCTAATATTGGCATCGGGGGTTTTTTGCTCCCATTTTGCCAGTTGTGCAATTGCTTCGTTTAATTTTTGTGCGCCCAAACTTCCGCCAAAAGAAACTATTAGCACATCGGCTTTGTTAAGCTTTAAATTCTGCCTTTGGGCATCTCTGTCTTGCCTTAAAAATTCTTGGCGCACAGGGTTGCCCACAATTTTTGTTTTATGCATTGCACCAAGTTTTTGCGCCGCTTCTTTCGAGGGTGCAAGCACTGTGCTTACTTGTTTTGCCAAAAGTTTATTCGTTACACCGGGAAATGCATTTTGCTCGTGAATTGCTGTTTTAATGCCCTTTTTCGCCGCCGCTCTCACCACAGGGCCGCTAACATAACCGCCTGTGCCTATAACCAGCTGTGGCTTAATATCTTTTAAAATTCTATTTGCACGAGGTATGCTTTTTGCCAAATAATAAACAGCTGCAATATTTCGTTTTATATTTGTAAAGTTTATTTTTCTTTGTATGCCTCTAACTTCTATTTCATAAAACGGATAACCTGCAGCTTTAACAAGTTTGCTCTCCATACCGTTTTTACAGCCTGCAAAATAAATTTGTGCACTTGGAATTTGCTCTTTTATATAGCCCGCAATTGCAAGTGCCGGGTTAACGTGCCCTGCCGTGCCACCTGCCGCAATTAAAACTCGCATAGATATCTCCTTTTTACGTTTTATATAAACTGCTTTGCCGCGACACCGAGAGCACAATGCCCATTTCGCCCAAAAGCATCAAAAGCGAAGTGCCACCATAAGAGAAAAACGGCAAACTTATTCCCGTGTTTGGAATGGTGTTTGTTACAACGGCAATGTTTAAAGCTGCCTGCAATATAACTTGCACCATTATGCCAACAACAAGCATACTTCCGAATTTATCCGCCGCATTGAACGCTATATAAAGGCCCCGCACCATAAGAAAAACAAAAAGCAAAATTACAACCATTGCTCCTATGAAGCCAAGTTCCTCGCACAAAATAGCGAATATAAAATCGTTTGCGGGCTCTGGCACATAAAGGTGTTTTTGCCTTGAATTGCCAAGCCCGAGGCCAAAAAGCCCACCCGAGCTTATTGCGTACATGCTCTGTATAGTTTGATAAGAGCCACCTGAGGTATCTGCCAAAGGGTCTATCCAGTTGGCAAGGCGGCTTTCAGCATAAGCAACAAGCCCCGAAGCAATGGCAAAAACCACTGCGCCGCCCAAAGCTGCTAATGCGCCCACAAAATATATAAGCCTTGTGCCACCCACAAACATCATTGTTATACCAATGCCAAATATTAAAATGGTTCCGGACAAATGCGGTTCCAACAACATAAGTGTTGCTATAACGCCTAAAATTATTAAAAAAGGCAATACACCGTAAAAAAATGTTTTCATCTTTTTATAATTAACCGCCATTATATGCGCGAAAAGCACTATAACCGCAAATTTTGCAACCTCTGAGGGTTGCATTGTTATGCCGGCTACCATTATCCACCTTTTGGCACCGTTAAGCTCCGGCATGAACAGCACAACAACAAGCAAAATTAATGTTACAGCCATTAGCGGCCACGCAAATTTGTGCAGAATGTGGTAATCTATGAACGATATAAAAAACATACATGCAACACCCACGAGGGCAAAAATTGCCTGCTGGCTTATATAGTGATAGCTGTCGCCCTCCATGCGGTAATATGCATAAGCGGTGCTTGCGCTAAATACCATTACAAGCCCGAAAATAACCAAAATAAAAACGAGTATTGTAAAAGGCACATCTATCGGGTTTTTTTCTATTATTTCACTTTTAGGTTTCGTTATTGATTTTAATTTTTTTGCTAAAAGTGGCATAAACAAACCTCTCTATTCTTTTAACTAATAAATATAAACGTAAATTCCCGCTAAAACCACACACAATAGTGTAAAAAACGAAAAAACGAGAACAATTTTAACTTCGCTCCATCCGCTCAATTCAAAATGGTGGTGTATAGGGCTCATTTTAAAAATACGCTTGCCTTTTGTTATTTTAAAATACGCAACTTGTAGCATTACGCTAAATGCCTCTATTATATAAATTAACCCTAATAAAATTAGCAAATCAATTCTGCCAAGCGCAAAACCTGCCGCCACAACAGCGCCGCCAAGGAACATACTGCCCGTATCGCCCATGAAAACTTTTGCGGGATGAAAATTCCATGATAAAAACCCTGCGCAACCGCCCGCAATTGCCGCTGCAAACAGCGCTACTGTAATATTGCCAAAAACCGCAGAAATAAACACAAAGCCAAGCATAACCACAAAAGTTAATGTTGCGGCAAGCCCGTCAATGCCATCGGCTAAGTTAACAGCATTAACCATGCCCAAAATTAAAATAAACGCTATGGGATAATAAAAAACACCAAACTCAATCTCGCCAAAAAACGGCAACATAATTTGCGTTTGCAGTGCTCCGTTGGCATATAAAGATATCATTAACGCAATTGCAATTAAGCTTTGCATTATTATTTTATGAGATGCCCTCAGCCCCAAATTGCGCTTTTTCACCACTTTTATATAGTCGTCTAAAAAGCCCACAAAGCCAAAGGCATAACTTGTTAGTGTAATTATGTAAAGCGTTACGGCTTGGTTGGAATAAAAGCTACCCATTAGCTCGGGCAAATCGAAAAACAAAAGGCCATAGCCCACAAGTATGCCGATAAGAGAGCCAACATAGAACATAAAGCCACCCATTGTGGGCGTTCCGTTTTTGTCTGAGTGCCAATTGGGGCCAATTTCTTTTATTGTTTGCCCAAATTTAAGGCGCCTTAGCATGGGCACCAGTATAAAGCCTGTGAAGGCAGACACGCCAAAGGATAAAAGTGCCGCTGTAAGTAGCGCTGTTCTTGCCAATTCCATTACTGTTCTCCTTCGCTTTTAATTTCATAAAACTGTGTGAGCAATTCACTGAACTTCATTCCGTTGCTCGCTTTAAACAGCACTGCATCGCCGACATTCACTTCATTGGCTATGGTGCTAAGCGCCTCGCCTTTTTGCAAAAAGTGCTTGCAATTAAGCCCAAGTGCATTTGCCTTTTTATAAGTTGCTCTCATGCTATCGCCTATTGCAATAAGCAAATCCACTTTATTTTCCGCACATAAATCAGCAACGTTTTCATGCAGTTTTTCGCTTTGTGCGCCAAGTTCAAACATATCGCCTAAAACCGCAATTTTTTTGCCGCTCACCTCATAGTTTTTAAACGTTTGCAATGCCGCTTTCATGCTGTTTGGGCTTGCGTTATAACAGTCTTCAAACACAAAAACGCCGTTGAACTCCACAAGATTTTGCCTTTGCCCCGACGTTTTAAAATTAGAAAGTGCACTTGCCGCTTTTTTTGCATTTAGCCCAAGTTCTTTTGCAAGCGCAAACGCACTTAATGCATTTAAAACATTGTGCTCGCCCAAGGCCGGAATAAAAACATTATATTCATTTTTGTTTTCATCACATATTGTAAAATGTGTGCCGTGCTTTTCGCCTTTAATGTTTTTGGCTATTATTTGCGCATTTTTATTGTAAATGGCAAAATAAACAGGTTTTACATTTAAGGGTAATTTTGCTTTGCAAAGCATATCGTCATCACCGTTTAATATAAGCGGTGCACCTTGTTTTAGCCCTTTGCAAATTTCAAGTTTTGCCTTTAAAATATTCTGTTTTGTTTTCAATTGCTCTAAATGCGCTTCGCTTATGCAAGTTATTATTGCACCGTTTGGTTTTGCCGCAAGGCTTAATTTTTCAATTTCTCCAAGCCCTTGCATACCCATTTCAACTACTGCAAATTTTGTTTCATTGTCAATTCTGAAAAGAGTGTTGGGCATACCTATCTCGTTATTTTGGTTGCCAATTGTTTTTACTGTGCTTGCAAAACTTTCAAAAATTGCCGCACAAAATTCCTTTGTTGTTGTTTTGCCAACACTGCCTGTTATTGCGGCAAGCGTTAGTGAAAATTGGTTTTTATAATTTTCACCTATTTTAATCATAGCGTCTAAAGGATCGCTAATTATTATAATTTTATCTTCACTTATATCCGGTAAAGGCTTTTGCGAAAGCACACAGTGCGCACCTTGCTGTATTGCGGTTTTTGCAAAATCGTGGCCGTCTGCTCTCTCACCTTTAATGCACACAAAAATTGTGCCATGCACAGCTTTTCTGCTGTCTGTCACAACTTCGCTTACAAGCGCATTTTCTTTTAATTCGCCTATGCCTGTTAAAAGCACATTTATCGGTGTTTTCACCATCGCTTTTATATCCCCTTATCTTCCGTTTGCTTTTAGCCAATCTTTCACTATTCTGTGCTCGTCTAAATAAATTGTAACGCCGTCCACCACTTGATAATCCTCGTGCCCTTTGCCGCAAAGCACAAGAACATCATCTTTTTTAAGCATATCAAGCGCTTTTTGCAATGCTGTGCGCCTATCTATCTCCATTATATACGGCTTATTGCTCTCATTCAAAGTGGGCTCTACATCTTCAAGTATATCATAAGGGTTCTCTTTACGGGGATTATCCGAGGTTAAAATTGCAAAATCGGCATATTTAACAATTGCTTTTGCCATCTCGGGCCTTTTTTTAGCATCTCTTTCACCCGCACAGCCAAAAAGTGCTATTAACCTGCCCTTTACAAACGGCGCAACCGAGCACAGCACTTTTTCAATTGCGTCTGCGGTGTGGGCAAAATCGCACAAAACTGTGAAATCTTTATTGTAAAGCACCTCTGCCCTGCCCTTTACACCATGGCTGTTCTCAAGTGCACTTGCAATATCTTTAAGTGCAACACCCATTTTAAAAGCAACTGCCGCCGCCATAAGCGCATTGCTAACCGAAAAATCTCCGGGCATGGGAAAGCGCACCCTTGCAATTTGCCCATGTGCAACCATTTCAAATTTAACACCCGATGCAGAAAATTCACAGTTGAACGCATTAAAATCTGCCGTGTTATCTTTTGTTGATACACTCACCTGCTCTATTTTATCCGAAAACTCGTCTTTTAGCAAGCGTGCATATTCATCATCTATGTTAACCACCATACAAGATGCCTGATGAAAAAGCATTTTTTTCGCATCAAAATATGCTTGCATTGTTTTGTGGTAATCCAAATGGTCTTGCGTTAGGTTTGTAAAAACGGCAACATCAAAATTAACACCGTAAAGGCGCATTTGATGAAGTGCCTGGCTGCTTGCCTCCATTACCGCATGTGTGCAACCGGCAAGTACCATTCTTGCAAAAAGCGCATGTAAATCCCACGCTTCGGGCGTTGTGAACTTTGCCGGCACTTTCATTGTGTCTATCTCGGTATGAATAGTGCCCATAAGCCCCACTTTATGCCCGTTTTTTTCAAGAACTTGCTTAATTAAAGTTGTTACTGTGCTTTTTCCGTTTGTTCCTGTAACCGCAATAAGTTTTAGCTTTTGCGCCGCATTTTCAAAAAAGTTATTGCACAATAGCGCATAAGTTTTTCTTGAATTTTTAACGCACACTTCATTTTCAAGCCCTAATTTGCGCTGTGTTACAACGCAAATTGCGCCTTGATTTAATGCCTTTTGTGCAAAATCGTGCCCGTCGGAAGTATTGCCCTTTGCGCAAACAAAAACTGCACCCTCGCACACTTTTCTTGAATCTTGGGTTATTAAAGCGGCATTTAATTCCGGCAATACACCCTCATATTCTATATTTTCAAACAATTGTTTTAAATTCATTAAAACACCGCCAAACTAATTTTTTTGTTAATCGGTTGTTGTTGTACTGTGGAAAAGCACCTCTACAACACTGCCCATTGTAATTTCGCTTGATGCATCTATATTTTGGCTTACGGCTTGCACATGTGCACTTTCGTCATCAAAGCCCACAACAGCCATATTTAAGCCGCTTGCATTAAGCGTTTGCCGTGCTTGCTCAACGCTTTGCCCTGTTACATCGGGCACAACAACATTCACTCCCTGTGCACCCTCATCTGTGTAAAGCACCACAACAGATTGCCTTCCAAGCACTGTGCCTGCCGCCGGGTATTGATATGTTACACTTGTTCCGCCGCCAACTTCATTTGCGGAAAAGCCAAGGCTGTTAAGTTTTGTGTTTGCGTCTAAAACCGTTAGCCCTGTAAGGTTTGGAACAGTTTCTTCAATTGTTAACAAGTCCTCTTCGGTGTATTGCGGTTCAATTCCCATATACGGAAGCACATCTGCCATAATTGCGCCCACAACAGGGCCACAAAGCCTTCCGCCAAAAGAGTTAAATTCGTCGTGCGGCTCATCTAAAACAATTATCACGGCAATTTCAGGGTCATCTGCAGGGGCAAAGCCCGCAAATGAAGATATCCTGAGTGTGTCTTCCTCGTTGCCTTCCACAACAGTTTGCTTTTGGCTTGTGCCGGATTTGCCCGCAACTCTATACCCTTTAACATAGGCATATTGATTTTGCCCGTTTGCCACGCTCTCTTCCATCATTGCAACAATGGCATTGCTTGTTTCTTCGGAAATAACTTGCCTTTTTTCTACCGGCTCATAATTTTCCACTATATTTCCGTTTTCATCGAGCACTTGCTTAACTATGTACGGCTCCATCAATTGTCCATCGTTTGCAATTGCCGCAAGCGCTGTTAACATGGCTATAGGTGTGGTTTGCGTGCTTTGCCCGAAAGACGAGGACGAAAGTTCGGTTATTTTCATATTTTCATACGAATAAGCATTTGTTTGCGCTTCATTTGGCAAATCTATGCCTGTTTTCTCGTAAAAGCCGAACAATTCGAGGTAGTCTGTAAATATCTGTGCGCCCATAAGCCAGCTTAATTGAATAAAATATGGGTTACAAGAATGGTTTAAGCCGCCGTAAAAATCTAAAGTGCCGTGCCCTTCAGGGTGTGCACAGCGCATATATACACCGCTAACAACATTTATTCCGCCGGCGCACGAAAAACTTGTGTTTGCATTTGCAACGCCTGAATCCAGCGCGGCACTTGCGGTTACTGTTTTAAAAACACTTCCCGGTTCGTATATATCTTGCACTGCTTTATTACGCCACATAGATTGCTGTGCTGTTTGCCTTGCCGCAGTGCGCTCTTCCTCGTTTACTATTGCCGCAATTTGTGCCGCAAGTTCTTCGTCGTAAAGCTCATAAGGGTTATTTAAATCGTAATCCGGCAATGTTGCCATTGCCAAAATTTCGCCTGTTTTCACATTCATAACAATGCCTGCGCCCCTATTTGCAACATTGTGGTCTGATATGGCATTCGCAAGGTATTTTTCAAGTGTTTGCTGCACAACTTCGTCAATTGTTGTAACAATGCTATAACCGTTTTCAGCAGGATATTCCGCGCGATAATCGCCGTCCATCTCATAGCCCCATGCATTTCTTGCCGTAACTATGCGCCCGGGTGTGCCTGTGAGCAAATCGTTATAATAAAGTTCTAAGCCTGTAAGGCCAACACCGTCGGAGCTTGTGAAGCCCACAACTGTGGACGCCATATTGCTGTATGGGTAATATCTTTTTGTATCCGGCTCTAAAATTATTCCGCTTATCGGGCCCTGCTTGCCGGCATCTGTGTTGTTATATTCGTTTATCCAAAGTGTTATGGCATCTGCCTGTGGTTTTTCAACCTTGTTGGCAATAATTTTATATGCGCTGTTTGTATCTTGCAATTTTTGTAATATTTCCTGTGCCTCTAATTCAAGTATCTCGGCTAAAGTCATCGCCACCATATTTATATCTACATTCCTGTTTTTCATATCCGCAGGCGATGCCACAATTGTCCACACGGTGGAGCTTCTGGCTATAACTTTCATGTTCGCATCGTAAATAGTACCCCTGTGCGGGCTTATTTCTATATCTGAAAGTTGCTGTGATGCCGCTAATCTTTTATAAGTATCGTCGTTTACAAATTGCAGCATGTATAAATTATATATTATAAGCCCGAAAAGGCTAACACAAAAAAGGCATGACGCAAATATAGCTTTACCGCGCATTTCGGCAGTTACGCTTTTTGCATTAAGTTCTTTTTTTTCGTGTTTGTATTTCATTTATGCCTCCATTTATTTGCATAAAATGCAATATATAATTATAATTCAACAAATTATCATCTATTTTTCAAAGCGCATAAAAAACAATTATCACCGCAGCCAAAAAAGGCTTTAGTGATAATATTGTATTACTTTGTGGTGCTCATGTATTCCGAAAAACCCAAAACATTTTCATTTGCTATTCTTATTAAGTTTACAAAAACGCCCTCGCTCACTGTTATTTCGCTTGTGCTTTCCCTTTGAACATATACAATTTGAGAAAAATCTTTTTTAACAAGCCCAAGCTCTGTTGTTGCATATATTTCAACATCTTTTAAATTTGTGCGCATTTCAAGTTCGTTTGTTAAAAACTCATTATCACTTTTTAGCATAAGCAATGTTTCTTCTTGCTTATCAATTTCGCCGCTTAGTGCAATGCTTTGAGCCTGCACAAATAAAACTGCACACATAAGCAAAACAAGCGTTATACACATAAGCATAAACTGTACCATTCTTGATATACGTTTCACTTTTAATTTTTTTCTTTTGCTTGTTTTAACAACTGTAACACTGGGTTTAACCCGTGGGTTAATCTCCACTATTTCCCGTGCACTCATGTTGTAAGCATTTTGTCGCATATAACGCTCCTTTCAGCCTTTTCAAGGCGTTTTTATAATTTTTCAATAATGCGCAATTTTGCACTTCTTGCTCTAACGTTGTTTTGCAATTCCGCTTCGCTTGCTGTAATAGGCTTTTTGCTTATTGCTTTTGCCTTTGCACTGCCACCGCACACACACACAGGAAATTGTGGTGGGCAAGTGCACGCAGTTTGCCAGCTTTTAAACAACTGCTTAACTATTCTATCTTCAAGCGAATGAAAAGATATAACACAAAAGCGCCCATTTGGTGCGAGCATATCGAATATTTGTTCCAAACCCTCTTTTAACGCTGTAAGCTCTTCGTTAACCGCTATTCTAAGCGCTTGAAATGTTTTTCTTGCAGGGTTTTTGTTTTTGCGCCTAATTGCCGCAGGTAATGCCGCATGAATACATTCCATAAGCTCAAAACTTGTTTCAAATTGTTTACTCTTTCTGAATTCCACAATTTTTCCGGCTATATTCCATGCATATGCCTCTTCGCCATAGTGCTTTAAAATATCTGCAATTTCTTGCCTTTCAAAGCTGTTTAAAATATCTGCCGCTGTGCGCCCACTTTGGCTCATGCGCATATCAAGCGGTGCATCTTCGTTGTATGTAAAGCCCCTTTGGGCGGTGTCAAGCTGATGTGAAGATACGCCTAAATCCAAAAGTGCCCCGTCAATTTTGCTTACACCAAAAGGTGCTAAAGCCACTTTTGCATTTCTAAAATTGCTGTTTATCACTTTTGCATTAAGCCCCATTAGCCGCTGCGAGGCAATTTTAATAGCAGTTGGGTCAACATCAAAGCTGTAAAGCATTCCGCTGTTTAATTGCCTTGCTATATGATATGAATGCCCGCCGCCTCCGGCTGTTCCATCTATATAAACACCGTTTTCTTTTATGTAAAGCCCATCAATGCACTCTTGCAAAAGCACAGGTATATGCTCAAAATTTATGTTGTCGCTCACTTTACAACTCCAATTCTTGCATCAAATCAACAATGTCAATTTTGTCAATTTCTTTCTTGCGTTTTTGCCAAATTTGCGTGCTCCAAATTTCAGCATGTTCGCCCATGCCCAATATTGAAACATCTTTGCTTATTTTTGCATCGTCCCTCAGTGTTTGCGGAAGCAAAATACGCCCCTGTTTATCCGGCACAACGGTAACTGCGGAAGTGAACAAATATAGCTGTGCTTGCCTTGCTTTTCCATAGCCTTTTTCTCGCAATTTTTGCACCATGTTCTCCCACTCGCTTTGCGAAAATGCAACAAGACTGTTATCCATCCATTTTGTAACCGTGAATGTTTCACCGAAATACTCCCTAAACTTTGGTGGAAAGTTGAACCTGCCTTTAACATCTATTGCGTATTGATAAGAGCCAAACAGCATTTTGCTCACACCTTTCCGCAATTTAAGCCCAATTTGGGAGATTAGTGAAGAAGCCTAAATTTAACCCATTTTTTACCCACTTTAAACCACTTCTACCCACTTTTACCCACTTAGTTGAAATTATTATACACAAATTCACATATAATTGCAATAGTTAAATTAATATTTTTTAATAAAATTTGTTTTTCAACAATAAAAAAATCGCATTGTTACACCCAAGGTTTACATGTGTAACAATGCGATTAAGAAACAGCTAAAACCTAAGTTAAAAAGCAACTTATACTAACGCTGAATAAAAATGTGCATACATATTTAGTTTTTGCATATATTTTTATAGGGTGACAAAGTAACAAATCACGATAATCATTTATTTAAAGGCATGCCGTCACAGATGGCACATACTAAAATCTCCATTGTGTTTGGAGGATTTTTTGCACTATTTGTGCTATGTACGGTTGGAGGTTTTTATGCTATACAATTATAACAACAGGCGAAAAAGAATGTTTTTTAAAAATTGTTGCATTGCAATTGTGTTAGCTCTTTTAATATGCGTATTTTTCACTTTGAGCAAAAACCAAACCAAATATTACAATTATGCTTTGCCCGCAAACGCATGGGGGCTTAGCTTTCAAAGCGAGGGCTTAGTTCCCGTGCCAAATATGAGCGCTGATGAACTTTTAACCTACAACGCTTATTTTTACGATACAAGCGGCACAAAAAAAATTTATTTAACTTTTGATTGCGGATATGAAAACGGTAATACCGATAGCATTTTAGACACATTACAAAAGCATGGGGCACCGGCAACTTTTTTTGTTGTGGGCCCATATGTTAAAGAAAACACTGAACTCCTTGTGCGCATGGTAAACGAGGGACATTCTGTGGGAAGCCACACTTACAACCACCCTAATGTGAGCGAATTGTCTTACGAAGATTTAGCTTTAGAGCTTTCTCAGCTTGAAGACGAATTTCATAGTGCAACAGGCAGTGAACTTAGCAAATATTTAAGGCCGCCCGAGGGCAAATTTTCCAATGAGAGTTTACAAAACACAAAAGATTTAGGCTATAGCACTATTTTTTGGAGTTTGGCATACAAAGATTGGATTCAAGACGCCCAGCCCACTATAGAGGAGGCTTTTTCAAAACTTTTGCCCAGAATTCACGACGGTGCAATATTACTATTACACAACACCAGTGCAACAAACGCGCAAATTTTAGATGAGCTTTTAACTGAAATTGAAAAAATGGGCTATAATTTTGCACCTTTGAGCGAATTGACAAATAGCGCAGCATAAATTATCACTGATGCAGGCATGAGTAAAGCACATAAAGCGAAAAAGTGCATTGTGCACTTTGATACATTACCAAGGAGGGCAAAGTGAATAAAATATATAAGCTAACAATAACAACTTGCGCAATAATTGCACTTACAGCCTTTGTTTTAATTTCTTGTTCAAAGCAGTTTGCAAGCGAACCGTCGTTTTTTTGGGATTTTACCCAAAACAACGAAATTATACAGGCAAAAGACATGCACACAATTGCAATTGATGCAGGCCATGGCGGCATGGACACAGGTGCCAGCGGAATTATCGAAGAGGTAATTGTAACAGAAAAAACTGCAGATTATTTGTTTGAGTTTTTAAAAAACGACCCCCATTACAACCCTGTTAGGACACGTGAAAACGGAGAGGATTTATCTAACACTGATAGAGCGCAAAACGCACAAAGCGCAAATGCACACCTACTTATAAGCATACACGCAAATAAAGACAGCCATTCATCCTCTTTTGGGTTTGAATGTTATGCAGTGCCTCCCGGGCGCGAACTTCACGAAAAATCGCTTTTATTTGCGCAAAATTTAGCGACAAGAATGCAGGAGGCAGGCAACCGTTTGAGGGGCGAAACAGGAATTAGATATATGTATTATATAAATCACAGAAAAAAAATAGTAGACAGCACAGACACCGAAATTCGAGATAGCGAAAGTTTTGGCATTTTGGAAAAAGCACCTTGCCCTGCTGTTTTGGTAGAGCAGTGTTTTTTATCCAATCAGAGCGATGTTGACAACTGGGCATCTGAGGAGGGCTGTAAAAAAAGTGCTTATGCTTATTATTTAGCCATTTGCGATTATTTTGGCACAACACCCGCAAGTGAAAACATCAGTTAATGCACAAAAAACGCCCGGTGCAAAAAATGCACCGGGCGTTTTTATATTGTATTTTTTAAAAATAAGTTCTCTGTTTAGTTTTAAAGGCTAAACACACAACATGATAGCTATCATACACAAAGTATGAATTGTTAATTGCGAGGGACAAATTAATTTAAGCAAGTGGCAATTATAGCGCTTTTACAAATTCACTTTCACGCACATCGTTAGTAACAGCTTCAATTAGCCGTTAGGGAGTAATCCGAACACGCCTATTTTGGCAAATTATTGTGTTATGCTTCGTTATCCTCACTCGCAATACAGCAAGTATTACTTGCTTGTCTGCCTTGCCTACCACAAAATTTGCACAAAATAGGTTCAAAGAATTTTTTATACCGCCAAAAGTTCTAAAACAAGAAAGTGTGCTGATGTAAGGCTTTCGCCTTACGAAGTGCGCTGCCGCAGTTTTCGGGCTTTTGGCTAATTAAAAAACGAGTTCGTATTATTCCCTAACGGCTATGTGAGTGCAACCAAGGTTAAAACGCTAAAATTATCCCTCCGTCATTTGCATAAACAGATGAAAGCCCCGCTGTTGGAACTGATATAACTTCTTTCACCACATCGCATTTTTCCAGAATTTCTTTTTTAACATCCTGTGCTCTTTCCACGCAATTGCAATATGTTAGCACAACCGTTAAACTTTTCTTTGCACAACTTTTAGTTTCTTCAACAACAATGTCAACAAGTTTTGAGAGTGCTTGTTTTGTGCCTCTTATTTTTTCAATGCATATAATCTCACCTTCGCCGTTTTCTGCCATTATGGGGCGAATATTCAGCATACCTCCAAGCAAACCTGCTGCTTTTGTAATTCTTCCGTTTTTAACAAGTGTGCTTAAATCTTCAAGCACAAACCTTGTTTTCATGATTTTTGCAAACTCATCGGCAATTTTAGCTATGTCTTCAAAACTTGTGCCTTTATTTATCTCTTCAAATAAAAGTATTGCAATATTTGTTTCACCGGCAGATGCAGATTGTGAATCTATAACATGAATTTTTTTATCGGGGAACTCTTCAAGTACCATCTCTTTTGCCGCTACCGCACAATTATAGCTACCCGATAATTTCGAGCTTAATGTAATTATAAAACTTTCGTCCGCTTGCCTTAAATGGTGCGCAAACTCCTCAGGCGAAGGGCAAGCCGTTTTAACTGCGTTTTTGGTGGCTTTTATAGTTTCAAGCAAATTTTGCAAATCAATATTCTCATCATCAACAAATTTTTTACCGCCAACATCAATTTTAAAACTAACATGCTTTACTTTCATAACATTTTGCAGTGCCGGTGTTAAATCGCAGCTACTGTCTGCTATTATTTGAATTGCCATTTTAAAACTCCATTCTTCCGCTTTTAGCGGTATTTATTTGTATATTTTTGCGTTTTTTTAATAATTAAAAATCATTCTATAAGCACTTTTTTCACATTAATTTTGCAATTTACAAAGCATAAGAAATACTTTTATGAACCTAATTTAAAAGTAAATAGTAATTGATATTCTTTCATCTGGTTTATTGTACCATGTTGAAATGTAAAATGCAATGAATAACTTGTAAATTTTATTAATTTTTGATAAAATAATTATGTTAATGCAAACATTTTAATATTAAATTTAATTTTTGCTAATTTTTTTATTGAAAGGACAATAACAAATGAAAAGCGATATAGAAATTGCCCAAAGCGCCAAAATGATAAACGTGTATGAACTTGCGAAATCTTTAAACATAGAGGACACACATTTAGAAACCTATGGGAAATACAAAGCTAAAATCAACCATAAATTAGTTGAAAATCTAAGCGATAAAAAAGACGCAAAGCTAATTTTGGTTACCGCCATAAGCCCCACACCTGCGGGCGAGGGAAAAACCACAACAAGCATTGGTATTGCAGATGCTTTTAAAAAACTTGGCAAAAATTCAGTGCTTGCGCTGAGAGAACCGAGTTTAGGGCCTGTTTTCGGTGTTAAGGGAGGTGCCGCAGGCGGTGGATATTCACAAGTTGTGCCCATGGAAGACATCAATTTGCACTTCACGGGCGATTTGCACGCAATTGGTGCTGCCAACAATTTATTAGCGGCAATTATAGATAACCACATTTTTCACGGCAACGCACTGCAAATTGACCCTAAGCGCATAACGTGGAAAAGGTGTGTAGACATGAACGACCGCCAGCTTAGGTTTGTTACTAACGGCCTCGGCGGCATTGTAAATGGCACCCCCAGGGAGGACGGCTTTGACATAACCGTTGCAAGTGAAATTATGGCGGTTTTTTGCCTTGCCACAGATTTGCAAGATTTAAAGGCGCGCATAGCATGCATTGTTGTGGGTTACACTTACGATAAAAAACCTGTTAGTGCAGGGCAGTTAAATGCTCAAGGCGCACTTTGTGCACTTTTGAAAGACGCATTCAACCCCAATTTAGTTCAAACATTAGAGCACACACCGGCAATTGTTCACGGTGGGCCTTTTGCAAACATTGCACATGGTTGCAACAGCGTTATAGCAACCAAAACCGCCATGAAATTGGGCGATTATGTAATTACGGAAGCAGGTTTCGGTGCAGACCTTGGAGCGGAAAAATTTTTCGACATAAAATGTCGCTTAAGCGGTTTAATGCCATCTGCAGTGGTTTTGGTTGCCACTGTTAGGGCGCTAAAACACCAGGCAAATTGCCCAAAAGATAAGCTAAGTGAGCCCAATTTAAACTTGCTTGAAAAAGGCAGTGTGAATTTACTGCGCCATATAGATAATATTAAAAATGTTTTTGGAATGAAAGTATGTGTTGCCATTAATGCATTCCCCACCGACAGCAAAGAGGAGCATCAACTTTTAATAGATATTTGCGAAAAGCAAAATGTGCCTTGCGCTGTAAGCGAAGTTTTCGCTAAAGGTGGCGAGGGCGGCGTTGAAGTTGTTAAAAACTTGCTTAAACTTATAGATGAAAAGCCAGATTGCAAGCTAAATTTCAGCTATGATGTAAATTTGAACATAAACGAGAAAATTAACGCCATTTGCAAAAAAGTTTACCGTGCACAAAATGTTATTTTAAGCAAAAGCGCACAAAGACAAATTGAAGCAATTGAGCAAAACGGCTTCGCAAATTTGCCTGTTTGCATTGCAAAAACACAATATAGCTTCAGCGATGATGCATCTCTTTTAGGCGCGCCAACAGGTTTTGATATGACGGTTAAAACCATAAGGCTAAGTGCCGGCGCAGGCTTTGTTGTTGCCATTATGGGCGATATTATGACAATGCCGGGCCTACCCAAAAAACCGGCTGCCGAGAGCATTGATGTTGACGAAAACGGGAATATTACAGGGCTGTTTTAAAGGGTTTTGTTGGGTTTTATTATAGGGTTCAGGCTTTATTAAGCTGCAACAGTTTCACAAACCTAATACATTGTAGGGGCAAATTTCATTATCCGCACGCAAGGGTTTAAACAAACCTATTAACCCTTGCTGTAAACCCACAAGCTGCCAACGCCCCTACTATTTTAATTTTAACGTACTGAAAGGTTTTATCTAAAAATTTTGAAAACATTTTTTAACAAAAGCAACAAGTTTTTAGCATTAAAAGCAATAAGTTTAACTTCGCTTACAGCAACAATTATTTTTTATATAGCCTCGGTGGCAATTGCGGGCGCGTCAATTATTTCGCTTTTGGCATATATAATTTTGTTGCTGTTGGCACTGCCTTTTTGCGGCTATTTCATTTTAAGCAAAGCTGTGCATTTTATAGACGACAATTTTGCTTTAATTGGCTCTTCTCCCTTGGGTGTTGCGGTTTTGTTTTTAAGTTATGTTGTTTTGAAGCCCATTGGCATAAATATTTTATGCGTTATACCGTCAATTATCTTAGGCTGTTTAGGTGTTTATTCCTATTTTAAAAAAGCTAAATTTTCTTTATTTAAGTTAAATGTGCAAAAGTGCATTTTAATTTTATCGTTTTGCTTTTTCATGCTTTTTTATATATTTATGGGCATATTTTCCTTTGCTAAAGTTTCCGAGGTGGGAACATTTTTGTACCACCAAGATATGTTTTTCAGCGTGGGCAATGCCGCAAGCGTTTACAACGGCTTTCCTTTTGAGGACATGCGCCTTGCCGGCACAAGCCTTAACTACCACTTTTTAAATGATGTTAGCGCAGGTTTATTGGGTTATGCTCTAAATATCCCCGCTTATGATGCGCTCTGCTTTTTCTATTACCCTATTATGGCGGCTTTGTTTTTTTGCGCCATGTATAAATTTGCACGTTTGCTTTGCAAAAGTCCTGTTTTATGCGCATTTGCACCTTACATTTTGCTGTTTGTTAACTTTAGCAATTCTATGCTTTTATACGATTATTTCGTTAATATGAACGGACAAGGCACCTCAACTTATATGGCTTTATGCTTCGTTTTTTTATTTTTAACCGTATACAAACAGCAGAAAATATGCTTTACAAATACAATTGTTATTTTTGTTTGCGCAATGGTTCTATCTTTATTCAAAAGCACTGTTGCCGGCATTGTTTTCATAGCATTGCTGTGTGCAGGCATTGTGCATTTCATTTTGCACAAAAAGAATTACACCGCTTGTTTTTACAGTGCAATTTCTTTGCTTGGTTTCTTGGCTATTTATATTACAGTGCTTTCAAAAGCAACAAACAATTTAATGTTCACCGGCTTTTCAAGTTTCTTCACAAGTATTCAAGGCGCTTTTTTATCCACGCCTTTAATTTTAATTTTATTTGCAATTTGCGGAATTATAGCGCTTGCACAGCTTAAAAGCCAAAGTTTTTTTAGTTTGTTTTGCTATGCGGCGGCTTTTGGCGGCATTTTGGCTTTTTGCCTTTACGAGCACTATTCATCCTCAGAAATTTATTTTTACTTTATAGCTGTTCCTTTTGCAATTTTTGCAGTGTTAAACCCTGTTTTAATCTTTTGCAAAAAAAAGAAGCATTTTGGTGCTTTAATTATAGCAATGTGCGTAATAAGTGCCTTTTCAAGCGTTGACACACTTGCGCTTTACAGCGGTAACGGCGTGCGTGCACTTTTAAATATCTACGGTGTTGTTAGCGACCCCTACGATGAAAGCTATATAACAGCTTACGACGAGCAGGCTATGGTTTGGCTTAGAGATAACACCGAGCAAGATGCTATTTTTGCAACTAACCGAAACAACAGATATAAAGCCGCCGGCGATGGCATTTTCCATTATTACACCGCTGTTAGCCAAAGGCGTGCTTATATTGAAAGCTACCGCTACACAATGGATTACAGCGCAATGTATGAAGAGGTGCGCCGCCGCCTTGAGCAAGTTAGCGATGAAATTTTCTACAATTTAAGCGAGCAAGATGCATTCAGCCTTGCAAAGCAAGAGGGTGTTGATTATTTAGTTATTAAAAAAGCAATATCTAACCCCGAATTCCAAAGCAATATAGTTTATGAAAATGACGAAATTATCATTCACGAAGTTGAATAAATTATTTATTGTTTTTGCGGTATTCCAAATAACTTTCTAAAATTATCGTTGCCGATACAGCATCGATAATTTTTTTGCGCTTTTTGCCATAAGTGCCGTTTTCGCTAAGGATATTTGCGGCGCTAATTGTTGTTCGGCGCTCGTCGTAAAGTGTAACGGGTATAGTAACTATTGCACGAATTATATCGGCAAGTTTGCGGCATTTTTTTGCCCTGTCACCCTCGGTGCCGTCCATATTAACAGGCAAGCCAATAACAAGCATTCCGGCGTCAAACTCTTTTGTGGCATGCACAATTTTCTCTGCTGTTTTCGCCATGCCTTTTTCTTCAATTACACCCACAGGGCTTGCCAAAAACTCTGTGCGGTCGCACACGGCAATGCCTGTTCTTGCATCACCGTAGTCTATAGCCATAATTTTCATTTTAATCTCCATTCTGTGCACAGCACAAATAGTTTTGAAAATCTCCATACAGAATGAAGATCAATTGGCACGTGCCGTCTTTGACTGCATGCCATATAAATAATCGATATCGTGATTTTTCACGCTATCTTGCGTTTCTGCTTTTTCTTATTATTAATAAATTTTGTTTTATTGTTTTACCCTTAAATGCAATTTTTAGACAATTTTTGCATTGTTTCAATATTATAATTAACAAAAAGGGGTGTTATAATTTTGCTTACTTTCAGCCACAAAGTTCAAGACAAATTAGGTTTTCACGCAAGACCCATAGGCAGTTTAGTTAAAATTGTTAGGGAATTGCCCTGCGAAATTACTGTTAAAACCGCCACAAAAAGCGCTAATGCAAAAAGCATATTCTCTTTAATGGAACTTGCCGCAAAAAAAGGGCAAATATTAACTGTAACTTGTAGCGGTGAAAGAGAAGAACAAATTTCCAAAGAGCTTAAACATTTTTTCTCCTCTAACATTTAATTTTCTTTTGCAGCCATTCATACATAATAATTAAACCTAATAAGCACACTGCTATGAAAACGGGGTATAAGCTAAAGCTTATACCTCTTCCTATTACCCCAAAAAGTGCAGGCATTGTCAATGTTCCCACATAAGCCATCGCCATTTGCACCCCTATAACCGATTGAGAATTCTCGATGCCGAAATTAAAGGGCGTTGAATGAATTACACACGGATAAACCGGCGCAGAGCCAAGGCCTATTAATATAAGCCCCAAAAGCGCAAATGTACTACTGAGCGGCAAAAACAAAACAATGCCACCCACTGCCATTATTAAACAGCCTGCTCTTATCATTTGCTTATCGCTGTACTTCATAGCAATAAAGCCGCTTATTCCCCTGCCCACTGTTATTCCAAGGTAAAAAATTGCCGCAAAACTTGCCGCTATTTCAGGCTGCACAAAGCGCACATAAACCAAATAACTTGCCGCCCAAAGCCCTGTTGTCTGCTCTATTGCGCAAAAACAAAAAAATGCAACACAAATTTGTTTAACACCTTTAATTTGAAAAACCTGCTTTAAAGTTAAACTTTTTTGCTTTTTCACAGGCTCGTCTTCTGCATACATTTTAATTGTGTTTGCCTTGCTCCAAACAGGTTTACTAAGGAAAATTAAAGCACATAAAAACGCCTGAATGGCAAAAAGAATTACATAGCCGCCATTGTAAGATAAATTATTTGTTAGCGCCATACCCATAATATAAGGCCCTGCCGTTGCGCCAAGCCCCCACATGCAATGAAGCCAGTTCATGTGTTTGCTTTCAAAATGCACGGAAACATAATTGTTTAATGCGGCATCCACACTTCCTGCGCCAAGCCCATAAGGAACAGACCAAAGGCAAAGCACCGTAAAATTGGGGCTAAACGCATAGCCAAGCAGCGAAACAGCCGTTAAAAGCACACTTAAAAATGTTGTTTTAAATTCGCCTAATCTGTTAATAATTTTTCCGCTATTAAGGCTTGACACCACTGTGCCCGCCGATATTATAACAGTTATAATGCCCATGTTTGAAACAGGCACACTAAATTCTTCACTTATTATAGGCCAAGCCGAGCCAAGCACTGCGTCCGGCAAGCCCAAACTTATGAACGATAAATAAATTACCGCCAATAGTAAACCAATCATTTTTTAATTTTCTCCCAATAGGCTTTAGCCGCCTGTTCTGTTTTGTTATTGCCGTAAACATAATATTCGGCATTTTTTATTTCATCGGGCAAATATTGCTGTTTTACCCAGTTGTTTTCAAAAGCGTGAGGATATTGGTAAAACTGCCCTTTAACTTTTGCGTCGGCGCCATCATAGTGCTTGTTTTGCAGCGAGCGCGGTATTTCGCCGCTTTTGCCACTTTGCAAATCTTGCATTGCGCTATCCATCGCACAGTAGGCGCTGTTACTTTTTGGCGCTGTTGCAAGCAAAACAGCCGCTTGTGCAAGCGGTATTCTCGCTTCGGGCATGCCCAATTGCAAGGCGCTATCCACACACGCTTTCGTAATTACAATTGCCTGTGGATAAGCCAGCCCCACATCTTCTGATGCTATAACCAAAAGCCGTCTACATGCCGACAGCATGTCACCGCCCTCTAATATGCGTGCAAGATAATGCACCGCCGCATTTGCATCGGAGCCTCTAATGCTTTTTTGCAGTGCAGATATGCTATCGTAATGCATGTCTGCACTTTTATCGTAATGTTGCGCCGAGCGCTGTGCAACTTGCCGTGCCATATCTGCATTAATATTCTTCACTTCACTGTTTTGCGCCGCAAGCACAGCAAACTCAAAACTTGAAAGCGCCTTTCTCATATCACCGCCGCTAAGGGTGGCAAGAATTGAAAGAGCGTCTTCATCTATTGTAACTTTATTTTCCTCGTTTTCGTTAACACGCAAAAGTGCCCTTTTTAAGCCAATTTCAATATCGTTCGCATTTAAAGGTTTAAATTCGAATACTGTGGAGCGGCTTAAAAGAGCATTATAAATATAAAAATAAGGGTTTTCGGTTGTGGAGGCAATTAAAGTTACACTGCCGTTTTCAATGCACTCAAGCAAACTTTGTTGCTGCTTTTTATTCAAATATTGAATTTCATCTAAATAAAGCAATATTCCGCTTTGCCCGGCAAATGTGCCTATTTCCGCCAAAACAGCTTTTATATCGGCAGTTCCTGCATTTGTTCCGTTAAGCTTGTGCAAGCTCATATCGCTGTTTTCGGCAATTATGCGTGCAATGGTTGTTTTGCCCACACCCGACGGGCCGTAAAATATCATATTCGGTATTCGCCCACTGCTTATTGCACAGCGAAATACCATGCCCTCACCCAGCAAATGTTCTTGCCCACACACTTCATCTAAAGTGCGAGGCCTTAGCTTATCTGCCAATGGCTGCATAGTTAACTCCTTTTACTTTTTAGCGGCTAAACATTTCCTCGCTGGGCACATGTGCCCAATCTGCATGTTTTTTCTTTGCATAGCCATTTTGCAAAAAATAATCTATTGCATAAACAAGGCTTCTGTCCCAAAAAGCCCACACATGCTCACCTGTCCACTCCATGCGCTTTGCATTTGCAAGTTTCAGTGTGCGCATAAACTCAAAAATAGCGTCATTTTGGGGCTTTATAAGGTATTTTTCATAATCCTCATATCCGCATGTAATTAAAATTTTTGCTTGCTCTTCTTTTGGCAAATTTGCTGTTTTTTCAAGCAATTTATAAATATTTTTGTCGTCCGGCATTTTGTCTGCGCCGCCTTTTAAAAATTTGCCGAATGCCTTCATATTTGGGTCTTCAATTTTTTCGCTCGCCATCTCTAAATCTAATGCGCCCGAAAAAGAGGCGCAACCCGCATATAAATCCGGGCGTGTTAAACCTAAATACATTGCACCATAGCCGCCCATTGAAAGCCCTGCAATAAAATTTTTCTCCTTTTCAAGGGGAAATTTAAATGTGCGAGAAAGCAATTTTGGCATTTCATCGGTTAAAAATGTTTTATATGCGCCAAAAATGCTATCTTGGTAAAAAGAATTTTGGCAAGAGGGGCAAATTAAAAAAAGCCCATTATCAGCGGCATACCTTTGAGCCGACGTCATATTAAACCAATCCCTGCCGCTACCCGAATAGCCGTGCAAAAGCGTTAATGTTGCCTTCGCTTCACAGCCAACAATCTCAGGCAAATCGTGTGGGGAATATATAGAAATTTCAACATTGGTTCTTAAAATTTCACTGTGCAATGTACATTGAATTAACGCCATAAAATTTCCCTCTCTCTACTCGTAAAGGCTAAAGCGCTCGGTTAAATTTTGAACCGCTTTTTTGGTTTGTTCTTTTGTATTTTCAAAATCAAAAATAGTGTCGGCTATCATTTTTGCTATTTGCACCATTTCTTCTTCGCCAAAGCCACGTGTTGTAACCGCCGGTGTTCCTATGCGAACGCCGCTTGTTACAAAAGGCGATTGAGGATCGTTGGGCACTGTGTTTTTATTTGTGGTGATATTCACTTCATCAAGGCGCGCTTCAAGCACTTTTCCTGTAACATCTGTCCCTCTTAAATCAATTGTCATAAGGTGGTTATCAGTTCCACCCGAAACAATTTTCACATTGTTTTTTATTAGGGCATCTGCAAGTGCCTTTGCATTTTTCACTATATTTTGTTGGTAAACTTTGAAATCATCTTTCAGTGCTTCACCAAAACAAACAGCTTTTGCCGCAATAATGTGCATTAAAGGGCCACCCTGTGTGCCCGGGAAAATAGCCTTATCTATTTGCTTTGCAAATTCTTCTTTGCAAAGTATCATGCCGCCCCTTGGGCCCCTTAGTGTTTTGTGTGTGGTGGTTGTTACAATATCCGCATAAGGGAAAGGCGATTTATGCACACCCGCCGCAACCAAGCCGGCAATATGCGCCATATCCACCATAAAATATGCATCCACACTTTTTGCTATGTCTGCTATTTTTTCAAAATCAATCTCTCTTGAGTAGTTAGATGCGCCCGCTACTATCATTTTAGGCTTGTGCTCTTTTGCTTTACTTTCTAAATCCGCATAGTCTAAATAGCCATTCTCATCAACACCGTAAGCTATAAAATTATAGTTTTTGCCGCTCATGTTAACAGGGCTTCCGTGTGTTAAGTGCCCACCGTTTGATAAATCCATTCCAAGCACAGTGTCGCCAACTTCAAGCATTGCAAAATAAACCGCTAAATTAGCCTGTGCGCCCGAATGAGGTTGCACATTTGCGTGCTGAGCACCAAAAAGCTCGCAAGCCCTTTTTATTGCAATGTTTTCAACAACGTCCACACATTGGCAGCCGCCATAATATCTGCGAGCGGGATAGCCCTCTGCATATTTATTGGTTAAAACGCTTCCCATAGCCGCCAAAACTGCCGGTGAAACAACATTTTCCGAAGCAATAAGCTCTATATTATTGCGAAGACGTTTAAGCTCTTCATTCATTGCATTTCCAACAATAGGGTCTTCTTTTGCTACAAAACCTATAGTATCCATTAAATTATTAAACATAATTACCCCCAAATATTTTTATGAATATATTATAATTCAAATTTGAAATTAACACAATACATTATGGCAAATTTGCGCAAAATGTGCTATACTTTGTTTACAAACATTTTGCAAATAATAAGCGAGAGTTTTATTGCAAGATATAACTTTCTTGCTTTGCCCTATTAAAAAGCGAAAGGCGGAGGAAATATGCGCACAAAAAAGGACGCTGTTTTAATTATAGAGCGCTTAAAAGAAGAATACCCTCTTGCAATATGTTCGCTCGATTACACACAGGGCTGGCAATTGCTTGTTAGTGTGCGTTTATCTGCACAGTGCACAGATGCAAGGGTAAACATTGTAACAAAAGAGCTGTTTGCAAAGTACCCGAACTTGCAGGCTTTGGCAAATGCCACCCCTTTGGAAATTGAGAATATAATAAGGCCTTGCGGGCTTGGGAAGAGCAAAAGCAGAGATATTCACGCTATGGCGAGAGTTTTAATAGAAAAGCACGGTGAAATTGTGCCAAGTGAAATGGACGAGCTTTTAGCTTTGCCCGGCATAGGCAGAAAAAGCGCAAATTTAATTAGGGGCGATATTTACAATTTGCCCGCTGTTGTTGCCGATACCCATTGTATACGCCTTGCCAACAGAATAGGCTTTGTGAGCGATGTGAAGGACCCTTTAAAAGTGGAAAAAGCACTTGTGCGTGTTTTGCCTCCCGAAGAAAGTAACGACTATTGTCATCGCTGTGTTTTGCACGGCAGGGCTGTTTGCACGGCAAGAAAAGCCATGTGTAATATTTGCTGTATTGCTCACATATGCAACACAGGCAAAAAGGCACTTGCCAAAGAAAAACAAATTACCGATTAATGCCACAACCATAATAAAATAAACGAAAAAGAGGAAAACAAATTGACATTTGACTTAATAGCGCCATGTTATTTTGGCACAGAAAGTTCTGCCGCATTCGATTTCAAGCGCATCGGTGCCCAAGATGTAAAAATAACCGACGGCAGAATTTCATTTAAAGGCGACGAAAATATAATTGCAGCTGCAAATTTACACACAAGGTGCACAGAGCGCATACTTATTGTGCTTAAAACATTTAAAGCGCTTAGCTTTGATGAGCTTTTTGACGCTGTGAGCGAAATTGCTTGGGAAGAATTAATGCCACAAGATGCTGAATTTCCCGTTAAAGGCAGCAGTTTATCCAGTTTGCTTTCAAGTGTGCCGGCATGCCAAAGCATTGTTAAAAAAGCAGTGGTAGAGCGCATGAAAAAAGGGCACAAAGTTAACACATTGCCCGAGAGTGGCGCAAAATACAAAATAAGGTTTTCAATTAGAAAAGACATAGCACAAATTATGCTTGATACCTCGGGCGCAGGGCTTCACAAAAGGGGTTACCGCCGCAATTCAACGCTTGCACCAATAAAGGAAACTTTAGCGGCAACCATAGTGGATTTAGGCAGAATTTACAGCGATTCTATTATACAAGACCCCTTTTGCGGAAGCGGAACATTAATTATTGAGGCCGCAATGAAAGCCATGAATATGGCGCCCGGCTTGCGCAGACATTTTGCAGGTGAAAACTACAGCTTTTTGCCGAAAAAAACATGGGAGAACGCAAGGCGTGATGCACTTGAGCAAGTGAAAAAAGATGCCGAATTTGAGGGCTTTGGCTTTGATATTGACCCCGATGCAATTGAGCTTGCCAAAATGAATGCAAAATTTGCAGGCGTTGAGAGCAAGTGCAAATTTATTGAGGCAGATGTTAAAAACTTTTCGCCTGCACAAAGGAGCATAATTTTTACAAACCCACCTTACGGCCAGCGCTTGGGTGATTTAGGGCAAGCGAAAGAACTTGCAAAAGTTTTAGGCCAGCGCCTTGAAGAAAGCCCCATAAAAAGCGCATACATTATTACAGCCGATGCCGATTTTGAGCACAATTTTGGCAAAAAAGCAAACCGCCGAAGAAAACTTTACAACGGCATGATACCGTGCCAGGTTTATATGTATTTTTAATGCAAACATTAAACGGATAGCGTTGAGCTATCCGTTTTTAATTTATTATTTTTTAATTGCAAACCGCATAAAATTTAATGCTATTATCTCTCGGGTATTAAAACACCGTATGCGCCTTCTTTGCGTTTATATACAAGTTGAATTTCATCTGTATTTGCATCTCTGAACAGATAAAAGCTGTGCCCCAACATCTCCATGTTTAAAATAGCTTCCTCAACGCTTGACGGTTTGCATGAAAAACGCTTTTCCCTGATAACATCATAATTTTCCTGCTGTTTCAACTCTTGCTCATAGCTATCGAACACATCAAAATTATGTGCCGTTTTACGGTCTTGCAAGCGCTTGCGGTTTTTAACTATGCGGCGTTCAAGCAAATCCACCGCAGTGTCAAATGCATCTTCCATTTTTTGCGCCTCTTTCTCGGCGCGATATGTGAAGCTGTGATCTCTAACTGTTATTTCAACAGTTTGCCAATCTTTTTCCACCGTTACCGTAACATTTGCAGTTGCATCGTTTGAAAAGAATTTTTCTAATTTTTCAAACCTTTTTTCAACTCTTTCTTCAAACACTTCTTTCAAATTAACTTTACGTCCAACGCATGTTATTTTCATATTGCAAGCCTCCTTTTGCAAAACGTTTAATTAACATTTTGCTATTGTACTTAAATTATAGCACAAATAAATTTCAACCGCAATAATTAATATGTAAAAAAATAACAAAATATCGAAATAATTTTTGAATTTTATGTTAAGTTTTATAGCATTTAGCAGTTATATTTGTTTTTTTAGCGTAGCTGTTCACCTTTTGTCATTCTGAGTGTAGCCAATAATGCACCGCGATGTTAATGTCGGCGAGCAACCGACACATAAGTGGCGGCACTTAGCGAGTAGCTGAATCCGTTTGCCCTCAGTCATTCCGAGCGTAGTCGAGGAATCCGTGGTTCCATGCGTTTTAAAAGCACAAACTTTAAAGTAAAACTAAAATTAATCTACTTCTTTTGCATAAATTTATATTCGGTTTTATCCATAATTCTCTTTATATTCTTTCTGTGTAAATAAATTACAAACGCTGCTATAACCAAAGAGCAGGCAGTTGAAAATATATAGTTTTCGCCTTTATAAAAGAAATAGGCAAATGTGCATACCGGATAAGCCGCTGCACATGCTATGCTTCCAAGCGACACCATTTTGCTGGGCAAAAAGGCCACAAAAAACACAATTGCAAGCGGAAGAATTAACATAGGCTCTATCGCAATAATTGTGCCCGTTGAAACCGAAACCGCTTTCCCACCTTTAAAGCCGAAAAACACAGGGTAAACATGCCCTAATATTGCACAAAAAGCACCTAAATAAGCACCGTACACCGGGTGCATTTGCGCAAAGTTATCAATTATAAATTTTGAAATTGTAACCGCTAAAATGCCTTTGCCTATATCGCCGGCAAATGTAGCCACTGCGGCTTTTTTCCCGAAAGTGCGCAAAATATTCGTCATTCCTGCATTGCCCGAGCCGAATGTGCGTATATCTTTTTTATAAAAAACAGTTGAAATAATTATAGAAAAACTTAAAGAACCAAGCAAATAGCTAATTAACGCACAAATTACAAAATACAATAATATTAACGGCATAATATTCACCCCTTTAATTTTCAACGATAGCACAATCCGTGCACTCTCGCCTAATTTTTCGCTTAATTAATTTTCTCCACGCTCTCTTAAAACCATTCTTATAGGCGTACCGCTAAGGCCGAATGTTTCCCTTATTTGGTTTTCGATATAACGTTGATATGAAAAATGAAACAATGACTTTGTGTTGCAAAAGCAAACAAAAGTTGGTGGCCTTGTTGATATTTGCGTAATATAGAATATTTTTAGGCGCTTTCCCTTATCGCTGGGCGGCTGAACTCTTGCTGTTGCCCTTGCAAGCAATTCGTTTAACATTCCTGTGGTTATGCGCATAGCGTTCTGGTCATCCACAGATTTAATCATCTCGAACAACTTATTAACCCTTTGGCCTGTTTTTGCACTAATAAATATAAACGGCGCGTAAGACATAAAGCTGAAATCATTCTCTAATGTTTTTTGCCAATTTTGCATTGTTTTATCATCTTTTTCAATGCTGTCCCACTTATTTACAGCTATTATGCACGCCTTGCCTTGCTCGTGTGCAAAACCGGCAACTTTAGAATCTTGCTCTGTATACCCTACCGTTGCGTCAATCATAATAACGCAAACTCTCGCTCTTTCAACTGCTGCAAGGCTTCTTAAAACACTGTATCGCTCAACACCGTCGTCCACTTTGCCTCTTTTGCGCATACCGGCAGTATCAATAAAGGTAAAGCTTCCAAACTCGTTATCAACATCGCTGTCAACCGCATCTCGTGTTGTGCCGCTTTCGTTGGATACTATCATTCTGTTCTCGCCCAAAATATAATTAACAAGGCTGCTTTTGCCAACATTAGGGCGCCCTATAACAGCAACGCTTATTCTATCGCTCTCTTCTTCAACTTGCTCTTTGGCACTTATATGTTTGCACACCTCATCTAAAATATCGCCCGTGCCGTGCCCGTGCACTGAAGAAACAGGGTAAGGCTCGCCCAGGCCAAGCGAATAAAATTCATAAAGCTCTGCCGGTGGCTCGCCCAATTTATCAACTTTGTTAACAATTAAAACAATGGGTTTTCCGCTTCTGATAAGCATATTTGCAATTTCGCTATCATGCGCAGTAACACCGCTTTTTATATCAGTAACAAAAATTATCGCCTGTGCCATTTCAATTGCAAGCTCTGCCTGCAAGCGAATGTGCGCTAATATTTCATCGTCTGTGTGAGGTTCTATTCCGCCAGTGTCCACAAGCAAAAAATTATTGTTTTGCCATTCACAATCGTAATAAATTCTATCCCTTGTAACGCCCGGTGTATCTTCCACAATAGCAAGGCGTTTACCTATCAGTTTATTAAATAAAGTAGATTTCCCCACATTCGGGCGGCCAACAACCGCAACTATAGGTTTTGCCATAAGTTATCCTTTCATTTTGCGTTTTATCGCTTCATCAATTATATTGCCAATTTTGCAAATTTTTTTGAATTAATAATACATTTACAAGCAGCCTTTTATTGCACAAACTTATTTTCTCAAAATAACATCCAATGCTTTGCCGCCATCAGCCGGCAAAATTTCAACATCTGTTGAAAGCTCTTTTTTCAAATAATCAAGTGTAATATTGTCTAAAAACATATCTTGTTCTTCTCTTAGCATGTTTTCGGCAAGTAATAGGTTTTTGCTTATAAGTTTGCCTTTGCACTGCTCTATGATATCTGTGCCTGTTAAAAGGCCCGTTACATTAACATTGCCGCCAAAAAAATTGTTTTTCACAGCGTGAACTTTTATTTTAATTTGCGGAAACCTAAAACTAACTGCGGCACAAAGCCTTTTTATAAGCGGTGCTGTAATTTCACCTGTTACAATATCGAATTTTTTAAAATGCAATGGTGCTTTTTTAAAATGAAGTGCATACATAAACTCTGTGTGCAATTTTCTCCACATTCCAACTCCATTTTCAATTTGCGCAAAATCATCGTAAAACGCCATATTAGGCACACGTTTTTTTGCCAAAATGTAAAACTCATCAGATGGATAAACAAGCCTTTTGCCATGCTGCGCCAAAAATTTTTCGCCATATTCCTCTAAAATCAAAAGTGCCTTTTTGGCGCTGTTTTCATCAAATGCTTTAACCTTTGGCAAATTCTCTCTAAATTTTGTTAAGCCGGGTGGAATTACCGCTATGCTGTTTGCATACGGGTATAGCCCGCCCAATTTCTCAAGGCTTTGCTTTAAATCTTCTCCGTCATTTACACCCGGGCAAAGCACAATTTGAAAGTTCATCATTATTCCGGCTTCGTGAAATTTCTGTATATAATTCAAAACCTTACCCGAACGAGGGTTTTTCATCATTTGCACCCGTATGTTTTCATTTAAAGTGTGCACGGAAATATTGATAGGGCTTATGCGCATTTTTATAATGCGGTCAACTTCTTTTAATGTTAAATTTGTTAGTGTTATGTAATTGCCAAACAAAAACGAAAGCCGTTCGTCGTCGTCTTTAAAATATAGGTGCTCTCTTAGGCCTTTTGGCAATTGGTCTATAAAGCAGAATATGCATTTATTTTTGCAACTATGCTTTTTATCTATTAAATAAGTGTCAAATTCACAACCAAGCGGCAAAAACTCTTCTTTCTCAATTATCTCATCAAAAATTTGGCCGCCTTTTTCATATTTTACTTTTATGCGCGAGCCTTGCGAATAAAATTCGTAATCGAAAACATCGTTTATTTTTTTGCCATCTATTGAAAGCAACACTGCATTTTGCAAATTGTGTGCACTTGCCGGGGAGTTTAAAGATGTGCTTTTAACATTCACAGGCATTTTATGCTCCCCCTTTATTTTTGCAAATTAAAAATAGACAAAGTTCACCGAGTAAATTATTACTTATCAGGCTTTATTATACAATAAAAATTGAGAAAGGACAATGCCTTTCTCAAAATGAATTCAATATAAAATGCGAAACACCGCAAAATACTAAATTTTTAGTTTTTACGGTGTTTATGTTTTACATTTTAATTTATTGCACAGCAAACAAAATGTAATTTGTGCAATAAGCACTAAAAAACGTGCTTAAACTAAGCTTGTTTCCTTGCAATAACTTCTTTACCTTTGTAAAAGCCGCAATTGCCGCAAGCTTGATGTGGGCGAGCATATTCGCCGCATTGTGTGCATTTTGTTAATGTTGGTGCGCTAAGTTTCCACACATTAGAACGACGTTTGTCGCGTCTGGCTTTGGAAACCTTCCTTTTTGGTACTGCCATTTTAAGCACCTCCTCTGTGTGAATTAATCTTTCAGCAGTTGTAAAAGCGGTAACATTCTTTCATCAACACTGTTAGTTTTTTGTGCATTACAATTGCACGGCCTTAATTTGCCGCAAAACTGGCAAAGCCCCGGGCAATCGTCCTTACACAAAAGAACAGTGGGAATTTCAAGTATAAGTTCACTGTACAAAAACTCTTTTAAATCGAGTATTCCATCAGTTGAAAAAGGTAGAAAATTTCCCTCTTCGCCACACCATTCCTCATTTTTCACAAAGAACTCACGATTTAGCGCAAAAGTTCTTTTACTTTCATTTGCACACCTTGCGCATTGAAAGCAAACTTCTACCTCACAGTTCAAATTTAGCAAAACAACACTTGCAGACAATTTCGCTGAAATTTGCGCATTTATCGGTAATGAAACCGCGTATGCCCCAAAATCTTCATCAGAAAAATCAAATTGAAGTGTTCTATTGTAATTTTCTATTGTGCCTACAAAAATTTTGCGAAAATCCAAAAACATGTTACACCTCTGTAGCCGAGCGTATATAATTATACATGTAAATGCTTTGAATGTCAAGCAAATGCACTAAATTTAAACTATTTCGTATTTTTTCACGTTATCGGGCAATGCACTTTCTTCAGCCGACACTGTAATTATCATTTTTACGCCCTCGCCCGAAATTGCATCTAACTTTTCAAGCAATGTGCCAAGGCCTTCTAAATCGTAATTGCCAAGTTTTAAGACGCCGTCAACATATATTTCCACAATATCGTAATTACCGGCAAGTATTCCGGTAATAAAACCATAAAGCATTTCATATCCGGCAATTTTATACTCTTCTACATCAATTAAACGCGCTGCATGGTCAATATCATAAGTAAGTTTCATGCTTTTTTCAATGCATACAATATTGCCCGGTGTTGTTTTTGCAGATGTGTTGATCATATTGATTAGTTTTTTTGTTTTGCCGGAGCCTTTTCCACCAATAATTAAGTTAATCATATAGATTAGCCTCCTTTATATTACACTTTTCAGTGTTTTTACCTTTGTTTTTTGCTTTACTGTTAGGCATAATTTAATTATTACCCTAATTTAGCAAGCAATTCTTCTTTTTCTTTTTCAAAGCCCGGTTTGCCCAAAAGTGCAAACATATTCTTTTTATAGCTCTCAACTCCCGGTTGGTCGAACGGGTTCACCCCAAGCATATAACCGGAAACAGCACAGGTTTTTTCTAAGAAGTAAATTAAATAACCCACATTTTCCTCGCCTAAATCGTCTATTTCCAGAACAATATTAGGTGTTCCGCCATCTGTGTGTGCCAAAATGGTTCCCTGCATGGCTTTTTCATTAACAACGCTCATGTTTTGGTTTGCAAGGAAATTTAGCCCGTCAAAATTCTCTGCGCTCTGTTTAATGTAAAAATCGCTCTTGGGGGTTTTTATATCTACAACAGTTTCAAACATTATTCGAGCACCGTCTTGCACAAATTGGCCCATAGAGTGCAAATCTGTTGAGAAAACAACACTTGCGGGGAAAATTCCTTTTTGGTCTTTGCCCTCGCTCTCTCCAAAAAGTTGCTTATACCATTCATTCATCATGGTAAAATTCGGTTCGTAGCAAGCTAAAAGCTCAATGCTTTTGCCTTTTCTGTGCAAAATATTCCTAAGTGCCGCATAGCGGTAGCAATGGTTATCCTCGCTAAAAACGCTTAGCTCCTGCCTTGCCTTTGCCGCACCTTGCATAAGCAAGTTTATATCACAGCCCGAAACGGCTATTGGCAAAAGCCCAACTGCGGTTAAAACACTATACCTTCCGCCAACGTCATCCGGCACAACAAATGTTTCATAACCTTGTTTATCTGCAAGCTCTTTAAGCGTTCCCCTTGCTTTATCTGTTGTTGCATAAATGCGGTTTTTCGCTTCGTCTTTTCCATATTTTTCTTCAAGCAGTTCTTTAAAAACCCTAAAGGCAACTGCCGGCTCTGTTGTTGTGCCGCTTTTTGATATAATATTAACCGAAATATCTTTGCCATTGCAAATTTCAAGCACATCGTTTAAATTATCAGCGCTTATGGAGTTGCCTACATAATAAATTTGCGGTGTTTTTTTGCATTTGTTATTGTAAAGTTGGCCTTTAACAGCCTCTATAACAGCCCTTGCGCCCAAATAGCTGCCGCCTATGCCTATAACAATAAGAATGTCGCTGTTGCTTTGTATTTTTTTTGCCGCTTTTTGTATTCTTTCAAATTCCTGTTTATCGTAATTTATAGGTAAATCAAGCCAACCTAAAAAGTCGTTCCCGGGGCCGTTTTTTTCACAAAGCATATTGTGCGCAAGTTTCACTTGCTCAAACATAACTTTCACTTCTTCATCTTTAACAAACGGCTTTAAATATTTTGCACTGCATTTAACGCTCATTTTTCAGCTCCCACAATATATTGGCAGTACCCTTTATCAATTAAGTTAAAAAGTACCGCCTTTCATTAAATTTATTCCTTATATATACTATATATTACACAGCGCTAACTGTCAAGATAAATACAGTAATTTTACAAAACATACATAGCTTTCAGCAAAAGTGACAAAGCTGAATCGAAATCCATTTTCTGTATGTCTTGCTGTGCCAATATTGAATACTCTGCCAGAGTTTCGCCCGCCAATGACAAAGTTACCGTCCCCACCTCTTGCCCTTCTTGCACAGGCGCATTAATTTGCTGTGGCAAAGAAAAACTTGCAGTCAAATCTTTTCCCTCGCCTTTTTTGCAAAGAATACCCGAGGGCGTTGCGTATATAACAGGCATTTGCCTTAATTCACCGCTGCTCACATCAATATATTCTACCGTGTTTTCAATTATAGGAAATTCTACATATTCATAGGTTGCAAAGCCGTAATCTAACAGTGCTTTTGCGGCATCAAAGCGTTCTTGGCTGCTATTAGAGCCCAGCACAACCGCAATTAAATCCAGCCCGTCCCTGCTTGCCGTTGCGCTTATACAAACGCCTGCGGCATTTGTTGTTCCTGTTTTAAGGCCTGTTATGCCCTCGTAAACATTCAGCATTTTATTTGTGTTCACAAGCTGTGTTTGCCCGTTTCTGAGCGAATCTGTCCATATGCCCGAATACTCTAATATCAGCGGATGATGTAGCAGAGCCTCAGACATTATCGCAACATCTCTTGCACTTGAAAGATGCGCATCGTCGTGCAAGCCGCAAGCATTTACAAAATGCGTGTTTTGCATACCAAGCTCAAGCGCACGTTTGTTCATAAGCTCGGCAAATGCAGGCTCACTGCCCGCAACAAATTCCGCAACTGCAACTGCGGCATCGTTGGCACTGCTAACGCAAATTGCCTTAACAAGTTCGTCCAACGTGAACTGTTCACCCGGTTCAAGCCAAATTTGGCTGCCGCCCATGCTTGAAGCGTGGTTTGAAATTGGCACTATATCATCAAGTTTAATTTTGCCTGCCTCAACCGCTTCCAGTGTTAAAAGCAGTGTCATAACCTTGGTTATAGAGGCTATAGGCACTTGCTCATCCGGGTTTTTCTCATAGAGCACATCGCCTGTTTTTGCCGAAACCAATATTGCGTTTTTGCTGGAAACATCGAATGTGGGCAATTCAATGCGGGCTGTGTTTTGCAAATTTTCTTCTTGTTGTGAGAATATGTTTTGCTGCTCATTAAGCGCTTCCGTTATAGGCGCACTTTGCTCTTGCGCAAATACCTGCACTGTAAAAAACAACATAAAAACAACCACTAATATAAAATTCAAACATAATTTTTTCATTGCATTTGTCCCTCCCTTATTTTAATTATATGTGTGTGCTTGCTGTTTTATCGCCTATTTAGTATAATAAAAAAAGAAAATGATTTAGAAACGCTTTGTGCCTGCTGAAAACTTTTAGCAATCACATGGCAAGAGGTGCAAATTGAAAGTTTTATTTTACACTTTGGGGTGCAAGGTTAACACACATGAAACAAATGCGCTGGCGCGAATTTTTTGCGATAACGGCTTTGAATTAGCCGCAAAAAACGAAGAAGCTGATGTTTATATTGTCAACTCTTGCACTGTAACTGCCGAGGGCGATAAAAAGAGCCGCCGATGGCTGAGGCGTGCAAAAAGAGAGCATCCACATGCAGTTACGGTGCTTATGGGTTGCTATTCACAGGTGTTTGCAAAAGAGGCGTGCGCCCTAACAGATGCCGACATAGTTATGGGCACGAATGCAAAAGGCAAAATATTAGAGCATGTTTTGCAGTGCTTGCAAACAGGCGAGCGCATTGTTGATATTGTGCCACACGAGCGAACGAATTTGTTTGAAGAATTGCCGAACGAAAAGCGAATTGACAAAACACGTGCATTTGTGAAAATTCAAGACGGCTGCAACCGCCGCTGTTCTTATTGCATTATACCTGTGGCAAGAGGAAATGTGCGAAGCCGCAAGCAGGAGAATATATTGAGCGAAGTGAGAGCATTGGCGCTTGAAAATTGCAAGGAAATTGTTTTGACAGGCATAAATTTATCGTCTTATGGCAAAGACACAAACACAAATCTTGCGCAAATTGTTGAAGAAATTGCCAAAATTGACGGCATTGAAAACATACGCCTTGGCAGTTTAGAGCCCGATTTAATTAGCGAAGAGCAAATTGAGCGCTTTGCGAGAGTGGATAAACTTTGTCCACAATTTCACCTTGCGCTTCAAAGCGCAAGCAACTCTGTTTTAAAGCGCATGCGAAGAACTTACACAAAAGAGCAATTTTTGCAAGTGGTAAGCAATATAAAAAAACACATACCACATGCGGTTTTTATAACGGATATAATTGTGGGTTTTCCCGGTGAAACCGAGCAAGATTTTAAAGAGAGCTGCGATTTCGCCAAGGAAATTGGCTTTTTAAAGGTGCATGTTTTTAGTTTTAGCAAGCGCAAAGGCACAGCGGCTTTTGATATGGATAACCAAATTGAGCCCACAGTTAAAGCACAGCGCAGCAGGCATTTGCAACAATTAAGCGATGAGGTGCGTTTTGAAAGAATTAGCGCATTTAAGGGCAAAAACGCAAAAGTTTTGCTTGAAAAGCAAATGGCAAAGCACATATTTACCGGCTACACAAGGGAGTATATTCCTGTTTTGGTGAGAGCGGAAAATGCAAAGAGCGGAGATATTGCAAGCATTGTTTTAGGCAATTTTGACGGTGAGCGTTGCAGCGCTTGTTTAGCCGATTGAGTATATTTATTTAGCAATATTAGCATTAGTGTAAGCACCTGCTCTGCTCGCTGAAATTCATTTGATATGTTATTTTTTGGCTGTGATTTGCTGAAGATTGTTGATATATTGTGTACCAAGCTTAACCGCTTGTCATTTCGAGCGTAGTCGAGAAATCCGTGCTTTGTGCTTTTATAACGTAGATGTGTTGCGGATTCCTCGGCTGCGCTCGGAATGACAACTTATTAACTTCTCATTATTTATATAACAGGAGAGAAAATAGAGTATGAATCACGAAATGGGATTATTTCCGAAAAATTTCGAAAATGTAAAATTGGGTCAAAAACAGCGTGAATATCGACTTTATGACGAAAAAAGGCAAAAAATAAACATTGGAGACTTTATTACATTTGTAAATACCGAAACCAAGGAAAAAGCAGTTGTCTCAGTGATCGATATGTTTGTTTTTGACGATTTTGCAACATGCTATCAAGCATTTTGGGATGAAGACTTTGCGAACAGAGAAAAAACCCTGGAAGAAATAGTGTTAGACACTTATGAGAATTGGTGGCCAAAAGAATTAGAAGAAAAATATGGCTGTGTTATTATTAAAATTGCACTCGTTGACCACGCAAAACAAGCAAAATCCTCACATAGTAAAATTACCACTATCAATTTTTGATAGTGGTAATTTTTTTATTTACAGCCACACGTAGGCCGCTGCTTAATTTTTATAAATTATTTTTCTTTGTTTTGCAATTCGCTGTTTTCATCTTTTCTGTATTTAGATTTGCGCACTTTTGATTTTTTTGCTGTTGCAAGGTATTCAACAACAAAGCACAAGAACACAGCACCTGCATAGCTTATAACATCGCTCATTAAAAAGCCCACGCCCAAAACATATGCGCCAATTGGTGTGCCCCTTAAGCTCACCAGCCAGTCAAAGTTAAGCAATTGCGAAAACTCTATAGCCATTGTTAAAATAAGCGAAATTGTGAAATGAGCCGACGGCTTTATATAAATTATTGCGGCCACCAGCCAATATATCATACAAGCCCACAAAATATCCGGCAAATATGTAGCCGCAACATAAGGTAAACTTGCAGAAAACGCCCTTACCGCAAAACCGGATATGCCAAATAAGAGCATTAAGGCAAAATAAACTAATCTTCTCACTTTTGTTCCTCCTGTGGTTGTTTTTTGTTGCAATATAACATTTTGAACAGAGCAAAAATGGCTTTAAACAAACGGATTTCTCGGCTTCGCTCGAAATGACAAGGCATTTTTGCTTTCGTTTACATGACAAGCAGAATTCCACGGATTTCTCGGCTTCGCTCGAAATGACAACAAATGATATTTATTATTCGACTAAACTGTCAAAATCTATCGCACTTAAACTTTTTATTTTGAAAACTATTCCTGCATTTTTTCTTCTTCGCTCTCGGCCGGCATTTCATCAACATTTTCTTTTGCATCTTCATCTGCAACTTGGTTCAAATTGCCATTTTCATCTGTTATATCTGCGTTAAATTCCTGTGAAGAAATCAAACTTTCCTCTTGCTTTTCATTCTCAACAGATGTTTCTTCTTCTTTTTCAAATTCAGGCAATTCTTCCCCGTTCATTAGCTTTGTAAATTCTTCGCCACTTAATTTTTCTCTCTTTAATAGCTCTGCACTTACAATATGCATCTTTTCCATATACTCTTCAAGTATACGCTTTGCCCTCTCATAACCCGCATCCAAAATAGCACGAATTTCGTTGTCAATTTCAGCGGCAACATTCTCTGAGTAATGGCGGCCCGAGCTGAAATCTCTACCGAGGAATGTTTGGTTTTCATCATGGCCGTAAACCACTGTACCAAGGCGCTCGGAAAAGCCGTAGCGCGTTACCATTGAACGGGCAATAGACGTTGCCCTCTCTAAATCGTTCGATGCACCTGTTGAGATGTCATCAAGTACCAAAAGCTCTGCAACACGGCCGCCCATCAGCGTAACAATTTGCTCTTCCATTTGTGTTTTTGTAACATAAGATTTATCTTTTTCAGGCAAACTCATTGTGTAGCCGCCTGCCATACCCCTTGGTATAATGGATATTTGATGAACAGGGTCTGCCGTTTCGCATATATGGTGTGTTATTGCGTGCCCTGCCTCGTGGTAAGCCGTTAGCTTTTTCTCTTTTTCTGTTACAACACGGCTTTTCTTTTCAGGCCCTGCCATAACTTTTATGCTCGACTCTTCAATATCTTCTTCCGTTATTGCCTTTTTACCACGCTTAGCCGCCATAAGTGCCGCTTCGTTAACAAGGTTCTCAAGGTCTGCCCCTGTGAAGCCAACTGTGGATTTAGCGATAGTTTTCAGCTCAACATCGGGCGCAAGCGGTTTATTTCTTGTGTGCACACGCAAAATTTCTTCACGGCCTTTAACATCGGGCAAGCCAACATAAACTTGCCTATCAAAGCGCCCCGGGCGCAAAAGTGCTTTATCCAAAATATCTGCGCGGTTTGTTGCCGCAATAACTATAACGCCTTCGTTTGCGCCAAAACCGTCCATTTCAACAAGCAATTGGTTAAGCGTTTGCTCACGTTCGTCGTGCCCGCCGCCAAGGCCTGCACCACGTTGGCGCCCAACTGCGTCAATCTCATCTATAAATATAATACAAGGTGCTGTTTTTTTCGCTTTATCGAACAAATCTCTAACACGAGATGCGCCAACACCAACATACATCTCAACAAAGTCTGAACCGGAAATTGTGTAAAACGGCACACCTGCCTCGCCTGCGCAAGCCCTTGCAAGCAAAGTTTTACCAGTTCCCGGAGGGCCAACCAAAAGAACACCGTGCGGTATTCTTGCACCCAAAGTGTTAAATTTCTTCTGGTTTTTAAGAAATTCCACAATTTCGGCTAATTCTTCTTTTTCTTCATCTGCGCCGGCAACGTCTTTAAATGTAGCCTTGCGCCCTGTTTCAGATTGATCTTTAACCTTTGCTTTTCCGACATTCATAGCGCCGCGGCCGCCGCCCTGTGAATACATGAAAAAGTAAAAAAGTGCCAGCAAACCTATTGGTATAAGCATCATGGGCAATACGGAAATCCATTGCGGAACTTCTGTTACGGGTATAAAATCGTAAACCATAGGGCTATCGGGGTGTGTTTCGTCCCTCAAAGCTACATACTCTTCGATATTATCTGCAAAAAATTGTGCGTAAGGCAATTCATAAACAAGCGTTGTGCCCGTTTTTTCTTCTTGCGTATTTGTAGTTGCGCTTGTGCCCGGCAGTTGGAACAAACTTGATTGATTTGTATCTGTTTTAACGGCACTTTGCGCATCTTCGCTAATTTCAACACCTTCATCAAGTGTAATTTCCAAAGTTCCCGACGCCATATCCAAGGTAAATTCTTTTACTTGTGCATTCTCAAAATAGTCTGCAACTTCGTGATATTGTAAATTTTGTATATTACCGCTTGTGCTCAAAGCAATAATTAACACCAAAAACAGCATTAAAACTATCAAAACAAACAAACCGCTTACATTTTTCGGCTTTCTTATCAAATTACTTTCACTCCTAAAATTTAATTTTACACTTTTTCGCTATTATAAATAAACTTCCGGCTTTAGCACGCCTATGTAAGGCAAATTGCGATAGCGCTCGGCATAATCAAGCCCATACCCTATAACAAAATCGTCCGGTATTGTAAAGCCTGTGTAGTCGGCTTTTATGTCTACTTTGCGCCTATCGGGTTTATCCATAAGGGTTGCTATGCGTATGGATTTTGGGTTTCTGCCCTGCAATATCTCTTTAATATAGCTAAGCGTTAACCCTGAGTCTAAAATATCTTCTATAACAAGCAAATCTTTGCCCTCTAAGGGAATATCCAAATCTTTAACAATTTTAACAACACCGCTGGATTTAGAACCTTTAGCATAGCTGGATATTACCATAAAATCTATTTCGTGCGAAACGCTAATTTCACGCATTAAATCTGCCAAAAACACAACTGCGCCTTTAAGCACCGTAACAAGCATTAAGCTATCACTATCTTTATAATCCTCGCTAATCTGTTTTCCTATTTCTTTAACTTTTTGCTTAATTTCCTCTTCACTAATAAGAACTTTTTCCACATCGTCATATAAATTATAGCTCATTTGTAACCTCCGCTGATTTTATAATTATTTCACATACAGTTTTTGTGTTTTCATCGGCTATCAAAGAATTAGCAAAGCCAAGCCCTTTTGCCCACAATATATCATTGCCGCTTGCTAAAACAGGGTTTGTTTGCCTTAAATTTAAGCTGTATTTGTGCTCGCTATAAACTTTTTTCAAAGTTTTTGTGCAGTTTGAAAACATTGCGCAAAACTTATCGCCTGCATTAATTGTTCTGAAAACTGCATTTTTTTCTATTTTACCATAATCTGCAATATTTTTTAAGTGATTTTTATTATGTTTTTTAAAATTTACCGTTTTTTCACAATTTGTTATTTTTATATACAATAATTCACCGTCTAACAAGGTGATATTATTGGAATTATTTAATCCTTCAAGAGTAATTCTCCAATTATTTGTAGCTTCTCCTGTTTCGTTTATCTGCGTTTGCTGTGTTTGCCCGCAAAAATTTTGCGTTTGGTTTATAACCCTAACAAAACCTTGCGAAACACTTATAGTCACATTTTTATTCAGCTCCAATGCACCTTTGCTATTTATAATGGCATCTTTTAAAATGTTTATTTTCTTTTCGTCTGCATCGGTGTATTGTGAAATTAAATTGTAGCAAATTCTTGTTAAAATTGCGCTGTGCAGTGTTTTAAGCATTTTTGCATCATAGCCTTTTTCTTTTGCACAATTTTCAATTTCACACGCTTTTTGCATTTTATCCGCTTCAATTTTAATAAACTCACAATCAATATTCGCAGCGGATATGAACTTTGAAAGCGCATTTATTGCATCGGGGTTTATGCTTAAAAGCTGCGGTAAAACGCTGTGCCTTATTTTATTGCGTGAATATTCAAGCGAAAAATTGCTCTCATCTGTGCAGTAAGAAATTTTATGCGCTTGCAAATACTCTTCTATATCACTTCTTTGCACATTTAAAAGAGGGCGAACAATTTTACCCCTGCAAAAAGGTATGCCACAAGCACCATTAAGCCCTGCGCCCCTTGTTAAATTAAAAAGCAATGTCTCTGCATTATCATTTTTATTATGTGCTGTTGCCAAAACGCTATGCTCATTGCCCTGTATCAACTGCTCAAAAAATTCATAGCGGATATTTCGCAAGTTGTTTTCGGATTTATCTGCGGCATCTTCATTTTGCCAATTCACGGTTTTTTCGTGCAAAAAAATATTGTGCTCCCCACAAAAATGCTTAACGGCAAGTGCATCTTTTTGTGAGGCCATGCCGCGCACATTGTGGTTTAAATGCGCAGCTTGCACATTTACATTAAGTTGCTGTTTCATGCTGTTAAGCACGTGCAAAAGCGCTATGCTATCTGCCCCGCCCGAACATGCAACAATTATATTTTTAACATTATTTAGCATATTATGCTCGATAATTGTGTTTAATATAATTTGCTTTATATTATTCATGTATATAATCCACATTTGTAAAGCGAGTGTGCGCACCGTCCCAAGACAGGTTAACTTTGCCTGTTTCACCGTGCCTGTTTTTTGCCACAATGCACTCGGCTGTGCTTATGTCCGCCTCTTCGCTTTTGTCATAGTATGCATCTCTGTATAAAAAAAGCACAACGTCCGCATCTTGCTCTATAGAGCCTGAATCACGCAAATCGCTCAAAACCGGGCGATGGTCTGCCCTTGCTGTTTTTTCCGCACTACGTGATAATTGCGAAAGTGCAATTAAAGGCACATTTAGTTCTTTTGCCATAATTTTCAAATTACGTGTAATTTCACTAATTTCCTGAACCCTGTTCTCATTTCTTTTGCCATTGCTCATTAATTGCAAATAATCTATTATAACAAGCCCTATATCGGGCTTTGATGGGTCTTGGTTAACCCTTCTTATTTTAGCTTTCATTTCGGGAATGGTTATATTAGATTTATCGTCAATATAAATATTTGTTTTCACCAATATTTCCGAAACTCTAACTAAATCTTCAAAATCATCCATGGTTAAATTGCCTGTTCTGAATGCGTGGCTATCTATGGCTGCTTCGCCTGATAAAATGCGGTTTACAAGCTGGTCTTTCGTCATTTCAAGGCTAAAAAAAGCAATGCCCATGTTTTGATGTTTTGCAATATTTGCTGTTATGTTCAGCGCAAAAGAAGTTTTGCCCATACCGGGGCGTGCCGCCAAAATAACTAAATCGGAGCGGCCAAGCCCACCTGTGAGCAAATTATCTAAATATGTGAATTCTGTTGGTATGCCTTTATACTGCGCACTGTTTGGGCCGCTAAGTTCTTGCAGGCGCGCAAAATTTTCCAAAATAACGCTCTTTATAGGTGTTAAAGAGCTTGTATCCCTGCCCGAGCGTATCTCGTATATTTTTTGCTCTGCGCTCTCAAGCAAAATATCGCTGTCTGTTTCGTTTGCTGTTTGTTCTAATATATCTTGCGCCGCATGCATAAGCTGCCTAATGCGGTACTTATCTTCTATTATATCTACATAATAAGGTGTGTGCGACAAAGACGGAACTGTTTCCGCAAGCGTAGTTAAATACACTTTTGCTTCGCTTTCGCTTGGGAATACACCTTCATCTTGAACGCTGCCAAGCAATGTTACGAAATCTACCGGAGCACCGGCAGTGAAAAGGCGCACAACCATAGCAAATATATCCGCGTTTTGGCGAACATAAAACATTTCGGCTTTTAAAGTGCCTATTAAAACCGGCACAATTTTATTTGCATCCAGCAGTGCCGCGCCCAAAACCGCTTGCTCGGCCTCAACGCTGTATGGCAATTGTAAACCCACGCTATCCAATGAAAACATAGGTGATTTCCCCTGTGCCATTTGCCCCTCTCTTTCATTTTCCTTTTTCACCGCAAAAGCATAGCCCTTGCCTTAAAATGCATTTTACACTTTCCTATTTACTCGCTAACGCTAACCTTTACGTGTGCCACAACTTTAGGGTAAATTTTAACATCAACATTAAATGTGCCAAATGTTTTTATGTCGGCATCAAGCACTATTTTGCGCTTATCAATATCACTTCCTGCTAATTTTGTAAGCTCTGCAGCAATTTCCTTTGCCGTTATGCTGCCAAACAAACGCCCGCCTTGGCCTGCTTTTGCTTTAAAATCAACTTGCTTATTTTCCAATTTTGCCGCTATTTCTTTTGCGGCATCAAGCTCTTGCTGGGCGTGGTGTTGTTTTGCTTCTTCTTTAGATTTCACAATATTAAGCGCTGTTGCATCTGCCTGCGAGGCAAGCCCTCTGGGGAAAAGATAATTGCGTGCATATCCGTCGCTCACTTCATGTATTTCGTTTTTCTTTCCTATGGCTTTCACATCTTGTTTCAGCATTACTTTCATTGTGCCGCCTCCTATTTTTTGCTTTTTCTGTTTTCGGTTTTTTCATTCATTTCATACTCTTCAATTGCCTGCATTATCATTTGCTTTGCCTCTTCAAGGCTTGTGTCTTTCATCTGTGTTGCCGCCATTGTTAAATGGCCGCCACCGCCCAATTTTTCCATTATAACTTGAACGTTCACTTCGCCCATACTTCTGGCGCTTATCATAATTTTTTCGTTGTACTTAACCGCAACAAAACTTGCGCTAACGCCTTCTATGCTAAGCAAATCGTTTGCTGCTTGCGGTATAATTTCGCTAAAATCAAGCTCTTCGGTCTCTTGCGCAACTATTGCACAGTTTTTGTACACCTCTGCTTTTTTCACAAGCTCGCTCCTGTTAATATATTGCTCGAAACTTGAATTAAATAGCATTTTTGTCTGTGCCGTTTGTGCGCCCATGCGCCTTAAAAACGCTGAGGCCTCAAATGTTCTAACACCTGTGTGCACCGCAAAATTCCTTGTATCAAGCATAATGCCCGCAAGCATAGCCTGCGCTTCGCACTGTGTTATTTTGTTTGTTTTATTAAATTGTATATATTGCAAAAGTTCCGCCACCATCTCGCTGGCACTGCTACAAGAAGGCTCGTGGTAGAAAATAACGCTGTCTTCAATATACCCCACACAGAGCCTGTGATGGTCTATCACCACAACATTTTGCGCAATATCATATATTTTCGGGTTCTCTGTCAAATCTTTTAAATGAGTATCCACTATTACAACAAGCGAATTTTTACCAATTAATTCTTCTGCACCATCCGGGTGCACAAATTCAACTTCTTCATCTCTTAGCTGGTCTATAAGTTTTTTCGCCATTGTTTTTTCATCATTTATAACAATGCACGCTTGTTTTTCACAAGCTTTTGCAAAACGGTAAACACCTGCCGCTGCGCCCACGCTGTCTAAATCGCTCATTTTATGGCCGCTGATAACTATATTATCGCTTTGGCGCATAAGCTCTTTTAACGCATTTGCAATTATGCGGCTTCGCACTTTGCTGTTATTTTCAACGCTGTGTAAAACACCGCCGTAAAATGCAATGCCGTCTTTGCTTTTAACCGCCGCTTGGTCTCCACCTCTGCCAAGCGCCATATCAAGCGCTTGCATAGCCATTGTTTCGCACTCTTTCAATGTGTCGCCACCGTGCCCTGCACCGATAGACAAACTTACAAAAGCATTTTCCTTTGTTAACTGCCTAACATTATCAAGAACGGTAAAGCGGCTTTTTATTATTTGTTGCATGTGGCGCTCTTCCACAATTGCAAGATATCTTGATGCTGAAGTGCGCTTTAAAACACCTGTTGTATTGCCAATAAATTGCTCTAAGGCATTATCTATTTTAGATGTGAGCTTCGCTTTATCGCTTTCTTTCATCTCTTTTAAAATCTCGTCATAGGCATCTATTGCAATAATCATTACAGATGGGCGAGAATCTTTATACTCTTGCGCTGTTTGTTTAAGTTTTGTATCCTTAATTAAATACAAAAAATAAATTTCGTTTTCGCCCACCAAATCATTGCGGTATACTGTGTACATTTCATCGTTGCAGCTTATATCCACACCGTATTTTGCTTCTTGCAAATTGTATTGCGGCAATAAATTGCTTATGCTGTCAAAACTTATATCTTGCGAATTTAACAAATTATCTTTAAAGGCTTTATTATACCATAAAATTGTTTTTTTCGCCACTGCTACAACGGGAATTTCAAGTTGCACAAGCCCTTTTTGCGCACCGGCTATATCGCTGTAATTGCCGTCGTGCAAAATTCTTGCTATCACTTTGTGAAAAAAGCTAATTCTTATTATAATTAATATAGCTATCACCAAAAAAAACACCATTACAGGGATGAGCAACAGCGGTGAAATTATAGCAATTGAAACTGTGAGCAACAAGCAAGTTAGTATTGATATAATAATCAATACATCTAATTTAGATAATTTTCTTCTATGTTTCACTAAAGCCTCCTCTTAAAGCCGATAGAAACTGATTTAACCCATTTAAACAATTCAAAAATTGCAAAAACATTGCAATTAATATTCTTATAACTCTATTATAACAGGCAAAATCATGGGGCTGCGCTTTGTTCTTTTATATAAAAAGCCCGATACGCTTTCCCTTATTCTTGTTCTCACACCGTTGAAATCTCTTAAATCCATGCTGTCAAGCCTATCTAAAATAATTTGCACATGTGATATTGTTTCCTCAATAAGTGTCTCATTTTCTTTAACATAAACAAAGCCTCTGCTAACAATTTGCGGGCCGCTTATTATTTGCCCGCTCGCTTTTTCAACCGCAACAACAACCACCACAAGCCCGTCTTCCGAGAGGTGGCGCCTATCCCTTAAAACAGTGCTGCCAACATCGCCAACACCAAGCCCGTCAACCATAATTGCGCCTGCTGTAACTTTATCCGGTATTTGCACACTTTCTTCGCTAAGCACAACATGGTCGCCGTTTTCACATATTACAACATTGTTTTTTGGCATACCCAAGGCAACAGCTGTTTTTGCATGGCGCTTTAACTGTTTATATTCGCCGTGCACCGGCAAGAAATATTTAGGTTTTGCCAATGTTAGCAAAATTTTCTGCTCTTCTTCACAAGCGTGGCCCGAAACATGCACGTCGTACATGCTTTCGTAAATAACTTCAGCACCTTGTTTTAAAAGCCCGTTTATAACTTTTGTAACCATTTTTTCATTGCCGGGTATCGGTGTTGCCGAAATAATTATAAAATCGCCCTCTGTTACACTTACGCTTCGGTGGCTTGAACTGCTCATTCTCGCAAGGGCGCTAAGCGGTTCACCTTGGCTTCCCGTTGTAATGAGCACAATTTGCTCGGGCGGATATTTTGAAATTTGCTCAACTTCAATAATTGCATTTTGCGGTGCGTGCAAATAGCCAAGTTCAAGCGCCATTTTTGTGTTGTTAAGCATACTGCGCCCTGAAACGGCAACTTTTCTGCCTTTTTTCACCGCCATATCAATTATTTGTTGAACACGGTATAAATTGGAGGCAAAGCTCGCAATAATAATTCGCCTGTTTCCGGCTCTATCGAACAGTGTGGCAAATGCCTCGCTCACTTTTTGCTCTGTCATGGTAAAACCGGGGCGCTCGGAATTAGTTGAATCTGAAAGCAGCACCAAAACGCCCTGCTTGCCATATTCCGCAATTGCAGCTAAATCTGTTGGGCCGCCGGTAAGCGGCGTATAGTCAATTTTATAATCGCCTGTATGGATAATTACGCCTGCAGGCGTTGTTATGGCAAATGCCAATGCGTCGGGTATGGAATGGTTCACGTGAATAGGGTCTATCATAAAACAGCCAAGTTTAAACACAGAGCGTGGTTTTATTTCAATAAATTTCACACTGCCGTTTAAACCGTGTTCTTCAAATTTATTTTTCAAAAGCCCTATTGTTAAGCGCGAAGCATAAATTGGCAAATTAATTTGCTTTAGCAAATATGGTAAACTGCCTATATGGTCTTCGTGCCCATGCGTAATTACAATACCCTTTATTCTATCTTTATTTTGCACTACAAATGTAAAATCGGGAATAACAAGGTCTACCCCATACATATCACTCTCGGGGAACACAAGGCCGCAATCTAACATTATCATATCGTTTTCGCACTCGAAAAGAGTGATGTTTTTGCCAACCTCACCAAGCCCGCCCAAAGGATAAATGTGCAATTTATTTTTATTTGCGTTTCTTGGTTTTTTTGTGCTTTTCCTGCCTGCATTTTTCTGTGTTTGCTTGTTAAAATTATTATCACCGGGTTTTTTTGCACGGTGTAAGTTGGCAGTTTTAGCCGCAAATTCACCGGTGCCACTCGCTTGTTCTCTAATTGGTTTACCGTGGCCTTTTTCCTGCTTTAAATGTTTAACCGCTTTGGCCGGTTTGCCTGTGTTTTGCCTTGGGCGCATAGGGTTTTTTATATTGTTTTGCTTCAATTTTTTTTGCTTGTTCTCTGTTCTTTGGTGCCTGCTTTGAATGTCTTCCTTATCTTTTTCTTTCATATATTCTCCTTTAGAATAAATGCAAAGCAAAACAAACCTGCCGCTTAAAAACGCAAATATAAACGTTATTTACGGCCGGTTTTAAAATTGCTATGCCAAAAATACCGATGATTATCGGCTTAAGTTCGTTTTAAATTTCAAATTTCGCTCTAAGTAAATTCAAATTAATTTATATAACAAATTACGCTCTCGCATATAATTTTTAGTTGTAAAACGCTAATTTTCTAATCTATAATCATGTTTAATGATACTTTTTTTTATTAGCTTTGTCAAGTAAATATATTTTAAACGCTATTGTATTATATTTTTGCTGTAATTTTATTTTAACACGCCCTTGTTAAATACTATATTTTACATTATAATATATAACGATGATTTTTATACTAATGTAAAGTATTCCGATTATTAAACCATTAAAAATTAACTTAGCAATAATGGTTTTTATTCATTTAACAGAAAAGCGGTGATAGAAATGAAAAAAATTAACATATATACAGACGGTGCTTGCAGCGGAAACCCGGGCCCGGGTGGTTGGGGCGCAATTCTTGAATACGGCAGTGTGCGCAAAGAAATTAGCGGCGGCGAGGCAGACACAACAAACAACCGCATGGAGCTTACCGCATTTATCCGTGCGCTTGAAATGTTAAAAGAGCCTTGTGAAATAACACTTTGCAGTGATTCCAAATATGTTATAGACGGCCTGCAAAAAGGCTGGGCGAAAAGTTGGAGAGCAAAAAACTGGATTAAAAGCGACAAAAAGCCGGCTTTGAACAAAGATTTATGGGAAACTCTTTTGAATTTAGTTGAAGTGCATAAACTTCATTACACATGGATAAAAGGGCACTCGGGCTATGCCGAAAACGAAAGATGCGATGCCCTTGCGGTTGCCCAGGCGGCAAAGTTTAAATAAAGCGAAAGGTATGCGTTTTAAACGCAAACAAAAATATGAGCAATATTATTAGTGCAGGCAGTGGCTTTAGCACATATGAACAGCAGGACAAAATATTAGTTGGCTTAAGCGGCGGTGTGGATTCCTCCGTTTGTGTTAACATTTTAAAAGAGCAAGGCTTTGATGTGCACGGTGCGGTTATTAGGTTTTCAAGCGCACACGATGTTGCAGTGCTTGAAGCCGTTAAAATGGCAGAACAACTGAATATACCGCTTAGTATAGAGGATTGCACAGAGGACTTTGAGCGGCAAATTATAACACCTTTTTGCAAGGAATATTGTAGCGGCATAACCCCAAGCCCGTGTGTTATGTGTAACCCTCTAATTAAATTTAAGGCTTTAATTAATGCGGCAGATAGGTTTGGAATTAATTTAATTGCAAGCGGGCATTATGCAAGAGTTTGCGAAATTGACGAAACATATTATATACAAAAAGCTATAAGCGAGCAAAAAGACCAAAGCTATATGCTTTACCGCCTGCCGCAGGATATATTATCACGCCTTTGCCTTCCTGTGGGAGAGTTTGAAAAACAAGATATTAGGCAAATGGCGCAAAGTGCAAATTTAAAAAACGCAAATATGCCCGACAGCCAAGAAATTTGCTTTATACCAAACGGAGATTACGCCAATTACATTGAAGAGCGTGGCTTTAAAAGCAAACCGGGCTGTTTTATTGGGCCAAAAGGTGAGAACTTGGGAGAACACAAGGGCATATTGCACTACACGGTGGGCCAGCGAAAAGGCCTTGGAATAGCTTACAGCGAGCCTTTGTTTGTTCGGGCTATACAAAGCAGCGGCGATATACAGCTTGCTGTTTCCGGCGGAGAATTTTTTAAAACTGTAACTGTTACAAATTTTGTTAAAACAAATTGCACGCCTTATGTTGTTGGCGAAGAATATTTAGCTAAAGTTCGAAGCAGAGGCGCTTTAAGCCCTTGCAAAATTAGCGCCATTAGCGGTGATGAAATACTAATTGAATTTAAAGAGCCGCAAAGGGCACCTGCTCCCGGGCAAAGCATTGTTTTTTATGAAAACGAGCTTGTTATGGGCGGCGGTGTTATAAAAAGCACCCAATAGTTTGTGCTGTTCAGGTCATCTAAAAAACAATTGCAAAATTGTGCTTTGCTATTTTGCATTCACATTGGTTGTAGGCAGCGGTCTTGACCGTTCTAAAACGCCGAAAAATTGCAAACTTTCATTAATTTGTGGGGTCGAGTAGCGGTCGAGTCGAGACTCGACCCTACATTTTGTTGAAAATTTGTAATAAATTGTAACGAATTTTTTTGCAATAATTCCTTTATGCATTTCGTATTATGAGTGAAACCGTTAGAGAATTATTTAAGCACGTTTTTGTATTAATTCTGAACGACTATGGGTGACAATTCTTTAACTCAAGCGGGTTTAACAAAAAACTATTGGAGGAATAAACGATGAAAACACCGAAAATTTGCTTTATTATTTTGGCGGCTATATTAAGCATAACTATGCTTAGCGCTTGCGGTGCAAGTTCTTACGATTACGCAACCACCGAAGCCGCCACATTTGCCGAGGCACCCGAAGCGACAACTTACAGCGAAGATAGCGCATCTTACGACGAAGGTTTTTACAACGAGAGCGCTGAACAGAGCGGCTCTGCCGCGCAAACAAGCACCGATGTTTTAACTCCGCAAGATTCAAACAGGAAAATTATTTACACAACTTGGATGAATTTGCAGGCCACAGATTTTGACGAAACAGCCGGAGCTGTTCAAGCGGCAGTGCAGGCCGCAGGCGGTTACATATCCAGCAAATATATTTACGACCAACCCTATGAAGACAGCGTACCCTACGGCTCATTCGAGTGCAGAATACCACAGGAGAATTACTCTGATTTTATAAATGAAGTTGGCGATGTTGGTTATGTTCTTTCTTTAGAGGAAAACTCTGAAGATGTGACATTGCAATATGTCGACATAGAGGCGAGAATAACAAGCCTGCGCACACAAGAAGAAAGCCTTATGGAAATGCTTGAAACTGCAAGCGATGTTGATACTCTTGTTGTAATTCAAACAAGTTTAATGGAAGTGCAATATCAAATTGAAAGTTACACTTCACAAATTCGCACTTTGAACGATTTAATAAGTTACAGCACCGTAACCATTGATATTGAAGAAGTTTATGAATACACACCGCCCACACCGGAAACCTTCACAAGCCGCATTGCATCTGCTTTTTCAAACAGCTGGCAAGACTTTTCCTACTTCGCTCAAGATTTTGCAGTTGCACTTGTTTATGCTCTGCCCGGGCTTATAGTTTTAGCTGTTATCGTTATAATTATTGTTATAATCGTGCGTAAAAACCTTAAAAAGGCAAAAAATAAACCAAAACTTAACAATTACCCTTATGGCGTTGCTGCGAATTATTCGCTCACAGGGCAAAGTGCTCCAAACGCCGAAAATGCAGGCAATGCAAATGCTCCTATTTACAGTGCAAATATAGAGCAAAACTCACAAAATAATGAGCAAAATGATGATAGCGAAAACAAAAGTGAATAATTAAGTATATCCGGGAAAAATTTATTAGCGGTGGAAAAGTTTATTTAGCTTTTTCACCGCTAATTTTTTTCATTTTTGCCATATTATTAAGCAAATTTATTAAGCGTGTTTATTAAGTTTACATAAATTTAATTGATTTATTAAACCACACATAGTATTATATAATATGTATAATATTATTTTAGCATGAATTTTTGTTAAAGAACGGAGAATTACATGGCTTTTTTAGAAAAGTTATTTGGAACATATTCAGATAAGGAACTGAAAAAAATTAACCCTTTGGCAGATAAAGTTTTGAGCCTTGAGCAAACATTTTCAAGCATGACAGACAGCGAGCTTAAAAACACCACTCCTGCGCTTAAAAAGCGCCTTGAAAACGGTGAAACACTCGACGATATTTTGCCAGAGGCTTTTGCGGCTTGCCGTGAAGCGGCATGGCGTGTTTTGCAAATGAAGCACTTCCCTGTTCAAATTATCGGCGGCATTGTTTTGCACAATAAGCAAATTGCTGAAATGCGCACAGGTGAGGGTAAAACTTTGGTTGCAACGCTTCCTGTTTATTTAAATGCGCTAACGGGCAAAGGCGTGCACGTTGTTACTGTTAACGATTACCTTGCAAAACGCGACAGCGAATGGATGGGCAAAGTTTACCGCTTTATGGGCCTTAGCGTTGGGCTTATTGTGCACGGCATAACAAACGAAGAGCGCAGAAATGCATATAATTGCGATATAACCTACGGCACAAATAACGAATTTGGCTTTGACTATTTGCGTGATAACATGGTGGTTTACAAAGAGAACATGGTGCAACGTGGGCACCATTACGCCATTGTTGACGAAGTTGACAGCATTTTGGTGGACGAAGCCAGAACACCGCTTATTATTAGCGGCAAAGGTGCGCAGAGCACCGAGCTTTACCGCCTTGCGGATAATTTTGCACGCACACTTAAAGTTAGTGTTATATCCGAACTTGACGACAAAGAGCACAACGAACTGCAAGTTGACGGCGATTATATTGTGGACGAAAAGAAAAAGACCGCCACATTAACACAATCGGGCATAGAAAAAGCCGAAAAGGCCTTTAGCGTTGACAATTTGGCAGATTCCGAAAATATGACTATATCTCACCACATTAACATAGCCATAAAAGCAAGGGGCGTTATGAAACGAGATGTGGACTATGTTGTGCGTGACGGCGAAGTTGTAATAGTTGACGAATTCACAGGGCGCATGATGATAGGGCGCAGATACAGCGATGGCTTGCACCAGGCAATTGAGGCGAAAGAGAATGTTACTGTTGCGCACGAAAGCCGCACACTTGCCTCTATCACATTCCAAAATTACTTTCGCATGTATGATAAACTTGCCGGCATGACAGGTACTGCACAAACAGAGGCCGCTGAATTTGAAGAGATTTACGGTTTGCATGTTGTTGAAATTCCCACCAATAAACCCGTGCAACGCCAAGATTATAACGACAGCATTTTCAGCACAACAAACGGAAAACACAGTGCAATAATTTCACAGATATTGGAATGCCATGAAAAAGGGCAACCTGTTCTTGTGGGTACCATAAGCATTGAAAAAAGCGAACTTTTGAGCAGTTTGCTTAAAAAGCGTGGAATAAAGCACAATGTTTTAAACGCAAAATATCACGAACAAGAGGCGCACATTGTTGCACAAGCAGGTAAATTAAATGCTGTTACCATCGCCACAAATATGGCGGGGCGTGGCACAGATATTGTTTTGGGCGGCAATGCCGAGCATTTGGCAAAAGCAACGCTTCTTAAAGAGAATTATAGCGAGGAGCTTATTGTTGAGAGCACAGGCCACGCTGAAACTAAAGATGAGGACATTTTAAATATTAGGGCACGCTACAACGAGCTTGAAGCGCAGTTCAAAGCTGAAATTGAGAGCGAGGCCGAGGCCGTTAAACAGGCCGGTGGCTTATTCATTATAGGCACCGAGCGCCATGAAAGCCGCCGTATAGATAACCAATTGCGTGGGCGTGCCGGCCGCCAAGGCGACCCCGGCGCAAGCCGCTTTTTCATAAGCCTTGAGGACGATTTAATGCGCCTTTTTGGCGGTGAAAAAGTTCAAAATGTTATGCAAACTTTAGGCGTTGAAGAAGATGTTCCCATTGAAAACAGAATTATAACGGGGCAAATTGAAAGCGCACAAAAGAAATTAGAGGCTCGAAATTTCTCTATAAGGAAAAACGTGCTTCAATTCGACGATGTTATGAACAGCCAGCGTGAAATTATATATAAACAGCGCAATACAGTTTTGCAAGGCGAAGATGTGTCATCTAATATACGCAATTTAATGCATGAAAGCATTAGCGATAACTCGGCTTTGTTTTTAAGCGGAGATTTACCCTCGGATTGGGATTTGCAAAGCCTGCGAGCACATTATTTGGGCTTGCTTACAACCGAGAAAGACTTTGTTTACGATAACGAACAGCTTGACAATTTACAGCGTGAAGATATAACGCAAATTTTGAAAGACAGAATAGATGAAATTTGCGCTAAAAAAGAAAAAGAATATGGCGAAAAACTAATGCGTGATGCCGAGCGCATGGTTCTTTTGCGCAATGTAGACTCTAAATGGATGGAGCACATTGACGCAATGGAAGAATTGCGCCGTGGAATTTACCTGCGCAGCTACGGCAACCGTGACCCTGTTATTGAATACCGCATAGAGGGCTTTAATATGTTTGACGAGATGATTGCAAGCATACGTGAAGACACCACTAAAATGCTTCTTGGCCTGCAAATAAAAACACAGGAAAGTGTAGAGCGCAAACAAGTGGCACAAATAACCTCTGAAAGTTTGGGCGGTGCACCGAACAAAGTGGTTAAAAAGCAGGCACCACAAAAAAGCGCACCAAAAATAGGCAGAAATGAGCCTTGCCCTTGCGGAAGCGGTAAAAAATACAAAAAATGTGAATGTGAGCAATATCACCCAAAAAATTAGCGCTGTTTTTCGCAAATAAGAAATAAATAAGAAATAAATAACAAATAATTACCCAATTGTCATTCCAAGCATAGTCGAGGAATTTTAAACACTTTGTGCTATAAAAACACAAAGCGCGGATTTCTCGGCTACGCTCGAAATGACATGTGGTTAAGTTTTCAACTTTAATTATGCGCAAACATTAATTGCAAATTAATAATAGTAGAGAATTTCAAACATTTTTATACGATATTATATCAATTATTATAATAATTTTTTTATTAACTTGTAATTAACGCTTGACAACATCATTAATTTATTTTATAATAATAAAGCTTTATGCAATAAAGGCATAAACGCCGGTGTGATGGAATTGGCAGACGTGCGGGACTCAAAATCCCGTGGTAGCGATACCGTGTCGGTTCGACCCCGACCACCGGCACCAAACCTATATAATCCGAACCAAACACGACAGATAATACCTGTTGGTGATGGGTTCGGATTATTGCTTTTTATAGAAGAAAAATTCTTCCCTAATGGAGTAGCGATAAAACCGACTTCAAAACCGAGAGGTCCACGAAAGAAGAAAGCTAAAATATAGGAGGATTTTACTATGAAAAACATTATTTCTTGCGAGTTTAACATTGACACAGCTTGTGTCGAACTGAAATTTACTGACGGAACACTTATTT
>CAYJIT010000002.1:0-105282 GCA_964370365.1 uncultured Bacteroides sp. | reverse complement strand
TATTTTACCCGCACATTTTACCACACTCATGTATTAAACAATACGAAGGGAGGTTAGCGTGATAAATCACACTAACAATTTATTTAAAGGCGTGCCGTCACAGACGACACATGCCAAAAAATCTCCATTTTACATCGGGGGTTTTTATAGTTATTTGTGCTGTGCACAGAATGGAGATTTTAAATGTCTTTAGAGCTCAGGGACGAATATAAAAAAATATACACATTTTGCTACTATAAAGTGCACAGCCACGAAGTAGCGCAAGATTTAACGCAGGAAACATTTTTAAAATATTTTGAAACAACAAATTATCTTGAAAAAGGCAAAAAACTTGCCTTTCTTTACACAATAGCAAAAAACAATTGCAATTACTATTTTAGGCAAAATAAGCACACGTTAAATATCGACGATTTAACGCAAATTACAAGTGAAAGTGGCGATGGTTTAGTCAATTCGGACGTTACCGAAACAGTTATAGCCGTGCGCTCTGCCCTGGCAATGCTAAGCGAAGATGACAGGGAAATTGTGCTACTGCGCTTTACATGCGAGCTTGGCATAAACGAAATAGCAAAATACATGCAAATTTCACGCTTTGCCGTTTACAGGAAGCTAAACGCAATTGAAAAGAAACTTAAAAACATTCTAAGAAAGGAAGACTTTTATGGATAAACAATTAAAATTGCTTTTAAAAACCTCTTTTGCATTGCAAGAGCCAAAAGACAGCGAAATTGAAAAATTTGTAAACAGCATTTCATACCCAAAGGCAAGGTTTAGGCAGGTGCTTTTTTCGCAAATAGGATATATACGAAAAAGAGTGTGGCTTTTGTTTGCCCTCTGTGTTTGTTTCGCATTTTTCTATGCAGAATTTTTGGGCGTGCCTGAAAATATTGTTTCAGGTGTATCGGCAATATTGCCGTTTATATCGCTTTGTATAATTACCGAAGTTTACAAGAGCACAGCGCACAATATGGAAGAAGTAGAGCTTTCGTGCAAGCACAATTTGCCTAAAATTATACTTATGCGCCTTGGCATACTGGGCGCTGTCAGTTTTGCAGTGCTCGCACTTCTCATCGCTATTGTAGGAAAAAACGACTATGGCACGCTTAGAAATACAGTTTACATTGCCGTGCCGTACTTGCTAACAAGCTATATTAGCCTTTTAATTGTTTCAAATTTTCGCACTAAAGAAACGCTTTATATTTGTGCGGCGGTAAGCGGTGCAATTAGCATATTTGCCCTTATAGCAAACACCAATTATAAGTTTATTTACAACGCAAATTTAACTTTTGCATGGGTAATTTGCTTTGCAATGCTTATGGGGCTTCTCTTTTTTAGCCTTGTTAAATTTACAAAATTGCAGGAGGAATTAGCGTGAAAAATTACGCTAATTAATTGTTAAAATGGCGGTGCTACGCACAGAATGGAGATTAAAATGGAACTTGTTATAGACAGAATTACAAAACACTACAAAAATAAAATAGCTGTTGATAGGCTATCGCTACATTTATCAAATGGTGTATATGGCTTGCTTGGTGCAAATGGAGCCGGAAAAACCACACTAATGCGCATGATTTGCGGTATATTAAAACCCACAAGCGGTGAGGTTAAATTCAACGGCATTGACGTAAGCGAGGAAAACTATCGCGATGCCCTCGGCTATTTGCCGCAAGATTTTGGCTATTACCCCGAGTTTTCTGCGCAAGATTTTATGTACTACATGGCGAGCCTTAAAGGGCTTACAAAAGCACAGGCAAAGGAAAAAACAAAAAAGCTGTTTGAAATTGTGTCGCTGTCGGACGTTGCGAAAAAGAAGATTAAAACTTTTTCAGGCGGCATGAAACAGCGCCTTGGCATTGCACAAGCGCTGTTAAACAACCCCAAAATTTTAGTGCTGGACGAGCCAACAGCAGGCCTTGACCCAAAAGAGCGTGTGCGCTTTCGCAACCTTATATCAGAGCTTGGCAAGGATAGAATTGTGCTTTTGTCAACGCATATTGTGTCGGACGTTGAGAATATAGCAAACACTATCCTTGTTATGAAAGACGGGCAGCTATTGCACAACGGCGCCTTAGAGCAAATTATAACGGCCATAAACGGCAAGGTGTTTGAATGTGTGGTAGATGGCAGAGCCGCAGAGCGCTTAATGACAGCTTACCCTGTTATAAACATTCGTGCAGAGGGCGAAAACACATTTTTGCGCCTTGTGTGCGATGAAAAACCGCACGAAACAGCCATTGCCGTAAATGCCACTTTAGAGGATTTGTACCTCTATTATTTTTCAAAGGTGAGCGATGATGAATAATTTTTGGACAATAGTGCGTTTTGAGCACAAAAAAATATTAACAGTAAAGTTTGTAATCCTGTTTTTGCTTTTGCTTGTTTTTATTTCAATTTCCTCGGTTGGCATACTTATAGGCAATGTTTACACCGACGGCGAAGTAAGCGGCACAAAGTATGAAGCATATTTACAAGATAAAAATTATGAACTCGCACTTTCCGGAAAAGAGATTAATACAGAGCTATTAAAACAAGCAAGAGATGCCTATGCAATGTTCCCAGAAGCTGGCACAATAGAAGAACAGCGGCAAATTGCAGAAGATTATATTGAGCCGTATGAGGACATTGGCAGGTTTTTAACAACATATTACGGCGTAAAAGATTGGGCGGATATAGGCGCATTAACTGACGAACAGCTTGCAAATTTTGATGATGCGATGCTCAGCTCTATAAACGCAAATATTGAAAAGGCTTTTATAAGCGAAAATTCAAAAAACACACTGTTTTCTTTATCTGAAAAAATAGAAACGCCAATTACATTTCAATTTGGCACAGGGTATGAGCTTAGCGTTACTATGGTGGCATCAAGCGGTTTAATTTACGCCTTTTTTATAACGGTATTCCTCTCGGGTATCTTCTCAAGCGATTATCGCACAAATGTAATTTCCTTGCAACACACAAGCAAAAAGGGCAAAACTTTGTTGTTTAAGGCAAAAATGTTTACAGTTTTTAGCATCACATCAATCACGATGCTCGCCGTTATTTTAACAACAACAATAGTGTGCCTTTCGGTTTATGGGGCAGAGGGTATGCATTCGGCTTTTCAAAATTTCAACAGATTGTCGCCATATCCTATGAGTATATTTGAAATTATGCTTATTTATTTTGCAGTTGTATTTATAGCAACATTGCTGTTTGCATTTATAGTAAGCTTTATGTCAAGCGCTACAAAATCAAGTGTTGCCGTGCTTGGCGCAGGCAGTATAATGCTAATTATTCCGCAATTTATAACTGTACCGCAAACTTACCCTACAATATTTAAGCTATTTAATCTTTACCCAACATCTGCGTATATAGATTATAATATGTTCTCGAATATGCTTTATGAGTTTGGCAGCATATCTGTTTTGCCATTTGTGTTTATACCTTTAGTGCATTTGTTTGTGCTAATTGCATTAATATTTTTATCACATAAAATTTATGTGAAACATCAAGTAATTTGAAGATAGAAAGGCATAACAAAAATGAACAATTTTTTCACATTAGTGCGTTTTAAATTCAAATTACGAATAAACCAATACCGCTTAAATTTAGAAAACAACGACAGCTTTTCACAGGACAACGTGGAAAGAGTAATAGCGCTTGACAGCGAGGTGCAAAAGCCGTTTGTTATTCAATATGCAGGCGGATATTACAGAAACCTTATGCTCTCAGCTTCAAAAGCAATTATAATTATGCTATTTTTAGTGTTCATCGTTTCGCCTGTTTTCGCCGATGAATACCAAAGGGGAACAGGTAGCCTTATCTTAACATCGAAAAATGGCAAATAAACTACAATTTGGGCAAAAATAGATGAGTTATCCACAAATGGGATAAACAATTATGTTGTTAAGATAGCATTTGCTGTTTTAGATTAAATGTGAATAGCTTGTGGTGCCCATCTGCCATATACTCCTTATACTTTATGTATCGTATATATTAATAGAGTGTGCTTAACCAAATTATGGCAAGCACACTCTATTTTGTCGTATTCAGTTTGCTTATAAAAGCCCCTTTATGATAGGTGCATATTTAAAGGCGTTTTTTGATGTTTTCAATTTTTTTCTATCCCTTTCCTTATCAGTACATTACAAAAGTGTTTATTTTAAAAATTATAACTGTTTCGGTTATTTGTTTTTCATAAATAAGGTTTGATAGTTTCAAAAACTGTTTTAAAGCTTTAAGCGTTTCACCTGTGCAGGGTTTATATACTTTAATTAGCATTAAAATTTCCTTTTAAAGTTATATGAAAACTATTTTAATGGTATTGTATCCACGTTTTAATTATTGCAAAATAACATAAATTAATGTATTATTAATTATATTAAATATTCAGGTAGGTGCTTGCAATGGTGAATGTAAATGATATGCTAATAGCAAGAGAAATAAGAGTACAGCGCCAAAAAGATTTTCTTGCAAATTGCACAACGCTTATTTGTTTTACATTAAATATTGCATGCCCTGTTAAAACCAACGCAATGATAATGAGAGCCTTTTTCAAACAAAAGAAAACGGTGCAAAAGAAGTGATTGCGTTTATAGACTCACTATAGTTACAGGAAAAATATCCATGGAGGATTCAATGACAGAAACGCTAAAAACAGAACTTAAGTCATACGGTTATATTATTTTCACTAATTTCATCTATGCAATATCCATCAACATGTTTTTAGATGAAAATAATATAGCGGCAGGTGGGTTCATCGGTATCGCAACCATCTTGAATAATTTTATACCTATATCTATTGGAACTATAAACGCAATATTAAATGTTCCGGGAATTATTTATGCTTTTATAAATAAAGGGTTTAAATATATAATAAAAACGCTTATATCAATCATTATGTTAATTATATTTATTGATTTATTTTCCTTTTTACCAACGGCTACCAATGATCTATTGACAGCTTGTGTTGTTGGAGGATTTTTATATGCATTAGGTGTGGTTTCAATGAACTTAGCAGGAACATCTTCAGGCGGTTCTGATTTAATTGCCAGAATGATTAATGATCGCTTTCCAAAACTTTCGCTCGGAACCATATTTTTGGCTTTTGATGGATTTTGCGTGCTCTTTGCTATCGTTGCGTTCCAAAACATCGAAATGGGTGTCTATGCTACGATTGCGATTGCTACTTACTCTATTGTTAGTGATAAAATCTTTTTAGGTCTTAACTATGCTATCATTTGCTATGTAATCTCAAAGGATTGTTCCGATAAAATTTCAAGAGCTGTCATTGAAAAATTAAACAGGAGTGCAACAATACAAAAGGCGACAGGTGCGTATAAGCAAGAAGAACAATCTTTAATGATGATTATTGTACGCCCTTCGGAGGTTTATGATTTAAAAAAATTAGTAAAAGACATTGATCAAGATGCATTTGTAGTTGTTTCCAGTGCAAAAGAAGTGTTGGGAAGTGGATTTGAAAATATTTCTCTCAAGTGAAAATCCCCGATCTACCACCCAAAAAGATATAGCAAACCATCTTATTCAAGTTTTTTGCTTTATAATTTAGATAATCTAAAATAATTATTCATATAAAGGAGAAAAAACCTCATGGTAAACAGAAAAATTGTAATGATCCCCGGGCCGACCCCAACGGTGCGCTCCATCCAAGATCAAATGGGCAGAGAGACCTGCGCCTTCGGCGATGCCGAGTTTGTAGCTGATTACAAACAAGTAATCGTAGATGTAGCTGAGCTACTTAACTGTTCCGGCCAAGCCTTTGTAATTCCCGGTACAGGCACTTTGGCTATGGAGATGGCTATCGCCAACAACACAAAGGCAGGCGACAATCTGCTCATCGTTTCAAACGGATTTTTCGGTGATCGCTTCATCGACCTGACCACCAGAAAAGGTCTCAACGTTGACATCATCTCTGCCGATTGGGGCAAGGTGGTAAGTGCAGAGGAGATAGACAAGAAGCTGAGCGAGAAAAACTATGGTGCAGTGACAGTTACCCATGTCGACACGGCGACAGGTGCCGAGGCTCCCATTGAGGAAATCGGCAAAATGCTCAAAGCAAAGCACCCCGAGGTGCTGTACATTGTCGACGGTGTCGCCGCCACAATGGGCGCTCGTGAAGATTTTGACGGAATGCACATGGATGTCCTACTTACCGGAAGCCAAAAGGCATTTGGCGTATCGCCCGGCCTTGCAATCTTGCTGGCCAGCAAGCGCTCGCTTGAAAAGAGAAAGAGCCTTGGCGAGAGTATTCCCGAGTATTATGTTGACTACGAGCGCTGGATTCCCATCATGCTCGACCCGTCAAAATATTTTGCAACACCGGCTGTTAACCTTGTTTGGGCGCTTAAAGAGAGCGTTCGCATCATCAAGGAAGAGGGAGTTGAAAACCGCTACAACCGCCATGTGAAATGGGCGGCCGCCGTCAGAGATGCCCTTAAAGCACTCGGATTCAGCATTTTGGCTGAGGAGGGCAATTGCCCGTCACCGACACTTTCAAACGCAGTGTATATGCCGGGCGTTGATGACATGGCTTTCAGAACCATGGTTCAAGAAGAGGGCATCATTGTTGCAGGCGGTCTCGGTACATATGCCGGCAAGCTGTTCCGCATCGGACATATGGGTAATGTAGACAAGCACGATTTGGTCAGTTCGATTGCCGCTATTGAACGCACACTTTACAGACTGGGCGTACATAAGGAACTGGGAGTAGGCGTCGGCGCACTTCTCAAAGGCATGATGTAATGCGGGAATGGTGTATCTTGCGCCAAGAGGCGAGAGCGCCGTACCAAAGTAGTGCTACTCTCGCCTACACACATTCCCGGGGATAAAGCTATACAAAGATGGGCATTGGACGTTCAAATACGAACATCCAATGCCCATCTTTCATAATGGGAAACACAGGTGAAGAGGGCTTGCACCTTGCAAATTTTGGAGAGGCGTACAATGCTATTGTGTTTGAAAAATTAAAAGTATTGTACAACACACAGCATCATCATTTATAACGCTTTTGAAAAAATTAGGTGTTACTGTATCTTATTCTGAAAAGGGCAAGCCGACTGATAATGCTGTTTTTCAATATCCAATCATAGGTATTTTTGCAATTTCGGCGTTATAAGCTTTTTTATCACCATTATATACATCATATAAAACATCTGCCATTTCAATAGACGCTTGTTCAAATTCAGGGTAAGGCTGAGTGCAAATATCAATTACACCTATCTGATAATTTTCACCATCAAATCTGCCTAAACAAAATTGATCTACAAATTGAAACCAATGCGCCCCTACACCATATGGGTGCTCTGCGCATAATTCTACAAACATTCTATAGGCATTTGCTCTGTCTTTTTGCGTTGCAACGCCTTTTAGTCCCGTTGCACTACACCCTCTATCCAATGCACCAAAATGGTATTCTCCTATTAAAACGGGCAAATCTACTTTAGCCTTCACAACAAAATCTATGTCGATTTGCGGGTTAAATGAATAGCAGTTTATTGAAAAAACATCTAAATATTCCCAGCCGGCGCACATATCTTCATTAATTGCTTTGCTCCAACGCATGCCTAAATTCAAATGGTTAGGGTCTACTTTTTTGCATGCTTGCGCAGGTATTCTCACATACTCTTTTACTAAAAATACAGAATACTCTCTTAAATCTTCTTTCGCCTTAGGATATTGCAATGAGCAATTTTTTATGGAGTGATCAAAGTCATCAAAGCTATTAAAAGTGCTTTCCCATGCAATATTTAGCGCTTTTATGCTACTGTATTTATTCACTAAATGCTCTTTTAAGCCTGCCTTACAAGCTGTTTTTTCAGGGTTATAAAGCACTTCATCGGCTATAATTAAATCTTCAACAAAATTGAATTCTGGCTCGTTGCGCATAAAATACCCAAGCATGTAGGGGTCGTTTTTTAGCGGCTTTAATTGCATTGCAAATTCCACCGAGTTTTGCGCATATTCTTCACTTAAAACGTCAGGGAAATCTCTGAAAATTCTAACGCTTGTGTCGGGAAATTTAATAAACAAATGATGGGTATATGGAATTTTAGGCTGCTCAAATTGGCCTGTGGCCAGCAAGTAATGTTCAGGGTGGTTTCCTGTAGTGTTAAAACCTAATTTGCTTAAAATATGCCTGTAGTTACTTCTCCACTTTTCTTGATAGTTTTCTCCGTAAACCTTATATAAATTTGCATGCATGAAATCGTAACTGATCATAAATTCAGGTGGCATATATGGGGTGCGGTGCAATGTTCTCTCGCTGTAAAATTGCTCATATTCAGTATTCCTATCCGGCAAGTTTTCACATAAAGACATTAAACCATCTACTCTGCCTGCTCCGCCTAAACCTGCTCCGCAAACGCCGTTTGAAAAATATGCATATCCGTCAGGGTCAACTAAGTACCAGCGACCGTCCACTTTTTTTGTTGCAAAAAAGCCCGTGCCCTGTGTAAGCTTTTTAGCGGTATTAGCGCCCCATTTGTTATATTTGTTCTCAGGGTATTTTAGCTCGCCTTCATTCATTTTAATTTTTTCGTGAAGTTGCTCAACACATTTAATTTTCCCCGGCCAATCTTTGTTTTTCCACTGGCCAAACTCATCCACACATTTTTTATTAGGAAGAGGGAACTCTTTTGGCAACTCATCAGATAAGTAAAAATTTTCAAGGCTTACATTCACATTATCAAAAGTATCTTCAATTCCTAACTCTATTCGCTCAACTTCATCCATGGAAATTCTTGCCCCATGGCATACAAGTTTTAAAAGGCCCGGGGTTCTTGTTGTATATATCGTATGGTTATCCATTAATGTTAAATCGAGCCTAACTTTTGTTTTTAAGTTTGGCAAAAGCCCAAACCTATAAATAAGCCTTGGGCTATTTTCATTGTGTGCATAAAAAGATAGCAAAAACGCAACAGAATGTTCTTCAAGAACTTCAATATCGCCAATTATATATCTTAAATTAGTGCCTACAGCTTGTGGCAATGATACAGACCCTTTTGCTTTGTCAAAATTAACTGTGATTTTCTGCTCGCTGTGCATTGTGATTTTTGAGTTTTTGCTTTTACAGTTACTAAAGTTGAAATAGTTCATTTTCAATCTCCTATAAATTATTTTTGTTGTTTAATTACATTTGTGTTTCTATATTCGCCAGGCGTTATTCCAATGTTTTTCTTAAAAACCTTGTTGAAGTAAGAATAATCGTTATAACCACATATTTTTGATATTTTTTCAGATGAAAGTGTCAGAGTTTTAAGCATAATACAGGCGTGGTTTATTCTAACTTTTGTTACATAAGCTGCAAAGCTTTCTTTGAATTCTGCTTTAAACAATGTAGATAAATAAGACATATTTATAAAATATTTATCCGCTATTTGCTGCAAAGTGAATTCTTGATTGTAATTGTTATCAATATAATCTTTCACTAACAAAAGAGCATGTTTGTTGCTTATTTGTATGTTTGAATTCTCCAATACATAGGCGGCATTAATAAGCTTGATAAAATAATTTTTTACACTTATTATATTGTCGTATTTTTCTAAAATAATTTGCTTTGTATAATGATCATTGTGCGCACTGTTTAATATTTCTATAGTGGCATTGTATAAATACTCAAAACAAGACATAGAGCAATTGTTAATGGCAAACAGCTTGTCCATACCTAAAACAATGTCTAACATAGCATCGTAATCTTTTTTTTCATGTGCCGATTTGAGCCCGCTTACAAAATTAGATGGTATAGTTAAATCATCGCAATAGTCATCAAGCATATTAGTTTTTAATAAAAAGTTTGCATGCAAAATTAAATAGGCTGTGCTTGCACAAGAGTATAAAAAAGATAAATCGGCAAAGCTTTGTGATATATAGTAGCTGTTTTTATCAATATGGTTTAATTCGCTCATAACGCTGTCAGTATCAGTATTCGAGCACAACAAAAACATGCTGATTTTTCGCTGCTCGAATATTTTTATGCAAATTACTTTCGTGCTATCTATTACATTAAACGCCTTTATTACTTCGGGCTTACAACAAGCCACGCAATAATATAAACTGTGAGTTTCTGGCAAGTTGAACATTTCACTAATCTCATCAGGTTTTATATCAAACATAGCGCGAAGATGATTTTCAATACTATTTTCGCTGCTTTTTTTACTTAGTACTTTTTTTGCTTCAAGCAGCGATTGCGTCAAAATATAGTTTGACACAGGCTTTACAAGGTAATCTTGTGCGCCGAGTTTAAGTGCATCTTGCGCATATTTGAAATCTGCATAACCGCTTAAAACAATAAATAAGCACTTGTGAGTTTTCAATACTGTTCGCATTAATTCAATTCCGCTAACTTCCGGAATTCGCATATCAACAATAATTAAATCCACAGTATTGTTTTTTAAATACTCTAAAGTTGTGATTGTATCTTGAAACATACCACATATTTCAAACCCTAATTTTGCCCACTCTATTCTCTTTTCAAGGCCTTTTAATATTAAAATTTCATCGTCCACCAACAAAACTTTATACATCGCACACTCCTGTTTCTTCAATAGGTATTTCAAACATTACTTTTGTGCCTACGTTTTCGGTGCTCTCAATTTGCAGGCCTTTATTATTTTTATAATACAATTTTAGCCTTTGGTTAATATTTGCAAGGCCAATGCTGTTGTTCTTGTTGTCAAGGCCTGATGAATTAATTTTTAAAGACTGCCTTAACGTTTCAAGTTTATTACTGCTCATGCCTTTCCCGTTGTCTAAAATTGTAACTTTCAAATTGTTATTAACCAATTCAGCTTTTATATCTATACTACACTTTTTCGACATTGTTTCTATGCCGTGAAAAACAGAGTTTTCAATTATAGGTTGTAATAAAAATTTAATCGTTTTTGCACTTCTTAAATTATCTTTGATAAATAAATTAAGAGAAATTTTCTCCGGAAAACGAATTTTTTGGATTTTCAAATATGATATAACCATATTAATTTCATCGTCTAACGTAACTATATTACTGCCTTTTATAGAGTAATTAAATATTTCGGCGAGGGAAACCGACATTTCCTGAACTTCCCAAGAGCCATACAATGCACCCGCACTATTAATGCACTCAAGTGTATTATGCAAAAAGTGTGGGTTAATTTGAGCTTGAAGCATCAAAAGTTGGTTGTGCTTGTTTTCAATTTCTTTTAAATATATTTGGCGCTCTTTTTCAAGTGCATCGTTTTTAAACTTGTTAATTTTAACCATCATACTATTAAAACTTGATGACAGCGCTTCAAACTCACGGTTACCGGTTATATTTATAATCACGCCCTCATCGCCTTTTCCAATCATTTTAATATTATTTATAAATTCTTCTAACGACCTTGATATTTTCACATAAAAACTTACACAAAGCACCATAAGAATAAAAAGCATAACAATTGTAACAAATAAAAAGTTTCTGTTAAAAATTAACAATTCCGAAAACAAAATAGATTTAGGTGTAATGGAAAGCACGCTCCAATTTAAATCTTCTATTTTTTTAGAAATAACAATAGCGTCATCATCATTAATTAGCATACTGTTTTCTTCAGAACCTAATAATTGCACATACTCATCACTAAGCTTTTTTGCAATTTGGCTTTTATTGTTTGAAAACACAATATTGTTTTCACTATCTATCACAAAAAATTCAGATTCTTTTTCAAGCGATATATTCTCATAATCAGATACAATATATGATGCATCTAAAATGAAAAATGCCTCGCCGATAACTTCTTTATAATTATTGCTATTATATATATTTTTTTTAATTCCCAGCAAAACTTCATTATTATCTGCAATATATAAAATTACCTCTTTTTCGTCCATATCCTGAATTAACTCAGTGAAGTTGTTAAACAGCATACTGCCGGTACGCACATAATCCGCTTCGTCGTATCTTATTGCAATTTCTTTAAGTTTTGGGTGCAAATTTAAATAATTCAAAAATAAATTTCTAATATCTGAATATATAACATATTTTTCGTGCATATCTTCTTGTTCAATAAAATTATGCATTATTGTGCTTGCTGCAAAAGATTCAAGTGTGTTTTGCATATTAATATTATTTTCGTTAATATTTTCAATGGTTTGGTCTACAAGGCTTGTGTTTATATCCACAAGCCTTTGCATATATGAATCGTAATACATTTTATATAGTATTGAGTAAACTGCAATTATAAAAACAACAGTAAGCAAAAATACGGTTGCAAATTGGTTTATCAAAGAAGTTTTTTTTCTCTTCATTCAATTCTCCGTTCATTTAACTTTTCTATAAACACCAAACTTTATATTGTATATATTATACTAAAATTAGTTGATATATTTCAATATTTTATTCGTTTTCCAAAAAAAATACTCTTTTGTTCCAAAAAAAATACATTATATTAAAAAAAATGTTGTGCTAAAATTATACTATTATAATTTGCGAAAGTAGCAAATACAAGGGGCTGTTAAAAAAGCATGCACCGCTTTGTTACGAGGAGGATTTATGGTGTTAAAAAAACTTGCAAAAGGCAGCAGCATTTATCGCGAAAAAAGCCTACTTAGTAAAATTGTAGCTAACTGGAAGTACTATGTACTATTGTTACCTATGGTAGTATACTATGCAGTTTTCAAATATGGTCCTATGTATGGTGTAACTCTTGCATTTAAAGAATACCATTTCAGAAAAGGTATTTGGGGCAGTGAATGGATAGGCCTTGAAAATTTCATCGACCTTTTTAGCTTATCGGCATTCAGAAGTGCTATCGGAAATACATTAATAATAAGTTTTTCAAGAATAGCCTTTACATTTATAGTACCTATTATTGTTGCTTTGCTTTTAAACGAAATTACAAGTAAATGGTTTAAAAGAACGGCACAAACAATAATGTATCTACCACATTTTTTATCTTGGGTTATTGTTGCAGGCATTATGAGTAGCTTGTTTACTGTAAATGGTGGTATAATTCCTAAATTAATGGAGTTTTTTGGGCACGAGCCACAAAATTTATTACTTAACTCTGATTGGTTTAGGCCAATACTTTATATATCCGGGCTGTGGAAAGAAGTAGGGTGGGAAACAATTATATACCTTGCAGCTTTAGCGGGCATTAACCCCGAGCTATATGAAGCAGCCATGATGGACGGTGCAAATAGGCTGCAAAAAATATTGTACATTGTGTGGCCCGGAATTAAAAGCACAGTTATTATTATGCTAATATTAACAACAAGCCGTGTTATGTATGCAGGTTTCGATCAAATTTTCAACTTATACTCTGCGCCGGTTTACGATGTTGCTGATATAATAGATACAATGGTTTACCGCGAATTTTTCTTAAAATCTGAATTTGGTATCGGCACGGCAGCAGGTTTGTTCCAAACTGTAATTAATATAGTTGCCGTTGTTACGGTAAACAAAATTTCAAAAGTATTGAACGAAGGCGAGGGGCTGATATAGATGCATAAACTTAAAAAGAAAGCAACTGTTTTTTCAGTTTTAAACTATGCGTTTTTTACAATTATATCGTTGGCAATGATTTTCCCTGTATGGAATGTAATTGTTGTATCTCTTGCCGATTATGCGGAATATGTGAAAAGCCCACTAATGCTGTGGCCTAAATCTGCTTCTCTCGATGCATATAAGTATATTTTTTCTACTAATGAATTAGTAGAGTCCATGTTTGTGACAATTTTCATCACTATTGTGGGAACTGCATTAAGCCTTATGATAACTGTTTGTGCTGCTTATGCGTTATCAAAAAAATACATACCGGGCAGGCAGTTTTTTATATTATTCGTTATTATTACAATGTTCTTCAACGGCGGCTTAATACCCACAGTTCTAACTGTAAGGGCAGTGGGTTTATACGATTCAATTTGGGCGCTTATTTTGCCTACAGCAGTAAACACGTGGTACTTAATAATTATGAAAAACTATTTTGCATCATTTCCTTTAGCGCTTGAGGAATCTGCAAGAATTGACGGCGCAGACGTTTTCACAATTCTCGCCAGAATAGTAATTCCGCTTTCAAAACCCATGATAGCAACTATGATATTGTTTTATGGTGTTGAAAAATGGAATGAATGGTGGAATGCTATGATGTTCATAAACGATCCATCTAAATACCCATTACAGTTAATGTTGAGAAATTTAATTATAGAAGATGCCTCAACTGCGCAAATGCTTTCATCTTATGTGCACGACGGAGACTTTATAGCAGGCGAAAGCACAAAAATGGCAACGGCTGTTGTGGCGATTTTACCCATCACTATTATTTACCCGTTTTTACAAAAGCATTTTGCAAAAGGCGTTATGGTTGGCGCCATTAAAAGTTAATTGCCAAACATTGTTGCTTGTTATTAACAAAATGTTTGCGATTTTAATAAAGCAAGGAGGATGAAATACAGCGTACACTTAGCTGGCTCTTACACAAAAATTCAAAATAAAGATACAACGATTATGTATCTTACAAGAAAGGAAGTTAATTTTACTATGAAAACAAAATTATCATTTTTATTGGCAGTTATTATGCTATCATCTATTTTCTTAACATCTTGCAGCCAAGCTGATACACAAACATCTTCGGGGCAATCGCAAGCAGACGAGGTTGTTGATGTAAGCATGGCTATTTGGAATTTAACACAAGCGGACGGCAATGAAATTGGCGAGCGCGTAGAAGCTAAAATACGTGATGATTTCGGAATTCAAATACAAGCAGTTAGCGTTACAATGGCAGACTACAGAGATAAAATAAACTCTTTGGCTGCTTCTGACGACTTACCTGATATATTTGTAGGTGATGGCTGGGATAACAAAATTGAATTTAGCCGCCTTGTAGACCAAGGCTTAATTCGCTCTATTCCTGAAGAGCTTTACAGCAAATATGAAAATGTAAACGCTATGATGTCTAAATACTTATACGAAGCTATGCCCGACGGCGAAATGTACCATATCCCAAGAGATGATAGGGTTAATACTACCGTAAATGGCAATCCGATAGGCTTCTTTTATAGAAAAGACTGGGCTGAAAATTTAGGTTACACAAACCTTGACGAGCCTATGACAATTGATGAGTTCACAGAATTTTTAACAGCAATGGCTAAAGACGACCCGGACGGCAACGGTATTGACGATACTTATGGTCTTTCAAACGGCATGGATTCGGGCCTTGGCTTTTTCAGAGATTTAGTGTACCCAATGTTTGGATACAGGCCATGGGTTTATACCGATGGCGCATGGGAATATGGATATTCTTCACAAGCTGCTAAAGATGCAACTGCTTGGTTAAACCAACTTGTTGTAGACGGTGTGCTTGACCCTGAATTCGTTTTAACAGATGAAACACTGTTAAGAGAAAAAATGTCTACAGATAAAATAGCAGTTATGCCTTATAACATGAACAGAGGTAATGCAAAACTTTTCAGAGAGCAATATTTTGAAAAAATCAATCCTGATAAAGAAGTTGAAGATTACATTGGCTTCTTACCACTTCCCACAATGAATGACGGCTCACGCAATAGCTCGCCAAAATCTTATTGGTCTGTAACTTATGTATCTTCTAAAGTTGACGATGCAAAATTAGACAAAATATTAGCGTTTTACGATTGGATGCTAAGCGAAGATGGCTATAGATATGGCGCATGGGGTGAAGAGGGTGTTGATTATGAAGTAGTAGATGGCGTATACACAACTTTGCTTAAAGACCCCAACGATGCTCCAATTTCATTCCAATTAGCAGGAACATTTATGCTGCTTCCTAATGTTGCAAGTTGGCATTTAGATGGCCTTTCAGATGCTATTGACCCAACAAGAAAGCAATGGGATGACGACGCAGACGTTCATTTAAGAGAAACTTATTGGGAATATAATTACCCTGCAGACTTTACAAAGTTCTTATTAACTCCTGTATTATCTGAATTTAATGCAGATTTATTCTCGCAACAAAAACTTACAGAAATAATTATGAAAACCACAGATATAGACGCAGACTGGGATGCATTTGTAGAGATTTTATACAATGAGCACAATCTTGAAGCGGTAACGAAGGAAGTTAACGATGTTGCCGCAGAACAAGGAATCGAATGGGTAGATTACAAATAAGAGGTGCAACATGAAAAAAATGATAGGCGTTAGTTGTTTGCAAAGCAACCCGGATGTGCAATTGATGAAACAAGCCGGTATAGAATGGGTTAGGGCCTTAGTGCCCTACCCCTTTGCAGACGAAGATAAAAAAGAATTAAGCGAACGATACATAAAAGCTCTTGAAAAAATTAAATTTTGGAAAGACCACGGGTTTAAAATATCGGGTGTTACTACAACACCCGGGATGATGTATGCACAAAAAAATTCACCCTCGTTAAAATTTGTGCGCTTTATTCCTGATTGGGTTGGGAATATAGACGAGCAAAAATATTACGATAACATACAAGACGGCATGGAGTATGTTGGAAGAACTTTAAAAGGTGTTATCGACTCTTTCCAAATTGCCAACGAGTTAGATATTACAAGATTTAGAGGCGATATGACGCAAGAGCAAGCTGCAGATTTTATCTATAAAAGTGCAAAAGGCATTAAAAAAGGTAATAAAGATGCAACAGTTTATATAAATACGTCCTGCATGACAAACCCTGAATCCACTTATTTTTACGAGCGCCTTTACAGTGATGATTGCGATGTTTATTTTGATTATGCCGGTGTAGATTACTATTTTGGCTCCCATCACCCGGGTGTGCCGGAAGATTGGGAGCAAACAATACAGCAAATTTACGATATTACTAAGCGCCCTATAATTATTGCAGAATGGGGTTACTCATCTATAGGTGAATATATAAAAGACGGGTGGCCCGCTGAGCCCAATAAAGCGCCGAATGAAAACGGAGAGTTTTGGGTTTGCGCAAGGCATGCTTGGGCTTATGCTTGGAAGGGTGCACACACACCCGAAATACAAGCAGAGTATTATGAAATAGCACTTAAAATTTTTGCTGAAAACAAACATGTAATTGGCTTTTTCCAATATGACTGGCAAGATGATGCGGTTTGTTTTTGCGGTAGAAAAAATTGCCCGCACGAATGTGGTTGGGGCATGATAGACAGTGACGGAAAGCCAAAACCTGCTTATTATACTTTTAAAAATGCAGTTGAGACAATTTTTTAACTGAAAACAAATGATGTTTAGGCTAACTTGGCGCTACACATAGCATTTAACAAATGCTATGTGGCTTTTATGAAGGAGAAGTAAGTTGAAATGAAAAAAACAATTTTTTCACAAGAATATGTTGAAATACCAACATATTTAACGGGCGAAGACGAAAAAAACCCTATATTTTTTGAAAAGAGAAATGTGCAAGGTGCAACAGGTAAAATTTTTCCGCTTGCAATGTGCAATAAAATAGGTGTTGATTATAAAAATGTTACATATAATCAATTTAGGCTTGAAAACGAATATATAGATATAACCCTTTTGCCTGAAATTGGCGGTAGAATTTATTCGGCTTTAGATAAAACAACAGGCTACGACTTTATATTTAAAAATAAAGTTATTAAACCGGCTTTAATAGGCCTTGCCGGCCCTTGGGTATCAGGTGGAATTGAATTTAACTGGCCACAGCACCACAGGCCGTCTACATTTAAAGCGGTGGATTGCAATGTTGAACATAATGAAGACGGAAGCACAACAGTTTGGATGGGAGAAATAGAAGCGTTTAACCGCACTAAAGGTATGGTTGGAATAACTGTTTTCCCTGATAAATCTTATATTCAAGCAAAAATAAAATTATTTAACCGAACAGCTTTTGCGCAATCATTTATGTGGTGGGCAAACTTAGCTGTAGCAGTAAACGATAATTACAAAGCTGTTTTCCCTGAAGATATTCACTGGGCTTCCGACCATGCGTGGTATTTAACATCATCTTTCCCGGTTTTAAACGGCAAATATAAAACCGTCGATTTTGATAATGTTGATGTGTGTACTTTTAAAAACATGCCTTTTGGTACATCGTTTTTTACATACAATTCAAATTACGACTTTTTGTCAGGCTACGATGTAGATAAAGACGCAGGAATTGTTCATATTGCAGATAGGCACGTTAGCCCCGGCAAAAAAATGTTCACATGGGGTAAATGCGAGTTTAGCGACGCATGGTTTAAAAACTTAAGCGACGAAGACGGCGCATATATAGAGCTAATGACAGGTGTTTACTGTTGCAATCAGCCCGATTTCTCTTGGATAATGCCTTATGAGTTTAAAACAGCTGAACAATATTGGTACCCAATAAGAGATATAGAGCATGTTAAATCTGCCACACTTTATGGGGCAGTTGGTTATGAGCTAAGCGGAAAAACACTGAATTTTGCCGTTAATACAACCGAAAAAAGAGAAGATTGCAAAGTTATTATAAAACATAATAATAAAGTAGTGCACGAAATTGTTGAATTAATAGCTCCTGATAAGCCCTATAAAGGTAGCTTTGAATTTGAGCAAGAGCCTTTACCACATGAAACAGAACTTGTAATTTGTTCTAAACAAGGCGAAGTTTTAGTAAATTATATACCCGAAGCACCGGTTAGCGAAGATGTTCCGCCGCCATTATCTGCCGCACCTTACGAAGAGGAGATAGATAGTGCAAATGAATTGTTTATGCATGCATTCCACATGTGGCAGTATAAACATGCTTATTTCGACCCAATGGATTACTTAGAGCGCGCTATAGAGCTTGAGCCCACACATTATGATGCAAACACATTAGCAGGACGTATAATGACAGAGCGCTATATGTTCGACAAAGCAAAAGAGTATTTGCAAAAAGCTGTTGAAATTTCAACAAGAAGAAACCCGAACCCATACAACACCGATGCCTATTACTATCTTGGTATTTTAAACATGTTAATGGGGGACTACGACGAGGCTTATTCAAATCTTTTCCGTGCAGTTTGGGTATTTGCTAATAAATCTTCAGGTTATTTCCATATAGCGCAGATAGATTGCTTACGCAAGGAATATTCAAAGGCGCTAATTAATCTTGAACAATCAATAAACTCAAATGCAACTAATTTTAGTGCAATTAAGCTGAAAGCTATGGTGCTTCGGAGACTTGGAAGAAGCGCAGAAGCCGAAGAATGCCTTCAATTCATTTACAAGCATGATAAATTAGATTTTGTAGCTTTGTATGAAACAACTTTAAACTACAAAAACTGCAATGAAGGGAAATATAAAGCCGCGTTAGCTGAGTTTGAATCTGTTATTAGAGATGACGCTGAATATTATTTGGATATAGCACTGGATTACAGCGACGCAGGTTTTTATGAGGAAGCTATTGATGTATTAGAGTATTACACCGGTAAGTACTCGCAAAACTTAGTTTTGCAATACTATAAGGCGTACTATGCGAATAAAATTGGCAATATGCAATACGCCCAAGAAATTTTGAAAAGCGCAGCTGCTTTAAGCCCTGTTGGCTGTTTGCATAGCCGATTAAATTCAGTAAGTGTGTTGCAATATGCCCGTGATAACAACGAAAATGATGCAAACGCCGCATATCTTTTAGGGAATATGTATTATGGTGCTAAGCGTTTTAATGAGGGTATAGATCAATTTAAACTAAGCATAGAACGCGGGGCAAATTTCCCAACTGTGTACAGGAATTTGGCAATAGGATGCTTTGATAAATTGGGTGAAGTTCAAAAAGCAGGCGAGTTAATTAAAAAGGCGTTCGATATGGACAAAACCGACTCACGCGTATTATTTGAACTTATTCAGTACATGGCAAACACAAATGTAAAAACACAGCAAAGAATAGAGCTGATGGAGCAATATTTAAATTTAACTCGCTATAATGAAGATTTATATGCTAAATATGTTTATGCTTGTATGGAATTAGGAGATTATGATAAGGCCTTAGAGTTATTGGCAAATTACGAATTCCACCCTTATGAAGGCGGAGAGGGTTTAATCAGCAGGCAATACATATATGCAAACTTGTTAAAAGGTGATACGCTATTAAGAAACGGTAAAGCTGAACAAGCGCTCGAGCTTTTTAAAAAGGTATTAACTGTGCCTGCTAACTTTAACGAGGGAAAACGCCCTATTCTCTATCAAGAAGCGCATATGCATTACTACCTCGGCCTTGCATATGAAGCGTTGGGCAATAGCGACGACGCACAAAAGCACTTTAATATAAGCGTTGCCGATACAAGCTTGACAGCGGAAATGAAATATTTCCAAGCAAGGAGTTTAGAGAAATTAGGAAAAGCAAATGAAGCAACAGCATTGTATAATGAAATGTTAGAAGATGCAAAAGTAATGATAGCTTCAAAAGGAAGACATTCATATTTTACAAAGTCTTTAGTTGTAACATTACCGTTTGAGCACGATTTACAAAAGAATAGCGATACTATCGCCTATTATATAAACGGCCTTGCTTACCTCGGCCTAAACGACAAAGAAAACGCTAAAGCGAACTTTGAAAAAGCTAAAAATATTAAAACTTCTATGTATTTAGCTGATTACTATGGCAATTTTTAAAATTTCTATACATTATTTTTGTCATTAGTTAATGCCCCTCGGTTTATAAGCCGAGGGGCATTAACAGCTCTTTATTGTTAATTTAATGTGCAATTGGTATAAGTTACAGGTTGCTTATTAATTGAAGTTAATGAGCATATCTTATAGCAATGAAGCTTTGCTATGTAATAGTTTACACAAAAAATTAAAATAAAGCCAAAAAATTAAAATACGATAGGGGATTTTTAATAATTATATACAAAAATTTAATCCAGTTCCCAAAAAGGCTTAACGGTGTACCTATAAATTTTAGCCTTTGACCTTGAACTACAGTGTGGTTTATTTTCCATCCATAAATTATACAAAGTGCCCATGGGTAAGCAAGCCCAAAAGTTAAGAATGTGAGTATAGTTCCAAAATAGTCCACCCTATATAGCTAAGCAATCCACCGTCAAAATATGAATAATTCATGATTTCTCTCCTCAAAGTGAAATTTATTATCGCAATAGATATGCACAAAGTAGTTATCGCTTTTCTAACACTTATAAAGACAATGTTAAAGGGTGAGGAGGCGCCCTCTATTGCTTTTTGATTCTTTGTCAAAATTTCATCTTGGTCAAAAGCCATTACATAATCATTTGTAATAATTGTGTTCGAAGTTTACACAAACATCAATTGTAAAAAAGCAATATGCATAATAAATAACAGATTTAATAAAATTTTAGACGTTATATCAATTGTTTATTCCAGTGTGCTGTGAGATAATAAGAAATAAGATAAGTAAAAAGAAAGAGGTGCGTTTTTATGAGTAAGAAATCGAAAATATGGATGTGCATAGCACTTGTTTTGTGTTTAGTGGGCGCGATGGGTGCTTTTTTAGTTCAAACAGGATTTGGGCAAATTGAAGTTTCGGAAATATCTTTACGCACAGATAATGGCCTTTACACAGGTTACTTGTTTGTGCCTAAAACAGCAAGCAACGAAACACCTGCGCCGGCTATTGTTTTAAGCCACGGTTATTTAAATAACAGGGAGATGCAAGACAACAACTATGTAGAGCTTGCGCGCCGTGGTTATGTTGTTTTTGTGCAAAGTGCATATGCGCACGGAGATTCTTCTATGCCAACGGGCGAGGGGATTGAGGTAACAACCGGCGGCATGGTGCAGGGTGTAGAATATGTTTCATCGCTCTCTTTTGTAGATAATACAAGAATTGGCGTATCGGGACACTCTATGGGCGGTGGATTTACAGATGCCACTGCGGCGTATTATACACAGTTAGAGCGTGACGCGCTTGCCGCAGGATTAAGCCCCGAAGAGGCAAAAGCTGAAAATAAAATTGCATCTGCAGCAATTGTAGGCAACTATCCGCTATCACTTGCAAATGTAGAGGATACAACAGGGGAAAGCGGATATCTATGCGACCTTGCTGTAATAGCAGGCAAATATGATGAATTTTACCTTGGAATGTCTAACAACTACGGATATGAACTGCTTACAAGCAAAGAAACACAGCAACTAATAGCAGTGCAAACCGGCCAGCAACTAACACAGGCAGCGCAAGAAGGTCAGTTTTATACAAACGCTGAAAACGGCTATATGTTGGCATTGTACAACCCAGCCGAAACACATGCACAAAACCATTTTTCTACGCTTGAAGCGGCAGACCTTGTAGAGTTTTTTGAGGAAAGTTTAGGTGCACCAAACCCAATTGCACCACAAAACCAAATGTGGTGGCTAAAAGAGCTTTTTAACATGGTTGGTTTAATTGGATTTTTTGCATTCATAATGCCTTTTACAGATTTACTATTGACACTGCCGTATTTTGCGCCACTAAAGCCGAAAGAGGTTTTGCCACTTGCAGCGCCTATTGGCAAAGACAAACGCAGATATTTTGCAACAAATATTTTAGGCGGAATAATAAATGCTGTTTTGTTAATGCCACTTTTATTAGTTGGGTATGTGCTGCTAATAAACCCATTTTGGCCGCAGGACACAACAGGAGGTATAGGACTTTGGACGCTGGGCAGTGGCCTTGTTTGCCTGTTAATGCTGCGAATTGGCTTTGGCAAAAAATTAAAAGGCGCAGGTAAAGAACTGCATACAAAATTGGAAAAAGGAATGTTAAAACGCACAATAGTTATGGCACTTGCTGTTATTGTGGGTACATATAGCCTTGTTTTTATAGCTGATTATATTTTCCAAACAGATTTTCGTATTTGGACACTGGTTGTACGTATATTTAGCGCACCGAAAATTTGGGTTGCAATTAAGTATTTGCCGTTCTTCTTGCTGTTTTACATTGTTAACAGTATTTGCGTTAGCCGCAATGATATTGAGGGTTGGAGTGAAGCAAAAAAAATCAGTCTATCGGTAGCGTTTAATATTATTGCTCCATTGCTTTTTGTGCTTGTAACGTATGTGCCTATTTTATTTACACAAAAAACAATTTTTGGCGGTGTGCCTGGTATAATAGGTATGGCAGGGGCGCTTATACCAATTCTTGTAATTCCATTTGTGCCAATTTTGGGTATTGCCGGTTTAATATCTTATAAGCTATACAAAAAAACAGGGAGTATTTGGCTTGGCGGCATAGTAAATGCGGCGATGGTTACTATGATTACAGTTGCAAATACGTCATTTAGTTTTCCTTACTAAAATAATTGCATGAATTTTTAAAAAGAGTGTGATTTTTAAAAACAGGCACAAAAAAATAGCAGTTAAAACCCCAAACGGGCTCAAGACTGCTTTGCATCTAATGGGCATCTTTTTATACAGCATATTTACACAAAGGGCAAAAACGCCAAAATATAACGTAAAGACGAGATAAAATAGATGACATCTATTTTATCTCGTCTTCTTGTGCCTTAGTTACAATTTGGAAGTCCGATTTTTTTAGCTTTCGCTTGTTAGAACAAACCGAAAATAAAAATCCACCAGCTAAGCTGGTGGATTTTTATTCGTTTTCACAATCTTTTGAGAGGAGATGTCGCTTTGAAAAATAACACAAAAATATACGATCGCTTTAATGGATATACCACCAAGGATTGTTCCTGCGAGTATTGCCTGTATTATCAGGGCAAGGATAAACCCTGCAACCTTGATATCTGCTGTTGCGCCGAGGAACGAGAGCAGGTTGCACAACGCAACTCACAAATGTAATTTCAAATTTGAAACTACATTGACTTTTTCTTCTCTTGGTGATATAATTTCAATATTGAAACTATTTGAAATGAGGTATAATATGAGAGAAGCATATTTTAGATTTATGAGTGCAGTTGATATTGACTGTTATAAAAGTATTCGTGAGAGTGAAATAGGTAGCACTTTGCCATATTCCGATGTTTTGCAATTATTTATTATAAACCACAAGCAGAATATGACAGTTAGTGAACTTGCAGATAGGCTTAATCTTTCTCGCCCTGCAACAACGCAAAAGGTAAATGAACTTGCAAATAAAGGTTTGGTTATAAAAACTGGCTCTACTGAAGATAAAAGAGTTACTTATCTTTCTTTAGCTGATAGTTTAGTTCAAAATAGTAATGATGCAAAGTCCGCCTCTCTTATGGATGCAGTTGATGAAAATTTTTCCGAGGATAAAAAAGCTGTGTTTTCGGAAATACTAAACTTTATGGCAGATTATTTGAGTATCAATGATTAGATGCCGATTTGTTTTAGCAATATAGATATAAAGTGAAGTGAAAATTTTAAAAAATTGTGTGCAGCTTCAAGCTGCTGTTGGAGGACGATTATAAATAATGAGAACAGAATTTATAAAAATCACAGGTGCAAGAGAAAACAACCTAAAAAATATATCGGTAGAAATACCAAAATACAAACTTGTCGCTTTAACCGGTGTATCCGGCAGTGGTAAGAGCAGTTTTGCTATGGATATACTGCAAAAGGAATGCCAGCGTCAGTATTTAGAATCAATGGGAATGGTGACAGATGGACTTAATAAGCCACAAGTAGACAGCATTGTTGGACTTTCACCGTCGATTTCAGTAGGGCAAAGGGTGCTTTCAAAAAATCCACGCTCAACTGTTGGCACATACACCGAAATACTAACCTATCTTCGCATATTATACGCAAAACTTGCGACAAGAATTTGCCCTAATTGTATGGGCGAAATCGCTCCGAATTTTGATGAAGATGAGGAAATTGATTTTACCGACACTTCTTGTCCTCACTGCAAAACCAAGCTATCACATCTTAGTATGGCGAGTTTTTCATTTAACAAAGCTGAAGGAGCTTGTCCAAAATGTAATGGCATTGGTGTTGTAAAAGATGTGGATTTGTCGAAACTTATTGATACAAGCCTTACTATAAAAGAGGGTGCTATCAAAATTTGGGGTAACGAAACTTTTTGGGAGCATTACTCAAATACATTCAAGGCTTGTGGTAAGCACTATGGTTTTACTTTTGATGTTTCAAAACCTGTTAAAGACTATAACGAACTTGAAATGCTCGTACTTCTTGATGGTGTTGACTGCGAGAAGTTTAAAAAGCAGTTTCCCAATATCAAAAAGCCAAAACGAGTTATGGACGGTTATGTCGAGGGACTTCGCACCTTTGTAAATAAAAAAGTAGTAGAGTCTGCTACAAAAAAAGTCGCTAACCCAGTTATCGCAAGTGCTATTGGAAGCACTCCTTGCGATGAATGTCATGGTACAAGGCTTGGTTTTGATGGCAGAACGGCAAAACTCTGTGGTAAAACCATAATAGATGTTAGTGCTTTTACAATGTCTGCACTTGTGGAGTTTTTGAAAGATATTTTGTCAAACCTATCTCCATCAGCGAAAGAAATTGCGACAGTGGTTATAGGCGATATTCTGAAACGTGCAAACGGTATTATAAAAATCGGTCTTGAATATCTTTCAATTGACCGACCTGTCAGCACTCTTTCGGGTGGTGAAAGCCAGCGAATTCGCCTTGCAAGTATTTTAGAGAGCGGACTTACAGGGGTGCTTTATATCTTAGACGAGCCAACAACAGGACTTCACGCAAGGGATACTTTGTTGCTACTCAAAGCAATAAAAAAACTGCGGGATTTAGGCAACACAGTTATCGTAATTGAGCATGATATGGATTTTGTAAAACAGTGCGATTATATCATTGACTTTGGTATCGGTGCAGGTACTTTCGGCGGTGAAGTTGTAGCAAGTGGTACGGTTTTGGAAGTTTCACAAAATGAAATCTCAAAAACAGCAAAATATTTGAGAGAAGAAAAAGCCAAACCAAACGATAAAAAGATAAATGCGAGGAGATTTATCGAAGTTAAAAATGCCACTGCACACAACCTTAAAAATGTATCGGTGAGCATCCCACTTGGTGGGCTTATTTCGTTTGCCGGGGTTTCGGGTAGTGGTAAAAGCTCGCTTGTTTTTGATGTTATCGAGCGTCGAGCAAATGCTGAAAGTGTTTGTGGTTTTGAGTATATTTCAGAGGTTATTAAAATTGACCAAAGCCCTATCGGCAGACAGAGCCGAAGTAATATCGCAACATACACAGAAGTTTTTACACTGATTAGAGAGCTGTTTTCGTCCCAAAGTGAAGCAAAAAAGCTAAAACTTAAGCCTGCTGATTTTTCTTTCAACGTTAAAGGTGGGCGCTGTGAAAAATGCGAAGGTCTTGGAGTAATAGCACTTGATATGCAGTTTTTAGATGATGTTGAGGTTGTTTGTCCTGTTTGCAAAGGGCATAGATTTAAGAAGAAAGTGTTATCTGTAACATACAAGGGAAAAAGCATTTCCGATGTTTTGAATATGACTGTCCTTGAAAACTTAGAGTTTTTTGAGGGAAACCACGAAATTCACAAAAAACTTAGCGTTATAAACGAAGTCGGTCTTGCGTATCTAAAGCTCGGACAATCCACAACTACACTTTCCGGTGGTGAATGTCAAAGACTCAAACTCTCAAAGGAACTTGCAAAAGGTAATAGTGGTCACACGCTATATCTATTAGACGAGCCAACCACAGGGCTTCATCCAGCAGACAGCGAGAAGCTTTTGGCACTACTTCAAAAACTTGTAAGCCAAAATAACTCTGTATTTGTAATCGAGCATAATACAGATATTTTAGCAAAAAGTGACTATATTGTTGAGCTTGGGCCATTCGGCGGTGATAAAGGTGGCAAGGTGATATCTAAAGGCACACCTTTTGAAGTTTCACTCTCTGACAATAGTGTAACAGGTAGGTATTTATAATTAAATTAATATATAAAAGGTTTGAGCATATTTATTAATATAGTTCCAACCTTTTTCACTGTTCTGCTTTATACGCCCGCTATATCCCAGTTAATACTTGCATTAGGATAGTGGAATTGTATTTATAGAGATTATTCACTTACTCTACTTTTGGCATACAGTTCTTTCATCTTTTGACAATTTAACGGATCTGAAATATCTCCGTATTCTTCGAGGTTTTCATAAAACCAAATTTTATATTCTGCCATTTCTTTGCTCATTGTTTTTTTCGATTTCTTTCTTTTTCTTAATTTGTGCTACCACCTCTTGCTCATCCATCTCTATTTTCTTGGCATATTCTTTAATTTGCTTTAGGACTAAATCGTGGAATATCGCAAGCAATGTTTAAGTTAGTTTATTCTCTTTTACCAGACTGGTAATTACTAAAGTTGATTATTTTAATTTGAAAATAGTTATAGTGAAATAACTAACCACAAAAGCGCGCACTAACCCCTTGGTGTTACAGGTTTGTTTTTAAAACAGAAAAAGGCCTAATCTTATGACACATTGCATAAAATTAGGGCTTAAAGTTTTACGTGTTATTTTATATAAAACTCTATGAAAGAGTGTAAACTTTAAAAACAGGCACAAAAAGAGCAGTTTTAACCCTAAATAGGCTAAAAACTGCTTTGCATCTAATGGGCATCTTTTTATACAGCATATTTACACAAAGGGCAAAAACGCCAAAATATAACGTAAAGACGAGATAAAATAGATGACATCTATTTTATCTCGTCTTCTTGTGCCTTAGTTACAATTTGGAAGTCCGATTTTTTTAGCTTTCGCTTGTTAGAACAAACCGAAAAAAGGTGATAGCGACAGATTTTAGTAGTGAGGGCGCTTGCCAACCGAACAGAAAATCCGAGCGTGCCTTTTTTCGGAAGAGGAGGAACCACGCAATGGCGTGGGTGATGATTTTCATAAATATATAAAAGAAAATCGTCACCCATTTAATGAAGTGAGTGACGACGTGTGAAGGGTGGAAAAAATAGATACCCGAAATTTCTATCTCTAATAGCATTAAAATACACCTTGATATTTTATATCAAATAAATTTTAACACATCAATTATATTTAAAATTTTAATATCATATTGAATATCGCTTTTATCCTCATCATTACTACATAAATAAACAGAGGTAAACCCACCTGCCTTTGCGGCGGCAATGCCGGAAGCTGCATCTTCAACAACCAAACTCTCACTGGGTAAAACGCCAAGGCTTTTTGCCGCTTTTAAAAAGACTTCCGGGCTTGGTTTTGAATTTGTTATCATTGTGCCGTCTATAATAACATCAAACATTTTTTCAATTTTTATTAGGTTTAAAATTAACTTCGCATTTTTGCTCGATGAGCCAATTGCGATTTTCACACCTCTTCTTTTTAATTCTAAAAGTAAGTTTTTAACATTTAGTTCTAAATCATTTTCGCTCATGTTAGTTTTAAGAAAATGTACATAATCGCTGTTTTTTTGCGCCATAAATTTTTGTTTTTCTTCTTGCGTGTATGTTTTTGTGCTGGTGCTCAAAATTATTTTAAGGCTTTCTTTTCTGCTAACACCTCTTAACCTGTTGTTAATATCACGGTCAAAATTTATGCAAAGTTCATCTGTAAGTTTTTTCCACGCTAAATAATGGTATTCATCAGATGAGCAGAGCACACCGTCTAAATCAAATATAACGGCTTTAATGTTCATAATTAATCTCCATTCTGTGCATTGTAAAAAGCAGTAAAATTATTTAAAAATTTCATATGTCAAACCATTTGGGGCATTATCGCTAAGTCTAACTTCTCCGCTTTGCCAAGCTACTGAAAAACTGCTTTCATCACAATAAAACGTTGATGAGCCATTTTGTCCTGCCAATACTAAATGCAAGGCATTGCTGTTATTTGCTTTATCAAATGCCTCTCCTATTTGAACATCTTTGCACTTATTGAGCAAAACAGCACACCGCTCTTTTATAAAAACAGGCATAAAACTTTCACTTTTATATGTAACACTTTGCCCACCGCTATATAATTTCCCATCAAAAAAGCCATACCAGTTTCCCTTTGGTAAATATACTTCTCGCTCATACTCGCTTTCGTTTAAGTACGGCGCAATTAAGAGTGCGCTTCCAAACATATACTGTGTCTCGTTTTGTATTGCAACTTCATTGTTGTAAAAATCGTATATCAATGGGCGCATTATTGGCTCGTTATTTTGTGCGCTAAAGTGGGCACTGCTATAAATATATGGCAATAAATTTATTCGAAGCCAGTGGTAAAAGCGCACTTTTTCAATAAGATTCGGTGCATTATGTGCGGCGGCTATGTTCCATGGGCTGCGCTCGTTATTGCCCTCTATTCCCGGCATAAGCAGTGCAAATTGTCCGCCGTCCGGCTCAGAGTGCCACTGCATTATAGGGCAAAAACATGATAGCATACTTGCGCGCAAGTATAAATCTGCGCTTGGCAATTCACCCGCAAAGCCGGCTATATCAAACCCCCACATTATAATGCCACTTAAAGAGGCGTTTAACCCTGCCTTAAAAACGCTTTTAAGTTCGCCGTTTGTAGATTTTTGGTCGCCACCCCAGTGGCAAGCTACCGTGTGTTGCCCTGTGTAACCTGCACGGCTGAAAAGCACTCTGCTTTCACCTATAAAATCAGTGTATGCGGCAGTGTAATCTCTTGCGTATCTATTTACGCCCTCTGCGCCTGTTGTGCCGTCAAAAAACTGCGCATCTTCACTATATATAAATTCACCGCCGTCAGTTTTAAAGCCGTCTACGCCTATATCTAAAAGATATTTGCGCTTGTTAAACCACGTTTTTACAGTTTCAGGGTTTGTAAAATCCGGTATATAAGAGCCGCCAAACCACTTGTCCTGCGGAATTGTGTATGGCTCGCCGCTTTTTGTGCCTACACACAGCTTGCGTTTAATTGCGTCTTGCCTGTCAAAATCGTTTTGCAAGTTTTTCTCTTCGTCATCGCCTTGCAATTTATATACAGGTATCTGCCACAAAACAACATGTAAGCCGTTTTCGTGCAGTGTTCTTATCATCTCTTTCGGGTTTTGCCAGTGCTCGCTCTCACTAAAATCAAAGTCTTCGTAATTTAGTGGCTCGCCGTTTTGTTTTGGCTGATATTTAGCACCGTTAAAAATATAAAATGTCGCCTCGTCACTCCACGCTTCAAGTACTAAAACGCCTGCAGGGAAATTGTGTTTTTTTAATAGTTCTACTTGCTTTAAAGTTTCGCTCTGTGTATTCCAATGGTTTGCGCTTATCCATGGCTCAAAAGCCCACTTGGGCGGCAAAATTGCCTTGCCGTGCATTTGCATGTAGGCTTTAATAATATCTTTTGGCGTTCCTACTTTGTAATAAATATCTGCCTCGCACGGCACTGAGAGCAAAATTTCACTTTCTTTAAAATCAAAGCTTGTAATTTTGTCTGTGTCAACATAAAAACCAACACCTGTATTTGTAAAGAAAAAGGGCGCAGGGCAATATGTAAAATCGCCTTGCTGGCAAAATTTCTCATACACTTTGTTTACTACTTTGTTGCCCTTTTGGTTAATTGCATTAAATTTTTCGCCCATACCATAAGCGCCGCTGTAATTTAGCTTAATTTTAACAGTTTTAACATTTGCGTTTTCTACTATTAAAGGCGCACAGAAAATCTCTACACTGCTGCCTTTATAATCTTTTAAAGCAAATTTGCCATTATTTAAAACAAGTTTTTGCATATATAACTTACCCCTTTACTCCGCCTACATTAAGCCCGTGTTTAAAATACTTTTGTGCACATATGTAAATAATTAAAATAGGTATAATAGATAAAAGCGCACCTGCCATAAACAAATTATACTGGTTTTCATATTGCCCTGAAAGCGTACTTAAAAGTAGCGGCAATGTGTAATTTTTCTTGTCTGTCAAAAGCACAAGCGGCAATAAATAATCGTTCCAGGAATCCATAAAGGACAGTATTGCAAGAGTTGCCAAAGTGCCGCTACACATGGGAAGCATTACACGTATAAATATCAGTGCCGAGTTTGCGCCGTCTATAACTGCCGCTTCCATATAGGCGTTATTTATGGTCATCATCCTTTGGCGAAGCATAAATATTGCAAAGCCGTTAAAAAGTTGTAGCAGTAAAAACGCATTTAGATTATTTACTAAGTTTAAGCGTGTCATAACTATAAAAAGCGGTATAAATGTAATTTGCACGGGTATCATAAGCGCCGTTAAAAACACCTTAAATAGCGTGTCTCTGCCTTTAAACACTATTTTTGTAAGCGCAAAAGCTGCCATTGCCGCGCACACAAGCCGCACAAGCGTTGATGTAATTGCAAGGTAAAAGCTGTTATAAACACTGCCAAAAAAGCCGTTTATTGAAAACAGCCTCTCGTATGCATCAAGTGTGGGCTCGCTTGGTATCCACTCAACAGGTATGCTTAAAAGTGCGCCACGGCTTTTAAAACTTGTTGTGACCATCCAAAAAAACGGCACACAAATAACAGCCGCCAAAGCAAGGGCAAACACATAAAAAACTGCTAATTTTGTATATTTTAACACTTTAGCTTTATTATTCATCATAGTGCACCCACTTGTTTTGTAGTTTTAATTGTACCAGTGTAAGTATAAGCAAAATAAAGAATAAAACCCAGCTCAGTGCGGCGGCGTTGCCCATTTCGTAATATCTAAAAGCATATTTATAAATGCGCTCTACCATAACCATGGTAGCTCCGCTCGGGCCGCCATCGGGTGTCATAATCATAATTTGCGGGAATAGTTGAAAAGATGATATCATACTTATAATACCGACAAAAAACAGCGTTGGCGTTAAGAGCGGCAGTTTTATCTTAAAAAAGCTTTTAATTTTGCCGGCTCCGTCTATAAGTGCCGCTTCTTCTAAACCTTTATCTATGCTTTGCAAGCCTGCCATAAGCATAAGCCCAAAGTAGCCCATGTCTTTCCACACGCTTGCAATTACAATTGCAGGCATTGCCCACTGTGCGCTTTGTAACCAAGACGGCCCTTCTATGCCAAAAACGCGCAAAATCTCATTTATTATGCCAAATTGTGGGCTTAGTGCCCACTCCCATATTAAAGCGCCAGCCACCCAAGAAGTAATAACAGGTATATAATAAACCACCCTGAAAAAACCTATAAATTTTACGCCGCTTTGTAAAATAAGTGCAACTATCATTGAAAAAACAAGCATAGACGGAATATACAGCACAACAAAATAAAGTGTGTTTGCAAGCACTTTATAGAGCTCGGGCGTGGTTAATATTTCAATATAATTTTCAAGCCCTACAAAAAACTCACCCATAAAGCCACTAAAATCTGTAAATAGAGTGAGCTCGCTTAAACCGTCCCAATTAGATACACTTATATTTAAAAGCGTGAACATGGGCACAATGCTAAACGTAAAAAAGCCCAAAATTGCAGGCAATATAAATACAAAAGCGCATTTCCACCCTGTTAAGTATGTTCTTTTCAAAATTATCACCCCTGTTTTGGCCGCTTGTGCCTTTTATAAAGTGAATAGATTAAGCCCTTACAGCTGTATTAACAATTTGCGCCACAACCGCTACTGCAATTGTGGCGCTTGCTGTATCTACTGTATAGCAATGTATGAATTATATAAGTTTAGGCTGACAAATCAATTTTTTCCTCCGCCTCTGCCTGCATTGCAACAAGTGCATCTTCAGCGCTTACATTGCCTGCGGCGGCCTCGCTTAAATGGCGGCCTATTATGTCTTGCAATTCTGCAAATTGTGTTATAACAGGCGGTGTTACAAGGTAATCAAGGCTTGCAAAAACTGCGGCTCTGTTGTCGGGAGGTGTTATGCTTACATATTGCGAAAGAATATTTTCGTCATTAACAGGCGGCAACTCCCAGCCTGTGTCTAAGCGGATTTGTGCGGCTGTGTTGCTTGAGGATAAGAAAGTTATAAATTTAGCGGCCTCTGCGGCTACTTCAGATGTTTCGCTTACTACATAGCCGTTTGCGAAAAAGTGTGTTGCTTTTGCAGTGTTGCCGGGCTCAACTGCTATATCCCATGCAAAATCAGTGTTTGCTGTAAAATCGGGGAATGCCCATATGCCTGTGATAATCATGCCAAGGCGGCCTGACTTAAATAAGTCCCAATCGCCCATGCCGCCCATTTGCTCTGCTGTTGGCATTACGTTGCTAACTTGCTGCATGTTTACCATGTATTCAAGTGTCTCTATGTTTTCGGGCGCTGTAAATGTAAATTCGCTCATGTCATCGTTGAAAAGCGAACCGCCATTTTGCTTTACAGTTTTGTAAAATTCATGGAATGTTGTTGGGTGGTAGTAGCCGTAAATGTCGTCGCCAAGTGCGCGTATAGTCTCTGCCGCAGCCATTGCATCGTCCCATGTCCAGTCGTCTGTCGGGTAGTCAACGCTTGCCTCGTCAAACAAATCTTTGTTATAAATTAAAACAACGTTTGAAAAACTGTTTGGCACGCCGTATTGCACACCGTCTGCCTTGTAAGAATTAAGCGCCATCTCGTTATAAACGCTTGTGTCAATGCCCTCTTCGGCAATAATGTCATCAAGCGGCATAAGTGCGCCACGTGTTGCGTAAGACACAAAGTTTTCATAGTTTAACTCAAATACGTCAGGTGCTTGCCCGCCTGAAATTTTAGCCGTAAGCTGTGTAAAATAATCGTCATAGCCAAAAGATTGAAGTTCAATTGTAACATGTGGGTTTTCTTCAATATAAGCGTCTATCATTTGTTGTAAGTAAACTTCGTTATCGCCCGAGCCTGAAAATTGCTCGAATGTAATTGTAACGGGCGCCGGTGCAACGTCGTCCATAGGCTCTTCAACTTCATCTGCGCTATTTGTATCAGCAGGAGGTGATGTGTCTTCTGGCGGCTGTGTACAAGCGGTGAATAAAACGAACATCATTGCGAAAACAGTTAATAATGTAATAAATTTTTTCATAATTTTTCCTCCGTAAATGTTTGTTGTTTAATATTTAAATTGCCGATTTTGGCAAAATAAAACGTTTTTAAATGTAGCCTTGTACACAGGTTTGGCTTTTTAATAATTAAGACAATGTTTAATGTATTTGTGCTATAAGTTAAAAGCACAAAACAATTTTGCATAGACAATTTGCCTGCAAGCAATATAAAATAGCTTACGTAATATTTTTTACACTCCCTCTGCTTACAACACTGACAGGTAGAACTATCTCTTGCCGTGCAAGCTCTTTGTCTTTTAAATTTTCCATCAAAACTTCAACTGCTTTTTCGCCTTTTAAAGAAATTTCTTGCTTAATTGTGCTAAGCCCTGGCGTTAAATATTGAGCTATTTTTAAATCATCAAAGCCTATTATTGAAATATCTCCGGGCACTGACATACCTTGCTCAAAAAAGCCTTTTATTGCGCCTATTGCCAGCACATCTGCCGCACAAACAACGGCGGTTGCTTTTTTTGCGCTCTCTTTTAATTTATGCGCAAGGGTTATTCCGCTCTCGTGGTCTATTGTGCCCTCAAAAATTAAGCTCTCGTTATACTTAAGCCCTGCATCGCTCAGCGCTTTTTTATAGCCTAAAAGGCGCTTTTTCATAACACCGTTTTCTTTTATTTCACCACAAAAAAACGCTATGTTTTTATGCCCGTTATCAATTATATGCTTTGTTGCAAGGAAGCTTCCATATGCATCGTCAATGCGGATATTGTGGAAATAATAATCACTGCAATAGCTGTCGATTAAAATTATCGGCACTTCTACTTTGTTCATCTGCTTAAAAAACTCATTCGGGTACATGCCAATAACTATAATGCCGTCTAAATTTCTTGTCTTTGCTAAATTGTTATAATTGCCGTCAAAATCAGTTGCGGAAACTATTATATGGTAACCCTCTTTGCGTGCAAAAAATTCAATGCTGCCTAAAATTTCGGCGTAAAATTCATTTTCAAGCATAAGCGTACTGCCTGCCTCTGTTTGCGGAATTACAACGCCTATTAATTTAGAGCTTTTTGCCGCAAGGCTACGTGCCGATAAGTTGGGCACATAATCAAGCTCTTTTATGGCGCTGTCTACACGCTGTTTTGTGGCCTCTGATATTTTCTTTTTGCCATTAAAAACGTATGAGACTGTTGCCTCGCTTACGCCTGCCATTTTTGCAACATCTTTTAGGGTTGCCTGTTGTTTTAACATATATGTAGGTCTCCTTATTTGGTTAAGCGCTTAAACTTATCTTATGCCACCATAATACACAAAAGTTTTCGTTTTGTCAATAGTTTTTTATAAAATTTTTATTTTATGTTGACTTTTTGTTAAAATATGATATATTTAAATTAGCGAATTTAGTTAAACGCTTAAATTACAGTAATTATCGTAGAGAGGTGCAATATGGAAAAATACTTGCCAACAGGTAATGAGGTTATATCTCTGCCGCAAATAAACGAAAAAAATGCACAAATTGAAAATTTTACGTTTTTACACATGGGTTATAAAGGCCTTGTAGACACAAGGGCAAGCAGCGAAAGCGCACTTATTAAACCCTTTATTAAAATAGATGAAAAAGAACTTGAGCTTAGTGATATAAAATGGGAACGCATACACTATTGGTTGCCGAAATTCACAGCCAAAACAGCGCAAGTTGAGATAGAGGGCATTTATTTTGCGCCAATAGAAGAGCGTGGCTTTATAACTAAGTATAAAATTACAAATAAAACAGATAAAAATTTGCGCATAAATTACGGTATTAGCGGTGTGTGGGGCTCGTCTTACCACTGTGTTAATGAGGATAAAGAAATTACAGCAAAAAAATACTGCTATAAAAGCCTATGGAACGATTGCCTTGTTTTCGACATGCGTGACAGCACACCGATTTATAGCTTTGCGCCTATGCCGAATAAAAAGTGCGAGAGCGGTTTTACAGACACAAACGGAGAAATTAGTTATAAAATAACTTGCGAAGTAGAACTTGCACCAAACAGTAGTGACGAGCTAACAATTTACTGGGGACTGGGATTTGAGGAAGTGGCAAGTGCTACAAGCGCCAAAGAGATGCTGCGCCAAGGTTTTGATTATGAATTTAATAAAACATGTGAGTATTTAGAAAAGCGCATTTATAAAATAGCCGATAAAAAACTTGCCGAAATTTACAACACAAACTTATTTTTTTGTATGTTTTTTTCAAGCGGAATTACACTCGACAGCGAGGAATTGGTGCTTATAACAAGCACCAGCCCACGCTATTATGTAAGCGCCGCATATTGGGATAGAGACAGCTTTTTTTGGAGTTTCCCCGCAATTTTACAAGCAGATACACAAATGGCACGTGACATGTTAACGTACGCCTTTACAAGGCAGCTTAAAAATATAGGTGTGCACTCTCGCTATATAGACGGCACTGTTTTAGAGCCGGGATTTGAACTTGACGAGCTTACAGCGCCCGTTATTGCGCTGTGCAATTATGTTAAAACAACAGGTGATACTGAAATTTTGGAAGAAATAAATTTCAAAAAAGCATTGACACTTATATTAAATAAATTGGCACAGAGAAAAGCTGAAAACTTCAATTTATATAGCACGTTTTTACAGCCAACGGACGATGAACATGTATACCCATATTTGACATATAATAACGTGCTTGTGTTTAAAATGTTTACTTTACTTGCCGAAGTTTTGCCGGAGTATAGCTACTTAAATAACAGCGCAAAATGTGTTAAAGACGATATTTTAAAACACTGTGTATTTAACGAAAAAGTTGATGAGGATAGAGAGCCAGTTAATGTGAACGACAGTGAAAACAGTTATTTTGCATGGTCGGTTGATTTAAAGGGCAACCACGATGTTTATGACGAGCCACCGGGGAGTTTGCTTCTTTTGCCACATCTTGGATTTTGTACAGCCGACAATGCAATTTATAAAAACACAGCTTGCAAAATACGCTCGCCTGAGTATAAATACAGCTTTGCAAACGCAAAATTTGCCGACATAGGCTGTGCCCATGCGCCGCACCCGTGGCTTTTAAGCGTTGCCAACAGCATTTTAAGCGGTAGGGCACAGCACGGGTTAAATATATTAAAAAATGCAGAGATGGACAACGGCATTGCATGTGAGAGCATAGATGAAAACACAGGCGAGTGCACAACAGGCGAGGCTTTTGCAACGTGTGCCGGCTTTGTGTGCTATGCAATACGGTGTGCATGTGAAGAAAATTTACTTTAAATGCAATTAAATTAACAAAGTAAAGGGGAAAGGGGCACAAAAATGGAGAATAAAATTAATTTTGCACCATTTTCAATCGACGCAAAAATTTTTGGAGACACCGCCTTTTATGAAAGTGTTTTTTTCAGCGGCAATGGCAGAATGGGCTCAAGAGGTTTTTTGCCAATTGATGATAGAGCACTTGAGACAGGACTTTTTGTGGCGGGCATTTTTGGCAGTTTAAGCGACAATATAACCGATTTTGTAAACTTGCCCACACCTGTTTGCGAAAATATATACATAGATGAAAAGAAAGCAGTGCTCGACAGCAGCGCTTACCCCGAAATAAGCCTTAACTTTAAAAATGGCGAAGTGACGCAAAAATTCATTGTAAAAAATGGGAACAAAAAAGCCGAAATAACACATAAGCGCTTTTTTTCAATGTATAATTTAGCTTTGCTTGCACAAAAAACTACATATATGCCGTGTAGCGATATGGAACTTAAAATACAAAGCGGGATAAATACGCAGTGCTGTAATTGCCCTGTGCCCGACGACCAGACAAAAAGCAACACAGAACATACCCAGCTTACGATAGTTGATGACATAAGCGGCAAAAACAGCTCTATTATATGTAAAATGCACACAGTTGGCACAAATATCACAGTGGAGCAAAGCATTAATTTTATATGTGATAAAAAGGAAACCGAGCAAAAATTTATACACACAGAAAGTGGTTTTTATTGCAATTTTAATTACAGTTTAAACGCCGGAGAAAGCGTGACAATAGAAAAAAACACACAAATAAAAACAGGCAGAGATGTTTTTAAAAGCGATAAAGTTATTAAAAATTACGGCGAAGAAATGCAAAAAAGCGAAGAGATATGGCGAGAACGGTTTGAAACCTCGGACATTGAAATAGAGGGCGCAGACGATGACCAATGCGCCATAAGGTACGCTATTTTTGAGCTAATTGCAAACTGTGCGGCACACGACAGCAGTGTGAGCATAGGCGCAAGAGGTCTTACACACACACGCTATAAAGGCTGTTACTTTTGGGATACAGATATCTTTATGTTGCCATTTTACATTAACACAAATACAACAGCGGCTAAAAATTTAGTGATGTACAGGGCAAAAACACTGCCGCAGGCAGAAAACCACGCAAAAAAAATGAGCAGTGTCGGTGCACGCTACCCTTGGATGGCTTCTTACAGTGGCGATGAGCAATGCGAATCTTGGGACATAGGTGCTTGTGAGATGCATATTACATGTGATGTTGTGTATTCAATTGACAGATACATAAAACTTACGGGAGATAATGATTTTTATATTAACCATGCGGCTGAAATCTATATTAAAACTGCAAGGTTTTGGGCAGACAGATACACTGTGAAAGATGATGAAGTTGACCTGCATTTTTGCAAAGGGCCCGATGAATACTGCGGAATTACAAGCAACAACCTTTTTACCAACATGTTTGTGCGCCGTAATTTAGAGCTTGCAATAAAAGCGGCAGAGCTGTTGCAAAATGAACATGAAGAAAAAGCAGTAGCATTTGAAGTGACAAGCGGCGAGATAAACACATGGAAAAACATGAGTAATAACATAAAATTGCCAAAAGATAATAACGGCAGATATCTGCAAGATGATACGTTTTCAAAACTGACAGACATAGATTTAAGCGAAATTAAAAAAGATGATAAAGCGACGTATCACAATGTGTGCTTTGACAAGTTACAGCAATATAAAGTTATAAAACAGGCAGACACACTGCTACTAATGACACGCATGCCCGAAAAATTTACAAAGCAAGAGATGATAAATGCATGGCAAGATTTTGAGCCACTTTGCTTGCATGATTCAACTTTAAGCTTTGCAAGCCATGCCTATATGGGCTCACTTGTGGGTGAAGACAAAAAAGCATATGAGTATTTACAAAAAGCGCTGTTTCTTGATTTAAATAACATAATGGGAAACACAGGCAAAGAAGGCTTGCACCTCGCAAATTTCGGCGAGACATATAACGCTGTTGTGTTTGGCTTTTTGGGGCTAAGTTTATCAAATGGAGAGATAAAGCATAATGCTAACTTGCCAAAAAGCTGGAAAAAGGTGAAAATTAATTTTGTCTGCAATGGTAAAAAGCAAGCGGTTGAGATAGTGCCATAATGTGCTTATGTTTTCAAATGCTGACATCTTCTAATAGCAAAGCACTCGGCTAAAAACCGAGGGCTGTTATTATTAACTTTCTTCACTTTTTCGCACGAATTATCGCTCATAAAAAGAATTTTATAAAAGCGTTGCCGATTATATCAGCGTTTACAAAAGTAAAAGGCCGCGCACAACAAATTTAAACTTGACACCGGATAAAGAAGAGGCGAATTTCTATTGCGATAACAAGGTTTAAGCATATAGGTGTTCGGTTTGCAAGGTTCAAATATAAACTTTCAATTTTTTGTCTTTAATTTTAAGTTTATTGCATTTTAGTGCAAACTTCTTTAAAAAAGAAAAAAGCCCTTAGTAAAAGACTTTTTAATATAAAAAACAGCATAGACTGAACATCTAAGGTTCAAATCTATGCTGTTATTCACTTGGTGGGAGAGGACACATTCGCGAGCCGCGCACTAAAAAACAGCACACTGTGCTGTTTTTTGCCATTTTCGAATGGCACGTGCTGTTCTCATCTCGCCTCTCCATACACAAAAAACAAAACCTTCACCGGGATACGGTGAAGGTTTTGTTTTTGGTGGGAGAGGACGGATTCGAACCATCGAAGGCGAAGCCAGCAGATTTACAGTCTGTCCCCTTTGGCCACTCGGGAACTCTCCCATATTTTATTATATGCACAAAAAACGAGTGCTTTAAAAGTATAACAAATAATGTGGTAGTTGTCAATGCTTTTAAAGAAAAAACACTAAAGTTTTTTTAAAATACTAAAGTTTTATTTTAATGATGAAAAGCATATATATGCATCTTAGCTTTTGTTATTGCAAATAGGCGTTAAATATCAATTCGAACACGTTTTTTTGTTTTATTCATGCTTTGTTAAGGCACAAAATGCAAATTTTTGCTCAGGTTTAAATGGCAAACAGCAAAATGAATTGCCTAATACAATAAAAGATTTTAGTGTGTTTATTAAACATGCAAATCTTTTTTGCAAAATACAATAGTGCCTGCCGCCATGAAAACAAAGCCGATAATGTATAAAATTAATATTGGAACAACAACGTTTTCATCGCCGCTAATAATTTTGTTGGCATCAAATAGAGAAATTGGCGTTAAATATTTTAAAAACTCAATTTCACCGCTAATGTTTTTTAGCATGTCTATTAGTAAAAAAGTGGTGCAGATGCCTGCGCCAAAAATACTTGCATAAGTTTTATCGGAAAAAGCGCAAGATGAAAAGAAACATATGCCAGAAAAACAAATTAATAGCCCTAAAAGCCCGATGTTTAAGTTGATAAATTCTATACCTAAACTTTCACCGGGGAACACAAAAACCGTCATTAACAAAATTACAGCCATTATATAAAGCACCATAAATATAACGCTTAATATTAAAATGGATAGCTGTGTTACAATTAATTTTTTGCGTGTGTTTGGGCTGGCGAGAAAATAAGACATAACACCGCTATCTACATAATTACATATTAGTTTAAGTGAAAAAAGTGAAATGAAAATTAAAGGGAATGCCACAAGCAAAAACCCATATAAATAATTAGCGATAAATTCCAATAGGTTTGTGCCCATACTCATCATATTAAAAGCGGCAAAAACCTGGGGCATGCTGTTTACCATATCTTGTAAAGAGTTGCTAAGTTCAGGGTCGTACATATAAACAACAATTGTTCCGTACAAAGTTAAAATAGCTAAAAAAATCACACTAAGTTTTAAGCCGCCCTTTGCGCTGTATAAAAATAAAGTTTTGCTCAAAATTACTTTCCCTCCCTGGTTTTATCATCATTTTCATAAAATTGTAAAAATAATTCTTCAGAAGCTATTGCTGTATTTTCTAAATTCACAACATTATATTTAGAAATTGCTTTAATAAAGGCATTGGCGCTTCCTTTTAATTTTAATGTTGCGATATTATCAGTAATTTGTGCTTCACTGCCCCAATTTTCAGCAAAGCTAACGGCATCTGCAATATGTTCGAAGCTTACTTGATATGTGCGGCTTATATTTTTTGTTAAATCATTTGGGCTGTAAATACCCATTATTTTACCATTTTTAATTATTGCTGTTCTATCGCAAGTTTTTGCTACTTCTTCAAATATATGTGAAGACATTAATATAGTTTTTCCGCGTTTCTTTTCTTCGTTTACAAGCTCTATAAAGCTGTTTTGCATAAGGGGGTCAAGCCCGCTTGTGGGCTCGTCTAAAAGGTAAACGCTGGGGTCGTGGAAAAACGCACAAATAATAGCGAGCTTTTGCCTTGTGCCCTTAGACATTTTTCGAACATTTGCCTTTAAGTCTAAATCAAAACGCTCTGTTAGCGCTTTTGTGCGCTTTGCATTGTGAACGCCTTTCATGCCTGCCATGAAATTTAAAAATTGTTCACCTGTTAAATTGCCTATAAGTGCAGTTTCACCGGGAAGGTAACCCACATTTTTTTGCACTTTGCTTGCATGTTTAAAACAATTCAAATTGTTGATGCGTACACTGCCACTGTTAGGTTTTATAAAACCCATTAAATGGCGAAGTGTGGTGGTTTTTCCTGCGCCGTTAGAGCCCAAAAAACCCATTGCTTCACCATTATTAACAGCTAAATTTAGGTTGAATACACCTTTGTTATTGCCATAATCTTTTGTTAAATTTTGAATTTCAATTATTTTTTTCACTAAAAACTCCGTTCCGCTTGAGGTTTTTTGGCATGTTGCGTATGTGTTTGGCACGCCGTTTGTGATATAGATAGCATGATTTATCACCCCGTAAATTAAAATAGCAATTTTTTAAAATAAGAACTTGTAAACACTTGTGTGGTGGTATTCATTCTCCGGAAAAAGCTCAATACTTGGGAAATGGCTGTGATACGATGCACAAGGGAAATGCTGTGTTTCCATGCAAAAACCACTGCGTTTTTTGTAAATTGCGCCATTTTTACCCAATTTGTTCTTGTCGTTTTCAAGGTGGTTGCCTGTGTAAAACTGCACGCCGGGCTGCGTTGTGTACATCTCCATTGCTATTTTGCTTTTTTCACCTGTGGCGCGTGCAAATAGCGCCAATTCACCTTCGCTTTTGTTCAAAACATAATTGTGGTCATACCCTTTAGACATAATAAGCTGTGCAAAATCTTCATTTATATCTGCGCCTATTTCCTTTTCTTTCGTAAAGTCCATAGGAGTGTTAAACACACTGTCTATTTCGCCTGTTGTACAAGCCTCTTCATCGGACGGCGTATATTTATCGGCATCAATAAAAAGCGTGTGCCCGTGAACATCACCGCTGTCGTGCCCATTTAAGTTAAAATAAGCGTGGTTTGTTAAGTTTAATATAGTTGGTGCGGTTGTGTGTGCAATATAGTCCATAACAATAGCGTTCTCATTTGTTAATGTATAAGTTATGGTGATGTCTAAATCTCCGGGATAGCCTTCGTCACTGCTTTTGCTAATGCCTTTTAACACAAGGCTCTCGCCCTTAATTTCACCGCTGAACACATAAGCGCTTAATGTGCCATGCAGATGGTTTTTGCCCACATTCGGCGTTAAATCATATTTTTTGCCGTCCACTTCGAAACAACTGTTTTTTATTCTGTTGGCAACTCGGCCCACAAAAGCGCCGTGAGAAGCACTGCCTTTTTCATAACCGCTTAAAGTGTCATAGCCCAAAACAACATCTGTGGGTTTGTTGGTTTTATCTGGCACTATAATATTGGTAACACATGCTCCATATTCAATAATATGCACTTCAACGTTGTTTTCATTTGATAACACAAATTTGTTAACGCTTTCATTATTTGCTGTTTCGCCATAAAGTGTTTTTGTTATAGGCATTATTTTCTCCTTTTGTTTGCTTTGAAAAACATTCGTAATTTGCGCCTTGTTACAGGCAAAGGTTCAAATTTTAAATTTGGGTATTTTTGCTTAATGCGGTTTATCGTCTCGTTTATTCGCCGTGCGCGGTTATTTTTAGGCATGTTTATTTTTTGCGCCCATATAACAGTTATTATAATGCCTACAATGCCAATTACAAATATAGGGCGTAAATCTCCGTTTGGAGATATTGATAAAACAGTAATTAGCACACTGCTTATAGCAGAGCCCGATAAACTTGCAACACCATTTAGCATTGCAACCAAAGAAAAATGAACTGTGCGCTCGGATTTTTTGTGCATGGTGTTAACTTGTAATTGCAAAAAGCCTATGCCTAAACCGGCAAAAGGAATTTGCGTTAATATTGCGGCAAAAGGATAAAGGAAAAGCATGTTTTCTTTAGTGGTAAAAAGCCAAACAAATGCGCCTAAAGTATAAATAACCATCATAAGCTGGCACACACGTTGCCATGAATATGCCTGTGAAATTTTTTGAACAACAGGCGTGAATAATGCCCGAGATATATTTGAAACAGTAACCCAAACCAAAATTAAAGAAAAGGGCAAATTTAATGTTCTAACTTGGTAAATAGCAGCAAATGTTCCCACAAACATGCTTGCAAAGCTCCACATTATATTAACTTGCATAACCCTAAAAAAAGCTTTGTTTTTAAAGGGCAGCATAAATGCTTTCAATGTGCTGTTTTTTTGCTTTTTTTGAACACTGCTGTTTGGCGTTTGCTTAACATTTGGTAAAAGCGCAAAAATAATTAAGCTTACAAAAATGGAAACACAAACTATAATTCCTATAATAATAAAACCCTGTTTTTGAGTGTTGTTTTGCCGTGTAACTTCAATTATAACGTAAACAACACCAAGCAAAATAGTGTGGTATAGCATAAAAACAGTTTCGCGCACAGAGTAGTAGGAGTTTTTGGTTTTCCCTTGCACGGCGTCTACCATCCAAGCGGTTTGCGCAGGTGCAGACAATTGAAAAATACCTATCATAAGCGGCAAGGTAACAATAAAAGCCAGCGCGCCTAAATTTTGCGGCAAAAGCACCGAAAAAAATACAAGTGGAAGCAAAATGCGCCATATAATATTAAGTGCCCGAATAAGCACGTTTTTATTGCGTGCCGTTGAAAATATTAAGCCGCCCGGCAACTGCAAAAGTGCCAATGTAGACGTTAGCCCGGCAAGCATATTTGCAAGACTTACGGATATGTTAAAATAGCTTGTCATGCTTGCGATAACAACACCGCCACACACCCAGTAGGCGCCCATGGAAAAAGCGTTGTCGAGCGTAAATAATTTTGGGATTTTATTCATGCAGATAAATCCTCTTATAAATAGTTATAGTATTAAATTCAGTATATCACATTTCAAATGTTTTTCAATATTAAATTAAATTATTATTGTAAAAAGGTTAATAACCATTTGTTAAAATGCAATGAAAAAATAAACTAAATTCTTAAAAATAGTGAAATTATAATTGCTTTATGTTAAAATAAAAATGATATAATGCCAATTAAACAAAAAAGTAAAGGCGGTGTGTTTTTGAAAAAAAAAATATGTAATTTAATAATAGCCCTGCCGCTTTTGGCAATTTGGGTTATTTTAACCGAGAATTTCAAAGTTGAAAATTTAGTTTTAGGCACAATAATCTGTGTTTTTGCAATTTTATTTTCGTCTAAAGCACTTGGAATTAACTTTGCAAGAACATTTTACATAGCACCGCACAAATTAATTAAATATGCGTTTTATTTGCTGTTTTTGGTTTATAAAAGCGGAATAAAAGCAACATTTTCAATAATAACAGGGAAAATTAAACCGAATATTATAAAAGTGAAAGTGCATGAAGAAATAAAAAATGAATACCTGCAAAATATAATTGGCAGTTCAATAACACTTACACCCGGCACAATAACATTGAGCAACACAAACGGAAGTTTAACGGTTTTGTGTTTGCACGATATGAAAGATGAAAACCCGTGCGAGAGCTTTGAAAAACATGTGCTGCCTATGCAAAAAGGTAAAAAGGAGAATTAAGTGTTTATTCAAATTATAATCTTTGTTTTGATAATAACAACAATAATAAGCGGGTTTCGCCTTATAATAGGGCCCTCTTTGTGGGATAGGCTTTTGGCGCTGTCTTTAATGAGCAGCAAAATAATAATTATTATTGTGCTTACAGCTTTAATGGCACAAAGCACATTTTATTTAGATATAGCGCTTGTTTTGGCACTGCTTGGCTTTGTTGGAACAACATCGCTCTCTGCATTTTTGAAAAAGGGCAATAAATAGGTAAGAGCAAAATACACTTGCAGTGAAAACGATTATTGAAAAGTGAATGAAAAGGAGGGGCAAATGCAAATAATTGGTTATGCGCTTGTGGTAATAGGCGTTTTGTTTATAATTGTAGGCTTAATAGGTGTTTTAAAATTCCACAATTTTTATGCAAGAATTTTAAGCGCAGCAGATATAGACACCGTGGGTTTAATAACCATTTTAAGCGGCATTGCGTTTATAAGCGGCTTTAGTATGTTCACACTTAAGGTTTTGCTTATAATAATAATATTGTGTATAATTAACCCCATTGTAACTTCTTCAATTGCGGCATCCGCCTTTTATTCCGGCTATAAAATTCAGCAGGAGGAGGACGAAAAGGGCAATGATTGATAAATTTGTTTTTGCAGCGATGATAGCAGTTGCGTTTTTTATTGTTATAAGCCGCTCTTATAAAAGAATTATAGTGGCAATGGGCGTGTTTTCGCTTTTGGCTTCGTTTTGCTACCTTTTATACCATGCGCCGGACGTTGCGCTTGCAGAGGCGATTATAGGCAGTGCGCTCTCAACAATTTTGTATATCGTTGCGCTAAAAAAACACCGCAGTTTCTATGTGTATTTAACAAGTGCAAGCAACAGCAAAACAAGCGATTTGCGCCTGAGAAGGCACATGCAAAATATTATGGCTAAAATTATGGAATATTGCCAAGACAACGAGCTTGAGGCTCAAACTGTTTTTACATCGCAAAGCCCGGGCGAAATAGCAAACGAACATGTTTACGATTTAATATTGGAAAAGCAAAATGAAAAGGTGAACATATATGGCTTGCAAACAGAAAAGCATGTGCAGATGATAAAACAATTGCTAAACGAGGATGAAAAAGAGCAAGAAATTGAATTTTTAAGCATGCAAGAAAGGGAAGAGGAATGAACAAAAAAGCCGTTAACAAAGTGCTTGGCTATGTTTTTGCACTTTTTGCGTGCGCAATTGCCCTTTACTTCACAAATGCCATGAGCGCACCGCAGGCAAGCGAAATTGAAAGCAGAGTTTTGCAATTTTACAGCGTGCAAACGCTTGCGCAAAATGCTGTTACGGCCATTTACTTAAATTATAGAATATACGATACCATTTTTGAGGCTTTAATGCTACTTGTGAGCGTTATAGGTGTTATTCATTTTTCTATGCACGAGCACAGCGCTGTTTTGCACACGGTGAAGAAAAAAACAAGCATGGGCAATGCGGCTATTATTGTTCCCGCCATAGCAGTGCTTGGTGTGTATATAATTTTAAGTGGGCATTTATCACCGGGTGGCGGCTTTCAAGGCGGTGCGGCGTTAAGCTCGGCTTTTATATGTGTTTACCTTGTAAACCCTGAAAAAACCATATCCATACACAGGTATGAAATTATGGAGAAGTACTTGTTTTTGTGCATATTAATTCTTGCCACTGTGTTTGCTGCAAGTAATTTATATTTGCAATATCCACAGCAAAACCCAATTTATTTAATTGCAATGAACTTGCTTATAGGCTTAAAAGTGTTTTTTGGTTTAAGCATTGTGTTTTTTCGTTTTGTGCATTACGAAGATAATTAGCCTGATGGCAAAAAGGAGAGAGCTATGGATTTTTTAACGGGAGAAAATGTTGCTGTTGTGCTGTTTTTTATGGGCATAGCAGGAATATTCAGCAGCCGCAGAATGCTTAAAAGCATTGTGTGCATAGGCATAACAGAGGTTGCAGCAGTTATGTTTTATTTAACAATGTTTGCCAATATTGAAGATGTTGCGCCCATAGCCGCCACAAGTGCGCAAAACAATGTGGCCGACCCTTTGCCCCAGGCTTTAATGATAACGGCAATTGTAATAGGCGTTGGTATAACGGCAATAGCACTTGTTATGTTCACAAATATTTACCATATATACGGAACGTCTGATTTAGAGCAAATGCGAAAGAAAAGAATGGAGCAATTGTAATGGTATTGGCAAGTTTTGTAATTGTGCCTGTTTTATCGGGTGTTGTAATATATTTGTTGCCAAAAGAAATGCTGAAATTTAATGTTGTTGCAGTTGAACTTGCAATGTGCGCAATTGTTTGTTTTTCGCTGTTTAATTTAGCGCAAGGCGAAAAACACAGGGTGCTTTTGGGCGCAAATGATGCAATTTTGGGCATAAGCCTAACAGCTGATAAAAACACATATTTGCTCATTGCGCTAAGTATAATACTGTTTTCGCTCTGCTTTATATACAGCTTAAGCGACGCTTTTTTCACGCGAGAATTTGCAATGCTGTTTTTTATGCTTCAAGGGCTTTTGTGCGGCGTTTTTTTATCGGACGATTTGTTTAATATTTATGTTTTGCTTGAAGTTGCAACAGTTATAGTGGCACTGCTTATAATGTTTAAGCGTGAAGCACGTTCTATTTACGACGGCATGATTTACTTGCTATCGCAAGTGGTTTGTATGGTGTTTTATCTTTTTGGCGTGGGGTATATGTATAAGATTTTCGGGGTGCTGTCTATTGAGCAGATAAGCCTTATGATAAGCGAAGTGCCCAGCGATGAACTTGTTATGCCCTTTGCATTTATGATGACGGGCATATGTTTAAAAAGTGCCTTTTTTCCGCTTTTCAGCTGGCTACCCAGGGCGCACGGAACACCAAGCGCACCCAGTGCCGTTAGCGCAATACTTTCGGGGCTTTATGTGAAAAACGGCATTTATTTGTTTTTTGTTATGTTCAATTTGTTTTCGCCTGTTTTAAACATGGAAAATTATTTTATAATTATTGCGAGCATAACTGCAATTTGCGGCTTTGTAATGGCAATTGTGCAAACAGATTTTAAACTGATATTGGCATTCCACACAATTTCGCAAATAGGTTTAATTGCGCTTGCGTTTAGTGTTGGCACTGAAAATGCAAGGATAGGCGCATTTTACCATTTGATAAACCATGCGTTTTTTAAATCGCTTTTATTTTTGGCGGCAGGCGTAATAATTAAAAATTATGCAACAAGGGATATACGCAAAATGCAAGGTGTGTTAAAAACAATGCCGCTTGCGGCAATAAGCGTTATTGTTGGTGTTTTGGGCATAACAGGTGCACCGTTTTTTAACGGCAGTGTGTCTAAATATTTCATGCAAAGCGGTGCACAGGGCACAGCGGTTGAATTTATTATGCATGTGATAAATGCGGGCACAATATTGTCATTTACTAAAATTTTGCACATACTGCCCGGTAAAAAACAAACGGCATTAAGCGAGGGCAAAATAAGCGCATTGAAAAAGTTTACCCTTATAATTTTAAGTGCATTTTGCCTTTTGGGTGGTGTTTTCGGGCAAAACGTTATCAGCTTTATTGCAGATAAACAATTTGAAATTGATATGGTATCTTATGCACAAAAAGCACTTGTGTTTTTTGTGATGAGCGCTTGTTGCTATGCTTTTTATAAATTTGTTATAGCAAAAAACAACGGCATTTACAAATTTCAAAAATATTCGCTCAATTTTCAGCAAATTGTAATGGCAATGCTTGTGTTTTTTATAGCTACAGCAATTTTTGCAAGTTTTTAAAATAGGGCAAATAATAGGGGAGGGCTTTTGTAACTAAAGCCCTCCCCTTAATCTATATTGCGTTTTTAATTGCGGCAAAGCCCTCGTAAGTTTTGTATAAATGTTTTGCAATTGCCTGCATAAGCTCGAAATCTTCCTCGGAGTCTATATCTATAATGCCGGTGTCGAACATTTTGTATATGCCGCATTTTGCGTCCCACACAAAGCCTGTTGTGTTGTGCGCCAAAAAGTCGCGTTCGAAAACATAAATAGACGCATTAAGATCGTACACCGTGGGGGTTTGTTGCCTTGCTGTGTTGTTGTGCTCTATAACTTTTTCAACATGGTCGCCCACTTCTTTTGCCATATTCATATAAGGCGTGCGCCTGCTGTTTGTAACAGAGAATATAAGCTGTAAATCCTCGCGGCTCTCTTTAACTTGCAGTGCTCCGTTAATATCGTGCACTTGGCGCAAAGGGCTTGTTATGTCAAGGTCTATAACATAATCGTAGGTTTTGCCTTTTATTTGCTCCATACGTTTTAGGCTGTCTTGGTAAACGGGCATTTTGGGCACAATGTCGCCGCAAAGTTCCTCGGGGCGTGGCAATATGTGCAAATAGGGGTATTTTTGGCTTAAAAGCTCAATTAAAATATCGCTGTCGGTGTTAAGGCAAACGTCAATGCACAAATCTTTTCGTTGCTGTATAAACAGCTCTGCCGCCGCCAAGCTGTAAAAACTAAGCGGTGCATCGTCGAATATTTTTAGGTTTTTGTTTTTAAAGCCCTTGCTGCCTGCCCTGGCGCAAATTGTTATTAGCACATTTTTCATTTGTATCTTCCTTTGTTTTCGTTTTTTGTTTTAGTACAGTGCCGAGGGAAATGCTTATAATCTCCCTTTGGGAGATTGACTAATGACTAAGGGTAAATGGTGAGGGGCTATGGTGTGGCTTCACCACGTCTAATGCTCATAATGATTAGTTGGAAACAAAATCCTTTATCATCAATTTCATTCCAATTTGATTCCCATCTATTTCGCCTGTTTCGTTAAAACCTATTGATTTATATAGCTTTTGTGCAATGATATTGTCACGGTGAGTTCCTGTCCCAAGTTCTGTTATATTATAGCAATTTATCATATGATTAACTGCAAGCTTAAGAGCCGATTTTCCATAGCCTTTACCTTGGTGATTTTTGTCTATCATAAATCTCCAAAGGGCGTAGTGTTTCTTTTTTTCATAATATCCCATCATAACAAATCCCACTAAGTTGTTCTCTGTATAAATGGCAAACGGAAATGCGGTATCTCTATAAATTCCAGCTTGTGCAAGAGAATACACATTTGATGCTACAAAAGGAATTTGATTTTCTGCAACACTAAGGCGTATTATTTCTTCAAAATTTTCTTTTGTAACTTCCCTTAATTCAACCATATTTTCACCTCGCAAAATATAAATGATAGGTAGTTACCCTGTGTCATTCCGAGCGAAGGCACTTACCCTAATGTCATTCCGAGCGAAGGCACTTACCCTAATGTCATTCCGAGCGAAGCCGAGGAATCCGTAACCCCTTGCATTTTCAAAGCACAAAGTGCGGATTTCTCCATTACAGTCGAAATGACAATTGATTGGGTTTCCTACACATTATATAAATAACCTACCCAAATCCCAATTGCACCATTTCACCCTACACCCTAAAACTCCCCAAGGGCTATTTTTAGCGTTTGCATTGCGCTTTCGGGTGTGTTGGTGCTGTCAATTTCATCGCTTGCATAATAGCTTAAATAATATTCAAGCTCTCTAATATAACGCTCGTTCACATCTTCTGTGCAATCAATAACTTGTTTGTTTTCAAGCGTTAAAGTGCCTGCGCCAAAATCTGCAATAACGGTGCCGTTTTCGCAATAAAGCTCTAAAATGCGCTTGTAATCTCTGCCAAAATAATCTAAATGCAGCTCGCACAATTGTTTTTCAAACTGCGCTATATAAACAGCTAAATCGCAAGAGTTTATTTGCAAATGGCTATATGTTCCGCTAAATGCACACACTTTTTTCGGCGCACCGAAAAGCTGTGTTAAATAATCCCACTCGTGAATTAAATCTATATCCACGCCGCCGCCCATCTCTTTATGTGCCGAGTAAACTTTGGTGTAATCAACACCTTTGCGCCAATCGGGCAAATAAGAAGAGCATATTGCCCTTATGCTGTAAACGTTTAAATTTGAAAGCATTTCTTTGAGCACAAGCATGGTTTTGCAATAGCGCATGGGTGCGGCAATGTAAGCCTTTTGCCCTTTGTTAATGCAATCGGAAAGTTTATAACCGCAGTGCTCGAATATTGGTTTTTCTATAAAAAAGCCATGCGTTTTATCTTTTAAAACACGCATAGCTTCATAGTGATTTACAGTTGGGTTTGTTATAAAAACTATGTCATAATCCGGGGCGCTGTTAATATTTTCAAGCGTAAATTCACTTTGCACAAGCGCTTTAACATCGTTTGGCAATGCTCTGCTAAGCGAATTTCTAAGTGCGTGAACCGTTAAGCTAATGCCGTTTTGCCCTGAAAGTTCATGCAAGTTTTTAAGGTGCCTTGTGCCAATGCTCCCAAGCCCCACAAACAAAACTTGCAATTGCTTTATTGCTTTTAATTTATCAGCACTCAAATTAATTCTCCTTTGCCTTTTTCTCAATTTCATCAATTACATTAAGCACAATTTCATCTTTTTCAAAGCTCCATAAAGGCTTTTCCTTGCCGCTTATTGCCATGAAAAAGTTGACAATTTCATCCACATAGGCATTTTCAACTATATTGTCACTGTAACGTTCGTCGTGTTCAATTTCTTCATAAGTGTTAACAAATTCTTTCTGCTTTGTTTGCGCATTGAATTTAAACAGCGTACTTGGGCTACCCTCCCAAAAAATGTGCAAGCCCTCGCCAAATAGTTCAAAGTTTCTAACTGGTTTTTGGCAAACAATATCCACAGCCAAAATTCCTTTAGTGCCGTTTTTGTGCCTAAGCGTAACAAAATAGCTGTCGTCATAGGGCAAATCCAAGGCGGATATTTTATCGCTTGTTGCATAAACATCACTTATTTCACCAAAAGCGTCGTAAAGCCAAGGTAGGTCAATGCCAAAAATTTCCCTGATGCCGCTTGTTCGCGCATCACCCACAAAAAAATTCTTATAGTTTTCCCACGGATGCCAGTCGGGCAAATACTGGCCTATATGGTAGATATAATTCACAGTTTTGCCAAAATTGGCGAGCTCATTTTTAATAAACTGCGTTTCTTTTCTGTAAAGCATGGTGCTGGATAAAAACAAAAGCAAATTGTTATCCTTAGCTTTATTAATAAGCTGTTCGTAATCATCGCTGATTAAATTAAGCTCTGTAAAAACATTCAGCTTTTTATCTAAAAGCTTGCTTATAATAGCGCCGTGCGTTATTGGGGCGGTGCACACAAAAGCGGCATCATAAGTGCTGCTTTGCATTGCTGAATCTATGCTGTTATAAGTTGTTATGCCAAGCTCTTGCGCTTGGTTTCTTCGCTCAGCGGTATTGTCTACACCGCTTATAACAGCGTTTTTATAAATGTTTTTTATAAGGCGCGCACGGCGTTTTCCCATGCTTCCAAGGCCAATAATCAATATGTGTTTTTCATCGTTAAAATTCAAAAAATCACCCTTTATAATTGTTTGTGAATTGAAGAAAAATTGCCTTGCGCAATTGCTTGTTTGTTTAAAATGGTATGCTCAGCTATAATATAGAAAAAGCGAACATAGTGTGTAAAACAGCAAAATGGTTTGCCTTTTGCTAAGCTGAGTAATCTACACTTAAAGCCGAAAGCAGGTTGTTGTAAAAACTGTCGTAATCTTCTATTTCGTTTATGAAGCCTATATCTTCACCGACGTAAACGTAGCCGGCACCTTGCAAAAGCATAATTTGCCATTTTGTGTTATCATTAAGCCTTATCAAAATATTTTGGCCGGCCTCTTCGGGCAACTGCCGTAAAAGTGTGCGTGTAACTTGCGTTTCGTTTAGTATATCAAGCACAGCTTGCATTTGCTGTGGTGTAAGTTCTGTTTGCTCTTGCACGTTTCTTTGAAGTTCATTTAAATCTGCCTGTTCGGTTTCTTCTTCGCTGCTTTGCTCGGTGCTGTTTTCCGCCTCAACTGTCGGCTGTGCACTTTCGCCTTCGGCTTGCTGTGCTAAAAGTTCTGCTTGTGCTTGTTCCTCGGCAATTTGCTCGGGTGTTTTATATATAATTTCCTGTAGAGCGGCGGTGCTGGCTGCTTCGGGCGGTGTTGCTGCAAAAGGGCTGAAAACAGCAAAAGCTGTGCCGAGCAAAACAGCAAACGAAATGCCCAAAGGTATGCTTTGTAAGCGTTTTTCTTTTTTGAAAAGCACCGCTATTGTTTGAATTAAAAGAACAGCGCACGCTATGCAAATTCCCAAAACGGTAAAGCGCATAGCCGCTGATATAACCACAAGCACCACCGAAGATGGCTCGCTTATTTGAGATTGTATAAGCTGTGTTATTGTATTTATAAACTCGTTTATAAATTCGCTCATTTTATGCTCCGTTCCGCTGTTATTAAACAGCAAAAAAATAAATTAAATTAAACATCAAAAAATTCTTTAGGCTTTGCATAATTTTCGCTTTTTAGATAATCAAGCGTTATATCAACAATTTTTTGCGAAGTAGCACCGCCGTTATAAGGGCTTACTGCATTATTTGCAATTTGTTTAAACTGCGTTGAAAGCGCTTTTTCTATAGCATTTTTTATGCTTTTTTCATCACCGGCGCAATTAATTATATTTGCACTTATAATTCTGCCTTTTTGGCGGTTTCCTATATTTACAGTGGGCACTTTAAAAGTGGGCGTTTCAACAACACCTGAAGAGGAATTGCCGATAACAATACTGCAATATTTCAGCGCTGAAATATACCTTAAAGCACCTAAGCTGTCAAAACCAATGTAATTTTCATTGTTTTCACAAGCGCTATCTATAAGTTTGTTAATTTTAACGCCGCCGCTATCAGCGTTTGCTTTGGTGAAAATACACGCTATATCAAAATATTTAAGTGCATTTAAAAGGTGTTTAAATTGCTTTTCACTGTTCACATTGCCCACGGTTTCAGGGTGGTAAGTTATAAGGGAAAATTTTCGGTTTAAATTGAAATTTATATTCCTGCTAAGCTCTTGTAAGCTCAACAGTTCAAGGCTTCGCAAATTTTCATCGCCAAGCCCGCCAACATTGTGCACAAACATAGGGTTTTCGCCCATATTAATAAGCCTTTGTGAATATTGCTTGCAAGAGGGAAAATGCAAAAAAGACATCTTTGTAATACAATGCCTGTAATAATCATCGGCAGAACCATGCGTAACATCACCGCCGCTAATGTGAATTATTGGTATATTCAAAGCCGCCGCCGCAGTGCAAATTGCAAAAATTTCATATCTATCGCCCAAAACCAAAAGTGCATGTGGCCTGTTTTGTTTTTTGCTTAAAAAGCTTGCAAATGTTTTTGTGGTATATGCTATTGTTTTTGCAATTTGCAAATGTGTGCTTGTGCCAAATTTTAATATATGTATTTTTGCAAATATATCAAAATTATCGTTTTCAATTTCGCTTACGGTGTTTCCAAATTGCTCGCACAAATGTGCGCCTGTAACAAGAAGGCGCACATTGAAATTGCTGTTATTGGAAAAGTTTGCAATTAAAGGGCGCAAAAGGCCGTAATCTGCCCTTGTGCTTGTAACAATGCCCAAATTATAGCTTGCCATTTAATTCCCCTTTAATCTTACTCTTCAATTAAAATCCTGGAGCAAGTCCATTCGTCGGTTGCCTGTTTAATTTCTCCGTCTATATCAAGCACAGGGTGCTCAACATCGGTTATTGATATAAAGCGCACCATTGCAATGGTACCGTCGTTCATAAGGGCGCTTTTGTTTAAGAAATTTTGCGGCATGTGTTGGCAAAAAACTTTTAGATATAAGTTATTGCTAAGGCCAACTTCGCCACGCCACATCATTCCCAAAACATTAAGTGCGCTTTGTTCTTGCTTATAGCAGCGCCTTGAAGCTAAAGCGTCATACACATCGCTAACTGCTGTAATTTTTGCAAAAAGCGGCACGGCATCGCCCTGTAATTTGTTTGGGTAACCTTGGCCATTCTCCCTTTCGTGGTGGTAAAGTGCGCCTAATTTAACCCGCTCGGGAATTAAATCATTATCTCGCAATAAATCGTAAGAAAAAGAAGCATGTTGCTTAATGTGCTCATATTCTTCGGCAGTTAATTTTCTGGGCGCATTTAAAATTTCTTGGTCTACTTTTGTTTTTCCTATATCATGGAGCAAACCTGTTAAAATAAGGTCTTGCACTTCTTGTGTGCTTAAATTAAGCCACTTGCCCATTATGCCGTTTAAAATGCTAACATTTAAGCTGTGATGCTGTAAATATGCATCTGCCGGGTGCGGCGCGTTAACACATTCGAAAATCTTCTCAACCTGAGAGGAGTTTAAAACCTCGGTAATGTTTTGTGTTAAGTTGTTTGTTTGCTTAACATCAATGTTTGCACCATATTTTGTTTGTGTTAAAAATGAATTAACGCTGTCTTTCACAGTGCCGTAGCCTGTGTCATTTTCAAGTTTTTCAAGCTGCAATGCCTGTGACACAGCTTTGTTTTCGCGAAGAGTATTATAAGTGTTAATTTTAACTTTGATATTTCTTCTGTCGGAATTAAATCTTTTCAGCCTGCTTAATTTAAGTTCATCTAAAACAACGCCTTTTGGAAGAAGAACAATTTTACCGTTGTAGTTGTAAATATCGTCTTGAACTGTCATGCCGTCGTATAAGTAATCATAAGCGATGGGGATAAGTTTTGTGTTTTCGTCCATAATAATACCCACTTTTTTAAATAGTAACAAGTTTACAGCCGTAGTTAGCAGTTATAAAATCTATATTACCTTTTCGCACAATTTTCACATAAAAATATGTGTCGTCCATATTGGTTGCCTTTAAACGCAAAATATTATCTGGCATAAATGTGCCGGATAAGGATTTAAACATAAGCCCATTATTGCTAACGTTTTGAATTGTTGCCTGCATGGGAACTCTAAATTCAAGCAGGGTGTTATCTATATAAACAGCGTCAACTTCAGCATTTATGTTAACATCAAAGCGCGCTTGCTTTCTGTCTTCTTTCTCGCTTGCTTTATAAATTGCAATTTCCAAAGCGTCGCGTTGCGTTGCGTTTTTTCTGCCGTTGCCATCAAATTGATAAACTTTAGAATCTGCAAACACAATAACAATAAGTTTACCTAAATCCCAAGAAATATCATCTTTCATTTTCACGCTGATGGTTTGGTAAGCCTTGTTGTGTTCAAGTATAACAGTGCTAAATGATTCATTTTCGCTTTGTGCATTTTTAACAAGCACTTTAGCACCGTTAAAATTCAGCGTTCGCAATAAGCTGTTGTCAATTTCTGCCATGCTTTAACTTACCTCCTAAAATTTCTAATGTGAAAAAGTAAACAAATATTTAACTATATAATTATACATCATATTTTGCGGTTTGAAAAGCAAAAAAACTATGTTTTTTAAAATTCTATACATTCATCTTCTTCAAAGTTTCTAACAGCGGCTTTGCCCAAAACGTCGTAAAATTTCATAGGGCTAATGCCTGTGCCCGGGCGCTTAACGCTTAAATTTTCCTTTGTGAAAACCTCGCCTTTTTTAATAGCTGTTTTTGCAACTATGCTTTTTCGTGCAATGGCAATATTTTCTTTTTCACTGCTTGTAACATGCTTTTCGCCGCTTCCAAGTGCCATTTCAATGTTTCTAATAGCCGTAACCATCGCTTTTAGCTCTTGTGCATCAAGGCTTGCCTTATGGTCGGGGCCATCGGCGTTTTTGTCTAAGGTAAAGTGCTTTTCAATAATAGTAGCGCCAAGTGCAACAGCTGCAATATCTGCCTCAAAGCCGAGGGTATGGTCTGAAAAGCCCACCGGAACACCGAAAGCATCTTTCAAATTTTGCATGGCAAGCAAATTCACATCGCACATGGGCGTTGGGTATTGTGTGTTGCAGTGAAGAAGAGAAATTTGTGTTGCACCGGCATTTTTTAAAACATCAAGTGCGCTTTGAATTTCGCTTAAGTTGCTCATGCCGGTTGATAAAATAATTGGCTTTTTTAGGGCACCTATTTTTTCAAGGTAGGGTAAATTGGTTATTTCGCCCGATGGTATTTTAAAAACTGATAAATTGAGCTCGCTCAAAAAGTTTATACTTTCATCATCAAAAGGCGTTGAGAGGTATTCAATGCCAATTTCATTGCAATAAGTTTGTAAAAGCCTGTGCTCTTCAAAACCAAAGTGCAAGCGGCGAATCATATCAAGCTGGCTTTCCTCGCTGCCTGTGTTTTGCTTTTGGTATTGTGCCTTTTGCGCAAACTTGCTTATAACAAGTTCGGGCACAGCGGTTTGGTATTTAACAATATCGGCGCCTGCTTGTTTGGCGGCAAGTGCCATTTGTTTGGCTGTTTCAAGGCTTCCGTTATGGTTAACGCCTGCCTCGGCTATAATACAAACAGACATGTAATTCTCCTTAATAATTTATAAGTGTCATATATTTTGGCAAAATTTGCTCTGCAAATGATAATAATTTGCGCCTTAAATTAGTGAAAGTGCGCGGGATTATTTTTAATGTTTTGCGCTCTTTGTGTTTGAAAAAGGATATAGTTTATAGCCCGGCTGTATCAAGCCTTCGTTTCATGTTTTCCATCTCTTCAAGTTGGCCCATATCCATCCAGCTTTGCTCGCTTACAGGGTAAACGCCAACTTTTTGTCCGGCAGTTCTATATTGCTCAATAATATCCGGAAAGCCAATTTTTACATTACTTTTTATTTCATTTACAACTTGTGGTTCCACAACATAAAGGCCAGTGTTTGTTAAAAAATTCATCTCCGGCTTTTCTTCAATGCTGTGAATTTCGCCTTTTTCATCAAGTTTTATAACTCCATAAGGTATTTTAAAATTTTTAACAGCGCAAACCATTGTAATTATATTTTTGCTTTGCTTGTGATAGTTATAAATATCGCCATAGTCGGCATTAATTAAAATATCACAGTTCGAAAAAAAGAAGGTTTTGTTTATGCGCCCCTTTAAAAGCGATAACCCACCGCCGGTGCCAAGCGCTATTTCTTCATCTATATAATTTAGGGTGTAATTTGTTTGCAAATCATTAAAATAGCTTTTAATCATGTTTTTTTTGTAATTTACAATCATGTGGAAATCTTCGCAACCAAAACTTTCAAAGCGGTTTATAATGTGCTCCACTATGGGAAGTTCGCCAATTGGAATTAAAGGTTTAGGCAAAATTTTTGTGTAGGGGTAAAGGCGTGTGCCAAGCCCACCTGCCATAATAACAACCGGCAAATTTGCCTTTTTTGCAGTGTCAATATCAAGCCCACCGGCAAAAATAACATCTTGTATTTTGCCGCTTTTATCTAAAAGAGGAACTGCGGATATGGCATTTTTAAGTAAAAAATCTGCGGCATCACTTCTTTGTTCCAATTTAAGGCTTTTGGGTGTGTAATTTGCCATTCTTAAAATAGGCTCACTTAAATTTCCGCCTTTCAAAATAAAACGGCGAATATCGGCATCGGTTACAATTGCTTTAAGCTGTAAATTCGGCGCAACAAATAAAATTGCTCGCCCTGTTGCATCAAGTTTTTGCATTGCGCTCAAAACGCTGGAGTTTTCATCTATAATAAGCTCGTTAATTTGCATATTTATAACCTCTGTAAAATAATAATAAAAATTATGAATTGTGCTGAATTACCTATTGTTTTGGCACACAATGCAAACGGCAAAACCGCATTTGATGTTTAATGGCAAATTTGCTGTTTGGTATTGCAAAAGCAATAGTGCTAAAGCGCTAAAATTTCTTTCACAACACGCTGTGCGTCTGCCTTGCTTAAATTGGTGGAGCAGGGAATATTTACAATGGAATTCACATAATAATATGCTTTCTCCAGCCCGTGTTTTTCAAATTTATCATAATCGGCCTGTTCGTTTATCAGTGCCCAAATAGGGCGAGTTTGAATTTGCTTTTTCGCAAGCCTTTTTATTGCATCATCTCTGTTTGTGCGGCTTTTATCCGTTATTAAAAGGCTGTAAAACCATTTGTTACTGCGGATATTATCAACAAACGGCATAATTTCAAATCCGTTTTTGCCGTGCAAATGTTCATGGTAAAAATTATACATTTTGTTTTTGTGCTCTATGAATTTTTCAATGCTTTCCATCTGTGCAAGCCCCAAAGCCGCTTGCAAATTTGTAAGGCGGTAGTTATAGCCCACTTCGTCATGTGTGTAGTAAATTTCGCTTGTTTTTGTTTGTGTTGAAAGGTGTTTTGCACGCAAAAGCCAATTTGAATTATTGCTAACAACCATGCCACCGCTGCCCGTGGTTATAAGTTTGTTGCCGTTAAAACTGTAAACGCCTATATCTCCAATTGTTCCCGCCATTTTATTGGCAAATTCGCCGCTTGTATATTTTGTGCCTAAAGCCTCTGTTGCATCTTCTATCACAATTAAATTAAACTCTTTAGCAAGTTGCATAAATTCACTCATGTTAGCCATATTGCCAAAAACATGAACAATTACAATTGCCTTAATCCTTCGATTTGTGCTTTTGTTTATACACTTTCCGCTTTGCATAACGGTGTTGTTTTGCAAAAATTCTCTTGTCAATTTCGGGCAAATGCAAAGGGTATCGTCGCAGCCTATGAAAATAGGGTGTGCATTGGCATAGCGTATGGGGTTAACTGCGGCAATAAACGTTAATGCAGGCGCAAGAACTTCGTGCTTTTCATTTATATTAGCCATAAGCATGCTAAGGTGTAAACCGCTGGTGCCGCTGTTGCAGGCAACGGCATTTTTTGCGCCCACATAATCTGCCACAGCTTCTTCAAAAGCCGAAACTTTGCTGCCGCCTGTTGAAACCCACTCGCTAACAACGGCATCGTTCACATAGGCTTTTTCATTTTTGCAAAAATTTGGCACCGAGAGCGGTATAAATTTTTCTGACATATAATAATCTCCATTCTGCAGTTTTGAAAATCTCCGTAAAGCATGGAGATTATTTGGCAAGTGCCGCCTATGACGGCACGCCTTTGGACAAAGGATAAGCGTAATTTATTACGCTAATTGTGCTTAAATAGTTTTACTTTTCTGTTTTTTTGTTAAAAACTTTGTTTTAAATTCTTTTAGCGTTGTGTAAAATACGCTTTCGAGTAAAAATTGTGTATGAATGAAATATAAAAACGCACAGGCGAGCATGGGATAAACAATAAAATTGAAAATTTGCTCGTTTGATGGCATAAAATAATCAATAAAATTTAGTGAGGAGTTTAAAACAACGCTGTTTAAATACATTTCAACATTGTAAACACTGCAAGGGTCAATTCTAATTTTATCTATTTGCTGTGTGCGTGGCAAAGCGAACGTGTAAATGCCATTGCCTTGCTGTTGTGCCCATATTTTTTGTGCATCGCTGAATTCTTCGCCCTCTTGCGCATAAAAAAGCACAACTTCACCAGGGTGCTCTGAGAACGTGATATTTAGGTGCACGGTTCGTATATAATTTGTGTTAAGCGCTTCGAAGTCATCTAAAACAAGTTTAACATCCTGTGTTTGCGTAGTACCTGTTTTACCTTGTTCGTCACTTTCATCTAAAATAAAATCGAATGTTTTAAAATCTGTAAAACGAGTGAGCTCCACTTTTGAAATTTGCCCTGTAAACAGTAAAAATTGGTCTGACACAAAAGAAAAAAGCGATAACAAAACAAAAGCAGCAATAACAATTGCGTAAACACATGTAATAAATTTTAAGCCTTTGCTTTTTATCATGGCAAACTCATCTCCATTTCCACAGGAATTAAAGTTACACATTCTACTGCATCAACCAATTTTAAGCGCTTATCGTAATTGCTGTTATTGATAACTTGCCCATCCCCGTAAACTTCATAGTCGTAATAAACGTCTTGCGCTGTTACATCCTCGTAAATAAGCTCACCGGTAATAGTAACTTTATAAAGAATTGTTTCATTGTTAATTGCACCGCTGCCGCCATCGGCGAAAAGCTCGCCGTAGCTCTCGTAAAATTCCGTGCCGGCATAGTCTATAAAAACATATTCACATTCATAAAATGTTAAATATGCCGCAAATTCTTCAAGTGATATAATAGGGCGGCCGCTTTCAATATAGGCATTTGCATCAATGGTTGTAAAATTGGCAGGGTCGGCAAACATGCCGCCGCCGTTGCTGTACATTAAAGTGTTGTGAGGGAAAAGCGCATAGTGGTTCAAAAACCATTTATAGCCGTTATCGTTGGTGTTAACATAAAACACATTTGTGTTTGGCTGTGTGTGCATTGTAACCAAATCGGCTCTATCATAATATTGCTGAGCCTCAAGATAAACAACGTCCGGGTAGTTTACAAAGCTTAAATGCGGTAATACAAGTGAATTATATCTGTAAAGCCCTGCGAATGTCAGTGCGAAAACAATAAAAGTTAAAAAGTTTTTCCACTTGCTTTTTTGCACCGCGCACAGCACACATATAACAATTGCCGCGCCCACCCACAAAATATAATAGGTGTTTATATAACGGTTATAGTCTGTTATGCCGGTTTTAAAAACATAAACATAGGTGAAGCCTATAAAAATATAATAAATGAAAAAGCCCAAAGTGGAAAAAATCGCATATAAAACAGAACTTTTTTTAAGCAGTTTATCTTTGCATAAAAATGCGCTTGTAAGGCATATACCAATAACAAAAACCATTACATATAGCCCGGGAAATGTTCTTGTGGCATTGTTAATTAATACCCATGGTTGCACAGGTAAGAAATATTGCACCATCAAAGCACTTATTATATCATAAGTGCCAACAAAACGCTCGCCCGCAGCACCTGCAGGTAAGCCCAGCAATTGCTTTGTGCCTTCAATTAGCATGGTGGCATATCCCATTTCACTACTGCCGCCCACACTGCCCTGTGCAGTGCCCAAAGATGCGAGATATATGCTTGATAAAACGAAAATTAAAACAGCGCCAAAAAACATAAAGGCAATTGTGACAATTTTTGGCAAAAGGCTTTTTGCGCTGAATTTTGATGCGCTTAGTTTATCGTTTTTGTTGTTTGCAAAAAGCAAATCGGCACTTATAATGGCGCTTGAAACAAATGCAAGTGCAAGGCCTGTATCTTTGCAAAGGGAAATTGCCATGCTTAGAATAAAAAGCGGAGCAATTATTATTTTGCAAAATTCCATACTGCTTTTTTCGCTTTTATAAAGCCTTGATGCATTAAAATATAATGCCAACATGCCAACGCACAAAAGTGCCATGGGGTAATCGGCATAAGATGATAAATAGGTGAAATCCACAAAAATGATGCGTGTGTAAATATGCAAATAATTTAGCAAAAACATCATAATGGAGCAAGGAACAGCCAAAACCCAATGTTTGCGTTTTAAACCACCTATAGCGGCACTCCACACGCTTACAATTAGCAAATCATATGCGGCATATATGCGCCAGGGTGCAAATTCACCGAAGAAATTGAAAAAATAGCTTAAAGTGGGAAGCCCGGGCTTTTGCGTTGTGGGCCATGGGAACCCGCTTGGCACAGATGAAAATATGGCGTTGCCCTCTTTTGTTAGCTTTGCCGCAGTTGCCCACATGCTAAGCTCGTCCCACTCGTGTGCAATTGGCGTTCTGATGGAAAGGTAGGTAATAAATGCTAAACCGGCAAAGCAAAAAAGCATAAAGCCCGGTGTTAGCAAAACATCAAAGCCACCTTTTTTGTAAGTGGCAATAATATGCACAAATGCAAAAAAAGCCAAAGCAAAAACAAGCAAAACAGCAAAGGGTAATAAGCCTAAATACCCTAAAAGCACACAAAAAACCATCACTGCGCTCATAACTATAATTGGCATGAAACCGGCGTTTATTTGCGTTTTGCGCGCTATAAAAGCCGATAGTATAACAATGGCAAAAAAACTTAAAAATGTTTGTGAAAAAGCTAACATTTAACCCCCAAAAAAGAGTGAATTTTATTTGTGAAAATATAGGTTAGGTGCAATGCAACAACCTTAACCGCCTGTCATTTCGCCCGTAGCGGAGAAATCCGAACTTTGTGCCTTGAAAGCGCAGAGAGTTTCGGATTCAACCACTCGCTAAGTGCCGCCACTTGTGTGGCGGTTGCTCGCCGGCATTAGCACTGCGGTGCGTCATCGACTTCGCTCGGAATGACAAATATAAATGCACTAAACCTATAGGTTTAATTGAAATTTGCCGTTGTTTTCGGGCTTTTGGCTTAATAAAAAAAGTGCTTAGATTAATTTCTAACGGCTATGCCATAGGAACAACGGCAACAGGGCCTATGAAATAAGTTTCAAATAAGAGCAAAGCGCCTAAAATGCCAAAAACAGCACATACAAAAAACGCTATGCTTTGAGCGCGCTGTGTTTTTAAAGCAGTAATTTTGCCCTCGGCATTAATGCCGTTTGGCATTAATACATGGCTTAATGCCGCACAAATTACTATTGAAAATATTAAATAAGCAGGGATAAAATAACGTGCTTGCAGGCCGATAACCCTAACCATGCCCACAGGTGTGTGTGCAATGTAAATGCCTAAAATAATAGAGCCTGTATAAAGCACTCCAAGCGCCAAAAGCCCCAAAGAGCTGCGTAAAGGCAAACTGCTTTTTGCGTTAACACATAAAACGCAGGCAAAAAGCAGCACAATGGGGCTTAATAAATTAATTAAGCTAACGGGCGTGTCTATTGTTCCAAAAACGCCCAATTGTGAGATGAAAAACTCGTTTTCAAAAGCAGTGCCCCAAAAGCGAGCGATAACGCTGGCAAAATTTTGCAAAACAAATTCAATTTGCCCGCTTGGTGAAACATCTTCAAGCATTCGCCCAATTTCGCCAAAGCCTTTTATGGCAAACATATTGTAAACGGTAGAATAGCCATAATAAACAGCAAAAAAACCTGCACCGATTAAAGCAGTTTGCCACTTTTTAATTTTTGTTTTGTAAGCGTGTTTAGGCAAAATAAATATAAGCAAAACCCATAGAATATTGTTTATTTTTATGCTTGATACAAAAACAATTGCCAATAAAAACAGTATAATATCCTTTGTGCGTATTTCGTCTTTACAAAAATAGCTGGCAACAAAAAAACAAAGTGCAAGCACTATGCTGTCGTAGCTGCAAGAGGCGGCCATGAAAAGGGTTAAAGGCATTAGCATAAAACTTAAAAACAGCGCTTTATAGCGTTTGCAGTTTAAAAGTGCCGCTTTGCACACGGCGGTGTACGATAAAAGCGCAAAAATTCGCGCGCCGTAAAGCATACCAAGCCCACCGAATCCCAAGAGGCGCGCAATAAAAATTCCAAGTGCTTGCGGAATGAATGCAAGCGTTAAAAAAAGCACAGGCTCTGTGTTTGTTCTTTGCTCGTCTAACAAGTTAATACCATTTGTGATATTGTGATAATTTATAAACTGGTTTATAACACCGGTGCCGCTGTGCGTTTGGCTGGGTGCAACGGCTATATCCTCGGTGCTTGTTCGAACTTTAAGCGGTGCGCCATCTTGGCTGTTGGTGAAAGCAGAGTAAAAGGATTGCAGTGTGGCGTCTACCGTTTGTGGATATGTGCGGCTTGCGTCATAATCAAAATTGCCATAACTTATGGAAACACTGCGCAGATAGTGCACATTTTCATCGGGCACTTGCAAAGGTGGGCTTACAAAAACATATAACATGCCTATAAAAAATATTGCAACTGCCGCTTTGCTTTCAAAACTTTTGTAAAATTTGTGCGCTAAAACAAAAATTAAAAAGCCTAAATTTGCAATTAAAACAAAAATTAAAAGCAGGGCATTTGACGGTATATGTGCAATGGGGTATTGTCCGTAATAATAAAAAACATTATAAAAATAAACAAGTGCAACCAATGCAGCGTTTAAAAATATAAGTGCGGCTGAGTATTTTAATATGCTTTTGTGCTTTTGGTTCATTTTTTTTAGCATAATTTTTCCAATTCATTTGTTTTTTTTATATTTGGTAAAACAACAAAATTTATGCAAACAATTTTCTGCATTATGTGTAACTGCGCCCAAGAATGTGGCTTTAGCTAAAGCTGATAGGGAATAACCCTTTAAGCTAAGGGTAAGAATACTTAAACCCTTATGCTCCGGAATTATGCCCTATTGGCTAAACCAATAAAGTGTTTGTTTTATTTTTTGCGGAAAATTATTCGCAAAAAACAAGTTTTGCTTACCTACATGTAGCCGTTAATTAAACATTATAAATATCTGCTTTATATTGGCTGATATTAGCCCTTAAAAACTTAATTGTCTCGGCAATGCCTTGCTCGAAAGTGTAAGAGGCTTTAAAATCTGTAAGGCTTTGCAATTTTTTACAGCAACCTAAAAGGCGGTTAACCTCGCTTTTTTCGGGGCGCAGGCGGTTTTCGTCTGTGGTTATTTTTGCGCTTGGGTTTATTTGGCGAATAAGTTCGTTTGCCAAATCGCCAATAGATATCTCTTCGCCGGTAGCTATATTAATCTCTTCGCCAATAGCTTTTTCGCAATTGGCAATGGCAATGAAGCCGGCGGCAGTGTCTTTAACATAGTTGAAATCTCTTGTGGGCGATAAGCTGCCTAAATGAATTTCTGTTTTTCCCGCCAAAAGCTGAGTGATAATTGTGGGAATAACAGCCCTTGCAGATTGCCTTGGCCCGAAAGTGTTAAAAGGGCGCACTATTGTAACAGGCAGCGAAAAACTGCGGTAGAAACTTTCGCTAAGCCTATCGGCGGCAATTTTTGTGGCAGAATAAGGGCTTTGCCCTTGAAAAGGGTGTTTTTCGTCTATGGGCACATATTGAGCGGTGCCGTAAACTTCGCTTGTGCTTGTTACCAAAAGGCGCTCAGTGTTTAAATCTCTTGCGGCATTAAGCACATTTAAAGTGCCTTTAATATTGGTGTCTACATAGCTGTCGGGCGAGTGATAGCTAAAAGGTATTGCTATCAAAGCCGCTAAATGGTAAACAATATCCATGTTTTGCATTGCGGTGCGAACACCGTTAGGGTCGCGTATATCGCCCATAAAAACTTCTATTTCGTTTTTAATTTGCGGCTCTAAAGTGTCAAGCCAACCCCAAGTTCCAAATGAATTATAATAGCAAAATGCTTTAACTTTTTCTCCTTTTTTTATCAGTTCTTCGGTTAGATGGCTTCCTATAAAACCGTCTGCTCCCGTTACTAAAACTTTTTGCGACATTTTATTCTCCGTTCCGTGCGAAATTTACGCACAGCATATATTTTTACACATAGGGCTATTATACTATATTATATGTAAAAATTCAATACAGCCACTATGGAATACTGGAAATGAGGCTATTTTTATTTGCAAAGCACAAAGCGATTTTTTTAAAAGCCTAAATATTGGCATTGTCAATGCTTTTAAGCTGGTCTAAAACTTCACTTGCAATTTCCAAAGTGTTTTTTACGTGTTGCGGTGTATGCGCAGCACTTATATAAAAAATTTTACTGTTAACATTAGGAAGTAAAACACCTTTTTTTTGCATAAGCTCAAAAAATAAATTATATGCGTTTTCATTTGCCGCTTTAGCATTTTGAGCATTGTTTATGGGCTTGCTTGCAAAGCCTATGCTTAAAAGCGAGCCCACTCGACTGACTTGTAAATTAACAGATTTCGCTTTGGCTAATTCATCAAAGCCCTTTTGCAAAGAAAAAGCCGCATTGTTTACATACGAGAAAATAGCATTGTTGTTTTGCAAAATATAAAGCATACACACGCCTGCGGCCATTGCAACAGGGTTGCCCGAAAAACCATCATTTGGGTAGAAATTGCCAAGTGGTGCAAAATTGCGCATAATTTTTTCGCTTGCACCAATTACACCAATTGGAAAACCACCGCCAATAATCTTGCCCATTACAATTATATCCGCTTTAAACGCATAAAACTCTTGAGCACCACCCATACAAAGCCTAAAACCGGTGGTTGTTTCGTTAAGTATTAAAAGCGCATTGTGTTCGTTGCAAAGCTCTTGAATTTTGTTTAGAAAACCGTTTTCCGGCGCAATAATGCCAAAATTTAGTGCAATTGGCTCAATAAAAACCGCCGCAATTTCATTTGGGTTTTGCATAAAAGCATTTTTTACGCTTTCTAAATTATTAAATTGCGCCAAAATTATATCGTTTCTTTCAAGCCCGTTTTTGGTTTCTGCGCTATGTGCGCTTTCACTTTCAATAAAACTTATCGGTTCACATTCTGAAAAACAGATTATCTTGTTTTTAATTGTGTGCTTTTTAGCGAGCGTTAAGGCGCACAATATTGCCTGTGATTCTCCGCTGAAAAAGCGCACCATATCAACATTTGCAACATATTTAACAATTAGTTCGGCAAGTGATGTTTCGTTTTTGCTTGGCATATTAAAATTAATGCCTTTTTTGCAGGCTTGAACAGCGGCATCGCAAATATTTGGGTGGCTGTGCCCTAAAATAATACTGCCCGCACCCATGTTGTAATCAATATATGCTTTTGCGTTTAAATCGTAAACACAAGCGCCTTTTGCGCAGTCTATACATAAAGCGCTGTTTAAACTGTGTTTTTCACTTGTAATGCCACCGGGCATAACATTTTTTGCGCGCTCATTTATATTCTTATACATAATGCCCTCCGTTTTCAGTTAAATTAAATTTTATTTTTAATCATTTTTGCACTGAAATATTTTATCAGGCAGTCAAAATTTTTAATATAATTATACAAATCAAACAATGCAAAGTCAAACCAAACATATGCATAATAGGTTTAATTTGATTATTTTGCACATAATAAAACCACAGATTATTTTGATGAAAATATTTGGTATAAACAAAAACAAGCAAATAGAGGTGGTTTATTGCAAAATTTTTTGAAAAGGCATCGGTTTGTTATTTTAATTGCCGGTGCGTGCATTCAAATTTTCACCGGCATACCGGCATCTTGGGGTGCATTTCAGCGCTCGGTTTGCAGTGGTTTTTCCATAGATAGTGCACAAGCGGCACTTATATTCAGTTTTACAATATGCGCTTTTGGGGTGGGCTGTATTGTTGGCGGTTTTCTACAAGATAAAAAAGGCCCGCGTTTTGCGGGTGTTGTAGGCAGTGTTTTGCTCGCCGGCGGCTTTGCTTTATCTTCTACAATGCCCGAAAAAAACGCATTGCTATTATACTGTTCATTCAGCGTGCCCGTGGGGATTGGAACAGCTTTTTTATACCCTGCCGTTATGGCGTGTGCGCAAAAGTGGTATGCTGAAAAAAAGGGTTTTGCAACAGGTGTAATAGGCATTGCCGTGGGGCTTTCGGGTGCTGTTTTAACGCTTTTTGTAAATGTGTTTTCCAACATGGGCGGTATACGCGTAACATTTTTGGCACTGGGCATTATAACAGCTGTAATTTGCACATTATCGTGCATTGTTCTTGAAAACCCAAAACAAGCGCCAAATGAAAATGGCGAATGTGAAAAAAACCAAGCCAAACAAGAATACAAGGGCACAAGTGAAACAAACACGCACAAAAGCAGTGTTGAATTTGATAAAAGCAAAAAAAGCGAGAGCCCATTTTCAATAATGAAAACTGCGCAATATTGGATTATTACGCTAAGTGTTTTTTGCGCCGCACCCGCTATGATTTTGTTTAGCCCTATTATAATAGAAATTGCTACAAGCCGTGGCATGAACGAAAACCTTGCACTGTTTTGCGTTGCCATAGCGTCTGTGTTTTCGGCTTTAGGCAGGCTTATTTTGCCGTGGCTAAGCGATAAAATAGGCAGAAAAAGCACTTTTTTAATTATATTTGCTATGCTTAGCATAAGCTCTTTTGTTTTTATTTTTGTGCAAAATATTTTTGTTCTGCTTATTTATTGCTTGCTTGCGTTTTCATATTCGGGGCAAGCGGCTGTAATTCCGTGCACCGTTACAGATATATTCGGCGAAAAAAATGCAGGCATAAATTATGGCCTTACAGCACTTGGAATGAGCATGGGGAGCTTGGTTTTTCCGCTATTGGCAAATAATTTCAGCTGTGAAACAGAAAGGCATATTATAGCAGTTATTGCAAGCGGCATAGGCTTTGTTTTAATGACGCTTTTAAAAGTGAAAAAATAAAATTATTTGCTTTTATTTAGCGCCCTATTGTAACCGCCGCTACCATATTGTATACAGCGGTTAATTCTGCTGATTGTGGCTGTGCTTATTTCTGCGGTTTGAATAATTTGCTCATAAGTTTTGCCCTCAAGCAACATTTGTGCTGTTTGAACTCTTTGCGCCATGTCTTTAAGTTCTTTCACAGTGCACAAATCATCAAAAAAAGCTATACATTCTTCTTTCGTTTCAAGAGAAAGGATAGTGTCGAACAACTTATCAAATTCCTGCCCGTTATAAATACTGTGATCAGCCATAATAAACCTCTTTTTGCTTTTATTTATACATTACAACAATACAGCGCCATGCGCAACAGGCGTTAAAAGCCAATTGTTTTCATAATAGTGGCTAAGTTCCTTTAAAGCATTTTTCGCCTGTTGTTCATGCTCGAACACGCCGTAAACAGCAGCACCGCTACCTGTCATAAGGGCGGCTAAAGCACCGCTCTTTTTTAACCTTTCGCATATAAAATTGTTGTGCTTACTCTCACTGCATTTTTGCAGAACATTTGCCATGTTTTTGCAAAGCTCTTTTAAATTGTTTTTTTGCATGGCATTAATTGCTTTTACTGTGTCTATATTTATTTTCACCTTTTTTTTGTCGTATCTTGCGAATGCCTTTGCGGTGGATATACCCTCGTTTGGCATTACCACAGCAAAATAACAGCTTGGGCACGGTGCAATTTCGGCAATTATATCTCCTATGCCGGTAACGTGGGCGCTTGCGCCTATAATGCAAAAAGGAACATCTGCGCCAATTTCTGCTCCAATTTCGCAAAGCTGCTCTTGTGAAAGCCCTGCGCTATAAAGGCTGTTTAAACCAACTAAAACAGCGGCGGCATCTGCACTTCCGCCTGCCATTCCCGCACAAACGGGAATGTTTTTTTGCACCGTTATTTTTGCGCCACCTTTTATACCTGTGCTCTTGAAAAACAAATTGGCAGCCTTTAGTGCAGTGTTATTTTCATTTATTGGGAAGTTAGAATTCGGCATATTTAGCGTAGTGTGGTTTCGCTTTGCAATTTCCACATAGTCGTAAAGAGAAACACTTTGCATTATCATATCCATTAAATGGTAATTATTTTCAAGCACGCCAACTATATTAAGCGTTAAATTTAATTTTGCAGGGGCCTTTAATTTTACAATTTCAAGCATAATTCACCCTTGTCGTTAGCGTTAGTTCCTAACGGCTATTTTAATTCGGCTAAAAATTCTTTTATCTTAGCCATTGCCAATGTTAAATGCTCCACAGAGTATGAATAGCTTATGCGCACATAGCCCTCGCCCGAATCGCCAAAAGCGTTGCCCGGCACAACCGCAACACGTTTTGCTAAAAGCAGTTTTTCGCAAAATTCGGCGCTTGTTAAACCTGTGGATTTTATGCAAGGAAAAACATAAAATGCGCCTTGTGGTGCAAAACACGAAAGCCCCATATCATTCAGGTTTTTAACAAGTAATCGTCTGCGCATATCATATTCTTTGCGCATGTTTTCAATATCGCCATCGCAAAATTTAAGTGCTGTTACAGCGGCATATTGGCTGGTTGTGGGCGCACACATAATGCAAGATTGATGTATTTTTGTCATCACATCAATTATAGGCTTTGGCCCACAAGCATAACCTAAGCGCCAACCTGTCATGGCATAGGCTTTTGAAAAACCCTGCACTATAACGGTGCGCTCTTTCATGCCGTTTATGCTTGCAATGCTAACATGGCGCTCGTTGCCATAAGTTAGCTCTGCATAAATTTCATCGCTAAGCACTATTATATTTGTGCCACGCAAAACTTCGGCAATTTGCTCTAAATCTTCTTTGCTCATAATGCCGCCAGTTGGGTTGCTGGGAAAAGGCATTATAAGCATTTTTGTTTTAGGTGTTATTGCACTTTTAAGCTCGCTTGCGGTAAGTTTAAATTCGTTTTCGCCCTTTAGCGCAATTGGCACGGCAACGCCGCCTGTAAGCGTTGTTATAGGGTTATAACTAACATAACATGGCTCGGGAATAATCACTTCATCGCCCGGGTTTATAACGGCCCTAATACATAAATCTATAGCTTCCGAGCCGCCCACAGTTACAAGCGTTTCATCAAATGAATAGCTAAGTTTAAAGCGGCGGCTTAAATATGTACAAATTTCTTCTCGCAATTCTTTAAGCCCCGAATTAGAAGTGTACCAGGTGTGGCCTTTTTCAAGGCTTCTTATGCCTGCATCTCTCACGCTCCACGGCGTTTTAAAATCCGGCTCGCCCACACCCAAAGATATGCAATTTTTCATCTCTGCCGCCAAATCGAAAAATTTTCTGATGCCGGAAGCGCGCATATCCACAGCTTTTTTCGAGATAATTTCATTATAATTCATTAAACTTCTCTCTCTCGTTCGTCCACGGGCTCGCTGTCGTACATAGCGCCGTCTTTTTTATATGTTCTAAGCACAAAATGTGTTGCAGTGCTTAAAACGCCCTCTATGGGTGAAAGCCGTTTTGCCACGAACAGCGCAATATCTTGAAAACTTTTGCCCCTAACTTGCAAAGATAAATCGAAACCGCCGCTCATAAGAAGAACGCTGTCAACCTCGTCGAACTGTGCTATGGTGTTCGCAATTTGGTCAAATCCGCAATCTCTTCTGGGCTGAACTCTAAGCTCTATAAGCGCTTGCACTTTAGCAATTTCCGCCTTATCCCAATCTATCAAAGCCTTATAACCGTTTAAAATGTGTTTTTCTCGTGCTTCGTCTATTATAAGTGCAACTTCATTCGGTCTTTTATTCACCATAGTTGCAATATCTTCAACGCTAATGCGCGCGTTGTTTTCCAAAATTCGCAATATATCTTCCATAATTATCCCCCATTACGTTAAAAATTAATTGAATATATATTTTATTATACAATTTTTAACGGCTAAAGTAAATAATTTTTTAGTTTGTTTTTGAATTGTAAAAGTTTTTTGCAATATTGCATGTAAGCGTAAGATATTGTATACTAAAGGTGCGGATTACTGCAATACATACAAGAACAAAATAGAGGTTATGATGACATTTTTTTATCTAATATTAATTTTTGCAACCGTTGATATAACGGGGCGGGTTATCACTTTAATTTATATGATGAAAAATAGCGAAGTAAAAACGCTCACATACAGAACATGGGTGCTCTTAGTGGCGTTTTTAAACTTCGCATTTGTTTTTTATTGGTTTTTGGGCAAAAAATTTACATAAGCGGTGCAAAAATTCTGTAAACGGCCCTTGCAAGCCTGCGCCACATGGGCGTTTTATTTGTGTCGTCTAAAGTAATTTCTTTGCTGTTTAGCAATATGTTTTTCACATCATCTTTAACATCTTTCACAAAATCGCTGTGGTAAAAAACACAGCAGTTTTCAAAGTGCAAATAAAGGCTTCTGTAATCTAAATTAGCACTGCCAACAATGGCAATATCATCATCGCTTAAAAGCATTTTTGCGTGAATAAAACCTGGGGTGTATTCATAAATTCTAACGCCTGCTTTTAAAAGCCCTGCATAATAGCTTTGTGTAACGTGAAAAGCGAACATTTTATCGGGTATAGAGGGCGTTACAATGCGAACATCTATGCCGCTTTTTGCGGCCAAGCATAAAATAGCAAACATTTTGTTATCTATTATTAAATATGGCGTAATGATAGTTACATAGTTTTTTGCACGCTGAATTAAATTGATATATGCATTTTCGGTTACATTTTCATCATCTAAAGGGGAATCGCCAAACGGTTGCACCCAGCCGCTTGTGGGGTAATAGCTTTTTGTTTTGTAATCTATATAATTAGTTTTTTCTTTTGCGGTAAAATCCCACATGGTTAAAAAAAGGCAGGTTAATTTGTGAACTGCAGCGCCCTCAAGGCAAAATGCGGTGTCTTTCCAATAGCCAAAACGTGTAATTTCGTTGATGTATTCATCCGCAAAGTTTAAACCGCCCGCAAAACCAATTTCACCATCTATAACCGTTATTTTTCGATGATCTCGATGGTTGAACATTTTGTACTGCGCCAAATCAAATGTGAAGTGCAAAGAGTTTACTGAATAGCATCTGATGCCATAAGTTTTTAAAACATCGGCATAGTCATCGGGCAAAGTGGCAATGCACCCGAAATTGTCGTAAAGAACACGCACATCAACGCCTGCTGCTGCCTTTTCTCTTAATATTTCCAAGGTTTTTATCCACATGCGGCTATCGTCGTTTATGATAAAATACTCCATGAAAATAAATTTTTCAGCTTTTTTTAAATATTTCAAAAATGTTTCAAAAAAAACTTCGCCGGTTGCAAAATATGTTGCTTTCGTGCCTGAAAAAATGGGAGCCGCTGCATAAGTTGCAAGATACTCGGCGTTTTTTTGTGCAGAAAAATCTTTTGCAACAAGATGTTTTACAGCATTAGAGTCCGGCAAAATGCTTGTGGCCGCACGGCGCTCTATTTCATTAAAGTGCTTTAAACTTTTGTGTGTGAAATGGCGCCTGCCAAAAAGCAAAAAGTAAATGAAGCCCGAAATGGGAACAACCAAAATTATTATAAGCCACATAATTTGATAAGCCGGCTGCAAATTTTGCCGCTCGAACAATATTAGCGATATAAAAACAAACAGAAAAGTTAAAGATGAATAAAACGAGATATTTAAGCTGGTTATTTGTGCCGTTACGGATAATACTATTATAATTTGAAAAAGAAACAGCGTGATGAGAAAAAATGTACGCGACAAAATAATTCTCCAAAATCGCTTCATAGCGGCACCCCTTTCTTAATATGCACTAAATGTATACCATTTCATCAAATATTATTATTCGCTTTGCGAAACCGCGCCTTGTGAAGCCGAACTTACCGGAACAGTGCTTTGTGCGGTTACATCAGATACCTCATCGCCTTGCTCAGCGGTTTTTGTGTAGGCTATAATTTCAACATCGTTTATTAAAATAGCATTTAGCGGTTGGCCGTTTTCGTCAACCTCTGTTTGTGCAATGGCATCAACAACATCCATGCCCTTGAAAACTTGCGCAAACACAGTGTGTAAATTATCTAAATGCGGGGCACCGCCAATTTCTTTGTAAATTTCGGCAACATCTTCACGAAGCCCATTTTCAATTAATGTAACCGCCGCAGAGTTGCTAACACTGTCGTTCGGGGTTTGAATGATGTAAAATTGGCTTTGGTTATCTTCGCCTGTGCCACTGTGTGCAATTCCCACAGCGCCTGTGTAATGGTGCAAATTATCGTTTATTTCAAGAGGGTAAGGTGTATTGTTCCAAATGGTTGCACCGCCTGCGCCTGTGCCCTGTGCATCGCCGGATTGTATAACAAAATCTTGCACCACACGGTGAAATGTTATACCGTCAAAATAATTTTGCTCTGCAAGGCCGATGAAATTTTCAACGGCCATAGGCGCTTCATTTGGGAAAAGACGCATGGAAATATTGCCTAAATCTGTGCTGATAACGGCAATAATTTCACCCTCTTCAGGTTGCGCCAATTGCATTTCGTTTGGGTTTTTAATTAAGTTTCTCTCAATATATTCATCATTTGCGCCGCAAGCTGTGGCGGCTGATAGAATTATTAACAAGCATATTGCAAGTAAAATTATCTTAAATTTCATGTTAAGCTCCTTAACGTTATTTATGCCTTAATTTATTAATGTGCAAAAATATATGCAAAAACCAAAAAAAATGTGCATTTATAATATTATATCATCATATATTAATAAAACAAGCGGCTTTGCACAAAAATTATGCACTTGACGTTTATTCAAAATTTAGATAGAATATAGAAAAGATAAATGGGCACATTATTATTAAAATTTAAGTTTGGAGAAAACATATGGCACAAAATGATAAATTTGAAAATGAATTTGAAGATTACGACCCGGATTTAATAACGCTTTGCGATGAAGATGGGCAAGAGAGCGAATTTGAGGTTATTGATGCCGCTGATTTTAACGACATCAGGTATTTAGCTGTTGTTCCATACAACGAAAGCCCTGCCGAAAAGCTTGAAGAAGATGCATACTTAATTATAATGAAAGTACAAGAGGAAGACGGCGAGGAGATTTTTAGTGTTGTTGACGACGATGAAGAATTAACCGCAGTGGGCGGCATGTTTGCTAACCGCCTAACAGAACTTTTTGATATTGACCCAAGCGCAATAAGTTAATTATTTCCTGCCCTGTTCGATTTGTTGCGGCCATTTTAATCCTACTAACTATTACAAGGGAGCCCGTATGTCCAAGGAAGGGATTGCAGACCTCCCGCCCGGTTTCGGCCGTAAGCGGAAGAAGGGAGCGTGAAATTCCGGCAGGGCACCCACCTACCATTAGGTAGGTTCTAACCGGTTGCAGACGGCAGGGCGGGCGTTTAGTGAATTTAATAATTTAATATTATTCAGCAAAACAGTTGCCCTTATTTTAAGGGCAACTGTTTTGTGGTTTTAATTATAGGTTTAGTTCATTTATATTTGTTATTTTGAGCGAAGCTGTTAACCTTTTGTCATTTCGACTGAAATGGATAAGCACCGCAGTGCAATGCAAGTGAGCAACCGCTGCATAGCAGCGGCACTTGGCGAACTGTAGAAATCCGTATTTTGTGCCTTGTTAATTTGTTAACTTAAAAGAATAGGTTTGTTTTATATTCTCCCTGTGCTCAATAAATTGTAAATTTCAACAAGTTTAGGGTAGGCAAATGCAAAAAAATCTTTATAGGCCTCACAATAATAATTTAAGCCGATGCCCTCATTAAAATAATCTCTATCACGCCTACAGCCACCGCGGCAAAGTGTGTACCATTTGCAAGTTTTACACTCCTCGGCAATAACACTGCTTTGCTCAATAAATTGCAGTTCTTCGCGCTTTTTGTCAATTTGCTCAATAGTTTCGTGTGCTAAATTGCCCAATTTCCACTCGTCCAGCATATAAAAATCGCAAGGGTAAACACTTGCATCTGCCTCCACAACATATTGCTTGTTGCATATGCCTGCCATGCCGCAAGCCTCGGGGTGCTGGCGGTTTAAAATAAGCATTAAATTGTCAAAATAGCGGTGGTAATATTTTTTGCCTTTTATCGCTTGCTCATACCAAACAAGAAAAGACGCTTTTAAGTGCTCGCAGTAAACTTTTGAATTTAGCGACCAAGCATGTGTGCCCCGAACTTCATCAAGAGGGTCTAAACAGGGTATGTATTGTTGCCATTCAAAATTGTTTCGCATGAAAAAGCTTTGAATTTTTTTTGTGTGCTTACAGGTGTTTTTTGTAACAACGGTTAAAATGTTAAACTCCACTTTATACTGCTGCAATATTTGGATGCTTTTCATAACACGGCTGTAAGTGCCCTCACCGCTCACGCTCAAACGGTTCATGTCGTGAATTTCTTTTGTGCCGTCTAAAGATACCCCAACCAAAAAATTGTGTTTAGCAAAAAACTTTGCCCACTCAGGCGTAATGTTATAACCATTCGTTTGAATGGCGTTAAAAATTTTGCAATTATTTACATTTAAAACATTTTGCAAGCGCATAGCTTCTTTGAAAAAATCTAAGCCAACAAGTGTGGGTTCGCCACCTTGAAATGCAATGGAACAAGTGCCTTGTGCATAACTTAAAACATTCTTCAAAACATTTTTTAGCACATCAGTTGTCATGAAACCGTAATTTTCTGTTTCTCTGTGCGAAATTTCATCAATGTAAAAACAATATTTACAGCGCATATTGCATGTTCCGCTGGCGGGTTTAATCATAACTGTAATAGGTGGCATAAAAATCTCCATTCTATGAATAGCGATAAGTAAAAAATCCAACCTTACATATCGGTTGGATTTTCGTTTGCTGTCATTGCAAGCGTAGCAGATGATACACCGCAGTGCTAATGCCAACGAGCAACCGACACGTAAGTGCCGGCCGGCCTCTTGCATTGCTTCTCGGCTGGAGCGGATTACGGGGTTCGAACCCGCCACATTCTGCTTGGGAAGCAGACACTCTACCAAATGAGCTAAATCCGCATAATATAAATTAATTTTAAAGGCAATTCATTATTTTGTCAATAGTTCTAAGGTGAATTTTGTTGATATTTTGTATGAAATAAAGTAAAATAATCTTATAACAAAAGCGGAGGTAAGCATATTGGCAGATTTACATTTGCATTCAACTTTTTCAGACGGCTCTTTAGATATAACAACTGTTGCGCAATTGGCAAGTTCACTTAAACTTGGGCATATAGCCGTTACAGACCACGACACGTTAAATGCCGCAAAATTTGCCAAAAACAACCCTATTATTGGCAATGTAAAGCTAATTTCTGCATTAGAGCTTAGTGCGTTTGATTATAAAAGAAACCGCAAAGTGCATATATTGTGCTATTGCCCGAATTTTACAAAACAATTGGCGGATTTTTGCGATAATATGTTTATAAGAAGGCAAGAGGCCTATGAAAAAACAAAAGCGGTAATATTGAGTGAATACCCGAAAGAAGTTATAGAAATTGCAGAGCAATTGGCAAAAGATAGCAAAACGGTATATAAACAGCATATAATTCATGCGCTTTTTCATTTGGGCTACACAGATGGCATTTTTAAACAGTTATACAAAGAACTTTTTGACGCTAACACAGGAAAGGCGCTTATTATGCCCGATTATTTTGACGTTTACGAGGTGCTGAATATTGTGAAAAGCAGTGGGGCAACCGCAGTTTTGGCGCACCCCAGTGTTTACGATAGCATGGAATTGTGCGAAGAACTTGCTCAAAAAAAACTAATAGGCGGTGTTGAAATTAACCACCCGAGAAATAAAAAAAGAGACAAAGCAATTTTGCAGAAAATAGCAAAAAAGCACAATTTAATTGTTACGGGCGGCACAGATTTTCACGGAATGTATACAAGCAAAGTTAATATTCCCGGCAATTTTACAACAGATGAGAAAAATTTGCGTCGCATAATTGGACGTTAAAAGGGGTTTGTATTTGCCAAAATAGCGAGCAAAACCGTAAAAATAATTGCTATTATTTGCATAAGCACTTAATTAATTTTTTTGTTATTTAGTGCAAAATTGAACAAGAAGATAGCATTTTACGGCTTTTTAAATTCTAATAAAATGCATAATACAAAACGGCGAAAACAGAAAAGAAAAAGGGTGAGAATATGCTCAAATTCATAATCGGCATTTCGGGAACAGGCAAAACACAAGAGATGTTGAATGAGATAAATTTGCTTTCAAAACAGGGCAAAAAAAGCATTTTAATTGTTCCCGAGCAATTTTCCTCAACAAGTGAAAGTATGATAAACAGCGAGCTTGAAGATGAGTGCTCTGCATTTGTTCAGGTGTTCAGTTTCACAAGTTTTGCAGAGTTTTTGTTAAGGCAGTTTGGCGGTGTATCAATAAACACTATAACAGATGCCGCTAAGGTTATAACTGTTAGGCGCGCGGCAAACAGCCTTGCAGATAAGCTTGATTTTTATTTTGCACAGCGCAAAAACATAGGTTTTTGCACCATGTGCGCACAAACTATAAACGAGCTTAAAACAGCAGGCGCAAGTGCAAAGCAATTGCTAAGTATATCTGCCGGCAAAGAAAATTTGAAAGAAATTGCATATATTTTCACAGCATACGAGGGCTTAATAAAAGGCATTTCGTTAGATGTGCAAGATAGAATTTTGCTTTCACTTGAGCGCGCAAACCATAAATTTTTCAGCAACTATAATTTTTTTATAGAGGGCTTTGAAGGCTTCACAGCGCCGCAGTATAAAATGCTTGATGTAATAATACAAAATGCCGATTGCACAGTGACCTTGTGCACGGACACCCTGTATGATAACCAAGGCGGCTTTGGCATTTTCAGCTCTGTTAAAAAAACTGCTTTGTATTTGAGGAATATGGCGCAAAAATCACACATAACGGTAAAAGCGCCTAAAATTATGCAAAAAGACTATCGCCACGAAAACAGCAAAACACTATGCGCATTAAATTTAATTATGTGCGATAACGACAGTTTTAACGCTGATGATGCAGAATTTGACAGTGAAAATTTTAATTTAACACTGTGCAAAAGCAAATATGATGAATGTAAAACAGTTGCGGTGCAAATTGCACACCTTGTGGCAAATGGTACAAAATACAACGAAATAGCGGTTATTTGCAGGCAGGTGAGCGATTATGCTCAAATTTTAAAGCACGAATTTAATTTGTTGCAAGTGCCTTTTTTTATAGACGATACAACAACAATTGAGCACAAAGGCTTAACATCGTTTATCAAGTGCGCACTTCAGCTGGCAAATAGGGGCTTAAACAGCGAAACAATTTTGAGAATGTTAAAAACAGGGCTGTTTGGTTTTGAAACGCAAGATATAATAGCGCTTGAAAATTATACGTACACATGGCAAATTAAAAGCGAAGAATGGCAACACCCTTTTAGTAAAAACCCCGCAGGCTTTGGAGATTTTGGCGCAGTTTTAAAAGAAGAGGACGCCCTAACGCTAAATAGAGCCGAATATTTGCGCAAAAATATTATGCCGAGTTTAAACAACTTTTTAAACAGCCTTAACAAAAATGCAAAAGACGAATTAACTGCAACACATATTTCAAAAGCTATTTACAATTTTTTATGTGATATTAAAGCCGATGAAAACACATTGAAAACAGCAAAATTATTTGGTTTTGGGGAAATTGAAAATAATTTTGCTGTTGATAGCGGCATGGTGCAAAACAGTAATTTAGGCGAGGAAGTTTTCAGAACATGGAATATAATGATGGGCTTACTCGATGAAATTGCACAAGTTTTTACAAATGAAAAAATAAGCGTTAAAGAGTATGAAGAAATTTTTACCCTGCTTATTTTAAACCACGATGTGGGGCATGTGCCGCAAACAAGCAACACGGTTATTGTTACAGCGGCCGACAGAATGAAGCTTAAAAGCCCAAAATACAGCTTTGTTTTGGGTTTGAACGAGGGAGAATTTCCTAAAACTGTGGGATTTAGCGGCCTTTTAACACATGAAGACAGAGAACAACTTGTGAAAATTGGCATAAATATGCCGGGCGACTATGAAAACAGGATTTTGCTTGAAAAAATGTTTTTTTATAAAGCGCTCACATCAAGCTCACACGGGCTGTATATAAGCGCTATTTCGCCGGATTACGGCGGTGTTGGGCTTTGCAGTGAAATTGAACAAGCGATACAAATTTTAAAACCGCAAGCTGTTAGCCAAACATTTTTGCAAAAATGCTTCACTGTTAATTCAGCATTGCACTTGTTAAGTGCGCAATATAGGCAAGACGATATGCAAACAGCCTCGCTTTATAAAGCGCTAAGCGAGAATGAAATTGCAAAAAACAGTGTTGAAATGATGAAAAAACTTGAAAATAAGAAAAATTTCAGCGCGAGCAACACACAGGCAATACAAGTGCTTATGGGCAAAAACATAACAATGTCTCCAACGGGTATAGAGCAATTCAGCAAGTGCCGTTTTGCCTATTTTGCAAATTATATTCTGCGCATTAAAAGTCCCAAAAAAGCAGAGCTTTCGCCGCTGGAATCCGGCAGTTTTGTGCACTATGTTATTGAAAACACCATGAGAGACGCAGGCGAAAAGTTTGCCTTTTTAAGCCACAGCGAATTAAAAGATATCTCTTATAAAACAGCGCAAAAATATGTGGATGATTTTATGCCCGAAAACTCCGAGCGCTTTAAGTTTTTAATACAAAGGCTTAAAGAGGGCATTATGCGCTTGCTTTTGTTCATGCAAGATGAGCAAAAACAGGGCGAGTTTAAGCCCGTTTCATTTGAGCAGGAAATAGGTTTTGGTGAAAATGCCGTTGAGCCGATAACGGTGAAAACCGAGGACGGCAAAACAGTGAATATCATAGGTAAAATAGATAGAATTGATGTTATGCAAACCCCTCAAGGCCCATATTTAAGGGTTGTGGATTATAAAACAGGCGAGAAAAAGTTTAAACTTGAAGATGTTTATTGCGGGCTTGATACCCAAATGCTATTTTACCTTTTTGCGCTTTGCAATTCACAACATAAACTTTATAAAAGCCACAAACCTGCCGGTGTGCTTTATGTTTTAACAGATCCCTCTCCCAAAAGCGGGCAAAGGCAAAGCGAAAAGCAAACAAAAGTGTTTAGCGTTGACGGTATTGTTCTTGATAACGATTATATTATTAAGGGCATGGACAGCGAATTTACAGGTTTTTTTGTGCCGTTTACATTCACAAAAAACAATACGCCTTACATAAAAACAAAAGTCGCAAGCGCTCAAAAGTTTGCGAATATAGAAAAACACCTTATAAAAACCGTGATGGATATGGCTAAAGATTTGTTTAGCGGTGAAATAAAGGCGGTTGCGCTTAGAAACAGCATATCTTGCCCGTGCGATTACTGCGAGTATCGCCCTATATGCCAGCATGAAGATGGCTTTGATGAAGTTTATGTAAGTGCACCAAAAGATGTTTTTGAATAAATATTTGTTTAGCGGCGTGCCGTTTCAGGCGGCATATACCAAAAAATCTCCATTGTTTGGAGAAGTATCATTTTTTTGTGCCATGCACAGAATGGAGAGTTTAATGCAGAGTGACGACAATAAAAAGGCACTAAATAGCGAAAAAATGTGGACAAATGAGCAAAAGTGCGCAATAGAAGACGACGGTGGTACGCTGCTTATTTCCGCGGCGGCGGGAAGCGGAAAAACCGCTGTGCTTGTTGAACGAGCCGTGCGCTTGATGACACTTGGCGCACAGCCTGTTGCGGCCGATAAAATACTTATTGTAACATTCACAAATGCGGCGGCGCAAGAACTGCGCAAACGCATAGGTGCACGCCTTTCACAAATGATAGCAAGCCAGCCTAAAAACATAAATTTGCGCAAACAAAAATTATTGCTTGCAAGGGCAAATATTTGCACAATGCACTCGTTTTGTTTGCAACTATTACAGCGCAATTTCACCGTTTTAAATTTGCCTGCGGATTTCTCACTTGCCGATACTGCAGATGTTGCACCCTTAAAACTGCGAGCTATGGAAAAAACGCTTGAACACATGTATTTGGACGATGCTTTTCGTGAATTTGCTTTAATATATGGCAAAACACGCTCGGACGAAGGCGCCAAAAACGCATTACTCGCATTATATGAATTTTCAAGAAGTTTGCCAAACCCGCAAAAAGCAATTGAAAAAATAGTTGAAGATTATGAAACAAACTTGCCGTTTGGCAAAACAGTTTGGGGCAAATATCTTTTGAAAAGCGCCGATGCTATGCTGAAAAATGCAATTGCATTAACGGAAAATGCAATGCAATGTGTGCAAAAGGAGCCACTGCTTTCAAATTATGCCGAGGCATTGCTGTTAGATTTGAATTTTTACAGCGAATTGCAAAATTATATTCAAGGTGAAAACTGGGACGAAGCACAAATTTTACTGCATAATTTTAAATTTACCTCACTTAAAGCTGTAAAAAATTACAGCGGCAATTTAGCGCAAAAAGTTAAAGCCTTAAGAGATAAGGCAAAAGATATTGTGAAAAAAATGCAAAGCAATATTTTTATATGCACAAAGCAGCAGTACTGCGAAGATTTGAAACTCTCACTATTATATATCAGCGCTCTTTGCAAAGGCGCAAATTATTACAGCGAAACGTTTTTTAACATTAAATTAGAGGAAAAACTGCTTGAATACAGCGATTTAGAGCACCTTGCGCTAAAACTGCTATCAGATGAAAAAGGCGAGAAATCACAACGTGCGAAAGAGCTTTCGAGCGAAATAAAATTCATAATGGTTGATGAGTATCAAGACACGAATTACATACAGGAAATGCTTTACAAATGCCTTGCAAACAGCGATGAAAGCAATTTGTTTTTTGTGGGCGATGTTAAACAGAGCATATATAAATTTAGGCTTGCCGCCCCAGAGAATTTTATTGAAAAGCGAGAGAAATTTTCACCTTACGGCAAAGATGCAATGCACCCAGCCACTATAATTTTGGGGCATAATTTTAGAAGTAGTTTGAACATTATTAACCAAATTAACGATGTTTTTACTATGCTTATGAGCAAGCAAGTGGGCGAGATAAGCTATGATGTTAGCGAGCAATTGAAATTGGGTGTGCATAATAATTTTGACGGTGGAGCGTTCAGATTTGACATTTTAGATGAAAGTGAAGACGAAGCACAGCAAACAGATGTTGAGCATGTGGCGGATATTATAGCGGATATGCTAAAGCAAAAATACCAAGTTCAAGATAATGGCACTATAAGAGATTGCAAGCCTGAAGATTTTTGCATTTTGCTTAGAACACGTGCTAAATTTCCGCTTTATGTTGCAGCGTTGAACAAAAGGGAAGTTCCGGCTTACTCAGATAGCGGTGAAAGCTATTTAACATCAAGCGAAGTGGGCGTTTTGCTCTCTATGCTAAGGGTAATTGATAACCCCGGGCAGGATATCCATTTATCTGCGGTGCTTTTGTCGGCGCTTTTTGGCTTTTCGCCCGACGATCTGCTGCAAATTCGCACAATAGCCCCTAAAGGCAGGCTTTATAGCGCACTTTTAAAGAGCAAAGATGAAAAAGTTGTAAAGTTTTTAGATACATTGAACTATTTAAGAACATTGGCAATAAGCACTAATTTGTTTGAGCTGTGCAGTGAAATATTAAATTTAACAAGTTACTATATGGCCGTGGGGGCAAGCCAAAACGGTGAAAATAAGTGTGAAAATATAAATTTGTTTTTATCCTTTACAGCCTCGTTTTCGCACAACACTTATAGTAGCGGTGGGCTAAGTGCATTTTTAAAAAGGGTTGAAAGTGCAATAAAAAATAAACTTGTTTTAAATGCATCGGCATCACCTGCAAAAAATTGCGTTTCAATTATGACTATTCACCGCTCAAAAGGGCTTGAATTTCCCATTGTAATTCTTGCAGATACCGCAACGAATTTTAATTTAACCGACACAAGAAACCAATTTTTATTCCACCCAATTATGGGTGCCGGTTTAAAACTTAAGGCGAATGACGGGCTTAATATTTACCCAAGTGCTATGCACGCAAGCATATCAAAATGTGCCGAAAACGAGATAAAAAGCGAACAAATGCGGCTATTATATGTGGCACTAACACGGGCAAAACAAAAAATAATAGCAACAGCCTCAATGAAAAAGCCACAAAAAGTGCTGGAGAATTTGGCTTTTGAATTAGACACAAATTGCGATAATGCCCATTTGATACAAAGCCAAAACACGTTTGCACATTGGCTGTGTATTGCAGCGCTTTTGCATAAAGATAACAGTGAACTGCGAAAAGATGCAAGTGCGCAAATGTTAAATGTTTTTCCCGCGAGCGGTAACTTTGAAGCTAAAATTATAAGCGGCAAAAAAAATGTGCCCATTGATGAGCACGTGTTATTTGAAAGAAAAAGTTTGCCGAGCGAGGAACTTACAAAAAAAATAAACAATAATTTTGCTTTTGCAGAGCAAGTAAAAGCAGAAAATTATCAAATGCCTTTAAAGCTAAGCGTAACAGCAATAAGCCACAAAAAAGCCGAGGCTGTTTTCTCGCGCCCGGCATTCACGTATAAAGAGGGCTTAACGGCGGCTGAACAGGGCACAGCAATGCATGAATTTTTGCAGTTTGCGAATTTTAAAAACGCAAAAACAGATTTGAAAAAAGAGATAAAGCGCCTTGTGAGCGAAAAATTTATAAGTGAAATTATAGCTGTAAAATTAAACGAAAACAAAATAGAAGCGTTTTTAAATTCTAAAACCGCACAGAGAATGATGAGTGCAAAAATTTTATATAGGGAATATGATTTTATAACAAACATTAAAGCTGAAAATATTTTGAGCGATTTGAGTGAAGATAAAAAAGATGTGCCAATAACAGTTCAGGGCATTGTTGATGTTGTTTGCATAAACGAAAACGGCATTGAAATAATTGATTATAAAACAGACAAAAACAAAAAAGATTATGAATTTGCGAGTGCTTATAAAAACCAACTGCTTTTATATAAGGCGGCACTTGAAAAGCGCTTTAAAGAAAATGTTGTAAAATGCACCATTTATTCAATTGAAAATAATGCTGAAATAGATGTTGAAATATAAAAAAGTGATAAGAGGGATGGGATTTGAATGAAGATTAATATGAAAATATTAAATATTGCACTGTGGATTGAAATTATTTTAGCTTATATTTTGCCGTTTCAAGTGGTAGATGGCACAAGGCATCAAGTGGGTTTCCCGATACAGTTTATCACTGTTTACAACAACGAATTAGGGGTAAATGCGTTTATGTCAATGCATGTTAACCCGTTAGGGTTAGTGCTTAATATGGCGATAATTTATTTTGCTATATTAGCTTTTATAAAAGTGTACAAAAAAGTGAAAATGGATAAATTAAAATAATTTAACAGCAAAAAAACATGCTAAACTCTAAATGTTTATATTACTGTTTTTATTATAAAGCGTTTTGTATCCTAAATAAAGTGATAAAAACACAGAAAGGCAAACAACACTGGCAATACAAATCATGATAGATATTTGATAGAGAATTGCAACCATGGGCGCTTCACCGGATAAAATTTGTCCCGTCATCATGCCGGGAAGCGACACTATACCCATACCGAGCATCGCATTCATAGTGGGCAAAAGTGCAGTTTCAAGCGCTGTGTTAACCATTGGAATAAGAATTTTTTTAGGTGTTGCCCCTTGGTTTAGCAAAGTTTCAATTTGCAGTTTGGAATCTTTAACTTTAGCCAAAAACGCTTTAACCCCAAGTGTAACGCCCGTCATTGCATTGCCAATAATCATTCCGCTGATGGGTATTAAATATTGCGCATTAAAAATGCTTTCGCCTATAATAATTGTAATGAAAAACACTATAATGAAAACCGAGCAAAGGGTAATGGAAAGCGCTATTGACAATTTGAATTTTTTGTTCAAATTTTTGTTTACATAAAATATCCTGTGAATTGCAAAAAGAGTCATAACAAATAAATAAAGCACAACTAAAAATGTGAAGGAGCTTTCGAGCAAATAAGTTAGAATATAGCCCGCAACTATCAGCTGAGCTGTCATTCTTGCGCTTGCTATAATTAAAAGTTTAGTTTGAGATATTTTACAAAGTTTCATAATAATTCCCACTATGAAAAGCAAAATATACATTAGAATAAAGTTTAAAAACTCAATTTGCACAGCGTTATTCATTTGCTTTCACCTCACTTAAATTTATAATATTTTCGGCATATCTATTTAGTAAAGTTTTGTCATGGCTTATAATTATCAGCGTTTTATCGTTTGTTTTTGCAAATGTTATAATATTTTCCAAAACTTTGCAGGAAAGTGAAAAATCCATTGCAGACGTGGGCTCGTCGAGCATTATAACCTCTGATTGAAGAGAGAAGCAAATGGCAATGAATACACGCTGTTTTTCGCCGCCCGAAAGGGTATCGCAAATGTCGTTTAGTGAGAAATTTGCCTCGCATAGCCTTAAATAATAAAGCATTTCGTCTTCTGTTAACAGCTTTTCATCGCAATAATTAAAAAACAGTTTGAAATTGTTTAAAATTGTGCCGGGAAATAAAAACGCAGTTTGTGATATCAGTTTTAATTCTTTTCTTAAAGCAATGCTTTCATAGCTTTGTATAGGTTTTTCTTTGTATATAATTTCACCGCTAAAATCATCTTCGGTTTTATTAAACAGTTTAAGTAAAGTGGTTTTACCACAACCGCTCTCTCCTACAATGAAGTTGATTTTACCTTGCTCAATATGCACATCATTATATTTTATCAAATTTTTAAAGCACAAGTTTTTAGTTTTAATCATAATGTACTCCTTGAATTTCTATTTTATTTAAAGTAAAATAATTACTAACAACTAAGGGAAAGGGATATATACAATATCAATATCGGATTTCGATATTGATATTGTAACATGAGAGGTGAAGAAATGCAAGAGCCTATATTAAGAAAGCTTTTTTTAGGGTTTATTCAAATTCATATTTTGCACCATGCAAGAAAAGAGCCGGTTTTTGGCTCATTTATGATTGAGGAATTGAAAACTCACGGATATGAAATAAGCCCCGGCACACTTTACCCTATATTTCACAGTTTAGAAAAAAATGGGCTACTAACAGTTAAAAGTGCAACGGTGCAGGGAAAGGTTAGAAAATACTATTCTATAACCCCTAAAGGTGAAGAGGTGCTTGTGGAAGCCAAAAAGAAAATAAAAGAGCTAACACACGAGCTATAATGTGCATTGCAGATAAATATTTAATTGCTGTATTATACTATGAGCATTTATTATTAATGTGCATAAAAATATTTTTAAATGGGTAAATTATAATAAATATAGGTTTTTACTAAAGATAAATTGCAAAAAAATGTAGGGGCAAGGCTTGCCCCTACATTTTTTGTTTTATACGCGGTTTTTAAACAATAACAATAAATTAAATTTAAGTAAAAAACGAAGTTTGGCTACTTTTTGGTAAATCGCCCAAAGCGCCAACGCTGTCTAACAAATCTATAACCGAATTGGTAATTTTGCCCTCGCTTTGCAGCTCTTCCGCAGAAATATAATCTTGCCCGTTTATTGTGGCGTTTTCAAGTGCAATTGCCGCATTCTCACCAAGCCCTTTTATAGCCATGAACGGCAGGCGAATTTTGCCGTCTTCTATAACATATTTGCTAGCATAACTTTTGCCAAGCTCTATCGGCAAAAATTCATAGCCCCTTGCAAGCATCTCGTTCACAATTTGCAATGTGTTCAAAATATCGTCGTCTTTTGCCTTTTTTTCGTTTTTAAGGCGCGCGCTAACAATTTTCATGGCTTTCATAGCAGCTTGTTTGCCGCCTATTGCCGCTTCATAGTCGATGTCTTCGCCTCGCACGGTAAAATGCGTTGCATAATATGCAAGCGGGTAATTAATTTTATACCACATAAGGCGTATAGCGGCAATTAAATAGGCAACAGCATGTGCTTTTGGGAACATGTATTTTATTTTCTTACAGCTTTGAATATACCAATCGGGTATATTGTTTTCGCGCAATAATTCTTCTTTGCCTTTTGGGAAACCGTTTTTGGCAATGTCGCCCTTGCGTGTTTTTTCCATAATAAAAAACGCATCTGCCGGCTCTATGCCTTTGTGCATTAAGTAAATCATAATGCTGTCACGTGTGCCTATAACGTCGGATATAGTGCAAGTGCCTTGCTTAATTAAATCTTGTGCATTGCCTGTCCAAACGTCTGTACCGTGCGAAAGCCCGCTAATTTGAATTAAATCGCTGAAACTTTTGGGCTGTGCTTCTATAAGCATGTTGCGCACAAAATGTGTGCCAAGCTCCGGTATACCGAGCGTGCCTGTTTCGCTGTCAATATCTTTGGCGCTAACACCAAGCGCCTTGGGCGATATAAGCAAAGATAATACGTCCTCGTCATTCATGGGCACATCTTCAATTTTAACGCCTGTGAAATCCTCTAAATATTTATACATGGTTGGAACATCGTGCCCAAGCTCGTCTAATTTCAAAATGGTGTCGTGCAGGTATTTAAACTCAAAATGTGTTGTTATAACGCCCTTTTGTTTGTCGTCTGCCGGGTGTTGCACAGGGGTGAAATCGTGCACGTCATACCCATCGGGCACAACAACCATTCCGCCTGGGTGTTGGCCTGTGGTGCGCTTAACACCAACGCATCCCTGCACAAGCCTGTTTTCCTCGGCTTTGTTAACAACATTTCCGCGCTCTTCAAGATATTTTTTCACATAGCCGTATGCTGTTTTATCTTGTAAGCCGGAAATAGTGCCAGCCTTAAAAACATAATCTTGCCCAAAAAGTTCTTCGGTGTATTTGTGTATTCTGCCTTGCACTTCGCCCGAAAAATTCAAATCAATATCCGGCACTTTGTCGCCGTTAAAACCTAAGAAGGTTTCAAATGGAATATCGTGCCCGTCCACAGCTAATTGCTCGCCGCAATTCGGGCAGTTTTTATTCGGCAAATCGAAGCCATCGGCAACAGAGCCATCTGTGAAAAATTCGCTGTATTTGCAGTGCTCGCAAACATAGTGGGCAGGCAGGCTGTTAACTTCGGATATGCCTGCAAAATGCGCCACAGCAGATGAACCAACAGAACCGCGAGAGCCCACAAGGTAGCCGTATTCTTCGCTTTTTTTAACAATTTTTTGCGATATAACATATAAAACGGCAAAACCATGTTTTATAATTGCATTCAATTCTTTTTCAAGCTGCTTTTCTACAATAGGCGGCAAAGGCTCGCCATAGCGCTTAATAGCGCTTTGCATTGTGTCTTTTCTAAGGCTCTCGTCTGCGCCCTCAAAAAACGGAATAAACAATTCTTTCGGTATAGCCCTGATATCGCTTTCTATAACATCAAGCAGTTTGTTTGGGTTTTCCACTACAATTTCGTGCGCTTTTTCACGGCTTAAATAGTTAAATTCATTAAGCATGTCGTCTGTACTTCTGTAATAGAGCGGCGCTTGGTTGTCGGCGTCGCTAAAACCGTTGCCGGCTTGCAAAACCGCCCTAAAAACATTATCGTGCGGCTCCATGTAATGAACATCGCCTGTGGCTATAACGGGAATATTAAGTTCTTCACCTAAGTTGATAATTTTTTTGTTAAAGTCCTCGATTGCGCTTAAGCTGTCTACAATATTTTCACGCACCATGTATTCGTTGTTTGCAGTTGGCTGAACCTCTAAAAAATCGTAGTATGAAGCTATGTTCTTTAAATCATCGTCGCTCCTGCCGTCCACTACCGCCCTGTATAGCTCGCCTGCCTCGCAAGCAGAGCCTATAATTAAACCTGCCCTGTGCGCCGATAAAACACTGCGGGGAACACGTGGCACTTTAAAAAAGTAATCGAGGTGCGATTTTGATATTATGCGGTATAAATTTTTAAGCCCTTGCGCATTTTTAACCAATATAATTAAGTGGAAATTCCTTTTTGCAAGCTCTCTTGAAGAGCCGAGCCCTGTGTTAATTTGCTGAATATCATCAATGTTAAGCTGCCTTAAATCATCTAAAAAGCTGATGAAAACACGGGCAAGTGCAAGGGCGTCGTCGCTTGCACGGTGGTGGCGAAAATTTGGTATATTCAAATATTTGCCAATGGTGTTCAGCTTATAGTTTTTAAGCCCACGGCACAACGTTTGCGCCATAGGTAAAGTGTCTATATAAGTAAAATTGCATGGGATATTGCAACGCTTTGCACTTTCAATAATAAAGCGCATATCAAAACCATGTGCATTATGTGCAATTAAAACCCTGCCGTTTACAAATTCAAAAAAACTCTCAAGTGCCTCTTTTTCCAAAGGCGCATCTTTAAGCATACTGTCTGTAATGCCTGTAAGTTCAATTATTTTGGGCGATAATTTACGCTTTGGGTTGACGAATGTGTTGAAAATCTCTTTTGTTTCGCCGTTTTCAATTACAACTGCGCCAATTTCCGTAATTCTGTCTAAAGTGGGGGAGAGTCCTGTTGTTTCAAGGTCGAAAGAAATGATGGACGCATTGATATCACAATTATCGTTGCCGTATACAATGGGTATCATGTCATCTACAAAATACACTTCACAGCCATAAACAAGTTTAAAATCGCTGCCTTTGCGGCGCAGCGCATCAACAGCAAGCATTGCCTCGGGGAACGCTTGCACAACGCCGTGGTCTGTAATGGCAATGCCTTTGTGGCCCATTTTATGTGCTAAATTTATAACGCTTTTAACATCGCAAAAAGCGTCCATATTGCTTTGTTTTGTGTGCAAATGCAGTTCAACACGTTTTTGCTCGGCTGTATCTTTTCGTGTTGTGCGCTCTATTTGTATAACATCGTTTGGAAATAAAACATAGTCGCTTTCATATTTGTCGTAAAAACATTCGCCACGAATAACAATAGTGTCGTTCTTGCTTAAATTTTCCCATTTAGCACAGCTAACATTGTTATCTTGGAATATTTTTAAATTTATAGAGCCCGTGTAATCTGTTATGGAGACAGTTATTATGGTTTTGCGCCTTTTCATTATTGATATGTAAAAAATATCGCCCCAAACGGTGATTTTTCCGTCTAATTTTGCTGTGTCAATAAGTTTTGAAAAATCGCCTTGTTTTGGCTTGAACATTTGCCCGTGAATGAGCTTTGCAGGCGATTGTTCAACTTCTACGCCCTCAATTTTTATCATGCCGCCTTGTGCTTGCGCTTTTGGCGCAGCGGGCATTTTTTTCATTATTGTTTTTTCAACTTCTGCAATTGTTATTTCATTATTGCATATTAATTTAACACATATTTCAGCACCTGTGCGCAAAAATATTTCTTTTTGCAGTTTTTTGTCGAACTCAATTTCGCTTAAAAGTGCAATGCCGTTTTTTAAATTAAAAACCAAAGTTGTTGTGTTGTTTTCGCTAAGAAATTCAACATCACAGTTGCGAAAAAAACCGTTTACAGGCATGCCTTTGTTTTTCATCTCTTCAATAATGTCAAAAACAGCTTGCGTGTTTAGTGTTTCAATAGGCAAAAGCCCTAAAAACTCTATTTTGTAAGAAGGAAATTCGGGTGCCAACAATGCTCTCAATTGCTCGGCAATTTCAAAATGCAAGGAGGATTTGCCACTGTATACTATAAGCACTGTTGCGGTTTTCCTGTTTAGCTCAACCCTGTCTATATAAATATCAGCAAGCTTACAAGCAAGGTTTTCATCGCTTGTTAAAAACGGCCAAAGTGATATGATGTTTTTGTGTTCGCTGTTAGCTTGCATTGTGGCATCTCCTTTCTCCTTAGTTTTAAATAATAGGGTTTAGCGCATATTAAAAAGCCGTTTTCTAAACAAAACAGCTTTATATTGTTGATATCACGTTAAATTTTTAATTTCCTCGCACAATTGGCCAACAATATCACCGCGCAAAATGCGTATTTGTTCACCTTTAACAAAAAGCATGGCGCAATCTTTGCCGCCGGCAATGCCAATATCTGCACCTTTTGCTTCGCCAGGCCCATTAACAACACAGCCCATAACAGCAACTTTAATTTGCTTTTTACAGCCTTTCAAGCGCATTTCAACTTCATTCGCTATTTTTGCAACATCTATAACAGTTCTTCCGCAAGTTGGGCAGCTAATAATTTCAGCACCTTGCACATTGTGCCCGGCGGCCCTTAAAATATCAAAACCTGCTTTAATTTCTTTTATGGGCTCATCTGTAAGCGAAACTCTAATAGTGTCGCCAATGCCTTTCATTAAAAGCGAGCCTATGCCCATTGCAGATTTTATAAGCCCCATGCGATAAGTTCCCGCCTCGGTAACACCAACATGCAAAGGGTAATTGCAAATTTCGCTAAGTTTTTGATAAGCCGCAATAACATTTGCAACATTAGAGGATTTTATAGATACAACTATATTATCAAAATTAAATTTCTCTAATAAATTTATGTGATATAACGCACTTTCCACAAGCGCATCAGGGTTTGCATCCCCATGTTTTTCAAGAATATGCTTTTCAAGGCTGCCGCCGTTTACGCCTATTCTTATGGGTATATTATTTTGCAAACATGCTGTAACAACTTGCTTGATTTTGTCGTCGCTTCCAATGTTGCCGGGGTTTATGCGAATTTTGTCAATGCCCTCAGATGCACATGCTAAAGCCGCTTTATAATCGAAATGAATATCGGCAACCAAAGGGATAGCAAGCCTTTTTTTTAGCTCTCGCACCAATATGGCATCTTGTTGTGTTGGCACGGTAACGCGCAATATTTGGCAGCCCTCTTCTTGTAGCGCCATAGCTTGTTTAATGTTTGCATCAATATCACAAACAGGCGCATTTAACATGCTTTGAACAGCAATATCGTTGTGCGCACCTATTTTAATATTGCCAATTTTAATCTCTTTTGTAATTTTTCGTGCTATGGGCATAGTTAACCTCAATCAATTAATCTTGTAATGTCGTTAAATGTTGTGAAGAGCATAAGGCCAATTAAAAGCATAAAACCAACCATATTAACGGCTATTTCAAATTTTTGCGGTATGGGTTTTCTTCTAATGGCTTCAAGAATTAAGAACATCAAACGTCCGCCGTCTAATGCCGGCACGGGCAATAAGTTAAAAACACCCAAGTTTATTGAAATTAATGCCGTTAGCAAAAGCAAGTTTTCAAGCCCCATACCCGAGGCTTCGCCTATTGCCGTAACAATGCCCACAGGCCCCGATAGATTATTCACTGCAATTCTGCCTGTAATTAAATCCGTCAAGCTAACAAAAACCATTCTCACAAGCGATACACCCCAGTTAAATGCACCCTCAATAACATTGAAAAATGTTTTGGGTTCACCGTAAACTTTAAAGTCTAACACCAATTGGTTAATGCCGTTGTCGTCTACGTATGTTTCGAAAACCACATTTTCAAGCTCTATTGTTTGCCCATTGCGCTCAACGGTTAAATCTGCCGCGCCCTCTTGCGTTCTTGCAAATTCATATATCAAATCGTTAGCGGTAAAACAGCGCCTGCCATTAACAGAAAGAATAGTATCGTCAACTTGCAAGCCCGAAGCCTGCGTGCTTGCGCCCTCGTCAAATTCCGCAATAGTTCTTGATATAACAACAGAATTCATATTAACAACAATAATAAGCACTAAAAAGCCTAAAATTAAGTTCATCACAGCGCCTGCAACAACCACTAAAATTCTGTTTGGCAAAGGTGCTTTGGTGAAAGAGCCCTCTTTGTCGCTCTCTTCGTCTTCGCCCTCCATGCTAACAAAACCGCCTATGGGAAATAAACGCAATGCGTAAACCGTGGAGTTCTTTTCTATTTTAAAAATTGTGGGGCCCATACCCAAAGCGAACTCGTACACAGTTATACCGCTTTTTTTAGCGGCTATAAAATGGCCAAGCTCGTGTATGAATATAACACTGCCAAAAACTAAAACAGAGGCTATGGTTGTTGTGATAAACGGTAGTATAGAGTTTAAGATATCTTGCATTGATTGCTCCTTTTTATCTGCTAAGGCTATATTTATATCAATAATAGTATATGTTAAATTGGCGAAAAAAATAAACAAAAAATAAAATTATAAAAATAATTTTAAATGTGCTGCATAACAAATTGGCGTGCACGCGCATCGCAATTATAAACATCCTCAAGAGTGTACGAACCTTTAAAATTATCGCTCTCAAGCGTTTTTTCAACCAATTCTCCAATTTTTAAAAACGGGATTTTATCCTGTAAAAACAGTGCGACAGCTTGCTCGTTAGCGCCGTTAACAGCGCAAGGTGCAAGCCCACCAATAGCCATTGCCCTTTTGCAAGCGGGCAAACAGCGAAAAACATCCTCGTTTGGTGCATCAAAAGTAATGCTTTTTAAAGTGCTAAAATCAAGTTTGGGCGCATTGCCTTTTGTGCGCAAAGGCCAAGTTAGCGCATATTGTATGGGTATTCGCATATCTGGAACACCAAGTTGCGCCAAAATGGAATTATCGGAAAACTGCACCATGGAATGAATTATGCTTTGGCGCTGAACAATGATGTCTATTTTATCGCATGGCATATCAAAAAGCCAAGCGGCTTCAATAAATTCAAGGCCCTTGTTCATCAAGGTAGAGCTATCTATTGTTATTTTAGCGCCCATTGCCCAGTTTGGGTGTTTTAGGGCATCTTTTGCTGTTATATTTGAAAGTTCAGCCTCGCTTTTGCCAAAAAAAGGCCCACCCGACGCCGTTAAATATAACTTATCAATTGCTTTTGCAGAATGCTCGTCTTGTATGCACTGGAAAATGGCAGAGTGTTCACTATCTACGGGCAAAAGTTTTACGCCGCTGTTTTTTGCGGCATTCATAACCAAATATCCACCGGCAACAAGGCTTTCTTTGTTAGCAAGGGCAACATGCTTTTTGTTTTCCAATGCCGCTAAAGTGGCATTTAAGCCGGCTATGCCCACAACAGAGTTAAGAACAATGTCGCTTTGGGGCATTTTGGCAAGCTCCACAAGCCCTTGCTTGCCGCTGTGTACTTTTGGCGCATTTAAAGTGCCGCTTAGCTTATCACGCAATTTTTGCGCGGCGTTTTCATCAACAACGCAAACTGCAAGCGGCTTAAATTCATGCATTTGCTCTTGTAATAATTCAATATTGCTGTGTGCGGCAAGTGCTGTTATATTGTAATTTTGAGAGCGCACAACATCTAAACTTTGCGTTCCGATAGAGCCGGTGCTCCCTAAAATGCTAATGTTTTTTTGCATGTAATCACCTAAAAAATATAAGATATAAATATCAATGCTGAAACAGTGATGAAAGGCACGGTGAAAGTTACACTGTCAAATCTATCCATAATTCCGCCGTGCCCCGGGAAAATAGAGCCGTAATCTTTCACTTGGCAAACGCGCTTTATGCTCGAGGCAAACAAATCGCCAATAATGCCAAAAACTGCGCCTAAAGCGCATATAATGCTTATGAATATATAAAACGTATAATCTAAATTGTTGTAAGAAGTGCTGAGCAATCCGTTTGCCACATTTGCATAAATGAATGTGACAACTTGCCCTATAATAACGCTTCCAATAACGCCGCCTATAGCGCCCTCGACAGTTTTGTTTGGGCTTATTTCGGGCGATAACTTTCTTTTTCCGAAAAATCTGCCTGCAAAATATGCGCTGCTGTCTGCGCCCCAAGCACAATTTAATGCTATTAAAATAAAATAAAGTGAATTAGTTCCGTAGTCATTATTCAAAAAATAATATTTGAGGTATAAAACACAGAAAAAGCACAAAATAACAAAGAATTTCAGTGCAAAAACAAGCAAAATTTTATTTAAATTTTCACTGTTAATATTTTTCATGATAAATAATGCTAAATACACCACAAAAGAGAACAGTAGCAAAAAGAGCAGGTAATAGCTTATAAAACTTACTGTAAATAGTGATATAGCGGAAAAAATTGTAAAGCAAATAAATATGTGCAGGCTTTTAGCTAATTTTGCGGCACTAAAAATTTCCCACATTGCCCATGTGCAAAATACGGCAACAATAATGTCGAAAATAAAAGTTGTTAAAGTTATTAGTGCCACAGCTAAAACCAAAAGCAGTACAATAGCTGTTATTAAACGTGTTTTCATGGATACACCTCCGAGTTATTAAAGGCCGCCAAACCGCCTTGCGCGAGTATTATAAATTTCAATTGCCTCGTTTAAATGCGCTTTGGTAAAATCCGGCCACAGCACTTGCATATCCACAAACTCGGAATAAGAGGCTTGCCATAGCATAAAATTAGATAACCTTTTTTCACCGCTTGGGCGCAAGATAAAGTCAGGGTCTTTTTGCCCTTTGGTGTATAAATTATCGCTTATCATCTGCATGGTAATATCATCGGGCTTCAATGTTTTTTGCTCAACTTGCTGTGCAATTAATTGCACAGCCCTTAAAATTTCCTGCCTTGCGCCATAATTTATAGCAATGTTTAAAATTGTGCCGGTGTTGTTTTTTGTTTTTTCTTCAATATCATTCATCATGTCTACATGTTTTTCGCTAAGCTGAGTTCTATCGCCTAAAAAAACAACCTTGTTGTTTTCTTTTTTATAGTCATACGCTAAAATAAGATATTCACCGAAAAGGCGCATTATACCGTTAATCTCTTCCTTTGGCCTCGCCCAATTTTCGGTGGAAAACGCATAAAATGTTACACTTGCAATTTTAAGCTCGTTGCAATACCTTATAATATCTTTAAACACTTCTGCGCCTTTTGTGTGCCCGGCACTTCGCGGCAAATTTCGTTTTTTTGCCCATCTGCCGTTGCCGTCCATTATAATGCCAATGCTAAGGCCCTGGGCATTAATGTTATTCATATAAAAATCTCCATTATAAACCCTTTTATGTAGCCGTTAGGGAGTAATCCGAACGAGTTCGTATTATTCCTTAACGGCTATGCGGAATATATTTTAAAGCAATTAAATTTCCATAACTTCTTTTTTCTTGGCTTCGCAAAGTTTATCAATTTCTTTAACAAATTTATCTGTTAATTTTTGCATCTCTTCTTCAAGCTCTTTCAAATCGTCCTCAGTAATCTCAGATGATTTTTTCAGTGCCTTAAATTTTTCAATGGCATCTCTTCTGATATTCCTAAGCGAAACTTTACTTTCTTCACCGTGTTTTAAAACCTCTTTAACAATTTGTTTGCGGCGCTCTTCCGTTGGAGAGGGAAACACAAGGCGCATAATTCTGCCGTCGTTAGTGGGGGTTATGCCTATATCGGAAGAATAAATTGCCTTTTCAATAGCGCCCATAAGCGAAGCGTCCCAAGGGCTGATTGTTAAAACTCTCGCCTCGGCAACACTAACTGCGGCAACTTGTTGAATAGGTGTTTCAACGCCGTAATAATCTACAAAAACCTTATCTAAAACTGCGGGGTTTGCCCTTCCTGCTCTAATTGATGCAAGCTCTTTGCCCAAATGGCTAATTACACTGCCCATTTTATCTTCATATTTTTTTGTTTCTGTACTCATTATTTTATCCTTCCTTTTAATTTATTCGCAAACAAGCGTTCCTATTGTTTCGCCATTAATGGCTTTAGAAATATTATCCGGGTTTTGCAAGCTAAACACAAGAATTGGTACATTATTATCTCGGCACATGGTGGCTGCGGTGCTGTCCATAACTTCTAAGTTATCCACTATCATCTTGCTAAAACTTAAAGTGTCGTATTTAACAGCATCTTTGTGTTTTTTAGGGTCTTTATCATAAACGCCGTCAACCAAAGTTGCCTTTAAAATAATATCTGCATTTATTTCTGCAGCACGCAGTGCAGCGGCGGTGTCTGTTGAAAAATAGGGGTTGCCGGTGCCACAAGCTAAAATAACAACTCTGCCTTTTTCTAAATGGCGCACAGCACGGTTGCGAATGTATGGCTCTGCAATTTGCTGCATAGACAAAGCAGTTTGCACCCTAACATCAACACCCATGTTTTCAAGTGCATCTGAAACGGCAAGTGCATTCATAACAGTTGCAAGCATACCCATTTGGTCTGCCCGTATACGTTCCATATTTCCGCTGGAGCGCCCTCGCCAGAAATTGCCACCGCCAACAACAATTGCAATTTGTGCACCCAAAGTTGTTGCGTTTTTAATACCCACGCAAATATTGTTCACCGCTTGTTCGCAAAGGCCAAAACCTTTTTCACCACTTAAAGCTTCTCCGCTTAATTTAAGCAAAAGCCGCTGATACTTAACAGCCATATATTACACCTTTCATTTAGCAAAATACTTTCTTAATATTTTACTATATTTTCGGTATAAAGTAAAGCTATAAAGTTCAGCGGCTAATAAAAATTCACAATTAGTCTACTGTGGACAGTTCGTGTTGCATCAAATTATCAAATTTCTCTTCAAAAGATGTTTGTATTTCGCTATTCAAAGTAACAATTTGAATTTCGTCAGTTTCAAAAGGCAAAGTTATGGTGAATGTGGTTTCTTCAAACGGAACACTTTGCGCCGTTATAGTTCCACTGTGCAATTCTATAAGCGATTTAGCTATAAAAAGCCCAAGCCCTGCACCGTTTTCACTGTTTTGCTTGCCTTTGTAAAATTCTTCAAAAATATGTGGCAATGTTTCACGCTCAATTCCCGAGCCGTTATCTTTAACTTCAATAATAAAATTATCACCCTCAACTTTTAAAATAATTGTTATTTTGCCGTTTCTTATAGGCAGGTGGTTAATAGAATTTGTAAGTAAATTGAGCAAAACTCTTTCAAGGGCAAATTCATCTACACAAGCGTAAAAAGGTTCGCTAACATTTGAAATAAAAGTTACACTTGCATTTTTTAAGCGCAATACCTCTTTAATTATCAGTAAATTATTTTTTAAAAGTTCTGCTAAATTACATGGTTTTATGAAAATTTTCGTATCTTTTCTATCGAAAGCCTGTGTGTCCAAAATATTATTGGAAATTCGAATAGCTCTGTAAACATTATTTTTTACAATTGACAATATCGCCTCAAAATTATTTTTGCTTTCTTGGGTTTCAAAATTTAATTCTTCAGATAAAACTATCAAAGAATTTAAACTTACAAGTGCATAAGACAAAGGGTCTTTTAAATTGTGAGCAAACATTGCAAGCTCACCTAAATGTTCAGATAATGGTGTTGAATTACTGTTTTGATGCATAAATTTTTCCTTACATTCTTATTTTGCAGCAGATAGCAAAAGACACTATCTGACAGAAGATAATAAGTTTTGTTCAATATCGAAAAGCAATAAAGAAAAAAACTTGTTATTTGAAAAATTGAAACTATTAGCTACATTGGCAATTTGAAAGATTTCTTGCAAAGCGGGAGAATTGTGTTTAAGGGCAACTTTCATCGCCATATTAACAGCGTTTTCAATACATTTTGTATTTGTGTTATACTCTTTTGCAATTGTTTCATAAATTTGCGACAATGTGGGGTTGGAATGTTTTAAAACAATTAGGTAATAAAGCAAACTAACAGCATAATTGTAGCCAATAAGGTAAGTGGGTATGCCATATTCAAGCACTTTTTTAGAGATGATTTTTTTAAGCATTAGCTTTGCATAAACTTCATCTTCATCTGTGTTTTGTGCGCTATTTATTTGCGTTTGGTGATAGTTGGGCTTTTTATTTAATAGTGGGCTTAAAAGTAAATAGTTAATTCTATCGGCAAGCTCACTGATGCTTTGTGGTTTAGGCATAAAGTAATCTGCGCCGTTGTCAATCATAACTTTGGCAATATAGTTTATATCACTGGAAGTTATGGCTAAAATTTTAGGCTTAAACATCAGTTTTAATTTTGAAAGTTCATTTAAAAAGCCTAAACCGTCCATAACTGGCATTATTGCATCCAAAATAATTAAATCATAAGGGTTTGTTTTAATTAAACTTAGTGCCTGAATGCCGTCTGTTGCAATTTCACAACTGAACATATCGGAATATTTAGGCAGGTTTTGCGCACAAAGAAAGCAAAACTCAATATCGTCGTCTACGATAAGTATATTAATGTTTTTTGGGCTCAATGCAAACCTCCTTGAAATTATAAATAATAATTTTAGGCAAAACTGTTTAAATACAGTTTAAAATGCAGCTCGCAAGTTAACCCAAACATAATTTGCTATTTTAAACCTAAGTCGTCAATAATATCGCACAGGTGAATTGGAGCTACACAATTGTTATATAATAATTGTACCACAAATTTAGCGGTTTCGCTATCACATGTAATAATTTTATTAAATTCAGCCACAATTTTCCCATCTTTTTCTTCACATATACATACATTGTATTTGTTTTCGGTTTTTGAGGGTTTGTTTAACGAATAAATATATTTAGCTTTAATTGTCGGAAATTCAAAAAGATTAACTTTTCTGTCTATTGATTGAACCTTCTTTAGCATATTCGTACTCCTCTCATTAAGTGTTTTATCTTATAATATATAGTTTAGTAGAATGAAAATAAAATCTCAACTCATGAAAAGTAAGAGAAACCCAGAATTTTCCCTAATAGCATAATATTTGGAAATTTATTTGTGAATTAGCACAATGAATATAGAAAAAAACATACAAAGTGCACATAATTTTTCTTTTAAAGAGTAATAATGAACAAAAAAAGTACATTATTTTGTTTAAAACAACAAAAAGCGTGATAAATAAAAAATATCACGCTTATACACATTATTTTAAATTTGAAAGGTTTTGGGCAGTTAAGGCTTTCATCCATAGCGAAACAATTTGCCTTTTGTTTTTCATAGCAAAACAGTTTGCTTTTTGTAATTTTGAGCGCAGTCGGCTGCCGTTTGTTATTTTGAGCAAAGCCGATAAGCCTGCAGTGCACTTCGTAAGGCGAAAGCCTTACTCCAGAACGGCTGCCCGTTATGGAGTAATCCTAACCCTCAACAGCATTAAAAACCGTAGGTGCGGTTTTATAAAGCAAAAGTGCTGCAATTGTTGTTAAAACAAGTTCAGGCAGCATATAAGCGCCGTTGTAAAGTAAACTGCCTATTGCTGCGTCTGAAAACTCCACAGCATTAGAAAAACTTGCCCAAATTATTGTACCGCTTAAAAAGCTGCAAATAAAGCGCAAAAAACAAACCACTGCAGTTCCAAATGCAACTGCCACAACATTTTGCTTTATTGGCTTTGCAAAAACACAAGCAAGGCCTAAGACGCTGAATGCCAAAACATAATCTAATAATATCATGCCAACAAAAGCAATTACAGTGCCTGCAGGTGGCGCATAAAGCCCACCAATAAGCATTTGCAAAAGGCTGTTTGCAAGCCCGCAAAGCAAACCCCATTTTACACCGTGCCTAAATGAAACAAGCACAAAAGGGAGCATGGAAAACAATGTTACACTGCCGCCGTAAGGCATGTCTAAAATTTTAATTTGTGCTAAAATTGTGCCTATAGCCACCATAAGTGCACACTCTATAAGCGTTCTTGTTCTTGAAATACTCTTTGTCATAATTTTTACCTCCAAAAAAATACTGCAAAAAGCGCCTACGTAAAGTAGGCGCTAATACACAAAAATAATTGCATAAAACTTCCTACGCCGGCATTATCCGGATCAGGTTAAAGGGATAATAAACAAAGTTTATATCTCAGCCTTTCAGCACCCCTGTTTTATTGTTATAAATATATTACCATGAATTTTGAAAAAGTCAAATAAAATAAATAAAAAATATCTTAAGCGCTAAATAAAAAGCAATAAACTTATGTTCATAATAACCATGCCGGCAATTAAACCATATATGGAAAGGTGATGCTCGCCATATTCTCTTGCGGAGGGCAAAAGCTCATCTAAAGATATAAACACCATAATACCTGCAACAAAGGCGAACAAAAGGCCAAAGGTTAAATCTGTCATAAAAGGCAATAGAATTAAATAACCCACTAAAGCGCCTATGGGCTCGCTTAAGCCCGATAAAGCCGAGTAAAAAAAAGCCTTTTTCTTTGAGCCGGTTGATTGATAAATAGGAACCGAAACAGCTATGCCCTCGGGTATGTTGTGAATGGCAATAGCCACAACAATAGGTATTGCAAGCGAGGGCTCGGTTAATGCGGTAATAAATGTTGCAAGTCCCTCGGGGAAATTGTGAATGGCAATTGCAAGTGCCGTAAAAATACCCATTCTTTTAAGTTTAGATTTTTTTTCACTTTCTTGCATTTGTTGTAATTGCTCTGTTGTATATCTGTTTTCGGTATCCTCTATTGATTTTACTTCGTGTGGGTTGCCCTCAGAAGGGATGAGTTTATCAATTATGGCAATAACAAAAATTCCGGCAAAGAAAGCCACAGCAGTTAAAATGCTGCCTGTGTTAACATTGGTAAAAGCTATTAAACTCTCTTCGGCTTTTGGGTAAATTTCAATAAATGAAACAAAAATCATCACCCCGGCGGAAAAACCTAACGATAACGATAGAAATTTTTTGTTTGTGCTTTTGGTGAAAAAAGCCAATGCACTTCCGATTACGGTGCTAAGGCCGGCAAAAAGTGTTAGTGCAAATGCAAAAAAAATATTATCCATCAATACACCCCTGAAAATTATTTGCTTAAGTTGTGTTTAATCATTTCACGTAAAGTTTCGGGCAATTCTTTAATTTCGTCTTTTGTTAATGCCTGCGTTTGTATAGGAGGCAAAATCTTAACAATAATGGTGCCCGGTGTCATAATATTATGGTTGGCTTCCATTATGGCCCTGCTGTTACTTATGGCTATGGGAATTATAGGTGCTTTTGTTTTTGCGGCAATTCTAAAAGCACCGCCTTTAAACTCGCCAACATCGCCTTCTTCGCCTTTAAAACGTGTGCCTTCGGGGAATATAGCCATGGAATATCCGCTTTTCACAACTTCTATTGCTTCGTTTAAAGCCATCATGCTTTTTCTTGCATCTTTTCTATCAACAAAAACACAATGAAGCATACGCATCCATTTGCGCACAAAAGGCAATTTGTCAACCTCAATTTTGCTTAACAACGCAATTGGTTTATCGTCTACTTTTGTTAGCATAATGGGGATATCATATTGGCTTCGGTGGTTTGCAACAAAAATGCAAGGCTCGTTTTTAATTAGGTTTTCCTTGCCCTGCACAATAATTTTTGCGCCTGCAATTTTAAGCAATGTGCTAATCCAAATATCAACATGCTTTTTAGCAATAGCGTCAGATTTTGCATAGTCTTTTCGCTTTAATGCGCGCATACCAATTATTTGCTGGGGAATTAAAACAATTAAGTAACCCATAAAGAAAATAAACCATATAATAGTGCGAAAAATATTAATAATCATAGAATACCTCAAAACTTATTAAAATAACCAAATACAACGTATATATATAACGTATATATATTATGTATATTATATATTGTAGTTTATTTTATAAAATCTTGCAATATTTCATTATAAAATTTAATTGAAATATATTCTATAGTGTTTTTGTGCTTTTAATCCAACAGCATCTTGTTTTGGTAAATTTGATTAGTTTTATTTACAGTTTTACTAAAAATAATTGCAAAATGTCGAATTTTAATTCATTCATTATTATTATATTAATTTTCTTATAAATTGTGTTACAATATAAATGATTAAACAAAATTAAAGCAAAGCGGAAACGGAGAGCATTATGCAAAATAAGAGGAAAACTCCTCAGGGGATATTAGACATAAGTGAATCTATTGCGCCCATTGGGCTTGTGGCGGTACCAGGCGCGCAGGAGCTAAATGAAAAAATAAACAAGCACTTGAAAAAATGGAACCATAGCTCAAAAATTCAAAAAGATAATTTTATTATAGAATCGGAATGCCCTCGTTTTTCATCGGGAGATGCTAAGGGGATAATTAAATCCACTGTTAGAGGCAATGATTTATATTTTATTGTAGACGTTGGAAATTACAGCGAAAAATACAATATATTTAACAGCGAAAATAGTATGTCGCCTGATGACCATTTTCAAAATTTAAAAAGGCTAATACAAGCGGCAAGCGGAAAAGCACATAGAATTAATGTTATAATGCCGCTTTTATATGGTAGCCGCCAGCACAGGCGAAGTTATAGAGAAAGCCTTGATTGTGCAGTTGCTTTGCAAGAATTACAAGCGATGGGTGTTGAAAATATTGTTACGTTTGATGCGCACGACCCACGCATGCAAAGCGCAATTCCGCTTATGGGGTTCGATAATATTATGCCCACATATCAAGTTATGAAAACTTTGCTGAAATCGTTTGATGATATTGATATGTCGCCGGAAAATTTTATGGTAATAAGCCCGGACGAAGGTGCGATGAACAGAAATATGTATTACGCTTCTGTTTTGGGTGTTAACCTCGGAATGTTTTATAAAAGAAGAGATTACTCTAAAATTGTTAACGGAAGAAACCCCATAGTTGCGCATGAATACTTAGGCGAGAGCGTTGAGGGCAAGAATATTTTCATAGCAGATGATATTATATCTTCAGGTGAAAGTATGCTTGATATTGCCTATGCTTTAAAAAAGAAAAATGCAGGTAAAATATTTATAAACGCAACTTATGCTATATTTACAAACGGCCTTGACGCTTTTGATGAGGCGTATAAAGAAGGCATGTTCCAGGGTGTTTTCGGCACGAATTTAACGTATAGAACACCGGAACTTTTAAAAAGAGAATGGTTTTATGAGGTTGATGTTTCAAAATATATTGCTTATTTTATATTTGCGCTAAATCACGATATGTCTATTGGAAATATTTTAGACCCGCATGTTAAAATAAAAAGTTTGCTGAAAAAATATAAGGGCGAATAAAGTAAATAAAAACCTGCCGCAAAAATTATTGCGGCAGGTTTTTATTTACGAATACTGTTGGCTTTCTTCTTCGCCCTCTAAAGGCTGCCAAAGTTCGCTTTCATAAGTGTCTTCTTCGTTTTGGTTGTTTGTGTTTTGCTCATCGCTATAATTGTTATAAGTGTTTTCGTCAAAATCGTACATAATAATGCACCTCCTTTTGAATATTTTTCTCAAAAAAATATATATTATGCATTTGAAATAAGTTTTTATTGACAAAAATAATGCTTAATTGTATAATAATAACGTTGCAAGTGCAAATTTGCACAATGTCCGGGTGTAGCGCAGTTTGGTAGCGCGCTTGAATGGGGTTCAAGAGGCCGTGAGTTCGACTCTCGCCACTCGGACCAGCGTAACGCTGAATCCAATTTGTTTTGGGTTCAGCGTTTTTTTGTGCATATAAAAAAGACACCGGACTGTATCCGATGTCAATTGGGTCCAGCTTCAAGCTGGTG
>CAYJIT010000001.1:69506-113498 GCA_964370365.1 uncultured Bacteroides sp. | reverse complement strand
ATTAAATTTTTGAAAGGGACATAGTGTTGACTAATTGGATTAAAGAATTTACAAATAGAAACAACCGCCCACCAAAAATATTGCACATAGGAAACATTGCTAACAATGCATATCAAAATGCGAAAGCACTTAATAACGCCGATGCAGATTGTGACGTTTTAGCTTATGATTACTATCATGTTGCTGGTTGCCCTGAATGGGATGATGCCGATTTTGTAGGTGAAATTAAAGACCAGTTTTACCCCAATTGGCATAAAGTAGATTTAAATGGGTTTGAACGGCCAAAATGGTTTGCGCAAGGTCTTGGCTCTTTTTGTCTTAGATATTTATTGGCAAAAAGAAAAAACAAAGAAAGCAGTGCGACATTTTGGTGGAAAATGCTTGAACTACAAAGCAGAGCAATGTCATTAAATTCAACTTCAGCATCCAACACTATTAAATTAGTAAGCTTCCTTAAAATTTTTTTAATACAGTTATATCAAAATATTATACATTATATAAGTTACATTATAGGTGTATTTATTATGATGTTTACAAATTTTAAGCTTTTTTGTAGTAAAATTAAACTTTTGATAAAAGGCAAGTTATGGTCAAAAGAAGGTATTGATAAAAATGAAGATATAATAGAAGTAAGGAAGAAATTCAACAAATTATTTCCAGATAGAAAAGCAAAATTTTCCTCGGTTACATTAGGATACATATCTTCTGCAAAATTGTATAAAAAGCTATTCGACTGCTATGATATAATAATAGGATACGCCGACACCCCTATTTTGCCGTATCTTGCAGGTGTTAAAAACTATATTGCCTTTGAACATGGTTCAATAAGGGATTTGCCTTACGAAGATAACGACAGAGGCAGGTTAATGTTAATGGCATATGCAAATGCAAAAGCAGTATATGTTACGAATATTGACTGTGTAGACAGTGCAAAATATATTACAAAAAACACAGATGCAAAAATTATTTACGGCTTGCATGGCATTGATATAGACAGGATTACACAGAAGATACGAAATTCAAAAGTCAGCGATGATTTCGACTTCAGATTTGGTGCAAAAGCCAAAGAAAAAGTGTTTTTTTGCCCTGCAAGGCACGACATTGACAAAGAGCGCGGTGTGTTTTTAAAAGGAAATGAAAAAATTGTTGCCGCTGCCGGTAAGCTTTCAAATGAATTTGACAATTTTAAACTTGTGTTTGTTGAATTTGGCAATGATGTTAGCATTATTAAAGAGCTAATAAATAAGCACCCGAACTTAGAAAAGCACATTGTTTGGGTAGATATTTTAAGTAAAGCAAAGCTATACCAAACATACTTAAATGTAGACGCTGTTTTGGACCAATTTCTTCTTAAAGCGTTCGGTGCTATAACAGTGGAAACTTTGTGCGCAGGTGGCGGTGTTTTAATATCGCAAAAAGTGCCTGATGAAGAGATGAAAATGTTTTTTGGCGAGCAATTGCCAAGCTTTAAATGTGATGATGAAAATGATATTTACGAGGCGATGAAAACTGTAATGACGGATGAAAACGAGTGCAGAGAACGGGCGCAAAAAGGCGCTCAATGGATAAACAAATACCACTCCTCTAAAAGGATAGTAAACTTATTGGAAGATGCTTTTTCTTTTTGTGAAAATTAGATGGTGTTTAAACTATCTAAAAACAATTATTCGGAGTTTATATGAAAATTTTACACTTGCCAAGCTCGGTTGGCGGCAACTCCTATGGTTTATCAACTGCCGAAAAAGAGATAGGCTTAGACTCAAGCACCTTGTACCTTTCAGATAACTGGCTACATTACAAGGGTGACAAAATTTTATCCCCTGTAGATTTTGCCCCCCTCAACCTACTTTGTGGTGCTTTAGAAGCCTTTAAAATAAAAAACTCATATGACGTTTTGCACTTTAATTATGGCGCAAGTTTAATTGATTGGCAGCGCTTTGGAATTAACCATTGGGATTTACCGCTTTATAAAAAAAGCAAATTTTTTGTAACGTACAATGGCTGTGATGCAAGGCTAAAGCATGAGCGTGTGAAACAAGCTGAAATATGTGCCTGTAAATACGACGATTGCTATGGTGGAATTTGCAAAGGGCTAAAAACCGATGAAATTAAAAAAAAGCGCATTGAACAGTTTGAAAAATTTGGAGCGCACTTTTTTTCGCTTAACCCGGACCTTATGAATTTTTTGCCTAAAGGCACTGTTTTTTTACCTTATACAATTGCAAACTGGCACGAAATAGAGCCAATACCGCAAAGGAAATTTACGTTTCCCATCAACATAGTTCATGCGCCAAGCAATAGGGTTGCCAAGGGCTCGGATGCAGTTATTAGCATTATTAAAGAGCTAAACAGTGCATACCCCGGCAAAATTAATTTTACTTTAGTAGAAAACATAAGCCATGAACAAGCACTTGATATTTACAAAAAAGCGGATTTGGTTATTGATCAACTTCGCATTGGTTGGTATGGTGCTTTTGCCGTTGAGGTTATGAAAATGGGCAAGCCTGTAATTGCCTATATAAATGAAGACGATTTGCACTTTTTGCCAAATGATATGGCAGAAGATTGCCTAAATGCTATTATAAATGCAAATGAATATAATTTATACCACATAATTGAGCAAATTATTTTAAACCCTAAAATTCTTGAGGAAAAGCGAAAAAAAGCGATAGAATATGTTTTAAGGTACCATGAGCCGGTTAAAGTTGCGCAAATAACAAAAGACGCATATTACAATATTTAAAGGTGATTATTATGAAAATTAAAGAAAAAATTGCTGTTTATTTTAATCAAAAAGTTGCAAACAGTAAAAGCTACAACCTTTTAATAACACGTATAGACGAGATGGAAAAAACTGGAAAATACACTTGAAACTAAAATTGACTTTTTAGTTTATGAAAACTTGAAAAGATCTATCAATGAAAGAAAAGCCTTGCGTGGTCAAACATCGTTTGACAGCACAAAGGCAAGCTTTGATTACCAATGGACTAATTTTAATGAGGGGAAGTTTTTGTTTTCTGATGATGAATTTATGAAAACTGTTGCAGATACAATTTGCAACTATACTAATTTGCCAAAAGAATTTTTTAAGGATAAAAAAGTTGCTGATGTTGGTTGTGGCATGGGGCGCTTTACATATGGGCTTTTGTCGTTAGGTGCAAAAGTAACAGCTATGGACCAAAGCCTTGACGGGCTACAACAAGTTAAAGAGCGTTGTGGTGGGCTTGGCGATAATTTAACTATAAAGCAAATTGACCTTGTAAAAGAAGGCGAAATATTTCCAAAAGAAGAGTTCGATTTGGTTTATTGTTATGGTGTTGTTCACCACACAGGTAACACATACTTAGCAATGGACAACGTATGTGATATGGTGAAAAAAGGCGGTAAAGTATTCATGATGATTTACGATTACCCTGAAAACAACATCAGATTTGGAGAACTTGCAAATTACGAAAAATTGCGCAATGAAACTATGCATATGGAATTTGAAGAAAAAATTAACTATTTATCAAAAATTTACGACAAAGAGCTTGTACATGGTTATTTTGATGCCATTTCACCTGAAATTAATGATATTTTAACATTTGAAGAAATACAAGCGTTTATGAAGTCAAGAGGGTTTAATAATATTATTCGAACTAATGACAATGATAATCATCATTTTATAGCTGAAATGCAATAATATTTAGTAAAGGTGCAAAACATGAAATTAATAAAATGGTTTTTAATAAAAATAAATCAAGCATGTCATTTTGTGTTTTTGCCTTTTTTACTGCTGTTTTGTATTATTGCACGCTTTACACCAAAAAAAATAGACATAGGCATGGGCCCGCTACCGTTAATTAACAATGTATATTGGGCAAAAGCACTGCGCTTAAAAGGCTACACTGTTCAAACATTTGTAACCGATTGCTATTTTATAACAAGCGATTTTGACTTGCGGTTTGATAAAGGGTTTAATAAAATATATTTTTACATTCCGGCACTTTTGTTTTTGCGCACAATTTTTAGCTATAAAATAATATACGTTTACTTTAATGGCGGTGCGCTGCAATTAATTCCGGGTTTGCGCTTAATAGAGCCTCAACTTTATAAACTTGCAAATGTTAAAACAGTTGTTATGCCATACGGTTCTGATGCGCAAACATTTTTAAAAACTCCAAATAAACTAATGGCAAATGCTCTTTGTATTGATTATCCGGATTTTTTCAGAAAAAACCAAAGAAGAATAGAAAGACAGGTGTTAGCTTGGAGTAGATATGCAGATATAGTTATTGCCGCGATGGATTCAATTGATTATATTCCATTTTGGAATAGGATAAGCCATTGTCATTATGCTATTGATACGGATAGTATACAGCCTGTGTTTAAACCTTTAGAAGATACAATTAAAATTTTACATGCGCCAAACCATAAAGCAGTAAAAGGCTCGAGCTTTATAGTTAAAGCAATAGAAGAATTAAAAAAAGATGGGTATAAAATTGAGTTAGTGTTCAAGCAAGGAGTTTCCAATAAAGAGTTTTTAGAAGTTGTAGCACAAGCAGATATAGTAGTTGATCAGTTAATTATGGGTTGGTATGCTATGTTTAGCATGGAGGCTATGGCTATGGGAAAACCTGTTGTGTGTGCATTAAGAGAAGATTTAGTTTGGCTTTATGAAAATGCCGGATGCGTTGAAAAAGGAGAAATACCATTAATTAATGCAAGCCCAACAACAATTAAAGAAGTGTTAAAAAATCTTATTGATGAAAAAGAGAATTTATATAGTATAGGAAAGAAATCACGAGATTTTGTTGTTAAGTATCATTCGATAGATGTGGTAGGCGATTATTTTGATAAAATAAATCAAAGTTTAATACAAAAACAAAAGGAGAAACAAATATGAAATTTGCATTAATAGGCTGTGGTAGAATATCCACAAATCATATAAAAGCGGCCCTTGAAAATAAAACAGAAATTTGTGCTGTTTGCGATATAAAAGAAGAAAATATGCAAGCGCTTTTACAAAAACACTCTTTAGAAAATGATAATAGCATCAATAAATACACCGATTATCTTTTAATGTTAAAAAGTGAACAGCCTGATATAGTAGCAATTGCAACAGAGAGTGGTAAACATGCCAAAATAGCTTTAGATTGTTTGGATTTAGGTGCTAATGTTATTATTGAAAAACCTATGGCGATGAGCATTAAAGAGGCTGATGAAATAATTGAAAAAGCTAATAAAACAGGGTTAAAAGTTTCGGCGTGTCATCAAAACAGGTTCAATTTGGCTGTTAGGGAAATGCGTACAGCCGTTGAAAACGGCAGTTTTGGCAAAATAAGCCACGGCAGTATTCACGTTAGGTGGAACAGGAACGAAAACTACTTTGAGCAAGCTCCTTGGAGGGGCACATGGCAAGAAGATGGCGGCTGTTTAATGAACCAGTGTATTCATGGAATTGATTTGCTCCGCTGGATGATGAACGATGAAGTTGTGGAGGTTTACGGAGCAACAAGACAGAGGTTTCACGATTATCTCGAAGCCGAGGACATTGGTGTGGCTGTTGTAAAGTTTAAAAACGGCTCGCTTGCCACAATTGAGGGAACAACAAATGTGTATCCGCAAAATTTAGAAGAAACATTGTATCTTTTCGGAGAAAACGGCACTGTCAAATTGGGCGGCAAATCTACTAATACTATTGATGTTTGGAATTTTAAATCTGAAACAGTTACAAAAGAAGGTTTTATTGAAAAGACAGAAAATGTTTACGGAAATGGGCACACTTCCCTTTTGGCAGACATGATAGACGCCATAAAAAATGATAGAAAACCTTATGTTGACGAAATTGCCGGCAAAAACGCCTTAGAGATGATTTTGGCAATTTACAAAAGCCAAAAAACAGGAAAGGCAGTTAAATTGCCATTAGACAATTTTGCAAGCACCGATATGATAGGAGAATTTTAATTGGAATATTTTGTGCACGAAAGCAGTTATATAGATGATGGCGTAACTATTGGAGAAAACACTAAAATATGGCATTTTTCTCACATTCAAAAAGGCAGTGTAATTGGCAAAAATTGTTCATTTGGGCAAAATGTTAATGTTGGCAACAATGTTAAAATAGGCAACGGTGTAAAAGTGCAAAACAATGTTTCAATTTATGAGGGTGTAGAGATTGAAGATTATGTTTTTTGCGGCCCATCTATGGTATTCACAAACGATTTAACACCAAGGGCAAAATACCCTAAAGGTAATGCAGCGTATAAAAAAACACTTGTTAAAACAGGGGCGAGCATTGGTGCAAATGCTACAATAGTTTGCGGAGTAACTATTGGCCGATGGGCTTTAATTGGAGCAGGCGCTGTTGTATCTAAAGACGTTAAAGATTATGCTGTTATGCTTGGAATACCGGCAAGGCAGTATGGCTGGGCTTGCGAGTGTGGTGAAAGGTTAAAAGATGATTTATCCTGCACAGTTTGCAATAGAAGCTATAAAGAAACAGATGGGAATTTACAAGAAAGAGGCTAATTATGGAATTTAGAAATCTTAAAAAACAATACGAAGTTTTAAAAGAAGAAATAGATAAATCAATTATAACTGTTTGCCAAAACGCTAATTTTATATCCGGCACAGAAGTTAAAACTTTAGAAAATAATTTAGCTGAATTCTCAAAAGTAAAGCATTGTATATCTTGCGCTAACGGAACAGATGCTTTAAATTTAGTTTTGATGGCTTGGGGCATTGGTGAAGGCGATGCTGTATTTGTGCCTGATTTCACTTTTTTTGCCACTGCAGAAACTGTTGCTCTTCAGGGTGCAACACCTATTTTTGTTGATATAAAAAAAGACACTTTTAATATTTGTGCAAATAAACTTGAAGAAGCTATAAAAGCTGTTATAAATAAAGGCAAGCTTACTCCTAAAGTGATTATTCCGGTTGATTTATTTGGGCTTTGTGCTGATTATGTTAAAATACAAGAAATAGCAGATAAGTATAATTTATTAGTTTTGTCGGATTCTGCACAGGGCTATGGCGGTGCTATTGGTAATAAAAAAGCCGGGAGCTTTGGCAATGCAACAACAACAAGCTTTTTCCCGGCAAAACCTCTTGGCTGCTATGGTGATGGTGGTGCAATTTTCACAAATGACGCCGATACAGCTCAGCTATTACGCTCTTTTGCCGTTCACGGCAAGGGAATTGGCGGCAAATATGATAATGATAGAATAGGCTTAAATAGCAGGCTTGATACTATTCAAGCAGCTATTTTGCAAGTAAAATTAAATGCATTTAAAAAATACGAGCTTGAAGATATCAATGAAAAGGCCGATTATTACACAGCTAATTTAAAAGATTATGTTCAAACTCCATTTATCCCAGAAGGATATTTTTCAAGCTGGGCTCAATATACATTAATTTTGCAAAGTGAAGATCAAAGAAATTCTCTTCAAGCTTACTTAAAAGAAAATGGCATTCCAACAATGATTTACTATCCGAAAGTTATGAGTGAACAAAAGGCTATGGAAAAGCATCTTCCACACCAAGTGCAAGATTGTACTGTAGCAAAAAATATGTGTAAAGTGGCTTTATCGCTTCCAATAAGCCCTTATATAACAAAAGAAGAGCAAGATACGGTTATTAACTTTATTAAAAAATTCAAAAGCTAATTTATAAAGGTGGATACTAACGATTATTTCTCAAATTCAAATTTGGAGCTTATTGTAAAATGAAAAAAATGCCGATAAATTTTAATATAAAATGGTACGAGATATTTGGCGCACTAATTATTACGCTAATATTTTTCTCTTTGCCACTTCTTTTCACAGCAGACTCTGCCGTTTATCTAAATAACGCAGAGTTTTTTGACGGCACTTCAAATTCATATTCAGCAATTAGAGGGCCTGTAGTTCCATTTGTTTTATTTGTATTCGGTAAAATATTCAGCTACACTATATACGGATTAACTTTAGGTTTGTTCTTAATATATATAACTTTTGTAGCTTGCGTTATGGCAATACTTTGCCTTTTAGATATACCTAAATTAATCGGCAGAGGGCTTACCCTTTTAGTTGCTATGGCTGTTTTATTTTTGAACGTTATAGTTTTAACTTATTCTCACGCAATATTAACAGAGTTTTTTATTATTGTGTTTTCTTCAATTTATATTTTAATAATGCTTCTTTTTTATAAATACAAACCGGTGGATAAACAAAAAATTTTAATTAAAGAAATACTGTTATTTTTAATTTCATTATCAGCACTATTAATAGCTTACGCTATAAAGCAAATGTTTTTCCCTGTAATTTTACTAATTTATTTTAGCTATAAAGTTGTAGATTTAAAAGGGAAAGTTAACATTAAAAATATTTTCAAAGAAATAATATTGATATTTTTATTGCTAATTTCAATATTGTTTTATGTAAGTGCGTATAGCGATATTACAACAGGCGCGAACTTAGAAGGCGATTCCGTTAGCTCTTACGCAAGCAGCTTTTTAATTGACGGGTTACGGTATTTTGTGCCTCAAGGTGATATTGTTTATGGCGAGGAAATGACAATTGTTATAAACGATAATAAAATAAGTGCTATTGATTCTTTCAGTTATACTTTTCAACCCGGCATTATTGATAGTGTTCGGTATTTAGCAAATTGTTTTATTAATTCACCATCGCGCTTTTTTGAAAGCTATAAAGCTAATTATGGCATTGTTTCAGGTGTGGTTCACCCGGGAGTTAGCGGTGTAAGCAGAAAATATACATACGCAAGCCAAACCTTACATTTTGATTATTTATATGAATCGGGAGCTTGGATAGAATATTTCAAAACCCTCTCTTCAGATAGTTATGCATACCCACAAGATATAGGAACAGATTTAAGCAATGAGCGGTTTCAAAATCAATCTGTCGATACAGGATTAGTTTCTAATTTGTTATTTAACACATATTATGCGAATTTATCTATCATCTTTCACACAACAGCTGCTTATTATTCGTTTATTATATTTCTAATTTCTATTATATTATTAGTTTTAAGCAAAAAATTCACACTTATAAATAAAAAATGGTGTATATTAAATATTATTTTATCGTTTAACATATTCCCCTATCTGCTTTTTTTAGCTGTAACTGCCCAAAATATAGACAGATATGGAATTCCAACAATAGTTTTCACAGGGCTTATCTGGATAATAAACATTGCATTTGCATTAAATGCAATTATTAAAAAAAGTAAAAATTTGAGCGTTAAGCCGCTAAATGATATTCATTCATAGTTTAAAAAAATTCAAACTTCGTGCTGCGGTGCACTTTTATAGATGTTTTTCAGCAAGAATAGCAAAAAAGCGAACATTAACTGCCCTGAGCCAAAAAATATAGCAAAATATTTGAAAACAACATTTTTAATAGATTATTTTATGAGGTATTTGAATGGCGAAAATAAATTTAAAATCAATCTGTTTTAAATTGTTGTTTTTTATTTATGCAATTTTTATACTGCTCAACATGCCTGCTTTTAATTTAATGCAGTTTTCTTTGGCAATTGCTTTACTAATTGCCAATGTTTTATCAGCCTTAGCAATAGATAAAATTAAACCTGCCTTATATGATAAGATATTTTTAGCGCTACTTATAGTTCAGTTTTTTCTTATGTGCTTTTCAGCTTTTTCCTTGCAAGTTTTACCCGCTTGGGATTTTGGGCGCATATTCGGCGGTGCTCAAGATATAACAAGCAATGGATATTTAACATATTCATTACAATATTTTTTGGAAAGCAATAACAATTTTTTTATAACTGTAATATTAGCAATTTACTTTAAAGTTACATGTAAAGTTTTTCCTATTACAGCATTACAGGCGGGGCTTATATTAAATGTTTTCGCTTTAATTTTTGGCGTTTTATTTTTCTATCTCACCATAAGAAAAATATACAATTCGCAAAAAGCCTTATATTTTGCAGTTAGCGCATTTGCATTTTTGCCGTTATATGCATATTCGCCTATATTTTATACAGATACTCTATCAATTCCGTTTGTTTCACTTTTGCTTTATTTTATAGCTTGTATTATTAAAGATGAAAAACATAGGTGTTTGAATTATTGTGCCTTTGCGATAGTTTTTGCTTTGGGCTATAAAATAAAGCCGACAGTACTTTTTATATTATTCGCATTTTTAATTGCTTTAGTGTTATATAAAGAAGTTAAAAATCATTTTAAAGGCTTAATAGTATCTGGGTTTGTTATAGTTACATTGCTGTTTTCTTATAATATATGGCTTAATAATAACGCAATAATTGATTTAACAAATTTAGACGAGCACAGGCTTCCACCCTCGCATTACATACTTATGGGGCTAAGTGGCAATGGAGGCTACAACCCTGATTACCATGTAAAATCTGCGGAATGTGAAGATGTAGCAGAGATAAACGACTATGCTTTTGAAGAAATAAAAAGTATATTTAATAATAAAGAGCCAAGCGAGCTATTAAACCATTATATAAACAAAGTTCAGTACACTTGGGCAGACGGCACATATTTTGCCAATAATAAGCTGGCAATAGACCCTGTGCATAATACTTTTTTACATGAAATTATGTTGCCGGGTGCAGATTATAATTATATATATAATTTAATAGTGCAAAGTGGCCATATTATAGTTTTAATAGGTTTACTTGCTCATTGTTTGCTAAGAACAAAAGAGAACATTTTTGATATGATTTTAAGCATTAGCGTTGTGCTGTTGATGATGTTTTTGTTAGTATGGGAAACAAGATCAAGATATATATTTAATTATGCACTGATATTTTTATATATGCAATCGACGTTTATATATAGCGTAAAAGAAAAACTGTTGCAAAAAAAGAAGCTTAAATGAAATTTCAGCTTCTTTTACAGCAATTATATTTTAGCGAAAATATAATACAAAGATAAAATTTTTGGCTAATTGCAGTTTTTTGAATTTATAACTAAAGTTTTAAAATATAAAGCGAGATACTCACATAGGAGGGAAAATGCAGCAAAATAAATATAATGCATATATAAAAGCTTTTTTTATATCTTTTATAACAGGAGCAATTTTTGTTGTTCCATATACAATACTAAATGGCGGTTTTTTCTATCTTGGCAGTGACTTTGTAGAGCAACAAGTTATTTTTTGGCAACATTGTAACGAGGCAATTAAAACAGGCGATATTTGGTGGACACAAAGCATGGATTTAGGGAATGGCTTTATCCAATCATTTAGCTTTTATGTTATTGGCTCGCCGTTTTTTTGGGTTTCGTTATTATTTAGCCCTGATAAAATATACAGTTTAATGGGTTTGTTTTTGCTTGTGAAAATGGGCGTTGCGGGATTGACATCTTACATATATATAAGGCAATATGCATCTGAAAAATCGGCTTTGATATGTAGTGTTTTATATGCATTTTCAGGGTATCAAATAAGTAATATGAATTTCTTTCATTTTTATGATGTCACAGCTTTAGCACCTTTGATTTTACTCGCATTAGACTTAGGAATGAAAAAGGATAATAAATATTTCTTTGGTATAATGGTGTTTTTATTGTTAAGCACTAATAGTGTTTTATTTGTTGGGATTGCAGTTTTTGTAATATTGTATTTTATTGTAAAACTTGTATGTAAAGAATATATATTAAATAAAGAGCGGTTTATAAGCCTTGCAATTCAAACAATTGTGGGAATAATGGCTGCCGGTGTAATACTCATTCCCACAATATATTCATTGCTTTCTAATCCAAGAATTTCCGAAGCCGGTTATGATAGTGTTTTAAATATGATTATTATAAAACCTATTTATATAGCAGAATTTGTAAGAGCATTGTTGATGCCTGCCGAATGTATATTTGATAAAGGCTTTTTTATGCAAGGCTTTACCAATGCCCCTGAATTATTCTTGCCTGTTTTTAGCATTGTTTTAGTTATGGCATATTACTTTAATAATAAAAAAACATGGATAAGTAAGCTATTGGTAGTTTCATTAATATTTGCATTTGTTCCGGTGCTGAATAGTGCATTTAGTTTGTTTAATCCGGAATATTACACAAGATGGTATTTTATGCCTATTTTAATTATGGCGCTTTCATCAGCAATTAGCCTTGATAATAAAGATATATCTTTGAAAAAAGGATATTGGGCTTATATTGCTTTGTGGGGCTTATTTGCCCTTATAGCTGTGTGGTTTATATTTTATTTTAAAGTTACTTTTGTATATAATATTGTTATCGCCGGAGTGTTTTTTATAGTAAGTGTTTTAGGGTTTATAATCACTTTAAATATTCGTAAGATACAAAGCTTTAAATATGGTTTAAGTTTTTTACTATTATGTGTAATTTTATGCAGTGCTGCAACAGGGATGATAAACACATATTATCACTCTCGCGGTAGAAAAGCGGAAGATGTTTTAAACTATAACACCATTAACAGCCAAGTTGAACTTGAAAAAAGTGATACCGGATATAGAATAGGCAGCGATTATTATTTTATGAATATAGGCATTGCACTAAACAATGCAACAGTAACTAATTTTTCAAGTACAATACATGGCTCTGCCTTTGAATTTTATAACGCAATGGGAATTGCAAGATCTGTAATTAGTATGCCGGGCGAAGATTTAAAACCGGTTTTAAACTTTTTATCTGTTCAATATTGGGTTTCGCTTGAAAAATATTCTCCATCAATTTCTATTGAAAGTACTATCAACACAGAAATTCAAGGAAATTATAAAATTAGTGAATACGAAAACTATATCCCTATGGGTTTTACCTATGACAAATATGTGCTGAAAGATGATTTTGACGAATTATCGTTTGAAAATAAGCAATATGCTTTACTGAAAGCAATAATACTCGATGAAGACCAAGCGCAAAAATATAGTGGTTTATTGCAAGAAATATCAAAAGAAGAACTTTTAGATATAAGTTTATACGAAGAAGATATTAAAAATAGGCAAGAAATTTCAGCGCATTACTTTGAATATACCAATGATGGTGCAAGAGCAGCGATAACTTTAGATAAAGAAAACTTAATTTTATTTTCTATTCCCTACGAGGAAGGTTTTAGGGCAATTGTAAATGGAAGAAATGTAGAAATAGAAAAAGTTTCAAATGGATTTATTGGGATTAAAGGCGAAGTGGGAGATAATGAGATTGAATTGATCTATCGCCCACAAGGGTTCTATTTAGGATTTGCGCTAACTGTTATTGCAATAATTATTTGTTTAATTTTTATAGTTAAAGCCATTATAAAGCTAAAAAAAACTAAAATTAGTAAGCAGTATTAACAATTTAATAAACGCAAAAGGTGAAGCCCAAATAAGCATAGGGCTTCACCTTAATTTTATGTTAAAAATTATTTTTGTATTGAATTATTACTATTTTTTATTAGTGTTTACGTTTAATATTTCTTTATGCTTTTGTGATTTTCTTTTTTTACATGTATCAAAAATTACCGCCGAGATACCTAAGATAAAAAGCCCTAAGCCTAATATCAGCCCTTTAGGGATATAAACCATATAAAACTCGTTATATCCTTCAGCAAGCTCTATGCTTAAAAAATATTCAATGAACTTATCGGGCTCAATTTTTTCACCGTTTCTAAAAATATACCATGATGTATCAAAAGGAATAGTTGTATATATTGCCTCGTTGGCATTAGCAGTAATATTAAATTTAATAACATTCGCATCTTGATATGTTATATTTGCGGCATTATCTTGGGCAATATTACTTGCTTGTTCTAATGCAGAAAAATTCAGCTCTCCTGCGCCTTTGTATAAATCATCGGTAGCGCCTATATGTTTAAAAACCACATCTAAAGTTTCTTCTTTATTTGCTTGTAATCCTGGCATACCTTTATTTGCAGTATATATTATTGGGAATGCATACGGGTTTTGATATAGCGATTTATAATCGGTGTTGTAAATTAAATCATATTCATCACTAACATCTATATCATTAAATGCCATTAAATATTTCACAGCAAAAAAACTGTCAACTAAAGGCATAGATTTATTATATTGTTGGCTATAATATGTGTTATCGTATCCAAAATAAATAAATGCATGTTTTGCATGGGAATCAAAATTTGAACTGAAATGGCTTAAACCGTAATAATCAAATGCCATCGGCTGGTTATATGGCCTTGCAGATAAATCTTCCATGCGATAAAACGTATCATCATCAATATATTCCACAATTGGCTTTGTTATATCATATTCACCCTTATAAGGGTTTTGATAGTGAAGAACATATCCATCTTGTGTAAATGCTAAAAATATAAATACACTGTCAAACAATACATTTGCCGTTATAACAAGGCAGAGTATAAGTTTTGCATACTTAAATTTTTTATAATTTAAATAAATACAAGCTATTAATCCGATTAAAAAGCAAGTTGTGAAAAGGAGTGTGTGCATACCCCAATGCAAGTGTGGAGTTAAAAAGTAAAATATATATGAAGAGCCGATTACAAGGATAACTCCAACAAAAAAATGTTTAAATTTTAAATTATTTAATCCTTCAAGCCCTTTTCTCATAATTAATACTATAAGGAAAATATAGGTGAAGTAAAATCTGTAGTAAAACCCTTGCGGGTAAGCCAAAGCGTGCCAAATTAAATATAAAAAATTGTAAAAAAATGAAAAAAGCATAAAAGCAATTACACTAAAGGACAGTATTTTTTCTTTTTTTGTGTATGCACCGGAAGAAAAATATGCAATTAATAATACAGCACAAGAAATAGTGAAAAAAACAAAAGGTATAGTGTCAATTAAATAGTTTCCACTAAAAATATTGCTGAAAAGTAAAAGCGGATTAAACACTCTATCCGGATTAAGAAAAGCATCGCCTAAAACGCTCTGTTCTTGTATTTTATTTCCTTGTAGGTTTACAATAGTGGGAATTAAAATAGGTGAAGCAATAAAAGCCGAAATTACCACCGATTTTATCATCAAAAACAATTTGTTAGCTAAAAATTTAATTTCAAATTTGTAATTTGTGAAATAGTAGTAAAAAAAGTATAAGCTTATAAATAAACTGGACATATAGGTTATATAATAATTCATTATAAGAGAAATAGTATAAGTTGCTATAAAAAAGCTAATTTTTTTATTATCAATTATCTTTTCACAACCTAATAATAAAAGTGGAAATATCGCAAAAGCGTCTAACCAAATAATATTAAAATAGTACATAACAAAGTACGGACAAAGTGCATACATTAACGCAAATGGTATAGTATATTTTCTATAATGTTTTGAAAGATAATAATTTGCGCAAAACCCTATAAAAATAAATTTTGCATAGATAATAACAGTTATGGCTAATTGAATTTGCGAATCATCGAAAAAATATGCTATTAAATTAAATGGAGAAAGCATGTAGTAGGCTGCAAGGCCGATAGTTTGCCCGCCAAAACCTTTTGTAAATGAATATAAAAAATCTTGCAAAGATGCATTTTTGAAAAACAAAATAAAATCGCTGTATTGAACGCCAAGATCTACAACAAGATTGGATCTTGTGCCAAATGGATACATATTGCCCAAGTAAAACATTGCAGTTAAAGCTATACTAATTAACATAGCAATTGTTATATAAGATTGCATTTGCCTAAATATGTGTTTTTTATTGCCCATTTTTACTCCTTAGGGTTTGTAAAATATGTAAAATGATACTGTGAAAATTTGTTCTTAAAACTAAATCTTTTATAAAACCATTATGAAAACTAAATGAAACGCTAATAAAAAGTATATCTTTTTTGCCAAATAAAGTCAACTGAGATACATAATGCGTGTGTTTTGCATTTAACTTACATTTGCCAATTGGCCTGCAAATGCGCAGTTCTAACATCAAATTAAACTAATATACCAAAGCATTTTTAACAATAAGTGTAAATTTTGTGAAATTAGCGGTTTGCATATTGAAAATTGTTTTTAAATATGGTACAATCAAATCATAAAATATACCAAATCAGTATATTTTGCGATGCAGGGACAAATTTCGTAGTTAACAGAATGTATTAAAGAAACAAAGGTGATTTTATGGCGAAAAGTTTTGTTAGCACGGGCGTAACAGTGGCAGTTGTTGCAATTGTTGCATTAACATTTTTGTTAAGCTCGCCCGGGCAAGAGGAGGGCAATGTGCAAGAAGTGAACGGTATAGCGCAAAGTGATTATGAACTTTTAAATTTACCGCAGGATAAAAACCTTAAAACAATTTACCTTGCAGGCGGATGTTTTTGGGGTGTTGAAGAATATATGGACCGCTTAGAGGGTGTTTATCATGCAAGTTCAGGTTATGCTAACGGCAACACTCAGCAGCCCACTTATGAAGAGGTTTTATACAAAAACACAGGGCACGCAGAAACGGTTAAAGTTATTTACAGTGCCGATGAAACAAATTTAACCACGCTTTTAACAGAGTTTTTTAAAGTGATAGACCCTGTAAGCATAAACAGGCAGGGCAACGATATGGGCACACAATATCGCTCGGGCATATATTATGAAAACGAGGACGATAAAGACGAGGCGCAGCTGTTCTTAGATGAATTGCAAAAATCTTATGAAGACGAACTTGCCGTTGAACTTTTGCCACTTGATAATTACCACGAGGCTGAAGAGCGCCATCAAGATTATTTAAAGAAAAACCCGAACGGATATTGCCATATAGAATTGCCACCGCTGAAAGATAACGAGGGCGAACCGACGATAAACCCCGACGACTTCACCATGCCAACAGATGCCGAGATTAAAGAGGATTTAAATTCTTTGCAATATGAAGTTACGCAAAACGGAGGAACAGAGCGGCCGTACTCCAGCGAGTATGACAAGTTTTTCGAACCGGGCATCTATGTTGATATTGTAACGGGAGAGCCGCTTTTCTCTTCAGACGACAAATATAATTCGGGCACGGGCTGGCCAAGTTTCACAAGGCCCATAGCCGAAGATGTGATTACAGAGCACGAGGATGTAAGCCTTGGTATGAGCCGTGTGGAGGTTAAAAGCAGAATAGGCGATTCTCATTTGGGGCATGTGTTCACCGACGGCCCACAGGAAGACGGCGGTTTGCGCTACTGCATAAACGGCGCCGCACTTGCATTTGTGCCTTATGATGAAATGGAAGATAGAGGTTATGGAGAGCTGATAGAATATATTACTTTACAATAATTACTTCTCATGTCATGATAACTCCTTATAATTGCACCGCCGAGCACTGCTATGCAGTGCTCGGCGGTGTTTGTGTGGCTTTTGTTTAGTTTTTAAAAAGAGGCATTGCTCTTAATGTGTTTGCCTGCAAGAGCATCTTAAAAACTGTGCTAAAATTATAGTGCTATTTCATTATTTTCAATGCGCTTTTTCAGGTTCAGCACCTTTTCATGTATAATGTTTATAGTGCGCAAAAATTCTTCGTCGCTTTTGCCGCTTGGGTCATCAAGGCCCCAGTCCTCGCGGTGCTTTGACGGCATATAAGGGCAGTTTACATTACAACCCATAGTTATAACTATATCCACGGGAGGTATATCGCTTATAAGTTTAGAGCATTGGCTTTTTTCCATATCTATTGCGTAATGCAAAAGCACAAGGCGCACAGCGTCTTGGTTTATATTCGGCTTTGTTTCGGTGCCGGCGGAATAGGCATCGAAAGCATCAGCGGCAAGGTGCTTTGAAAGCGCCTCGGCCATTTGGCTACGGCAAGAATTATGCACGCAAATAAAAGCTACTTTAGGTTTCATAATAATCTCCGTTCTTTGCATAGCACAACAAAATTTATTATCTCTTTAAATAATGAAGATTTGGCATGGCCGTGTGTTAGATAAAGGTATAGCGTGTTATCACGCTATACCTTTTAAACTGCATAAAACGCTTAATGTTAAGCTATGTTTTTCGCACTATAAGCATCAAGTGCGCTCTGGTTTAAATTAACTTCAAAACTTGCACTCTCTTCATCTATAAGTGCAGTAAAAATATCAAAAATTATCTCGCCCACAATGCTGCTTTTATAAGTGGCCTCAAACTCTTCTTCATCGGCAAAATTTGGCACCATTTGGTATACCACCACAGGGCTTTGCTCTTTGCTAAGCATGGCGTCGCCCTCGCTCGCTTCTAAAAGCATTTGTGCGTCTTGCTCGCTGTAATAAATGCTCGCACTTTCCTCGGTTATAAAATTCGTGCTAATGTACTGTGCACTTAGCTCGTCTGTAATTTCAATGCCGGCAATTTGTGCGGCCTCTTCCAAAGCGGCTCTGCCCTCTTCTTCCATAGTGCCGCCATCTAAATCTTTTACAAGCGTGCTTGCTATATCTTCAATTTGTGCTAATTCTTCATCGCTCAATGCTGTGCCGTCTGCTTTTGCACTTGGGAAAATAAGCGTAGATAAATTTTTATATGTTTCATTCATATAGTTCATAGCTTGCTCATCGCTAATGCTCTCACCCTCTTCTTCAGTGTAATCGCTCAGCAATTTTTCAAACTTTGTTTCTATTAAATAATAATCCACATAGCTTTGCTCACCTATACCGTTTGCGCTGTAAGATTCAGACAAATACGAATAGTTAAACATAGCACTTTGTGTGGTTGAAGCAATTTCTTCCTCTGTTAACATGTCGGGCGTAGAGTTTTCAACAACCCAAACATAGCGCTGCAAACTTTTCAGCAGTTCCTCTTCAATATATTCCTGGCCTGTTTTGCCCTCTATGGTTGCGGTGAAAACATTGTCGTTTTCATCTTCCAAAAGGTTAGTTGCCATGCTGTATGCGTTGTATTGATACATCAAATAAATGCCTGCGGGAATTTCTGTTTCACTTATTGTGCCCACGCTTTGCGGTGTTGTCCTGTGGCAAGCGCTAAGTGCAATTATAAGCACAAGAGCCAAGCTTGCGGTTTTAATTAATTTATTGAACAAAACTGTACCTCCGAAATAATTAGAATAACAGCACATTATTTTGCGCTAATTCTTTTAAAAACAAAAAAAATGTATGCGCAAAACAATTGCTTTTTGCAATCTTCCTTATATTATACAATTTTTTGCCCTACATGACAATAGCTTTATTAAATTTTAACTTTTTATTCACAGCTCTTAGCCGTTAGGGAATAATACGAACTCGGATTACTCCCTAACGGCTAACCTCTTTAAAAGCAAGGCAAAGTGCAAAATCTATTATATTTGCGTTATATCTTGCCTAAGCTTTACAAAGCGTGGTATAATATATAACAAATAATATTTTAATGTGTGTAAAGGTTGGGATATAATTGAGTATCAACAAAAAAACCATTATGGCATTGCTTGGTGCAGGCTTTTTGCTTGTGCTTTTTGCTTGGAGCTTAAATAATTTACAAACGGTTTGGCAATTTATGCTGGGCATAGTTAACGTGCTTTACCCCTTAATTTTGGGCTGTGTTATAGCATTTGTGCTCAACTTACCCATGGGCTTTTTCGAGCGGCATGTGCTTGCTAAGGCCGAAAAACCCGGAATAGTAAAACTTAGGCGGGCACTTGGCATTGTTATATCCCTTATAATAATTATTGCTGTAATTTTGTTTATAACCGTTTTGGTTATTCCCGAAATTGGCAACGCCTTTGTGCTTTTAGGGCAAGCGGTGGCAGAGTTTTTGCCGCAGGCGAGTGAATGGATTACAAACACTTTATCGCAAGATGAGCACATAACGGAGCTTTTAAGCGGAATTAATTTGCAGTGGGGCGAAATTGTTAACGATGCAATAAATTATGCAACCACAAGTTTAAGCACAGTTTTAGGCGGTGCGGTTAATATTGTGGGCGTTATAGCTGGCGGCATAACAAATGCCGTGTTAGCGCTTATTTTTGCTATTTACATTTTAATGTCGAAAGAGAAATTGAAAGAGCAGTTTAAAACTTTATTTGAAGTTTTACTGCCGGAAAAACTTTTCATCATAAGCTCTTATATAATGAAAATGGCGAAAACAACATTTTCAAACTTTGTTGTGGGGCAATGCGCAGAAGCAGTTATATTGGGTGTTTTATCGTTTGCGGGAATGACGCTTTTCGGCTTCCCCTACGCCACAACAATAAGTGCACTTGTGGGTGTGCTTGCGCTAATTCCCATTGTTGGTGCATTTTTGGGCGCAATTGTAGGCGCATTTTTAATTTTGATGGTTGACCCTGTGTTGGCAATTTGGTATATAGTGTTTTCAACGGTGCTTCAACAGGTGGAGGGCAATTTAATTTACCCGAAAGTTGTGGGCAGCAGTGTTGGCTTGCCGGGCATGTGGGTGCTTGCGGCGGTTACAATAGGCGGCGGGCTTTGGGGCGTTGTGGGCATGCTTGTTATGGTTCCCCTTTTCAGCATTCTTTTTGCGCTTGTGCGCCTTATGGTTAAAGCCGGCAAAAGCAGAAAAGCACAAAATGCGGATGAAAACAACAACCCAAAACAGGCAGGCAGTGCACTTATTGAAGCGATAGTTCAGCTTGAAACAGAAGAGCAAAACAACAAAATTAAAGTGCAAAAGGTTAAAAAACCTAAGAAAGCTAAAAGCTAAAAAATTAGTATTGCTGCCGCTTTAACCTATGCTAATTGTGCAAAATTGGGCTTATTTTCTTTAAAAACAAATTGCTGTGGGGGTGCAAAACTAAGCTATGAAATCTTTTGTAAACAGCGATAAAGGCGCAATGAAAAAGGAAAAAGTGCCAATTTGGGTGCTGCTATCGTGGCTGGCAATTTGGCAAGTGGCAACTATTGCGGTAAACAGCCAAATTTTGCTTGCATCTCCGGCATCGGTTTTAAAAGAGCTTTTGTTTTTAGTTCAGCATTTATATTTTTGGCAAGCTGTGTTTTTCACCATTTTAAGAATAAGTTTTGGCTTTGTTTTAGCGGTGTTAATAGGCATTTTATTTGCCGTGCTCTCAAGCAAAATAAAACCGTTCAGGCAGTTTATAAGCCCGTTTATCACCATTGCAAAATCTGTGCCGGTTGCCTCTATAATTGTGCTTATAATTATATGGGTTTCCGCCGAAAACATAGCTGTTTTTATAAGTTTTATTATGGTTATGCCTGTGGTTTACACCAATATTTTTAGCGGAATTAAAAATTTAAACAAGCAGCTTGCCGAAATGAGCTTTGTTTTTAAAATATCTAATTTTGCTAACACAAAATATATTATAGTGCCACAAATAATGCCTTTTTTTGAATCTGCTTGCACTGTAGGGCTGGGCATGAGTTTTAAAGCCGGAATTGCCGCAGAGGTTATAGGTTTTACCGAAAATTCAATTGGCGGAAATTTATATCAGGCGAAAATTTTTCTCGACACCCCGTCCCTTTTTGCATGGACAGTTGTTATAATTGCAATTAGTTTTTTGTTTGAAAAATTGTTTTTAGTTTTAATAAAAAACGGCTTAAAAAAATTAGTTAAGGTGCGCTTTAAATGATTGTATTAGAGAACATTTGCAAAAAATACGGTGATGTTACTGTATTTGAAAATTTTAACATCGCTTTTAAAAAAAACGAAATTAGCTGTGTTATGGGGCGCTCCGGTGCCGGAAAAACAACGCTGTTTCGCATTTTAATGGGGCTTGAAGCACAGGATAGCGGCAGTGTGAGCGGCATGGAAAACGAAAGATTAAGCGCTGTTTTTCAAGAGAACAGGCTTTGCGAAAACCTTGATGTTTACACAAATATAATGTTGCCGCACCTTTACAAGAGCAAAATGACGGCCGCTTTAAAAACAAAGCTTGACAGCGCACTGAACCATGTGGGCCTTGGCGGCTTGGGCGGCAAGGAAGTTCGTGAATTATCGGGCGGAATGAAGAGAAGAGTTGCCATAATTCGCGCACTTTTTACACAGTGCAACATTTTACTTTTAGATGAGCCTTTCAAAGGCTTAGACGATGAAATAAAGGAAAAAACCGTATCATTTTTGCAAAGCACGGCAAAGGGCAAAACAATTATTTATATAACGCACGACAAAACCGATTTAGAGCTTATTAGGCCCTATGAAATTTTTACTTTGTAGGTGAGGTATACAAAATGAAAAAAGCCGCAATAAAAATTACGGCATTCAGTTTAATATTGTTATTTTCACTTTCGCCGGTGCTTTTATCCGGCGAAATTTTGCCAACTTATTTTGTGCCCTATGTTCAAAACTTTATGGGCGAAGGCTTTTTATACGGCAAAGCTTATTCAAACGATGCAACTTATTATAAATTCAACATGCTTCACCAAAAACAGGCGGATATCCTTGTAACAGGCACTTCTCGCTCTTTACAAATTAGAGATTTCTATTTCAACGAGGATGTAAGTTTCTACAATGCCGGTTCGCTTTCGCCCACCACAACAGGCCTTGTTACAACATTGCCCAAAATAGAAAAAGAGGCACTGCCAAAAGTGCTTATAATAAGTTTAGACGATTATTTTTTTAACCCCGATTGGTATACAGGTGCCACAACGGCTTTTATGGAAGATTGGCTATATATCCCCGATAATATCACTTACAATATAGCTTTTGAAGATATGTTTGCGGATGTTGTTGCAGGCAAGTTGAGTTTTTTTGATATGTTCACAAATTTTAACAGAATTGGCGTTAACGCAAAGGTTAACGGAAATGGTTTTGACGAGCACGGCTGCTATATTTATGGTGATGTTTATGAGAACACAAAATCGGATGCCGAGCGTGTTGAGCATATACTTACAGATATAAGCGAAGAGGGCGGGCGCTATAGGCCCGGCGATAACGTGGAGCAATTGGCGCTAAACGACATTGTGTTCATAGCCGAGTTTTGTGAGCAAAACGGTATAGAGCTTATCACTTTCACGCCGCCGCTATCTCACAGCGCTATGAGCGCAATTAACGAGCGTGACGATATGGATTATATCCACGAAATAAATGCTGCTGTTACAAACTTGGCAAAAGAGCATGGCTTTGAATTCTACCACTACACAAACCCATCAACGCTAAATATGGACGACAGCTATTTTGTGGACGGCTTTCACGGCTCGGACAGCGCCTATTTGCTTATGCTTATAGATATGCTTGAAAGCGGCAGTTTGCTAAACGATTATGCCGATTTAGCACATTTAAAAGAGCTTTACGAAAACAGAATTTCAAATTTGCAAGTTGCGTAATGATGTAATTATGCAGGCGCAAAAAAGGGCGGCTGAAAATTTCAGCCGCCCTTAAAAAATCAGCCTAAACTGCCGGGCCCAAAAGCATAGGGCAAAAGCTCGCCCAATGTGGTTTTGATGTAATCGCTCGGGTTTTTTGCCATTAAAACAATTAACTCATCCGTGCAAAATTCATATAGCATTTGGCGGCAAACACCGCAGGGCGCACAAGGCACACCGTTGCCAAGTGCGCTTTTTTTTGCGCCCACAATCGCAATGGCGGCAAACTGCCTTTCGCCCTCGCTAACCGCTTTAAACAGCGCCGTTCGTTCTGCGCAGTTTGTTGGCGAATATGAAATGCACTCTATATTGCACCCTGTGTAAACTTTGCCGCTTTTTGCCAAAAGCGCTGCACCAACATAAAAGCCGGAATAAGGCGCATAAGCCTCTTTTTGTGCTTGCAAAGCCAATTCTATAAGTTTTTCATATTGTATATTTTGCATATTTACACTGCCTCACTTTTACAAATGCGTTATAACAGCACTGTGCCAAGTGCAATCTCCATCATGTCTGTAAAGCTTTTTTCACGCTCTTGCGAAGTTGTTGCCTTGTGCGTAACAAAGCTATCGCTAATTGTAACAATGCACGCCGCATTTTTATTTAGCACATTTGCGTTGTGAAATAAAGCAAAGCTCTCCATTTCAACTGCAACACAGTTTTTTTCATCTCGCAATTTTTGCCAATACGGGGTGCTGTCTTGCCTATAAAAAACATCGCTCGAATGTAAAATGCCCTCTATGATTGGTTTGCTTAAATTTTGTGCGCTTTCTCTTAATTTTTCGTTTAAATTTGCACTTGGATAAATTGTGTGCTCTTCGCATTTGCCCTGCACATAAGCATAATTGCTCTCGCTGTAAGCGGCACTTGCAAGCACAACATCAAACACTTTTGCATTCTCGCTGTAAGAGCCCGCAGAGCCAACACGAATTATATTCTCCACACCGTAATTAGTGTACAACTCGTAAGAATAAATGCCGATGGACGGCATACCCATGCCACTGCCCATAACAGAAACCTCGGCACCGTTATACGTGCCTGTGAACCCCAGCATAGAGCGTACATTTGTAACTTCTTTCACATTTTGCAAAAATGTTTGTGCAATAAATTTTGCGCGCAAAGGGTCTCCCGGCATCAAAACGGTTTTGGCAAAAGCGCCTTTTTGTGCGCTTATATGCGGTGTTGGCATAATTGTTCTCCTTTTATTATATTTTATGTAAGTTTAATATGCATTGTAGGGTAAGTTCTCTTCTCTTGCCGTGCATAGTTAAATTTAGGGTAAGAGCTTTGCTTTTGCCGTGAAAAGTGAACAGTTAGAATATTGCTAACGAAACATATTAAACATGCTTAATATGAAATTAATCTATCAAATATTTTTCTCTCATTTCTTTGTGCATTTGCTTTGTGAAATCGCACTCATTTTCAAGATAATCACTAAAATCGCTATATTTATCATCAATTTCTTTTAATGCTGTTTTTATAAGAATTTCTTCTACGCCTAAAATTGATTGCACAACCTCTTGCACATTCACGCCTTTTAATTTATCGGCAAACCTTACGGCAAAATCTGCGCGCGCTTTATCTCTCAATTTATTTGTCAGCATATAATCCTCAATTATCACATCATCGCTAACGCCAAGCGCCCTTAAAATAAGCGCCGCCGCAACACCTGTGCGGTCTTTTCCGGCAGTGCAATGAAACAAAATAGGCATCTCGTTTTTGGCTATCAACTCAAACAAAATTTTATATGCTTTGTTGTTAAACGGCATATTGCTGTAATATTTAATTCCGTTTTTCGCCATGCTCGCCATTTCCCATTTTTCTTCTTCAAATATGGCTTTCATGTCGTAATTAACTTCTTTTCTGTTCTCATCTAAAAGCGCATTTTGCGAAATTTGCATAATGCCGTCGAAAACAGGCTCGGGGCTGTAATCTCTTTCACCTTGGCTTCTAAAATCTATAACCGCTTTAATACCAAGCGAGTTAAAAAGCGCTTTATCTTTTTCAGATTTTATGCCGCCAAGCATTCCACTGCGAAAAAAAACACCGCTTTTTATAAATTTGCCATCTTTATTTTTATAGCCGCCAAGCTCTCTGAAATTCTCTGCTTGTTCAAAAGGCAATGGCTTTCCCGTTTGAGTTGTTTGCATTTTCCCCTCCGTTTTGCTGTTTTGTTTTTATGTTTTTTGTCTGTTAGGAATTACTCTGTTCGGATATATTCCAACGGATAGTTGTTGTTGTAAATTAACACGAACACGCTTACTACATGCAAATTTCGCATCATGCTGCGTTAAACTCATTTGCAAAGCTATCGGCTAATAGTGTTTGCTTGAACAATAAATGTGCTCTCGCTAAACGTTTTACTTTGCAAATGTGTTTTTAAACTCCGGCAATGCCGCAGATTCGGCAAAATCTTCGCTGTCGAGAGTCAAATTAATATTATAGAACTTATCGTTCACAAGCATATCACCATAGCGCTGTTTTAAAAGCACTTGTTCGCCGCCAAGGCGTTGTTTTTTTGCTTCATCCTTGTCGTCAAGCCCTCTGCTCTTGCTCTCGTAATGGTATAATTGTGCATAAGGCGTGTATAGAATTTTATAGCCCTTACCCAATGCCCTAAGGCAAAGATCCACATCATTATAAGCCACGGCAAACTGTGTATCAAACCCGTTTAACTCATCGAAAACCTTTGCCTTCACAAGCATGCACGCCCCGGTTACGCCGCTTAAATTTTGCACTGTTGCCAACCTAAACATATAGCCACTGCTTGTGCTTTTTGCGTACTTATGGCTATGCCCTGCGCAACCGCCAAGCCCTGTTATAATGCCTGCATGTTGCACAGTGCCGTCCTCATAAAGCAATTTCGCACCAACTATGCCCACATTATCTTGCAATGCCAATTGCACCATTTCATAAAGCCATTCGCTGTTGATAATTTCAACATCGTTGTTTAAAAAAAGCAACAATTCTCCATTTGCATACTTCCTTGCAAAATTGTTAATGTCAGAGAAGTTAAAGGCACCATCATAATATACAATTTGTATATTATTCCTATTTTTCTCCAAATTGTTATAATACTCAAATGTGCTGTTTTCCTCTGAATTGTTTTCAACAATAATAATTTCATAGTTTTTATATGTTGTTTTTTGAAAAATTGAGTTTAATGCCTTGTCTAAATCTTCAACATGGTCTTTATTTGGAATAATAATGCTAACAAGTGCCTTTTCGTCTATTTCATATTCAACTTTATAAGTGCCCGAGAAAAGGCCGTCTTTAACAATTGCGTTTTTGCCTGTGCGCCTTAAATGCTCGCTAACAGCATTTTTGCCTGCCTGCACAACATAAGGCTTTGCCCCGGTGCCGCCCGAGGTTGAATTTTCGTGCAATCGCCAGTAATATAATACAGAGGGTATATGTTCAGGTTTTGTTATTTCGCAAAGGCGCAAGAACAAATCGTGGTCTTGCGCGCCGTCAAAATCAGCGTTAAATCCGCCTATATCATCAAAAATTTGCTTTTCCACCGCCGCTAAATGGCAAATGTAATTGCATGTGTGCAAATAGTCTTCAGCATATTCCGGCTTAAAATGTGCAACATGTGCCATTTTTATACTATTTGTAAAAAGCGCTTCATCGCTATAAACGAATTTTGCGTTTGTGCTTTTAAATTTTTGCAAAATTGCAAAAACCGCATGGGGCGCAAGGCAGTCGTCATGGTCTGCAAAGGCTATATAATCACCATTTGCAAGCGTGGCGGCGGCATTTGTGTTTTCGCTTATGCCCTCGTTGTCTATCTTCTCGCATATAATTCTCTCATCGCTGTAATTCAGCACAATTTCGGCAACTTCACGGTGGTTTTCATCGCTTGCATTAACAATGCAAAGCTGCCAATTTGGGCAAGTTTGGCTTAGCACACTTTGTATAAATTCGTGCAGGTGTTTTGGGTTTGTGTTATAAAGGGCGGTGCAGATACTCAAAGTTGGCCATGTGCTGTAATCGGCGGCTTTTTGCTGTTCCAACACTTTTTTTGGCGGCAAAAACCTGCCATTTTTAGCGGCAAAGCGCCTTTTAAAAAATTGCACAGCCCGCTTAAATGTGCGCAAAAATCCATCTTCTTTTAGTGCCTGCAAGCCGTATGCAAAAAGCTCTTTTATGCGTTTTATCTTCAATTTTAATCGCATAATTTCTCCTTTTTCACTCACTTAAACCCATAATTTTCATAAAGCATAGTAAAATGCGGGTTGTAATATTCATCGCATTTTAATAGCAATTGCGCATATTTTTGCCTAAAGTTATCACGCTCTTTTTCATAGCGCATTTGTTTTTGCCCACCTGCATTTTCATCATAACCGCGGCTTTTGCTCTCGTGGTGATATGCCACGGCAAACGGTGTCATAATATTTAAAAGGCCTTTTTCTCTTAGGCGAAGGCAAAAATCAACATCGTTGTAGGCAACGGCAAAATTCTCGCTGTCCAGCCCGCCTAAATTTAAATAAAGCTGTTTTTTAACCATGAGGCACGCACCTGTTACAGCGCTCATGTTTTGTGCTGTGCAAAGGCGGTACATATCGCCGCCGCTGTTTGCAGGGTGGCTTTTGTGGCTGTGCCCGGCAGAGCCGTTAATGCCTATAAAAACACCTGCGTGCTGTATTGTGTTATCGCTGAACAAAAGTTTAGCGCCCACAGCGCCAACGTCTTCTCGCTGTGAATAGCTTAGCATTTCCTCAATGAAATTCTCGCTTATAATTTGCACATCGTTGTTAAGCAGTAAAATATGCTCGCCATCTGCTGAATTAACCGCTATATTATTTATTGCCGAATAGTTAAATTCACCGCTATAACGCAGTATTTTTAAGTTTTTAACCCGTGTTTTAAGCTGCTTGTAAAATTCAAAAGTGGCGGGGTTTTGCGAATTGTTTTCAACAACAATTATTTGCAAATTCTCATATCCACCAAATTTTAAAACACTGCCTATGCATTTGCGCAAATCGTCTACATGGTCTTTATTCGGAATGATAACCGAAACAAGCGGACGTTTTAAAAGCGCATATTTAACACGGTAAGCCCCCGGATGATTTTTTTGCGGCATAACTTCGCCTTGGATATTTTTGCGTTTCAAATGCTCTTTTATTGCGTTTGCGCCCGCCTGTATCGCCTCGGGCTTTGCACTAATATCGCTTGCCGTGGAATTTGAGTGCCTGCGCCAATAATAAAGCACTTTTGGTATGTGCACAATGTTTTTTGCCACTTCGCTAAGGCGCAAAATCAAATCGTAATCTTGTGCGCCGTCAAACTCGCTGTTAAACAACCCCGTTTGGCTTAAAAGTTCTTTTTTAAAGGCGCAAACATGTGTTATATAATTGCAATTAGCAAGGTAATCCGGTGAAAAATCCGGCTTAAAATGGTAATTTGCAAGGTTTTTCATATCTTGAGTAAGTACAATTTCATCGCTGTAAATAAGCTGTGCGCCTTTTTCGTTAATCGCTTTTGCTATCTCATAAAGGGCATTCGGCGCAAGGCAATCGTCGTGGTCTAACAAAACAATATAATCGCCCTCTGCTTCGCTTAGCCCTATATTGGAATTTGCTGATATACCACCATTTTTTGCTATGCGAAACAGCTGAATTCTCTTATCGCCAAAATGTTTAACCGTTTCGCTCACATATTTATTTTGCATATCCGAGGCATCTACAAGCACAAGTTCAAATTTGCGGTAGCTTTGCCTTAAAACGCTTTTAATCATTTGCTTTAAAAACAGCTTTGGAGTGTTGTATAAAGGCACAACAACAGAGAAATACGGCATGATTTTAAAGGACTTTTTACGCTGTTTTCTAAGTTCGCTGTCCAGCGGCAAATCTGCCCTGAATTTCCAGCTCTCGCCTTTTGTCATCAAATCGTACCTGTAAGCACCTTCACGATAAAGTGCTTGCACGCCACTTTCTTTAAGCGTTTTAAAAGCACGGCCTGTTAGGCTTGCGGCATGTTTTGGGTTTGAAACACGCTTTAACGCTTTAGAAACACTGTCTTTTTCAGCGGCTTGCGCTTGGTTTTGCGCTTTATTTTCGCTTTTATTCTCCAATTAAATCGCTCCTCACTTTTTCAAGGCTTTAAGCCTTGAAATTTAAAACCTGTATATACAGCAAGTTTTGCAATGCAATGTATAACTTAAGTGCATTTATATGTGTCATTTTGAGCGAAGAGAGGAATTTGTAACCCATTGCGTTTTCAAAGCATAAGGTGCGGATTTCTCCATTCCAGTCGAAATGACAAGTGGTTAAGTTTGCGATGTTGCGCTTAAATTATCGCAAAAGGCAAACGGCAAAACACCGCAAAGCGTTTTGCCGTTCAAGGCGCATTGGCGCTGCGCTGTTTAAGCTAAATTATTGTTTTTATCAATCGCTTTTTATTTTGCCTTTATCTCTCGCTCTTTTTATATTCCTCGCAAATTTCATGTGTGTTGCCGCTCATAATTACCTTGCCTTTTTTAATCCACGTAACACGGTTGCAAAGGCGCTCTATTTGCTCTATAGAATGGCTTACAAGAATTACTGTTGTGCCACTTTTCATCATTTCTTTCATGCGCTCTTCGCATTTTTTTTGGAAGAGAAAATCGCCCACAGATAGAATTTCGTCGGCTATAAGCACATCGGGGTTTGTTATGGTGGCAATGGCAAACGCAATGCGCGACACCATGCCGGACGAGTAGTTTTTAAGCGGTACATCCAAGAACTCTCGAAGTTCGCTAAACTCTACAATTTCATCAAAACGCTGTGAAATATATTTTGGCGTAAAGCCCAAAACCGTGCCGTTCAAATATATATTTTCTCTGCCTGTCAAATCCATATCAAAGCCTGCGCCAAGCTCTATAAGCGGCGCAATGCTACCGTTTACAACCGCTTTGCCGCTTGTGGGCTTATAAACGCCGGCTATAACTTTTAAAAGCGTGCTTTTTCCGCTCCCGTTAAGCCCTATAATCCCGTAAAAATCGCCCTGTTCAACTTGCATCGATACATCTTTAAGCGCCCAAAATTCATCAAAGCGCAATTTTCCTTTAGCAAGCGCAACAACATATTCTTTTAAGCTTTCGCTTTTTTCTTTCGCCAAGTTAAAGCGCATTGAAACATTATTTACTTCTATAATATTAGGCATTAAACTCTCCTTAACAATGCGTAAAAATTAGATATACAAAACAAATTTATCCTGCTGTTTTTTGAAAACCGCAAGCCCGAAAGCGAGCATAACAACAGCTAAACTTCCGCAAACAACATACATGTTTTGCGTTAAATTAACGCCGTGCAACACGGGGTTTCTAAATGCGCTTATATACCAATAAATTGGGTTAAACCTTATAAAAGTTTGCACAATTGATATGCCGCTGCCCTGCATTAAAAACGGGTCGTAAAATATGGCGGAAAAATACATTAAAGCGGTGCAAAAAACGCTCCATAAATGAATTATATCCCTAAAAAACACGCTTAAAGCAGACAGAACAAGCCCCACACCCAAGCTGAATACAAACAGGGTGAAAATAGGATAAAGCGCCAAAATAAATGTGGGGTAAAACGTTGCCCTTGTTATAAGCATAACAATAAACAGCGCAATAAAAGATGTGAATGTGTTTATTAGAGCAAAGCACACTTTTTCAAGCGGAAATATATATTTAGGTATATACACTTTCCTTAAAAGCGGCGCATTTGAAAGCACACTGCTCATAGAGTTATTTGTTGCCTCTGCGAAAAAGTTCCACATAAGCTGCCCTGTTAAAATGTAAAGTGTAAAATTTTCTATGCCTGCCGAGCGAAAATCGAATATGCTGGAAAAAACCGCCCACATAACAAGGCACATTAAAAGCGGGTTTAAAACGCTCCATAAAACGCCCAACACACTGCGCCTATATTTCAATTTAAAATCTCTGTTAACCAAATTGAAAAGCAAGTGCCTATAACGCATAAAATCTTTAAAATAAGCAAATATTTTTACCATGCCAATCACCACTTTTCAAAAAACGAAAAGTTTTGCTGATTAAAGCCCGGCAAATTTGCGTCTTTTTCGCTTAAATTTAATTCACAGCCATCTATTTTTGGCCATTTTATTCCAACTTCTTCGTCGTTGAATAAAATTCCGCCCTCGCTGTCTTTATGGTAGTAATCGCTGCATTTATAGGCAAAAACCGCTTCATCACTAAGCACTAAAAAGCCGTGTGCAAAGCCCTTTGGCACAAATAATTGCTTTTTGTTTTGCGCGCTTAAAACCTCGCCCACCCATTTGCCGAAATATGGGCTATTGGGGCGGCAATCAACCGCAACATCAAACACTTCACCTTGTAAAATGCGCACAAGTTTATCTTGTGTTTGCTCTTTTTGAAAGTGCAAGCCACGCAAAACGCCCTTTGTGCTTTTGCTCTCGTTATCTTGCACAAATTCGCAAGTTATGCCCGCCTGCGCAAAAAGCTCTTTTTGATATGTTTCGCTAAAATATCCACGCTCGTCACCAAAAACTTGCGGTGTTATTAATAAAACATCGGGTATTGACGTTTTTTCAAATGTAAATTTTTGCATAGTCCACCTTTTGTAATTATTTTTTACACATATTATGTAAAATGCAATTATAAATTATAACATATTTAGAGCAAAATGGCAAATTTTTTAATAAAACATCACGAATAAAGCCCTGCCATATGTGGTTTATAAAAAAAATTCAATTTTGGGCAAAATGCACTTATTGCTGTGAAAGCCCAAGCGCTTTTTTTGCCTTCTTGCTTTTTGCATTAAAGGCAAAGCATAAAATGCCGCCTATAGCGGAAATGGCAACCCACAATATGAAATTGAAGTTCCATCCCATTGTTTCGCTTATGCGCGCTATTAAATATGCCGATATTGTGCTTCCCACATAAGTGAAAGAATTTAAAAGCCCCGAAACTGTTGAAATTTTGCCCACTTTCACAAACCGTGCCGGGAAACTGCCAATAAACAACAAGTTTATGCTGTACATACAAGACGTTAACAGCGTGAGTGCCGCTATGGATATAAACATATTATCTATTCCCAATATTAGCACAACGCCAAAAATTACCGCAAAGCACCAATAAAATGCCGATAGCAACACTTCGTTTTTCTGCCTTTTGGCAACATGCCGTGTTATTGTTATTGCCACAATGCTGAAAACGGGAAGAACTGTTGTTGTGAAAATAGAAACAGACGACGGCTGGTTAAAATTTTCGCTAATAAAGGCAGGTGTCCATGTTGTTATGCCGTCACGCAACATACCTTGGAGCAAAATAATTATAAATATTGGAATGAGGTTAAAATTTCTTATGAGTTTTGGTATTGAAAAATCTTTATTTTCAACTGCCAATTTTCTGTTTTCGGCTATTGGAATATTTTTAAGCTTTTTATTCCACAAAACAATTACAAAGCCGGCAAAAATTGCGCTGAAAGCAAAAATGAGTTTATAGCTGAAAAAGCTTATGAACACAGGAATGACAAGGTATAACAACACCGTTGCAACAGAGGCGCTAACAGTTACATAGGAGCAGCATTTTATATATTTTTCGTTTTCAAAAACGCTTAGCATAATTTTAACAAGCGGCGGCCAAAGCAGTGCTTGCGCAAAGCCGTTAATTGTCCAAAAAACCATTATTGGGTAAATGCTGTTTGCAAAAGCCACCGATAAATTCATAAGCGCGGTTAATGCAAGGCCTGCCGTGATAACTTTAACGCTGTTGAACTTATCGCCCAAATAGCCTGCAACAATTTGCCCTGCGCCATAAGTTATATAACTTAGCGAAACGGGCAAACTTGCAAGCGAGTTTGATATATTGAGGCTTTGCGAAATATCTATGAGCACAACGCTGTAATTCAGCCTTGTTACATAACTGGTGAAGTAAACAAGGCTGAAAAGCATGGTAAATTTGAACTCGTTGCTGAAAGTAATTTCGCTTAATCTAATTCTTCTTAACTTAAATTTTTTCATCATTTTACAGCAGCGCTTTGCCGTCCCAATCTTTATTTGGCTGGATGCCTATAATTTTTGCAATGGTAGGTGCAATGTCTATAATATTTGCATCTTGTGGCAGTTTTATATCCGGTGTGAAGCCCTCGCCAATTATCATTATAGGAATTGTCATGTCCTGCGGCAAATCTGTTCCGTGTATGCGCTCGTGGCCGCCGTGGTCTGAGGTAATGATAATAGTGTAATCTTTCGGGATGCTGTTTTTAACTTTTTCAATGTAATTAAAGCTTATGTCTATGCCTTTTATATACGCTTCGCTCTCCCAGCCGTTGTTGTGCGCAATTATATCTGTGCTTCCGAAATAAAGGAAAACAAAATCCGGCTGTTTTTCGTTGATATAGTCAATTGCGGCATTTGTAAGTGTCAATTCGTCTTTTTGCTCGCACTCAATTCCCATTAAAAGGCTGTGTTGCAACGAGCCCTCTTTAGAGAGGTTTCGCAATTGCTCCCAATTGGTGAATGAAGCGCATTTTTTTCCTTGTTGTGCTAAGCAATCAATAATGGAATCTATGGGGCGCACCTGCGGCACATAAGTGTTTGTAAGTATTCCGTGCCTTTGTGGCACAACGCTTAAAAACAGCGATAAATGGCATGGCAAAGTTACGCTTGGCATAACTGTTTGCGCATCTAATTTGCTTGTGTATTTTTCAACGCATTCTTTTGCAAAACTATTTTTGCAACCCAAAACACTTTCGCCTTTTAACCCGTCGGTTAAAATAAGAACAACTTTGTTATTCATATACATTTCTCCATATCAATTTATTTGCGGTGAAAACTATAAAAGGTTTTAAAAAAACACTTATAAGATTATGCTTGACAGTGCTTTTTAAAACCTCTTTATATTATTATTTATTGCCCGGTAGTTGTTATTTGTACACTTTAAAATCACATTTATATCATGCTTTATTTTCACACAAATGCAATCTGATAAACAAATTATAATCGCAAAAAATTAAATGTCAATACTTTTGTTAAATTTTGTTTAATTACTTTGCATTTTGCCTGCCGCAAATTAGTTTTAATTGCAATTTTTACGCTTTTTTATTTTGCGCTTTTTGCTCTTGTGCCTTTTCAAAAAGTGCAATTAAATAATTGCCCACTTTTACAGACATCTCTATGGCAACCGGCTTTAAATCGTCGGGGAAATGCCTTGTGAACTCTTGAATTTCATAGGTTAGCTCACCTTCATAGTCTATATCCGAAAGCCCTGCCATTGCCTGGCTCCAGTTTATATTACCCACAAACGGCAAAAAGTGGCTATCTGTAAAACCAAGGTTATCTTGCACATGCACAGCTTTAAGCCTATTTGCAAAAACATTCAAGTTTTCCCTGTGCGTTGCGCCCGTTAAATTGGCGTGCCCAAAATCGTAGCAAATGCCAACATTGTCCCTGTTGAAAGCGTCTGCTAAATCTCGAAGCTCGTAGGCAGAAGAGCAATACATGCGCCTGAAATGTGTTTTTGTATATTCAAATTCGTTTTCAAGCGCAATGCCAACGCCAACGCTTTTCGCCAGTTCTACATGTGGCATGTAATACTCTAAATTTCTTTGCTTGCTCACATTCACATCCGAGCAGCTATAATCTGTGCACGGGTGTGTAACCGCCCATTTAACGCCAAGCATACCACACCCTATTATGCTTTTGCGAATAAGCTCTTCAAGTGTTTTTGCCTTTTGCTCATCGTTTTCGGCGAAAACATCATAATAAGGCAAATGTGCCTGTGTGAAAACTATGCCGCAATCCTTCGCAATTTTGCCCACTTTTTTTATATAGTTCTCCCAATTATCGCCCCTTATTTCCGATTGAGGATTCATAGCTTCGCAAAAATTAATATCCAGCACTTTATAACCTGCCTGTGCGCACATTTTAATGCATGTTTCAAAAGTGTTTTTCTTGCCGTTCGGGCAAAAAGCCGCAATATTCGTAGATGTGGAAAGTATCATAAAAATCTCCATTCTGTACACGGCACGCCGCATGTGATAATAATTAGCGTTATTTGTAACGCTAATTTCTTTAAAGGCTAATATGCTTTTTGGGGCTGTTCTTTTCAAGAACAGCCCCACTGCTATAAGTGAAACGTTTTGTATAGGTTATGCTTAAGCGTTTGCCTCGTTATATTGCTCGAGCAAATTGTTAAGGCTATCTGTCATAACGCTAACTGTATCTTCAGGTGTTGCGCCGCTTGTTAACATGTTTGAAACCTGTGCGGAAATTTCCATGTAGAACTCGTAAGAAGGGCCTACAATAACGCCCATCATATCGGGGCTTGTTTCGCCAAGTTGTTCAATGCCAATAAGCATTTGCGGGTATTGTGCTGTTAAATCTTGATACACAGCTTCATCCACTGCGCCTGTGTGCACGGGTGTGTACCCTGTAGCGGCCGCAAAATCTGCCTGAACGCTTGCGCTTGTTAAATATTTTAAAAGCTCAAATGCCGCCATGGCTTTTGCGTCGTCGCCTTTGTTGAACATGAACATACCCGAACCCGAAACGGTTGCGCCAAAATTCGCATCATCGTTAATGCGTGGCAAATATGCCGCACCAAGCTCGAAATTGCCGCCAATTTGCTCTAAAAGCGAAACTGTTGATGCAGTAGAGCCTGTGAAAAATGCTATTTGCTGTGTTAAGAACAATTCGCTCAATCCCTCACTGCTGTTCATAAGGGCGCCTTCATCATACATTTTCTTCCACTGTGTTAAAAATGTTAAAAGTGTACCCTCTTCATCTGCAACAAGTTTTGTGGCGCTTGCATCACGGCCGTTGCGATTGTCCACAACATAAGATGCATCATATTCACTGCCCGGCAATTGCCCTATCCAGTTTGCCATGGTGGGTGTGTTTGGAACTTGCGCATAAGCTGTAACAGCTTGCCCCGCTGCATTCGTTTCGGGCAAGTTTTCTGCCGCCGCTATAATTTCTTCAAATGTTGTGGGTGCATTTTCAACGCCTGCTTCATCTAACATTGTTTTGTTGTAGTATAAAATTGTTGTGCTGGCGCTGAAAGGCAAGCCAAATTGCACACCGCCGTAATTCCATGCTGCAAGCGGTGCTGAAAGAATATCGTCCGTTGTATATTCTGTATCCATTGCCATTGCATCATCAACAGTGAATGCATATTCTGTTCCCATATAGCTAACTATGCCTGTTGCGTCAATTTGCATTAAATCGGGCAATTGGTCGGCTTGGTCGTTTTGCAAAATTGTGCGCATTTTTGTTGCGCTGTCGGAATATGCGCCTTGGAACACTGCCTCAACCGTAATTTGCATTTCTGCGCCTATGCCTGCGTTAAAGTCGTCAACCGCTTTTGTTAAAGCAACGCCTGCTTCGCTTTCCATAGAGTGCCATAAAACAATGTTTTGCGGCTGTGTTTGCGGTAATGTCTCGCCTGTTTGTGATGTTTGCGCCTCGGATGAACTTGTTTGCTCTGCCGGCTGTGCGCCGCATGCTACAAATGTTAGCATAAGCGCAAGCGCTAAAGTTAAAGTTAATAGTTTTTTCATTATTCCCTCCAAATTTGTTTTGTTTTTATTATTAACACTGTAATACAGTGAGAAACGTTTTACTAACGGGCTTTTACCAATGGTTGCAATGCCTTTACATGCCGGTTTTAACAAGCAAATTAAAAACTTGAACCGCTTTGTACGCTTTGCCAACACAAAACCTCCTACCCAACAAGCGAGCCCGATGTTATGCCTTTTACAATATTTTTGCGCAAAATTGCAAAAAGAATGAAAGACGGGATTAGCACAATGCTAACAGCGGCTAAAACCAAGCTGTAGTTTGTGTCTTCAGGCGTTGTTAGCATAGCTATGCCAACTTGCACTGTGCGCATATCCTCTTGGTTTGTAACCAGCAGCGGCCATAAATAGGAGTTCCAAAGGCTTACGAAAGATTGCACTAAAAGCGTCATGATAACAGGCTTTGAGAGCGGAATGATTATGCGCCTGATATATTTTAAATCTCCACAACCGTCAATAAAAGCGGCATCTCTTAAAGCGCGCGGCAGTGTTTTAAAGTTTTGCCTAAGCATAAACATCTGCATTGCGCCAACAAGCGAGGTTATGCACATGCCCAAATACGTATCTATTAGCCCTAAGTTAGACACTGTTAAGAAATTTGTAACTAAAAGCGTATCAGCCGGCAACATCATTGTGCCAAGCACCAAATAGAATATTAAATTTTTAAACTTATAATCGAAATAGGCAAAAGAATATGCCGCTAAAATGGCAAACAAAGTTCTTAAAGTGCTGCCGAGTAGCGCCACAATTATAGAGTTGTACATAAAACGAAACAGCGGCGCAAGCTCTAATGCGCTTATGAAGTTATCGAAATACAAAAAGCTCTCGGGAAAAATAGTGGGCGGAAACGCCAAAATTTCAGAGCGTGGTTTAAACGCTGTTGTAAATGTGTAAATAATAGGAAATATAATTATTATTCCTATTATAATTGCAATTATTGTAATTACAACGGATGTTATATTATTTTTTAGCCTTGTTTTGCTCAATCGTAATGCACCCTCTTTCTCTCGAAATTCATTGAAAGTGCCACAATGCCGAATGTTAAAAAGAATGTTACAATGCTTATTGCCGACGCTGTGCTGTAATTTGAGGATTGATAACCCGAGGAGAACATCATGAAAATAAGCGTTGTTGTGCTTCGCACAGGGCCACCCTCTGTTATAAGCATAACAGGCGCAACCGTCATCATGGCAAGCACAATATTCGTGCACACAAGGTATAAAATTGTGGGTGTTATAAGCGGCAAAATAATTTTAAACAGCCTTTTAAAATAGCTTGCGCCATCTATTTTAGCCGCCTCCACAAGTTGTTCGGGCACGCCGCGCACCGCCGCTAAAAACAGCAAGAAATCGAACGGGATACCAACCCAAACGCAAATTAATATAATGCCAAAAAGGGCTGTGTCCGGGCTTTGAAACCACGATAAATCTATGCCCAATATATAATTAACAATGCCCACCGAGGGGTTTAAAAGCAATTTAAACACCATGCTTGTAGATGTCATCGCCATTGCCATTGGCATTGTGAACATTGTTTCATATAGCGGTGAAAATTTGCGTTTTTTTGCCGCTAAAAGCGCAAGGCTTAAAGAGCAAAATAATGTTAACGGCACAACACATGCCGTGTGAATTAAAGTTATTCTTAATGCATTTTGAAAATTATCGTTTGCAAAAAGTTCTATATAATTTTCAAGCCCCACAAATTCAATAATTTCGCCTTTAAAATTAACAAGTGAAAAACTATATAAAAAAGTTCTTAAAAAAGGGTAATAAACAAACCCTATGGCAAATGTTAAAATGGGAATTAAAAACAAATACGGCTTAGCAATATCATTAATTCGCCTTAGTTTACTTTTTTTCAAATTAAGCACTCCTTACGAATAGAAAAACCTTTACAAAAGCTATGGCATTTTCACCACAACCCTATATGTGTTTGGCATAACGGCTTTTTGCATTGCCTCATCAATATCGCTAAGCGGTATAATATCACTAACAAGCGGTGATACATCAATTAATTTTGAAGACAGCAATTTAACTGCTGTTGCAAAATCTTTTATAGACGGGTTCACACTTCCTGTAATTATCATTTCACCGTAATGCACTTTGTTCACATCAAGTTCTATTGGTTTTTTCGGGTGAAAAGATGAATATAAAACGCACCGCCCTAATTTACCTGTCATCTCCACTGCTTGTGCGGCTAAATCTGTTAGAGCGGCAGTGCAAAAAACAGCATCTGCGCCCCTTTGCTCTGTCAAATCAAGCACTGTTTTTATCGCATCATCTTTAGCTGAATTAATAAGCACATCCGCACCGAGGCCCTTTGCAAATTCAAGGCGCTTTTCATCTATTTCGCACACAATAACACGTGCGCCCTTTAGCTTTGCAAGCATTATGTGAAACGCACCCATTATACCGGCACCTATAATAACAACGTCGTCGCCAAGCTGTATTTTGCCTTTGTTAATGCTATGTACACAACATGCAAGCGGCTCTGCAAGGCTGGCGTGCTGCAAATTAATATCGCTTGCCAATTTGTAAACAGTTTTGCTGTTCAACAGCATATATTCCGCAAAGCCACCGGGGCCGTTTAAGCCCTCGTGCACCATTGCTTTGAAAGATATAACACATTGGTTTTCGTTGCCACTGCGGCAATAATGGCACTCGCCGCAGTTTGTTAAAAGGCGCACTGCAACTTTATCGCCCTCGCTAACGCCTTTAACGCCCTCGCCAATTTTCACGGCAACACCTGCAACTTCATGCCCGCCCGCAAAAGGGTATCTTGGCATTGCGCCATTGTAAATGCGCTGTTCCAGCGTGCAAATTGCGGTGCTGTCTACCTTTATTAAAACTTCATCTGCGCTTGGCTGTTTCATTTGCATTTCGCGCTCTTCAAAGCTTTTTTCGCCCGATATAACTACTACTTTATAATTGTCCATTTTTTATCCTTTCGTTTCGGGGTTCGGTTGTTTGGCTAAACGCTCACTTTAACATTAAGCTCTTTAAGCGCCGCTTGCACCGAGCAATCCTCGTGAATTAGCTTTGCAATTGCGCTTGCATATTTAGCAGGTGTTTCGTGCCCCCAAATATTGCGCCCCATTGCAACGCCACTTCCACCGGCTTGCATTGCATCTTTTATTTCTTGAAGCAATTGCTCTTCGGGCACTTTTTTACTGCCTCCCAAAATAACAACAGGTGCGTAAACGCTTTGTGTAAGCCTCGCAAAGCTCTCTATATCGCCTGTGTAATCTGTTTTTATAATATCTGCACCAAGCTCTACCGCTTGCCTGCAAGCAAATGTTAAATTTTCACTTGTGCGGCTTATATTGTCTTTATCCGCCATTTTTTCAAAGCCAAAAGGCAAAGCCTCTGCCGTTACCGGCAAATTCCACTTATTGCACTCTTGCACAAACCTTGTGTAATTGCTTAAAAGCTCGCCCTCAAATTTGCTACCGGGGAAAGCCATGGTAATAACGCTGTCTGCGCCAAGCCTAAGCGCATGTTCAGGGGTTACAACAATTTGCAGTGGTGTGCTTCTGTCTCCCAAGAAAGAAACGCCGCCATCTGCACGCAAAATAAGCCCTTTACCTTTGAAGCACTCGCCAAATTTATCCGCCATGCCTATTGTTGCCAAAAATGCATCTGCGCCCGCAATTGCAGTTTCACTTATTATTTTGCCAATATCCTGCAAAGCCGGCAAAACGTTAAAATTCGCACCGTGGTCCATAGCGAGAATAAATGTTTTTTTATCTTGGTTAAATATCCTGTTCAACCTATGCTTATTGTTAGCCATTTTTGTTCCCCTTCCTTTTTTGCGATATTACGTTATATAGTGAGATTTTACAACAAAATCACCCCTTGTGTCAACAAAAGTTTATAAAATAACAGGTTTTTTCGAATAGTTTAACCTTGGGTTTACACGAATTTAATATGGCGGCTTAAATTTAATTTACCAATGTACGGTTTGGCGCAGTTTATTAACCTTATATAAAACATTAAAAAGGCGCTCATTTTGAGCGCCTTTACATTTCAGTTCTATTATGCTAATTTTACTATTCAAAAAAACCAAATTACTTAGCGTATTCTATAGCTCTGCTTTCCCTGATAACATTAATTTTAATTTGGCCGGGGTAATCTAATTCCTCTTCAATTTTGCGCGAGATATCACGCGCTAAAATTACAATTTCATCATCTGTAATAACATCGGGTTTAACCATAATGCGCACTTCGCGCCCGGCTTGAATGGCAAAACTTGTATCAACACCGCCAAAGCCGTTTGCAATTTCTTCAAGGCTTTCAAGGCGCTTAATATAGTTTTCAACGTTTTCACGCCTTGCACCGGGTTTTGCCGCTGAAATAGCGTCTGCCGCCATAACCAAAAACGCAAGCGGAGTTTTCGGCTCTACATCTCCGTGGTGCGCTTCAATAGCGTGAACAACAGCCGGGTTCTCTTTATATTTTTTAGCTATTTCAACGCCAATGGAAACATGGCTGCCCTCAATTTCGTGGTCGAGCGCTTTGCCTATATCGTGAAGCAAGCCTGCACGCCTTGCCTGTGTTACATTAAGGTGCAATTCCGCCGCCAAAATGCCCGATATATATGCCACTTCCAAAGAGTGGTTAAGCACATTTTGCCCGTAGCTTGTGCGGTATCTCAAACGGCCTATAAGTTTTACAATATCCGGGTGAACACCGTGAAGGCCAACGTCCATAACAGCTTTGTCGCCCTCTCGTTTCATTGCAAGCTCTAATTCGTTTCTGCATTTTTCAACTGTTTCTTCTATGCGTGCCGGGTGAATTCGCCCGTCGGAAATAAGTTTTTCAAGCGTCATGCGGGCAACTTCTCTTCGCACAGGGTCAAAACTTGAAAGCGTTATTGCCTCGGGTGTATCGTCAATAATTAAATCAACGCCTGTTGCGGTTTCAAGCGCACGAATATTGCGCCCCTCACGGCCTATAATTCTGCCTTTCATCTCATCGCTCGGCAATGTTACAACGCTAACTGTGGTTTCGCTCGAATGGTCTGCCGCACATCTTGCAATGGCTTGGCTAATAAGGTTTTTCGCCATTGTGTCGCACTCGGCCTTCAAATTCGTTTCATAGCTTGATATATGCATAGCCTTTTCATGGGTAAGCTGTTCATCAAGGCGTTTCAAAAGCAGTTCTCTGGCTTGCTCTTGGCTTAACGAAGACATACTCTCAAGTTTTTCCATCTCGCGGATTTTCAGCTGTTCTATCTCTGCAAATTTTGCCTGTGCAAGTTCTGCCCTCGCTTTTAAATCTTCCTCTTTTTCTTCAATAAGGGCCGTTTTCTTGTCTATATTCTCTTCTTTTTGGTCTAATCTTCGCTCTTGCCTTGAAAGTTCATTGCGCCTTTCTTTGATGTCTTTGTCCGCTTCGCTTTTCATTTTAAAAGCTTCGTCTTTTGCCTCTATTAAGGCTTCTTTTCGTTTTTGTTGGGATGTTTTCATCGCATCGTTTATAATGCGTGTGGCTTCGGTTTCAGCGCTCTCTATTTTCGCCTCTGCCATTTTACGGCGATATGCAATTCCTATAAAAAAGAACAACACAGCAATTACCGCAAAAATTACCAAAGCAATCCATGCCGGTATGTCTGGCATAATTTTATTCTCCTATTCTTTTACGTTAAAGCATTGCGGCAATGGCAAAATTTACAAAAAAGCGCATAGGCAACATACCGCTAAAAAACAGCAATGCCTTTGCGCTCTTATCATTTGCAAAATTCACGTTATATCTTACAAAAAGCCTTGAAGCACATTTTATAATGCGCATGGCTTTTGCTTTATTAAAAAAATAATTTTGCCTTATAATGCGAGCGCTATTTTTGCGCTGATATTTTTTGGCTTACCTGTTTTAATTAACAAACACAAAAACCAAAAAATTGCAAAACAGTTGAAATTTTTATAAATTTATTTAAAGCGCTAATGCCGCTACTATTTCAACTATATATTTTAAAGTATTTGCTATTAATTGTCAAGAAATTATTACAAAAGAGAAATAAATTTGTGAAAAAACGATAAAACAACAGATTATTTTTTTACTATTTTTCTTGCAATTACAATTAAACTTTTATATAATTAGATTATTGAATAAAATAATTTTATGCCGTAAAAGCGGCTGAAAGGTGAGAAAGTATGAAATTTTTTATAGACACAGCTAACACAGAACACATTAAAATGGCGGCGGAAATGGGCGTTATTTGCGGCGTTACCACAAACCCAAGTTTAATTGCAAAGGAAGGGCGCGATTTTAACGAAGTTATTAAAGAGATAACCTCTATTGTAGACGGCCCTATTTCGGGCGAAGTTAAAGCAACAACCGAAACAGCGCAGAAAATGATAGAAGAGGGCCGAGAAATTGCCAAAATTCACCCGAATATGGTTGTTAAAATCCCCATGACAGTTGAGGGATTAAAAGCGACAAAAGTTCTTGCAAGCGAGGGTATTAAATGCAATGTAACTCTTATTTTCAGCGCAAACCAAGCGCTACTTGCCGCAAGGGCAGGCGCCGCTTATGTTTCGCCGTTCCTTGGGCGCCTTGACGATATTAGCACAAACGGCGTGGATTTAATTAGGGATATAAGCGATATGTTTGCGATGTTTGACGATATTACAGCACAAATTATTGCGGCAAGTGTTAGAAACCCAATACATGTAACAGATTGCGCACTTGCCGGTGCACATATAGCAACAGTGCCTTACAGTGTTATTGAGCAAATGACAAAGCACCCACTAACAGATATAGGCATAGAAAAATTTAAAGCAGACTATAAAAAGGTTTTTGGCGAATAAACCTGTATAAATAAAAAATTTAATTGCGCTAAAGTTCACATAAAATCAGCACGCAAAAAACCACAGCAAAAGGCTTGCCTTTTGCTGTGGTTTTTAATTGCCAAGCAAAAATCATCCCATGTTTTTGCTATCGGTGTTTATTTCACTTTCTTTTGCTTTGCTGTTTAGGCTTTCAAGCAATTCATCTGCCTTTATTGCGTTTTTTGTAAAACTATTGTTTTCCCACCAAGCGGCAATTGCCGCTATGCCTGTGAACAAAAGGCTTACAAACTGTTCTGTTTGCTCGCTCTCTATGGGAAGCGGGCTTTTGCCCAGTGCACTTAGCACTTGGTTTATAAGTGCCACTAAAAGCAAAATTGTTCGCAATGCAGTGCCCTTTGAAATATTGTTTATATTGTTCATTTTTGCCCCCTTTATTTGCAAAATTTGTTGTGCTTATAGTGCGGATTTCTCGGCTTCGCTCGAAATGACAACGCTTTATACACTGTGCGGATTTCTCGGCTTCGCTCGAAATGACAACGCTTTATACACTGTGCGGATT
>CAYJIT010000001.1:9111-69406 GCA_964370365.1 uncultured Bacteroides sp. | reverse complement strand
GTGCGGATTTCTCGGCTTCGCTCGAAATGACAACGCTTTATACACTGTGCGGATTTCTCGGCTTCGCTCGAAACGACATTGCTGATTTTTTGGAATTGCTATGCTTTCACTTTTTTCGAAAACACTTACTCTGCTTAATTTTTTTGCACATTTTGCACCTGCCTTGCCTGCTTTAAAATCTGCACATCTTTTTTTAAATCGCTTATTCTGCCGTTTGCAATTTCAATGCTTCCGCTAAGTTTGCAAAGCTGCTCAAACATTTCCTGCTGGCTTTCAATTGTGCGCTCTAACTGTTTTAGCCTTTGCGATGTTGTGCCGTAAAAAACACCGAATGTTACAGCATAAACACAAAGTTGTAATATCAAACTAATTTCGTCATGCATTGTAGCCCTCCGTATAAGGCTCTGCCATTATCCAAGCATACCCTTTTCCTGTGTCAATGCGTGCCCAAGTGCTTTGCCGCTCATAAAAATCTGTTGTTGCACCTGCCGTAAGCAGCCCTAATACATCACAATTTGTGCTTGGCGCACTGCGTATATTAATATTGTAAAGCGCTTTCAATTTTCCAAGCGGTGCCTTTGTTTCGCTCAGCAGTATGCCGCTTTGCTCTGTTTGCTCTTCGTTTGTTTGTGTTATCGGCTCTTGCCCATAAATTCCTGTTTTATTTTGCGTTTGTGTGTAACTTGTTGGGTTTAGCCCGCCGCTCCAAGTATATTGCCTAACTTCAAAATGCGCATGTTTTAAAGGCGGCGAAGCAAATTGCGCATTACCTGTGTTACCCATAATTGCAATGGCGTCGCCCGTTTTAACCGTTTGCCCCACATTCACCAAGTTTTTTTCATTGTGGCAAAAATAAAGGTAGTTTACAACATCCGGCGTTTGATTTTCGTGCAGTTTAACGCAAACATAATAACCCCATTCCCAGGTTAAATCTCCGGTGTTTTGCCCCACAATGCGTGAAGAAACAACAGTGCCACTTATGCTTTTACCCTCAAAGGAAGGCATTAAAATTATATCGGAATCTAAACCGTTCACATCAATTCCCGCATGGAAAATTGTGCCGCCACCCCTTGTGTAGCCATATTCTCCATAGCTGTATTTTATTTCATTTCTACCTTCAAAAAGCATTTTCCCACTTCCTTTACTTTAATTTTTTGCAACCTCCGCATAGCAAATGCAAAGCACTTTACCTTATTTATAGTTCAGCCCCAAAGCGAGCAATTGCTTTTCAATAACAGTTAATTTGCCAAGTTTAAGCGTTAACACTTCTTGCTCATTCTCTGTGTGCAATTTAACTGATATTTTTATGCAATAATCTTCAAAGGCCTGTTTTTGAACCTCGCCGCTCTCATCGCTTGAAAATTCAAGGCTCTTTGTGTTTTCAAATGTTGCCGCATTGTTCAGTTCTTCAAAGCTTACTATTTGCGGGTTAAAGTTTACCGTTAATGTTCTTCTTTGCGCATTATCGTAAAATTCCTCGGTTTCAATCGCCACTAAATGTTGCAATTCCAAGCCGTTTTTAAATTTAATTTTCATAAGTATTCCCCTTCATAATTTAAGTTAGTAAAATTGTATTTATATATGCGTTAAAAGAGCATTCAACCCCTGCAATATGCCCGGCCGAGCCTACAAATAAAGTTAAATAGGTTTGTCCTGCAATATTGATGTTTTTATCAATATATGTCGTAATTGCTGTTTGATATCCGTCGTATAAATTAGCATAGTTAGGCGATTGTCCAAATGAATAACCTGCCGAGCATCTATTACTACCAATACCACTACCTTGCGTAAAATGAAAATTGAAATGACAATTCGAATATCCGCTAACATTTAGCGTTATATACATGCCTTTTGCTACACTTTCGCTTGAGTAATAGTGTATAATAACGTACGGTTTAGTTCCGCCGGCCATGCCAAGAGATGCTCCCCCGACAGATTTATAATTTGATATAGGGAACTCTGTTGGGTTAATTACTACCTGTAATTCTGATGTATAAACTTCGCGCGTTATGCCTGCATTAACTTCATGCACTTTATTAATGCCGGAAATAATTCCATTTGACACTTCATAAACTTTTCCAATTTCAGATGTTATTCCATTAGATAATTCGAATATAGGCATATTTATTTTCTCCTAAATATAACGTAACTTGTACCGGCAATATTAGTGCCAAAAGAATTTTGCACTCTACTGTTAATAACATCTTCTTCGGTTGTGCTCTTTGTTGGAACCACCACTCTTCCTGTAAAAATTCCGCCTGTTTTTGGCATTGCGTCCGCAAGCATTTTCACATCGCTGCTAAAATGAATTATGCCCTCGCTTGCAAAAAAAGTGTATAAATAACCCTCGGCTAAATTCACACTGTTTTCACCGCCCAATTTAACTGTAAAAACATCATTGCCTATGGTAATTTGCGTTACTTCTCCCGAAAAAGCCGCAATGAAATAGCCGTTTGCGCCCGTGCCGCTAAGCGTGCTTAGCGCTGTGTGCTCATAAGCTTGGTTAGTTGTGTTTATGCCTTGAAACGAGGGATCGTACACAGCGTTAAGCATAAAGCCCGATGCATCTTCAACGCTTTTTAGCTCTGCGTCAAGCTGTTTTATTTTTTGCAAAAACTGCTCATTCACTTCGCTTGTGGGTATGCCGGTTATTCCGTCCCTCACAAGGCCGCAAACCTCTTCGTCAAGGCGCTTATCTGTTATGTCGCCGTTTGTAAATTCGCTTGCGCCGGCCCTTTGAAGAACATGGCAAAGCACAATTTCATCAAAAAACTCATCTCTAACAGGCTCCGGTGCCTGTGCGCCATAGGCTGCATATTTAAGCAGCAATTTGCTCTCGTTTGCGGTTTTGTCCAATTGCAAAACAACACTTATATATCTGTTTGCTTCGCCACTGCCCACCTGTGCGCTAAGTGTAGTGTTTTGCTCGTTTAAAACCGCAACACCCCAAAAATTGCTTTTTTTAAGCCAAGCCAGCCCCTCGCTCACCTCTAAATTAAAGCCGCCTTGCGCTTGCACGTTAAAATTGTTTTCGGCGGCAAAAACGCCCCTTGTTCTTGTGGCGCAATAGGCGCCTATTGCATTTGCTGTATATTGCACATTATCCAATGGCCATGTAATCATAAACTCACCTCTAATATCGCATTTATTTGTGTGTGTGTTTCCATAATTATCTGCACGCTTGTTATGCGTGCTTTAACAATGGTTTTCTGCGGTGTGTAAATTAAAAGCGGCACAATATCGCCTAAATCGTAGTGCTTGCCAAACAATATGCCTTTTTGCTCTATTTGTGCGCTTAGCGTGTTAATTTGTTTTTGCGCCGTTAGCTCTTGCACGCCTCTTGCCCTTAACAATTGTTTTAGCTGTTCGCTTGTGTATTGCCCTGTTGTATAAGTGCCGTCTTGCTCTTGTATTCTGTATTCTTCGCTTATGTCGTCGGCATTCACATACATTTCTCTTCGCTGTTGCCCATCGGACAAATCCACAATTTCCACCGTGCGCTGCGCCTCGTTTCCCGACGAGCAAACATAGGCCGTGTTTTTGTAATCCACATCGCTTTTTTGCAACGTAAGTTTCGAGATATTGCCTGCGCTTTCAGAAAAACACCCTATATAATTTTCACTTTTTGCGTTTGTTCTGTCTGTGCCTGTGTAAACGGTGAACATTTCAGTGCCGTCCTCATTAAAAATGTGTTTAATGCCTAAATTTGCCGCTTTTGCAATTTCGCTTGCAATTTCAAAGGCATTTTTCCAAGTGAAGTTTGCGCTAACGGTGCTTTCAAAGCCCTGCGCCCCGTTCACCGTGCAGGGTAGCCCTCTTTTGTTTTCACTTAGCACATTAATTATGCTCTGCTCTGCATTTGCGTTTTCAAATTCTTTCACATGTGGCACTATGCGGTTTTTCCATGCGCAAACGCTAAACTCGCCACGCGCGGTTATTGTGCTTTTGCCACTTGTCTGCTCTGTTTGCACAGTATCTAAAATTGCAATTAAATGCGGCCTTTGCTTAAGCCAAAGCCTTGCGCCTACATGTAACAAATTTTCGTTTGCGGCAGTTTTTGCACAAACAAGTTTTATTTCACCCTCGCTTGAATACTCTTCAAGCCATTGCAAACTTTCAATGCCAAAAACTTCATCTTTAAACGCACCGTTTTCATCTCGCACATATAAGTTATAAGCTATGCCGCTCACCTCCCCATGTTATAAGCGAGCAGTGCAAATTGTGTTTGTTCTCTTGCGCAAGGGCGGTGAAAATATTCTCTCCGGGCATAATTTGCATGTTTAAATCGCTCTCGGGTGTTATGTAACCAAATGCGTTTTCGCCGACGCCCTGTGCGTTATAAAACAGCAGTGCCTCGCCATCTTGTTTGTGCTTATCGTGGGTGGATATAATAAACCGCTCGCCTTTTTGCATGGTTTTTTCAATGCTTATAAATTCGCCTGTAGCAATGTTTTTCACAGTGGGGTTTACAAGGGTTGCGCTTGCGTAAATGCTTAAAACAAAACTTTGCGCCACATTGCCAATATTGAAAATTGATGTAAAGGCATCGGGGTTTTGGCGCGAAATGTAAAATGGCTCGCTCATAAAAAACGGTGTTTGCCATTGCGGCAAATAGCCACTTAATGTATACTGTTTTTGCTCTTTTGTGTGAAAATACGGGTAGGGCGCAAACAGCGAAAACTGAAAAATTTGTAAGCCCGCACTCGGCTGTATTTCGGGCGTTTTTTCCACATAAGTTTCTATTTGCCAGCTTTGCCCGTCCTCTTCAAATGTTAAAGTGCCGCTTTGAAAAGGCACAAATGTGCTAAGCATAAGTTCCCTGTTTAATTTTATATCGCCCGTGATATCACCCGTGAAAGTTAAATGCCTGCCCTGCACATTTTGCGCATTTATTTTTTCGCCTGCACTCAAAGAATTCTGTGTTTTTTCATAGGCAATATCAATGCCCAGGCCGTCAATATCCGAGAGCCAAAAATTTGTGCTTTTTGAAAACACAATTTTTTTACCGTTGCTTTCATAACTAACGCTAACATTATCTGTCAAAAATTAACCTCCTTTCAAAAGGCCTGCGCTCTTGCTATGGCAATTTCCTTTTTGCCTTTGTTAAAAAATCTTGCGCCTGCCTTGTAATTTCGCTTTCACTCAGGGCACTTGTTGAATTCACTGTCATATATAAATTCATATCGCCTTTTTGGCTTTGCGCGCTTTGCACATTTCCGCTATAAACCGGGGCAAGTGCTAAAGTGGCATTGCCTTGTGCACTTGCAGCTTTTTGAAGTATCTGTGCTTGCGCCGCTGAAAAATTATATGCATTTTGTGCGCCTAAGGCGTTTAAATTTAAAGCGTTTTTTGCAAATTTTCCGTTTGCCGCTTGCGCTGTTTTTAAAATGCTATGCACTGCGTCTTCAATTTGTTTTGAAGCACCACTCGTTCCAAATTCAATACCTTGTTCAATGCCCTGCATAAACATGCGCCCCACTTGCAAATTAAACACGCGCGAGGGCGATTTTATTTGTGCCGCAGTTTTAGCGGCACTTATAGCAGAATTAACCGCGCTTACCATTGCATTTACAATTCCGCTTGCACCTGCGTTAATTCCGCTTTCAATGCCCTGCGCCATGTAAACACCTACAGAAAAAAACTGCGCACTTTTGCTTTGGGCACTGCTGTGTGCGCTTTGCACTGCACTAATTATGCTGCTTTTTAGCGCAGCATCGCTTTGAACACCTTTAGCTGTGTTTAGCATCATAGCTTTGCCTGCGCTGTTAAATTGCTGTGAATTTGCCGCTTGCACAAACGCTTGCACCGCAGAGTTAACGCTGTTAAGCATCACTGTTTTAAGCTCGCTAACAGCACTTAAGGCACCGCCCGTGCCAAAGGGTGTAATTTGCGCTGTGTTTATTTGCGTTAATTGCATGATGCTTTGAAATGCATTTGTGCTTGCAATACTTATGCCCTCTAAAGAGCTTTTAAGCGCATCTAATGCACCGCCTGCGTTTGCAATGCTATGCAATTGCGCAATGCCATTTTCAAATCCGTTTGTGTCTATATGGGTATCGAAAATTAAACTGCCGTCGTATGCCATGGCTATCCTCCTTTATGTTATTCGTAGCCATGTGTAAAACACATGGAGCGAAAAGTGGAAAGTGAAAAATGAATAGTTAAGGTGCCGCAATTAACTTTGCCTCTTCAAAGCGCTTATTAAGCCTTTGCACCATAATTTCCTCTCGCTGTTTTGCACTTATTTTTTCGGTTTTAAAGCAATTTCCCAAAAGCAAAAACTCCTTTTTTAAATTCTCAATTCTTGCCCTTGCTTTTTTATCTTCAATTTCGCTTGTGTTCATGGTGCGAAGGCTCATAAGCTGTGCCATGGGTGTTGTTTGCGGTAAATTTTCAAGCAGAGTTAAAAATTCCCACCAATGCATAAAATCCACTTGCGAAAGCCTTATATTATACGCTTGCAAAAACGAGGCATAAATTAATGCGGCATCTTTTTCAAAATCGTACACTCTGCTTTGTTTTTGCACTTTTACGCCCTCGCTTTTTTGAAAACTGCGCTTTGGCCCCGCAAAAAACAAAAGCAGTGAATTTGTTCGCTGTTTCAACAAATTTTCACTTTTAGGCACATGCGCATAAAGCTGTGTCAAGCCTATCGCTATTTGTTCGTGCGGCTTTAGCTCTTCATCAAAAAGCGCCAAAGAAAAGCGCACCATATTTCTAAAATCGGCATAAATTTTAACGCCGTTTAGCTCCTCGGGCATGGCATTTTCCAAAAGCAAATTTGTATGCATTTTTTCTCCTTGTTGTATAGCGTTTGCTAAATTTTATGCGCTCACCCTGTCTTTGCCCTTCTTCTGTTCGGCTTATAAGGTGCAAATTTCTTTTTCGTTGCTTTTGCCTGCTCGTCTATCGCACTTGCTATTTGCGCACAAAAATCGTAAAGGGTGTTAACACTAACTTTTTCGCCCAAAAACTTATTGCATGTGCCCTGCCCAAGCATATTATCTATAAACTCGCAAAGTAAATTGCACTCAGCTTCAATAATGCGCTCATAGCTTTCAATATTGCTCTCGTCATTTTTCAGCTCGTTCAAAACCTGTGTGTTGTGCATCAAAATATCCATCGCTTGCCTATATTTTTTAATATCGCTTGGGCATGTTATGTCGAAATTAAGTTCCTCTTCACCTAAAAACAGCATAAGGCACCTCCGTTAAGCGTATGTGTAAGGTTCGGGTGTACCCCTTGCGCTTAAAACGGCGCTTATGCCCGCATTTTCACCTGCCGCACCTGATGGATCGTCTTCTACTGCTATGGAAACAAAGCCTTTTTCGCCCTGGCCTGTAAGCATGTTAAAATAAATATAGGGCTTAATAACGCTTTGCCCCGTGCCATATTTCAGCGAGTGCTCTAAAAGCGCATCTTGGAATTCATCGCCAATAAAACGCTCGCCCGTAAGTGTAAATGTGCGGCTTGTGCCGGTTTTAACAACTTGCTTGCCGCCCCTTAAGTATTGGCTTTCTTGTGTTTGTGTTTCAAGTGCGCCCGAAAGCTCTGTCATTCCATCTTGTGCCACAATAAATTCGCCCGGCGCACTTGCGCTTGCGCTGAAATCTACCGCTAAAACAAAGTCGTCGGCGGTGGTGATGCCCGTAAAATTCGCATTTGGAGTATGCCCTTGCATAAGTTGTGATAATTTCATTATCGTTCCCCCTTTTTTGTATAGAGCACACGGCATTGTATTATGTAAATGCGTGTGTTTTGCTCTTGTTTTTCCAAATAGCCGCTGCTTATTGCCTCTATTTTATGCGCAGTGTTGCCCTGCGGCAAAACAGGCAAGTTTTTAACTTGCGATTGCTTAATAAAATAGCTTGATAGTGTTTCAAACACAGCGGCATTTTTTGCGTTTTGCTCGTCGGTGTCTGCCGTTTGCTCGCTTTTGCTTATTTCAAACACAAATTGCCTTAGTGCGCCGCCGCCTATATATGCACGCAGTTGTTCATCTTGCGGCATTGTGCCAATGTTAAAGCTGTTTTCATTTGGCGCATGGCCGTCTACCGAGATGCGCTTTTCGCCAAAAACAGGGCATTGTAAAAGATAATTTCGCACTGCGCTCAATATGTCGGCGCTTTGTGCGCCATCTACTGCATTTTCTGCCATGCTCTCGCTCTCGTTTAAACTTTGCACGCTGTTAACTTCGCTGTTATTTGTGTAAGATATTTCACCTGTTTCACTTTTTGGCATTTATCCACCTGCCTTTGCATTTAAAACATTTGCCGCCGCTTGCAGTATTATGTTCTTATGTCGCAGTTTCATGCGATTAAACCACTGCGAGCCCCTGTTTGCATCGTAAGGGCGTGTGCTGTTGGTGTTGTAATATTGGTAAGCCGCATAATTTGCCGTGTATTTTATGCCGTTTGTTTCAGCTTTGGCGCTTGCAATGAGCGCACCTGTTTTTTTTGGCGCATAAAGTGCGGCATAGTTTAAAGCTGTTTTTTGCATTTGCTCTTGCGCTTTTAAAAAACTTTGCCTTTTTTTGTCAATAGCACCATCGTTTAGTGTGAAATGTTGTTTATTGTTTTGCATCAAACGCCCCCTATCCGATAATGGTGCATATTTTTTGCGCCTTTTCTGTTATCTGTAATTGTTTGCACGCTAAAAAAATTATCGGTTTTTTCCTTTGCACTTTGCGGCATTGCATCTGTGAAAATGCCCTGCAAAACAACATCACCCTCACGCAAGAACAAATCGCCCTTTTCGTTTAAAAGCATCGCATAATTTTCACCGTGTTTTGCACTTGCAAAAAGCAAATCTTTTAAAAACACTCTCACAATAATTTTGTTGTACTTTGTGTTTGTTAAAGTAGACCTTTGCCCGTTAAACCACATAGCGCCGCCAATATGAAAGCAATGCCACTCATCATCTCTCAAACTTTTACTGTATCTTTTTAGGTATATGGTTATATCAGTGCGGTTTTTCACATTTAACCCCCCTAAACCTAAGAGGGTGCGCCGGCGGAAAATATATGTTTACCGCATTAACAAGCATTGCATTTTGCGCATGTTGCCTGTTTTGTGCCGTTTGATAATTTATGCTGTAGCCATCTGTATTTTCAGCGGCAACATCGCATGGCGCACTTTGTGATATTTCAAAAAACACCTGTGCGGCATTGCAAATTGCAAGTTTTATATCATCGCTTATATTTTGCTCGTTAATGCGAGCAGAGCACAAATTGTTAACAAAATTTTGCGCCCTTAATGAAAAAATGTTAAAATCTGCTTCGCTTAAAGCCGTGCCGCCAAAATCATCTTTGTAAAACGCATAACTCACATAGTGCATTTTATCCCTCCTCTTTGTTGGTTTTTGCCGAATTTTCTTGTGGGCTTTTTTGCAGGAAAAGGGGCAATGCCCCTTTTCCTACAACTTAGCAAAATTTATTTTGTTATCTTTTTGTTATCCTATTAAGTTAGCGTCACCGCAACGCTAACAGCGGCACTTGCCACTGTAACGTAATCGGCTTTCACCTGCTCGCCGCCAACTTTAATAGAGTATGGGTAACTGCCCGCTGTTAAAGTGAATATAGCTTTACCTGCGGAATCTGTTTTCTTGCGTGCGCCGTTAACATTTACAATTGCGTTTGCAACTGCGGCCTCATCACTGTCTTTAACTGTGAATGTTACATTTTGTGTTGTAACAGCAGTGGATGGCTCAAGGTATGCAAAAGGCACATAAGTGCGGCTTGCGTTGGAGCGCGTTGCCGGGTTAGGAAGCGCCCAACCCATACGGAAAACAACACGAATAGCTATCATGTCTTGCTGTGCAAGCGCATAAACAATTTCCTTTGTGCTTGGGTCCACTATTGTAGCTTGGTCTAAAATTTTCACTGTAACATCTTGGCGAATGGCGTAAACTGCCTGAGAAAAATCGCCTGCAACCATTTGTGCAATGCTTGTATCAAAACTGCCGTTTTGTGGGAAATACATGGGTGCGCCCGCTAAGGCATATGGGGTTTGCCCTTGCATAGAGCTTAGGAAAATAGGCGAATTATCGCTATCTTTAATGCTACGCAACTTTGCCCTTGTGTTCATTGCGGCAACAACACCCGTTACAGGGTAGCCGCCCTCTTCAACTTTGGCAAGCAGGCCGCTCTCGCCCATTAAGTTATCATAAGTTATAGTGCCGCCCGAGCAAGCAATATTGTTGCCGGCTTGGCGCGCAAGTGTTACAAGGTCGCTTTGCCATTCGGCAGGGCGGTTAACGCCAAAAATAGCGGCGCTGTCTATGCGCTGGCCAATGGCCTCTGTAACCCTTGGGGTAACTTCGCCAACAATGTCAAAGCTCGCATCGTCTAAAACCGCTTCGGGCAATGGCACTATAACGGCAAGTTCTGCGGCGTTTAAATACACATTTTCCCACGCTTGGCGGCTTGTTTGTTTTATGCCGTTATCGCCGTTAACCCAATATGCCATGGGCAATAAATCTAAAACGGGAAGGCGTGTTTGCTTGCTTGTCATATTGGGCAAGCGGTGCGCCATTTTTAAAAACACGCTCTCTTTTGGCGCATCTTGAAACACGGTATTTTGCACTTGCTCTTGTATAAGAGCCTCAGCCATCTCGCGGCTTATAATATCATTCATATAAATCTCCATTCTGTGCAGTGCACAAGTAGTTTTTTGTGATAGTTAGTATGATTTATCATCCTATTTTCCAATTGCTTTGGTTGAATATAATTGTTTGCATGGGTTTTGTGCAATAAAACAACTTTTACCGTTTGTCATTTCGACTGTAATGGATAAGCACCGCAGTGCAATGCAAGTGAGCAACCGACACGCAAGTGGCGGCACTTAGCGAACTGTAGAAATCCGTCACGATTACCTTGATAACGCAGATAGTTACGGATTCCTCGGCTTCGCTCGGAATGACAAATATAAATGCACAAAAACCTTAGGCATAAAGCATCCTTTGCTTTAAAACTCATTTGCTAAACAACGCTCTTATTGCGCTATTTGCTTCATCTGTTCTTTTAGCACCGGTTTTTTGCGCGCCGGGCGTGGCGGCAAACTCGGCAAATTCGGGCGCATCGCTAAACAAAAACGGGTGTGTTTTTTTAATTTCGCTAAGTTTACTTGCAAGCTCGTCCGCCAAGAGCGGCTCGCAAGTTTGTTTTAGCTCTTGCAAATTCAAGTGCGCCTTAATTGCCACTTCATCACGGGCTTTGGCGTTTATTAACGCTTTATCCACTGCAACATTCAAGCGCAAATTTTCCATTTGCTCTTGTGCCTCGCTTTGCGCATTATCCACCTTCTGTTTCCAATCGGGCTCATAATCTAATAGCTTTGCATTTGCTTGCTCAAGCTGCGCCAACAGTTCAGAGCAAGTTTGCTCGCTTAGCTTTGCCTCTTGTTTGTGCCGCTCTAAATCACGGCCATGCATTGCCATAATTTCATTTATACTATCTTCTTTCACGCCCAGCGCTAATAATTCTTCTCTTTTCATAAAAATCTCCATTCTGTGCAATGCACAAATAGTTTTGATACATCTCCATACAGAATGGAGACTTTTTTGGCATGTGCCGCATTTAGCGGCACGCCGTTTATTAAATTGTTAGCGTGATTTATCACGCTGTCCCTCTATGCTTTTTACGGGGTTGCTTCCCTGAGGCAAACTGTAATTTACGCCGCAGTTTTCGGCGAATTTATTATAAATCGGCATTGCCGAAATATAAGTTTTTTTGCGCTGTTTTTTCGCCATTGTTTTCCCCTGCCACATTATTCACCACATTGCTTTTTGCGGTTTGCTCATCTTCCGCATAATATTTCATGCGGTATTCATAAGGTTGTGCAATGCCGTCGCTGCAATCTTGGCGCATTTGCTCTCTTTCGTATTTGTCGTCGGCTATTATGCTGTCGTCCCAATCAAACATCATTTTGTATGCGCCCGCCGGGGCAAGTTTATATAAATCAGCCAAAGTGTTCACCGCATTTGCAAGCTGTGTAAGTGTGCTTTGCAATGCACTTTGCATATCTTTAACCGCCGCAAAACTGCGCTGTTTGCCCGCTCTAATTTCCTCTGCCGTTTTGTGCACCGCCACAGGGTCGCTTAAAGTGCCATAAGCCAAAGCGCAGTTGAATTCAATTCTTTTTAGCATAATTTCAAGGCCGTTTTTAAGGCTTTCGTCTCTCAATTGCGGCGAAAACACTTTGTAGAAATCTGCATCGTCTGCATTCACACTGCGAAAAAGCCTCTCTTTTCCTCTTGGCATTTTAAAGCCATTTTCACCTGTGTTCATAAGCACATCCGATGCGGCATCAATTGCAAGTTCTCCGCCCTCAAATTCCCAAATTAGCCTTGCGTATTGCGCATCGGCATCACGAATTAGCTTTTGTGCACGGCTGTAAACGCTAACGCCCAAAGCACTGCGCCTATCTATATTATTTGCGCCCGGCATTTTCAAATAGGCAAAAAGCGGCGCGTTTAAATTTTTTATGCGCAAGGCGGGCTTAATGTTTTTCCATTTTACAATATCATTTAAATTAATTTCACTGCCCAAATGCCCACCGCTTAAAGCACTTTGCGATGAAAAAAATGCCCTGTTTTCTATTGTGTAAATTCCGTCTTCAAAACTGTGTTTTTCAAGGCGTGTGTAAACACCTTTTTTGTCTTGAATTTGGTCGCAAAAAACAGCCGCTGTTAAATTGTTTTCAGCATCAAATTCAAGCGGTATAAAATTGTCCGCCTGCACGAACTCAATATGCACTTTTCCGTTTTGCACAAAAGGCTTAAAAACGCCGCCGCCCAGCGCACATGCATAAGCTGTGTAATTGCGCAAATTTTGCAAAAGTGGCGCAAAAGCATTTGTTAAAAAGTTGGCCCTTGTGCCGCTAAATTTAATGTTCGCTTCAACGGTTATAAGGCGCGCAAATTCGTTGGCTATTGCCGCACTAAGCCCCAAGCACGGCGCACCGGGGCGCACCCACGGCCCTCCGCTTTCATACATGTGCGCCCAAAGGCCAATTGCGCTTTCCATATCGCTCGATATTGCAAGGCTCTCGTTTACTGCACCCGGCGCAAAAATTTTCATAACATATTTGCGCAAAAAAGCAAGCATTTTTTCTATCATATTTTTCCTCCGTTTTTTGTTATTTTTTTGTGTTTTTTATGCACATAAAATTCGCAAAATTAAACACACAATTTATGCTAATTTTTAAGCAATTTTCAGCAGTGAAAATTGCAGTTTTTTGCGGCTTTATTTTTAAAAAAATTTGCATATTTTTCTATGTGTTTTTTCACTGTTTTAGCCGCCAATTTTCCCAGCGAAGTTCTCTTGCTAAAATGCTGTAACAAAAATATCTTATGTCGTCCATCGCATGGTCGTCTTGCTTAATAACCGCATCTTTGTCAAGGCCTTGCTCGTCCCACCTATAAAGTGAAAATTCACGCCAAGTGTCTGTGCAATTTTGTGCAAATTTAAGCCTGTTTGCGCTAAGCAGTGCCGCAACGGTTCTTATGCCGTTTAAAACATTGTTGTCAGCGCCTTTAACAGCAAATTTACCCCTGCGTTTTATAGCCGCAATAAAAGAGGCGGCACTTGGGTCTACAACCACTTTTTGTATAATTTTGCCCTGTGCCAATTTTTCAAGCTCGTCGCAATATTCTTCGTCCGTCATGAAAAAATTTTTCACTCGTGAGTCGTGATAAAATTCTTCAAGCCTTACAGCAACACCATTTGTTATGCAAAAAAGCCCCATACTGCATGCATTTCTCGTGCCGTAATCCACACTGATATAATATTTTGCATTGCTTTGAATTTCACCGCTGAAAATGTAATTGCTTTTGTTTTGCGAAACAAGCGGGTAAACAAGCCCCTCGGCAATTGCCCACAGCCCTCTTATAAATCTATCGTAAAAAACTCCGCTGTAAAGCGAATAATAGCGCTGTTTAACCTGTTCGCTAAGGCTTAAATTATCCTGCATTGTGCAGTGAAGGTAAAGCAAATTTTTCTCGCTTGCCTTTTGCACAAATTGCTTGTAAAACCAGTGGTAAGGCCCTTCGGGGTTGCAGTTAAACCACCATTTGCTGTTTTTAACACTGCACCGTGCCGTTGCCTGGTTCACAAAACTTTCGGGCATAAGGGCAACTTCGTCGAACAAAACACCCGCAAGCGTTATGCCCTGAATTAAATCTGCACTGCTCTCGTCTTTTGCACCAAAAAGATATATGCGGTTTTTAACATTGTCCTTGTAAATCAAAATTAAATTATCCATGCGTTTTTCAACAACTGTGTAGCCAAGCGTGTGAAGCATATTGAAAAGGCTTGTAAGCACATTTCTGCGCAAACTGCCCAATGTTTTGCCACATATTGCAAAATTGCAATTGTTAAAATTAGCCATTGCCCACATACAAAATGAAAGAGATAAGCACAAAGTTTTGCCGCTTCTTATACTGCCGTCAACAATAAGGCCTCCAGCTTGTTTTTGCGGTGAATTATCTGCCCACCACGTTAACATTTGTGCTTGTTTTTTGCTGAAAGGCGCAAATTTAAAGCGTATTGCCTCACCCTCAAAACTTTTTTGTTTTCGCCTTTGCTCTTCTTGTATTTTTTGCTGTAACGTCAGTTTTTTGTTTGAATTTTTGCTTTTAACCCTCGCATTTTTTATTGCGCTATCCACATTTCCAAAGCCGCTTAGTGCGCTGTTTACACTTTTGCTTTTCACTCCAACGCTATTTGTCATTATTCTTGCTTTCTCCCCATATTTCTTTTATTTCATCTTGGGCACTGCTTAAAAAACCGTCTGCACTATCGCTGTTAAATTCGTATTTTTCTATATATCTGCCACTGCGCTTGTTCTCGTTTTCGCTTATATATTCGCTTTCATCTTCTTGCTTGCAAATATCATCAAATTCATATTGCCAATATTCCTTGCTCTGCTCGTCTGTTTTCTCGCCTTTATCGCCGCTGTTTTCGCTTGCACTTAATTTAATTGCTTCCAGCTCTAACTTTCGCTTTTCAAGTTCACGGCGGTGAACATCGTTGGGGTTAAGCTCGAAATAATCGCTAAGCCATGCAAGGGCTTTCATTCTGTCGGGCAGCTTCACGCTTATGCCGTCGCTTGTTTTTTTCAATTCATTTAATAATGTGCCATCAAAATTGGCATTGAAATTAGAAGGGCTGTCATCTTCATTATTCTGCGTTTGGCTTTTAGCCTTTGCCCTGCCTTTTGTAGTGCTTTCTTTTTGTGTAATTTGCGCTTGCATATTAGCCGGCAAAGCAGTGCTTTGCTGTGCCACTTCATCACAATTTTGCGATATATAGTCGTTTAAATCGGCAAAAGCAAGCTCAGCATACTTTTTCACCACATCTTGCTTGCTTAAAAAATCGTTCAGTTGCTTTTCTTCTTGCAAGCGTTTAATATAATTTTTCATGTGCGGCTTGTTCAATAATTCATGCGCTTTAATCAAAGCATTTTCGCTGTTGTAACCGGCAAAAATAATTGCACTTTTTGCATTAAATGTTTGCAAAAAATGATGGCAAAACTTTTTTTCTTGTTCACTTGGCAATTTCTTATTCGCCCTTTGGGTTTCACTGTTTTTCTTTCTCAACCTCTCACTCCTCACCACAATTTTGAAACTTTAAGTTAATTTGTAAGTAAATTATACTAAAAGTATTATTTATTACGCTGTTTTTAACAAAACTGCTATCCTTTTAAGCGCTAATTTCGCTTATCAATCAACGCAAATCTGCGCCGCACGCTAAATATTGCCGCACAAACCACGCAATTACACCTCACGCTGCATATTGCGGCACAAGCCACGAAAACTTTTAAATTCATTTCTCTCTTTATAAAAGCTCTTTGAATTTTTTCACAAGTTTAAAAAATTCAGCAAATTTTCTTTGCTCATAATAATTTCAAGTTCGTTTATAAAAAAGCACTCTTTATAAATAAATTTACCCCTGTTTGAAAAAACCCTAACGCACGCAAAGCCTTTTTCGCTTTGCCACTCAACAATTCCATACATTCTTTTTCGTCTGTCATAAGCTGTTTCATACGGCCTATATTCTGCTTCAGGCGTGCGCTTTGTTTTAACAAGAAACCCAACAATATTTGTATCATTTAGTGTTTTCACAGCGGTTTTACTCGAATTTTGCGTTTTGCATTGCCCTGAAAAAGTGTTTTTACACTTGCTGTTAATCCTAACTTCGCTTTTTTTAAAACCGCTTTTTTTTAAAGCCCTATAATTTAAAATTTCACCCAAATTTTTAAATACAATATCGTATGTTTGCCCCTTTAAAATTGTTGTTTCCATTTTTTATCTCCCTTTTATTTTTAATGTGCGCTTATTTTAATTTAAATGTTTTAGCATACGGTTCGCCAATTGCATCAATTGATTTTATAATTCACAATTTTTTTGCGCAATTTTTGCAAAACCTTGCTAATGCTTTGTTTAAAAACTTTATGTAAAAACTTTTTGCACACAGTTTTCGCACCCTATAATCTCATTGCCTATTTCAGATACATATACGGTGTCACCGTGAAAAATTGCACTATCGCATATTTTGCAAATTTCAAACGCAATTGCATTTTGCCGTGTGTCATTTTTAAAAATATTATCCTCATCCATCAATTCACCCAATATCCAATTTATTGTACAGTTTACGTGATATAATTAATTACCAAATATTTCCTCTATACTTTTGGCAAAAAGTATGATATATTAAACTAAAGAAGCCAAATAGCAGCACTAAAGTTTATGTAAATGAACTCATTGCATATATCATAGTACAATTTTATGAATTTTGCAATAGTTTTAGTTCATTTTTTTAAACTTTGTATTTGTGCACAATAAAATAGAGGTGTAATTGTGTTTTTTGACAATTATTGTAAATTATGCGAGAAAAATGGATATTCCCCAACCGGCGCAGCTTTAGAAATAGGAATTAGCCGAGGCACTGTTTCCGCTTGGCGAAACACGGGGCGTTTACCACAGGCTTCGCAATTGCGCAAAATAGCAGAGTTTTTCAACGTATCCACCGATACATTGCTTAATTTTGGTAGCCCCAAAAAAACCGATGACGACGAGCTTTTCGATTATTTGAACGAACTAAAAAACAGGGAAGATATGCGTATTTTATTTTCGCTTGCAAAGGGCGCATCTAAAGATGAAGTTATGCAGGCGGTTAAAATTATTGAAGCACTGCGCGAAAAATAATTTCTTTAAAAAATGAATGTGCAGGCATGTGCAACATGCACTTGCCCAAAATTATGTATATAGGAGGTGTGCAAATTTGAACATGATATTTATTCGGGGCATTGCTTTGCCCGGCAGTGTGCGAGGTGTAACAGTAAAAGATAAGGACGATAATTTTAATATTTATGTGAACACAAATTTAAACCCCGAGCAACAGCAAAAAGCAATTGCACACGAGCTTAAACATATTAACGCCGGCCATTTTCACAAAGAGCTTAGCGCTGCGCAAAGCGAGCAAGAAGTTTTTGCCCAGCAAGAAACTCTTCAAGTTCATGAGCTGTTGCACGGGCAGGCATTTTTAGCAGAGTAAAGTGTACATAAATTTGCCAAAATAGGCGTGTTCAAAATGCTTTCCAACCGCTAATCGCACAAAACAAAAAACATGTGTTGGCGCCACCTTTTTTGGCGCGCTTTATCGCATGTTTTTTATTATTTATTTGACACCGCCGCTCATAAATGCTATATTAAAACTATAAAAATGAAAGGGGAACTATTATTACCTAATAATATGTAATTGTTATGAATAACGAGTTCGAGAACATTATAGATAATATAAAACCCACTTATATTTCAAAAAGCAATGTGCACGGCAACGGCCTTTTTGCCTTAGCGGATATAACAAAGCACCACTGCCTTGGCACTTTAGACGGCCAATACATGAGCTGGAAACTTTACGATAAAATTTGCGAGCAATATAAAAGCGAGCAGTTTAACGAAGCATTTTTTATGGAGTGGAACGCAATAACAAACAATTTGCTTTTAACGCGCCCATTTCGCACAAAATACAGTTTTATTAACCATTCAAGAGAGCCAAACCTTGTTATAATGTATGATCCCATAAGAATAGTGGCGCTTGAAAACATAAAAAAAGATGAAGAGCTTTTGCTTGATTACAGGAGGGAAAATTTAAGCGATGAATATCTCAACGGGCATGGAAAAACATATCTCTGAGGACAAAATACAAATTCATTTTTATATGTTTGCACGTGTTGAACCCACACATAAATTCCAAAAGAATTTTTTTCACAAAGAATGTGATATAAAAACGGTAAAAGCGGCTTCAAGCACAAATATTCCCAAATGGATTGAAGATAAAAATATATTTAGCGATTTACATAAAAATATAATTGTGTTAAATGTAAAAGAAAATCAGTTATCTTACTTGAAAGATTATTGCAAAAATTTTACTTTTAAAGGCGAAGCGCACGGAATAGATGAATATATTAAAGATGATGAATTTAGACAATATGTGCTTTACAATTTAAAGCTTAAATTTTTCATGCATTGTATAGAGATGGTTTTCGAATGCCCTACCCAGCATTTTTGCAATGAGGACATTGTTAAAGTTTTCAGCGAGAACTCTGAAACGGATTTTTACAATTGCTTTCGAAACGGCATGATAAAAACGGCAGATAGCCCTGAGACAACATTTGTTGAAAACTCTATAAAGGAAGTTAAAAACACCGTTGTAAACTTTATAAATAGCGGTTATAATATAGCTGCGCACGAGAGCGATTTTTTAATGGGTAGCGATTGCACAAATATAACCCTTGTTGCGCTGCAAGAAAACGAGCAGCTTAAAAGCAAAGTTGAAGCCAGCATAATGTGCACAAATAAATTTGCCGAGCGCCTTGAATATTTTGATAACCACGTTTCCCTTTACGGTTGCGAGTGCCTTTTTAACGGGCGTTTCCAAACAATAATAACAACGAAGCCTGAAAACCAGTATCATTTTGTGCCCATAACCTACCAAGCGCAATTTATTTGGAGCTACCTTGTTGTTTTGGAACACACCATTGAAAACCTCAATATCACTTTGCAACAAAAAAACCATGCTAAAGCAGCAATTGAGAACAACAAACTTATTAGCGCAATGATAGAAAAAATACAAATTTTATCTTACGACAACGAAGTTTTCATTCGCAGCATTGAAAACGAATACGATTTAATTTACAAAAAGTTTGAAACATCGTGGCATTTAAGCAGTTCTATGCAAGCGGCGGAAAAATACATTGCAAATTTAAACGATTATTTAAACCGCGCGCACATGGAAGAGAGCGAGCGCATAAGTTTAAAGCAAAACCAAACGCTTTTTGTAATCTCTCTTTTGCAAGTTCTCGCCTTTGTTAGCATCTGGAGCGATTTTTTAGATTTAGGCGAAGAATACGGTGTGCCTTTTGCGCATTTAATAGGCATAAATTTCAGCAGTTTTTTAAACACCCTTAATATGTTCTTACCCATTATTTTAATTTCTATTACATTGGTGCTTTTAATATCAAGTTTCAAAAAAAGCAGGCGTTGAATTTGGAGTATAGGTTTAGTGCAATTTAACAAACTTAATCACTTGTCATTTCCGCTGTAATGTAGAAATCCGCACTTTGTGCTATGATAATGCACAAGATACACGGATTCCACCACTCGCCAAGGGCCGCCACTTTCGTGGCGGTTGCTCTGCCTCATTAGCACTGCGGTGCGTCATCGGCTTCGCTCGGAATGACAAAATATGCACTTACCCTATATCTTTAACCACACAACTTAATTTTTCACTTATTATTATAAGTATAAAATAAACAAATTTTTGGAGGAAAATTAATGAAAAAGTTAACAGCAATTATTTTAAGCGCAATTTTCTGCCTTGGCGCTTTTGCCGCATGTAGCGAAAGCCCTGCCTCAAGCACAGAGCAAGGCACAGCACAAAGCGAAGGCGAAAGCGCACAGCAAGGCGGCGAGCTTAACCTTTACACATGGGAAGGCATGTTCCCCGATGAGCTATTAGACGCTTTCACCGAGCAAACGGGAATAGAGGTTAATTACTCAAGTTTCGATACAAATGAAACAATGCTCTCTCGTTTGCAAGCAGCCGAGGGCGGCGATTACGACCTCATCATTGCCGATGACTACATTGTTGAAACAGTTATAGCCGAGGGCCTTGCACAGGAAATAGACAAAGCGAAAATTCCCAATTTAGGCAATGTTAACCCTGTGTATCAAGGCCAGTTTTTCGATCCTGAAGACAAATACACAGTGCCCCACGGTGCAGGCGTGCAAACAATTATGTATAACCCGGCTGTTGTTGATATGCAAATTACAGGCTATACCGATTTATGGGACGCAAGCCTTGAAGACAATATAGCAATAACAAGCAATTACCGTGTTATGAACGGCATGGCTCTTAAAATTTTGGGCGAAAGCTACAACACCGAAGATATTGCAACAATTGAAGCAGCCGGCGAAAAAATGTTAGAGCTTGCACCAAATATTCGCCTAATTAAAGACGATAATTTGCAAGATGATATTATAAGCGGTGAAGTTGGCGTTGCCGTAATGTACACAAGCCAAGTTACAATGGCTGCACTTGCAAACCCCGAGCTTGAAATTGTTTACCCTAAAGAGGGCGTAGGTTTTGGCTTAATTGCACAGTTTATACCCTCTAATGCGCCGAATGCAGATGCCGCACACGCATTTTTAAACTTTATGCTAACACCCGAAAACGGCAAAGCCGCATTTGAATTTTTAGGCTATTACTGCACAAATGCCGCCGCAGATGAGCTTATTGATGATGCATATAAACCTTTCTTGACGCTGCCCGAAGATTTCAGCAGTGACACAGAGATGATATTCAACGTGAGTGCCGAGGCCGATGAAGCGCACGTTAAAGCATGGACAGAATTCAGAACAGCAACAGGCGGCTAAAAACCAAATAACCGCAAAATTAAAAGCAGTGCTTGGTGTGCACTTTGCACACTATCACACAGCGAAGTTTCTCCTCATGTCATTCCGAGCGAAGCCGATGACGCACCGCAGTGCTAATGCCAACGAGCAACCGACACGCAAGTGGCGGCTCTTGGCGAGTGGTGGAATCCGTTTCCCTTACCAAAAAAATAACCGTTTGTGCCCTGCACAGAATGGACATTTTATGAAAAAACTGTATGTAACCGATTTAGACGGCACTTTTTTGGATGAAAACGAAAAAATATCGCAAACAAGCGAAAATATTATAAGCCCTCTTATAAAAGAGGGCTTAAATTTCACTGTTGCATCATCGCGCACACCCGCAACGGCAATTAATTTGCTTCGCCCACTGGGCATAAACTTGCCTGTTGTTCTAATGGGCGGCGCCATGCTGTTCGACATTGAAAAGAACATTACAATACACACTAATAGCTTGCCGCAAAGCGCAGTGGAAGATATATGCGATATGCTTGAAATTGTTGGGCAAAACGCATTGGCATACACTGTTATCAACGGCAAGCTTTGCGTTTATTACAAGCGTTTTGAAAATGATATTGAGCGAGAATTTGTTAAAAGCCGCGAGGGCACACCGTTTAAAGAGTTCAGGCAAATTGAAGACTATTTCGATGCGCTTGAAAACAAAGACGTTATTATGTTTTTATTTTGCATGAAAGATTTGCGCAAAATTTACACATTTTATGAATTGCTAAGCGCCATACCCGGGCTGTTTTGCCAGCTTTACCCCTGCGAGCAAAAAAGCGAAGGCTATATACTTGAAATTTACAAAGAGGGTATGGGAAAAGGCGAAGCGGTTTTAAATTTAAAAAAGCAATTAGGCATTGAAACATTGGTGGTGTTCGGCGATAACTTCAACGACATCTCCATGTTTGAAATTGCAAACGAGGCATACGCTGTAAAAAATGCCGCCAGTGCGCTGAAAACCATAGCAACAGCTGTTATAGGCTCAAACAAGGAAAACAGCGTTGCAAAATTCATTGAGCAAGACTTTCAAAAAAACAAGTTTTAGCGAATAAAAACACACCTGTGTCGCAACCGTGAAAAACCGGTTTAAAAACATATCTAACAGGCTAATTTATAATACACAAAAAATGCAGGTGCAAATTTAAAATCCGCACCTGCATTGCTAAATAAACATTCTTTGTTATGGGTGCATATTGTTACAAAATACGCACCGTTTTGGCTGTAATCGTAATTCTTTAATCGAATATTTTTTCGTTTTGGCAATTGCATAAACCACCTCGGCAAATGCTCATTTTGCGTAGATTAAAGATATAAATTCATTAAAATTTCATCGCCATAACTATCATTAAATTTGAAAAAATTTTCATATCTTCCAATTTCAACAAAACCTAATTTTTTATATAAATTAATAGCGTTTACATTGTCCGAATTAACCCCTAAGTGAATAATTTCAGTTATATTGTTACCTTTTGCAAACCCTATTAGTTCATTCATCATTGCTGTACCTATGCCTAAATTCCAATACTTCTTCTTTACAGAAATAGCAATATCAGCTTGATGTGCAATTCTCTTTCTTGGTGCAGACATTATACTTCCAACAGAAACTATTTCATCACCTATTTTAGATACAAACAAAGCTGATGTAATGGAAGTAGATAATCTTTCAATAAAAGCTATTTCATCTTCAACCGACATCTGAAATTCATTTGCACCAAATAGAAGATTGTCACTTTCTCCACCAACTAAATTAAGGTATTCAATAAGCATTTGGGCATCTTCTTTTATAGCCTTTGCTATTGTCAAATTTAATCCATTTTTCAGTTCCATCTTGTTCTCCCATTATATAAACAACCGATAGCTCTCACCATTGTTATTCCGCAGGCGCCTATTTCCACACTAAGCCCTAACTTGCCCTTCGCCCTCAATGCAATATTTATAGCTTGTTATTTCTTTAAGCCCCATTGGGCCCCTTGCGCCAAGCTTTTGCGTGCTTATGCCAATTTCACAGCCAAGCCCAAACACGCCGCCGTCGGAAAAGCGTGTAGAGGCATTAACATAAACTGCGGCGCTGTCCACATTTTTTGTGAAGTATTCAGCGGCGCTTTTGTTTTGCGCAACAATGCAGTCGCTGTGGCCTGTGCTGTGTTCGTTTATATGCAAAACCGCATCTTTAACATCGGCAACTATTTTCACCGCCAAAATATAATCTAAAAACTCTGTGTTGAAATCTCGCTCGCTTGCAAGCTTGCCTTTTATATACTCAGCTGTTTTTTTGCAAATTCTAAGCTCTACCGCAAGTTTTGCAAGCTCTTTTTCCATCTCGGGCAAAAATTTTTGCGCTATATTTTCATGCACTAAGCAAACTTCTGCCGCATTGCAAACAGATGGCCTGCTTGTTTTTGCGTTTGTTACAATATTCACCGCCATATTAACATCTGCGCTCTCGTCTACATAAACATGGCATATACCCGTGCCCGTTTCTATGCAAGGCACCTGCGCATTTTGCACACATGTGCGAATTAACCCGGCACCGCCTCTGGGGATAAGCAAATCCACAAAGCCACGTGCACGCATAAGCTCCTCTGCGCTCTGGCGCTGCGTATCTGTTATAAGCTGAATAAAATTAGGCGAGTGCCCTTTTTCTTTAAGCGCAGTTTGCATGGCGTTCACAATTGCTTTATTTGTGTTTATAGCCTCTTTGCCGCCTCGCAAAATGCAGGCATTTCCGCTTTTCAAGCAAAGTGCCGCCGCATCTGCCGTAACATTTGGGCGGCTTTCGTATATCATAGCAACAACGCCCATGGGCACACGCACTTTGCGAATTATCATGCCGTTTTCATGAACATCGCGCTGCAACTCCTCGCCTATTGGGTCTTTTAAATTCACAAGTTCCAACACACCGTTTGCCATATCTTTTATGCGCTTTTCGTCAAGGCGCAATCTATCAAGCATAACGGGTGCAATATGCTCTTTCGCCAATTGCATGTCTTTTTCGTTTGCACTTAAAATTTGCTGTGTATGCAAAATTAAATTCTGTGCAATTAAATTTAAAACGGCATTTTTCTCGCCCTCGCTAAGCTGTGCAACCAGCGGTTTTGCTTTTTTTGCGGCATGTAAAATTTCATTTGTTGTCATTGTTTTTCTCCCTTGCACAAAAAAGCGTTCCCACGCTTTTGCCCTCTAAAACATCATACAGGCAAGCAGGGTTTGCGCCGTTTGCAATAATAACGTCAACACCGTTTTTCATCGCTGTTTTTGCCGCCAGCAATTTTGTTATCATGCCACCTGTACCAAATTTACTGCTCGAGCCCTGCGCACTTTGCATAAGCTCGTCTGTAATGCATTCAACATTTTCAATAAGTTTTGCGTTTACATTTTCGCGTGGGTCGCTATCATAAAGGCCGTCAATATCCGTTAAAAGCACAAGCAAATCCGCTTTCACGCTCACAGCCACAAATGCGCTCAAAGTGTCGTTATCGCCAACGCTTATCTCCTCGGTGGCAACAGTGTCGTTTTCGTTTATAACGGGTATAACTCCAAGCTCTAAAAGCCGTGTAAATGTGTTTTCTATATTAAAACGCCTCTCGCTCGATTGCAAATCCTCATTCGTTAAAAGCACTTGTGCTATTGTGTGGTTGTTCACACCAAACAAATTATCGTATTTTTGCATAAGCTCGCTTTGGCCAACTGCTGCCGCCGCTTGCTTTGTTGGAATATCATCGGGGCGCTTACTAATCATAAGTTTGCCAAGCCCCATTCCAATAGCTCCCGAGGAAACAAGCAAAATTTCGTGCCCTGCGTTTTTGATATCGGAAAGAGTGTGGCACAAAGCCTCTATAGAGCGCAAATTTGTCATTCCTGTTTTATGTGTTAATGTGGTTGTGCCCACCTTTACCACTAATCTCATTTTAATCTCCATTCTGTGCACCGCACAAATAGCTTTAAAAATCTCCGTACAAAATGGAGATTAATTGGCATGTGCAGTCTTTAACTGCACGCCATTTAATTAATAGCGTGATTTTTTCGCGCTATTAATCTGCTTCATTTTATTGGAACTGTGTGCATATAAAAATTCATTGCAAATGCCACAGAGAATTATGGTTTTAACCCCGAGCGCACAATTAAGTTTCTTGCTGTGCTTTGCGAAATAACCCCGCCTTGCCACACAACTTTTCCGTTAATTGCAAATGCCGGCAAATCTACAAAACCATAGCTCGAAACTTCCCCACGTTCAAAAACTTCAGCAACGCTGTCGTTAAAGCCCAGTTCTTTAACTGCGTTTCTTATGTTCACATAATTTTCCCTGTCGTGCAAAGTTTGTTTTCCGATAGCTGCAAATTTCGGTTTCTTTTTGTTCATATATAACGACGACGTTTTTTGCTCTCTATCGTCTGTTTTTATATCTGTTTCTTTCTTTTTTTTAGAAAACAGCCCCATAATATTTCCCCTTTCTTTATTCTGCGCATTTCACAGTAAAAAAACTAATATTTTTAATAATAATACATTATTTAATATATACAATGTTTAAGCACAATTGTCAAGTTTAATTTAATTATACAGCGTTAAAAATATGTAATTCACAACTGTTTTATCGGCAAAAAAGAAAATCGTCGCAAACTAAACGAAGTTTGCATTGATGCTTTGCTAAATTATTCATAGTGCAAGTTCAATAAATTAGCAAGCGCAAAACACAATACATAAACTTATGAATTACACAAAGTTAGAAATAAACTTTAATGAGGTAAACGCACCTTTAATTTAGCTGAATTTAGCACCATTAGTGCGTGTAGGGTGAAAAAGTTGTCATTAAGAATTGTTCTTTTTTGCCTGTACAGGCACTTATGGTGCGGATGTTAGCAGTAATCGTTTGGGGGTCTGGGGCCATCGAAAGGCCCCAGCGGTTTTGCTTCTTTTTACGCAAAAAAGAAGAGTGAACTATAAAACTTAATAATGAAAGCAAACAAATTAACAAGGTACAAACTTAAAGAAAAAAGAAAATCGTCGCAAACTAAACGAAGTTTGCGACGACGTGGCTCCCCAAGTTGGACTTGAACCAACGACCCTGCGGTTAACAGCCGCATGCTCTACCGACTGAGCTATTGAGGAATATATGAAACAAGGTTAAATTAATTGTCTAAACCAAGTTTTTTGAATAAATTTGGGTCGGACTTAAGAGCTTCTAAGCTCTTATACTTGAAATTGCTAAGAATCTCTAAATACCGACGTTGAGCTATTGAGGAATATATGAAACAAGGTTAAATTAATTGTCTAAACCAAGTTTTTTGAATAAATTTGGGTCGGACTTAAGAGCTTCTAAGCTCTTATACTTGAAATTGCTAAGAATCTCTAAATACCGACGTTGAGCTATTGAGGAATATATTCAAATATTTGCCGAACAATGCTGAATAAAAAATGGTGACCCCTAGGAGAATCGAACTCCTGATTTCGCCGTGAGAGGGCGACGTCTTAACCGCTTGACCAAGGGGCCGTACGCTGTTCTCCTCCCCACTTAGAGGTGACTTTTATTATTATACAAATGTTAGGCGAATTTGTCAACACTTTAATTGCATTTTTTTAAAAAATTGAATTATTTATTTGTTATTGACAAATATTCAAATACATGTATAATTAAGTTATGCACTACCCCTCCGTGGGGGTATGTTAGTTTGATTATAATACAATAAAAGAGTGGGCAATATGAATAAAAAATATTACGATGTTACAGGAATGACATGCTCTGCGTGCAGTGCGCATGTTGAGCGGGCGGTTAAGGCAGTTAGCGGTGTTGAAAGCGTGCAAGTGAACCTTTTAACAAACAGCATGGCGGTGCAAGGCACAGTGAGCGAAAACGCTATTGAAAGTGCTGTTCAAAAAGCCGGCTATACAGCAAAGGCAAAAAGCACAGCGGCAAAAAAAAGCAACAAGCAAAAAGCACACGAAGAACGCGAGCGACAATTGCAAGAAAAAGATAGGCAAATGCGCACAAGGCTCTATGTTTCAATTGGCTTTTTAATTGTGCTAATGTATGTTTCAATGGGCGATATGATAGGCATGCCCCTGCCCGCTTTTTTAAGCGGCGTTGAAAATGCTGTTAGCTTCGGTATGGCGCAATTTTTGCTAACACTGCCTATTGTATATGTTAACAGGGCGTTTTTTCAAAAAGGTTTTAAAGCGCTATTTAACAAAAGCCCAAATATGGATAGCCTTGTTGCCATGGGTAGCACAGCGGCGCTTGTTTATGGCATTTTCGCCATAATGCGCATGGGCAACGGCCTTGGCACAGGCAATTTAGAGCTTGTGCACGCTTACCACATGGATTTATACTTCGAGAGCGCCGGCACTATTTTAACACTTATAACCCTCGGAAAATATTTCGAAGAGCGCAGTAAGGGCAAAACAAGCAGTGCTATAACAAAGCTAATGCAATTGGCGCCGCAAACTGCAACAGTAATAAGAAACGATATTGAGTTTACAGTTGATGTTGACGATGTACAGGCAGGCGACACCATATTACTGCGCCCGGGGCAAAGCGTGCCGGTAGACGGTGTTATCACCATGGGGCATTCCTCTTTTCAAGAGGCGGCGCTTACAGGCGAGAGCTTACCCAAGGAAAAAACTGTGGGCGAGCATGTTCTTGCAGGCAGTATAAATAACAGCGGTTTAATTCACTTTAAAGCCACAAAAGTTGGCGAAGATACAACAATAGCGCAAATTATTCGCCTTGTTGAAGAGGCAAGCGCAGGCAAAGCGCCCATAGCAAAAATTGCTGATAAAATAAGCGGCGTTTTTGTGCCTGTGGTTATGCTTATAGCGCTTTTAACAGCCATTGTGTGGCTCTTGGCGGGCATGGGCGCAGAATTTGCACTCTCCAGTGCAATAGCGGTGCTTGTTATATCGTGCCCGTGCGCACTTGGGCTTGCAACACCTGTTGCAATAATGGTGGGCACAGGCAAAGGTGCCGAGCACGGCATATTGATAAAATCCGGCGAGGCACTTGAAAAAGCGCACAGCATAACACATTTGGTGTTGGATAAAACAGGCACTGTTACAAAGGGCGAGCCTATTGTAACTGATGTTTATAACGCTTTAAGCGATGATGAAAGTTGGCAAGAATGGGCGCACGGCATTGAAAAGGCAAGCGAGCACCCACTGGCGGGCGCCGTTGTAAATTATGCAAAGCAAAAGGGTATAAGCGCTTTGCCTGTGCAGGATATGAAAGCCGTTTTCGGCAAAGGTGTTGTTGCAAAATTAAGCGAACAAACAATTATAAGCGGCAATGAAAAACTTATGCAAGAGCACAATGTGCAAATTAGCGATAATTTAAAACAGCTTGCAGAGCAATATGCAAGCTGTGCCAAAACGCCGCTGTATTTTGCAAAAAACGGGCAAATTTGCGGCATAATGGCAGTAGCCGATGTTATTAAAAGCGGCGCAAAGCAGCAGATACAACAACTAAAAAGCATGGGGCTTAGCATAACATTGTTAACTGGCGACAACGAAAAAACCGCACATGCAATTGGCGAACAATTGGCAATTAACGATGTTATAGCGCAAGTTTTGCCGCACGAGAAAGAGGGTAAAATTGCGCAGCTTCAAAAAAGTGGCGCAGTTGTTGGCATGGTTGGCGATGGCACAAACGATGCACCCGCACTTGCAAGGGCCGATGTTGGCATAGCAATAGGCGCAGGCACCGATATAGCCATAGAAAGCGCCGATATTGTGCTTATGAAAAACAGTTTAAACGATGTTAAAACGGCATTAATGCTTTCAAAAGCGGTTATACGGAATATAAAACAAAACTTGTTTTGGGCATTTTTTTATAATATAATAGGTATACCACTTGCGGCAGGGCTTTTATATTTGCCGTTCGCTTTAAGGCTATCGCCAATGTTTGGGGCGGCGGCTATGAGTTTATCCAGCATTTTTGTTGTTACAAATGCGCTGAGACTACGCAATTTTAAAGTGAAAAACGATGATAGCGAATTAAGTAGCACCGTAAAGCTAATTAATCAAGACGAATTAAGCCATGCAAGCGAATTAAGCGAAGTAAGCTGCAACGGCAAAAAAGCCGAAATACAAAGTAGCCGCATTGAACTTACAAAAGCAGAAAACAAACAAGAAGAAAAACCACAAAAAGAAAAGGAGCAAGCTATGACCACTTTAGAAATTACGGTTAACGGCATGACATGTGAGCACTGCGTAAGGCACGTTAAAAACGCATTAGAGGCAATTGAAGGCGTTAGCGCACAAGTTATTTTGCAAGAGAATAAAGCTGTTTGCCAAAGCGAGGGACAATTAGACGAAAACGTGCTTAAAAAAGCCATTACAGATGCCGGATACACGGTTTAATAAGAGAGGATGCGAATATGCAAGCGGATAAAACAGTTGTAACAAGTTTGCTTAAAACAGCCAAAGGCCAAATAGACGGCATATTAAACATGGTGCAGGAAGATAGATATTGCATTGATATTTCAAACCAATTACTTGCGGCGCAAAGCATAATTAAAAAAGCAAATAAAGAAGTTTTAAAAGCGCATATAAAAACATGCGTTGCCGATGCCATTAAGAGCAAAGACGACGAAAAAGTTGAAGAAATGTTTGCAATATTAGATAAATTATGAGAACATTTAAAAACCAATTGTTTGCAAAAGGCAAAAAAAGCCTTATTTTGTTTCTTTTGTTCTCTTCGATAGCGGTTTTGCTGGCAATTTTGCAAGATAATTTGCAATTTGCAAGCTTTGCTGTGCAACACATAACAAACCCCATCAAAAGGGTTTTAGGGCAGTTAACAAGCCTTGTGGGCTTTTCGCTTGCCGAGTGGGTTTATGGTTTTTTAATTATTTTTGTTTTAGTGTTTGTTTTTCACAGTGTTAAAAAAACAAGCAGAGCGCAAAAGGGCGAAAAACCGGCAATTGTTGTAATTAAAACTATCAACTTAATTACAATTGCGCTTGCTGTTTATATAATTTCGGTTTTAAGCTGGGGCATTAACTACCACACCCAAAGCCCTGTTGCTAAAATTGGCGTTAATGCACAGGTAATAAGCGTTGATGAATTAGAGCAGGCAACGCTTTTATTTATACAGAAAATAAACGAAGTTGCGCCACAAACACAAAGAGACGAAAGCGGTGTTTTTAATGCGCCAAAGCAAGAAATTTTTGATGCGAGCAGTGAAATTTACAACAATTTGCAAAAGCAATACCCCGTGCTTGAATGGCCGAGCACAAAAGCTAAACCCATGCTTTTTTCACGCTTTATGAGCGAGCTTAAATACACAGGTTTTTATTTTGGTTTCACAGCAGAAGCAAATGTTAACGATGAACAACCTCTTTGCTTTTTACCCTCTACAATTGCGCATGAACTTGCGCACGTGCGCGGTGTTGCGCCCGAGCAAGATGCCAATTTTTTAGCGGTGCTCTCTTGTGAAACAAGCGGCGATATAAATTACATCTATTCGGGCTATTTGCTGGCTTATGTTCATTTATCAAACGCCCTTTACTCGGCAGATACCGATAAATGGCAAAGCGCCTATGAGCAGTTGAGCGATTTTGTGAAAGCAGATTTACAGGCTAACAATGCCTACTGGGCACAATTTGAAAGCCCTGCCTCAGATATAGCCGATGCCGTTTATGAAACATATTTGCAAAGCAACGGCCAAGAAGATGGCTTAGCAAGCTATGGCAGAGTTGTGGATTTGCTTGTGGATTATTATTTATAGGCTTTCTTGTTGTAAAGCAGATATAAAATCAGCCGAACATCGGAATACGATGTTCGGCTGATACTAAAATAAATTTCCGGTGAAATCAGCGTTCTTCAACTTTTAATTTGCGTTTTAAAAATATACGCAAACTTATCTATATAAACCAAAAAGCGCCGAAGCTGAAACAGCTGCGGCGCTTTTTTCAATTTATTTATATTCGTAAGTGTTGTTATAAGTGCCGTCGGCATACCACTCAACATATAAATGAAGCTCTGTTATTTCCGTTAAGGGAATATCCATATAATGGTAGCTGTCGCCGTCCTCATCGTTTGTGTACATATCGAAAAGTGTGCCCGCCGGCGCTGTGTAGTTAAAAGGCACTTCGCAATAATAACCATCTGGCAAAACAAAGCCCTCTTCAAGCAAGTTTTCGCCATAGCTCTCGTCGGTACTCTCCGATATTCTAATATCTGTTATTGCGGCGTTGCTGTGGTTGTAAAGGGTGAAGTCGAGCAAATAAGTTTCCTCTGCAACAGACGGTGCAATAGCTGTTCTTTCTGTTTCTTCTCCTCCGCATGCCGTAAGCGTTGCTAAGCTCATAACTAAAACCAACAGTACTAATAAAATTTTACGCATAAATATTATCCTTTCGCAATTCATTTTTTAATGCTATATTTCGTTTTGCTAACTTTCTTATTTTAAAGTATAACAAGTTACTTGCATATTTGCAAGCAAATTTCACTCTAAATTTTCAAGTTTCTCTTTCGCCTTTTTTAGTGCAAGTTCTATTTCATAACTGTCTTTTTGAAAATCTTCACCGCTTTGCGTTGCGCTTGAAACTGCACTTTGCTGTCCGCTTTCATTTTGCGCTTTGCCGTCTTGCCCTGCCGCTTTTTTGCCTTTTGCCTTTTTTGCGGCAAACAGTGCACCTGCGCCTACCGCAGCACCTGCAACCGCTGCGCCCGCAACCGCTGCACCTGCACCCATGCCTGTGCTTGCCGCTGCACCGCTAACACCGGCGCTCGCTCCTTGTGCACCTGCGCTCGACGGATAAGTGTCACCATAGCCACCCGGAGGCGCGTAAGATTCCATAGGCCCGTCAACCGTGTTCAAAGGTGTTGCCGTGCTTGCGTCGCTTCCTATTGCACTGCCCACAGAAACAGGGTTTTTGTAAAAATCTCTGCTGTGTGCTCTTGTGCCCTCTGCTTGCTGTGTTAATTTAACTTCCACATTTGAATATTCATCTATTGTTTCTTTAAGCATATTGCCGGCAATTGAGGTTAATTCAGCGCCCTCTCCCATTTGGCTTGCCATTGCGTTAATATTAGATTTTGCCGTGGCAAGCAGTTCTCCTTCGCCGAGTTTCGGCACAATTGCCGCAAGCTGTTCATTATATGTGTTTAATTGCGAGGATATTTTCAACAATTCCTCCGCTTGCTGTGCGAGCAATTTATAAGAAACTTTGTATTCTGCCATCATAATCTCCATTCTGTGCGCGGCACAAATAGTTTTGAAAATCTCCATACACAATGGAGATTAATTGGCTTGTGCCGTCCCGAAACGGCACGCCATTTTAATAATAGATAGCGTGATTTTTCACGCTATCCTCCTATCACCGCATTGTATTTCCGGGCAATTTCGGCATGTTTTCAGCTTCCGCTTTTATTGCCTGAACACTTTGCTCGTAATTGTCCGCAGCGTCGTATAATGCTTTAATTGTTGAATTAAGCGTTTGCATATAATTATCGCAAGATGTTTTTATAGCCGAAAAACTTGTTAAATAAGCCGTTGCGGCCGCCCCTTGCCAAAACTGTTTAAGGCGCTCGTTTTCAGCGGCCACTTGGTCTAAATTACTGCGATATTTGGTGTAAATTTTCTGCATTTCCTGCGCATCTTGCCTAAGCAATTTAGGGTCTACATTAATTTCTGTGCTTGCCATTTTAACTCCCCTTTTTAAGTAAAATTAATTTAAGCCGTTAGCAACTAACAAAAAATTACCTATTTTGGCAACATAGAGCGCACCGCATCTGCCGCCGCTGTTTCCTGCTTGTTATAGCCAACCGAAATAGTTGAAAGTGCCTGTGCTGTGCTGCCTATCAGTTTAGACATATTCGCAAGCTCCGGCGCATTTTTTGCGTAGGCATTTATAAAGGTGCTTGCGGCATCGCTTTGCCAAATTGTTTTAACATGCTCCATAAGTTCTGCAAGTTCCTTTTCATTTTGAACAAGCAGTGCGTGTATTTTTTCAAGCTCGTTTCCCGCTTGTTTTAACCTGTTAATATCAACAGTTGTTGCAGCCAAAAACATTCACCCCTTTTTTAAATTTGTTGTGCGGCCTGTTTTGCAGCATCTTCCGCTTGTTGCATTTTTTTAGCGGCAGATTTCAAAGCCTCTGCTGTATCATGCATAAATTTTGCCTTTGCGCTTAAATCGTCAACAAGTTTCATTAAATAGTTTTTGTAAATTTTCGCATTATCGCCCGTCCATGAAGCATCAATATTATTGCACACTTCCGAAAGAGATTTAACGCTTGTATTTTGCAAACTTGTGCCAATTTCCGAAAGCGTATTCGCCTGTTGTATTGTTAAGTTATAATCAAAATCAATAGCTGACATTTTAAACCCCTTTCATGCATTATTTCATGCTATTTGCGTCAAAGCCAAGCGTTTTGCTTTGCTCTTCTGCACTTTTTTCATGTGCATCGTAAATTCCGGCAAGTTCGTTCAATGTTTTAATATAAGCAGATAAATTTGTGTTAATGGTTGCACCGCTTGTTTTCATCGAGTTTGCAATTGCCTTAATTTTATCGGACGTGTCGCCTTGCCACGCATTTCTAATTGTATTAATTTCGCTAACATATCTGTCGAAAGCCTGCGCAATTTGTTTTTGTGCATTTCCAACTTCTTCAGCGGCTGTTATAAACGCTTTAATGTCAACTTTTATCTCGCCTTCTCCTGCCAAAAAAATCACTCCTTTTACAATTTTAGTTAGGCACGTGCAAAATGCAGTGCATTTTGCACGTGGTTAAATTACCTTAAACTTTGCACCCTGCCTTTTATATTGCTTTCGCTTGCATCGTAAGAGCTTGCCATTTGTTTTAACTGCTCGCAAATTTCGCGCATTTGCTCAACCATTTCTGTCATGGCATCGCTATCTTTGGCAAAACTTTGCATAAATGCAATTTTGCTTTCGCCAACCCATGTGCCCTCAAGCTTTGTAATTGCCTCGCTAAACATTGTAACGCCATTTTGCACATTGGCAACTTCGCTTTCCATTTTACCTGCACAAGCTGAAATTTTACTGCTGTCTACATTACTAATCTCGCCCATAATTCCTCCTACAACAATATAATTGTGTCGCCGCTTTTAACGTCCATAGCGGCCAAAACTTCTTCGTCGCTAAGCAAACCGCCCAAAGCCTTAGAGCAAAACAAAACTTGTGAGATATCCCCAAAAATTTCTCTGCCCTCAAGTGCGGAAATTTGCTTTGCAAAATCGCTTTTCACTTTTCCCACGCTCAAGGCATCATTAACGGCAAATTCATAATTTTTTGCCATGCCCGGTAATTGCACATCTAAAAATATTTTAGCCATAACTGCCTCCTAAACTAAATTATCGCTTTGTTCTTCTAATATAGGCGTTACTATTTTTTGCAATTCGCCTTTTGCGTTTGCTGTGTAAGCCCTGCCCGGTGGCAATTGACGCACGCTGTCGGAAGCGTTCATCTCAATGCTCAGTGCGCCTTGTTGGTCGAACATTCCGCCAAGGTGCACGCCTGTGTTTTGCTCTGCCCAAATGCGCATTGCCGCAAAGCGTGCATTGTCGTAGTAATCGTCGGGAGAGAGAATAGCAAAGAAGTTAATCTTATGCAATTTGCCTTTTTCAAGCGCAACTTCAAGGAAATCGTTCATTTTCACTTTGTCGCTGTAAACCGCATTCATAAACTCTTCTATATTGCCAATTACAAATGCAATTCTCTCCTCTTTTTCCATGGCTTTTGCAATATCTGCGCCTTTATCTCTCGCCTCGTTCACTATGCCGTTGCGGCGTATAAATTCAGGCACCACGGTTTTTTCCATAAGTGCGAACAGTTCGCTGTCGTTGTGGCACACTTCATCAAAAATACCCAGTGCTTCAAATTCGCCGCCTTGCTTATCGAACAAGAACATTTTGCTTTTTTTACCGTGGCATTGCTTTGCGATGCTTGAAAGAAGTTGCGCCCTGCCTGTTTGCGCAAAGCCGCTTATTGTGTAGCAAAAAACTTCATCAAGGTTTAAAGCGCAAATTCCGCTTGCATCGGCATGAAGCCCAAGGGCAATTTCGTTTTTGCCGAGTTCGCTCACACCTTTATATGCCATAAGTGCATTGTATGTGATGTTTTCAACTTTTGCGCCAAGTTTTTTAACGCCGCCTTTGTTCTCGTTTTTGCCTTTAAGCTCGGCAAAAACTTTGCGCAATGTTTGTGTTTGGCTTGTGCCAGGCTCTTCTTTAACGCACAGTGCAACTTGGAACTCAATAGGCATTGGTGCTTTAATTAAGCCGCGTCCGGGTGTTCTGTCGCTCGGTAAAATTTCACTGCGGCTACCCAAAACAGCTTCATATTCAAATTTATCTGCCATTTGAAGCGCAATGCCGTTTGTGAAGTTTTGGCTCATGCGGCTTCTAATATCGCCCGAATTGTTCATTGAAAGCACAATGTAAATGCCATAGCTTGCCGCTTCACGGCTAAGCTGCATAAGTAAATCTTCATAGCGGCTGTAACCATCGGCAAATGCAACATAGTTATCAATAATAAGCAATATTGCCGGGCAATCGCTCTTTTGCGCTATGTAATCTCTGTAAGAGCCCACACCCATTTCGCTAAACGCATTTTTGCGCTCAAGCAATGTGCTTTTTAACAGCTCGAACATCTCTTCTATTTTCTCGTCCTCGCCCTCAAATGTAACGGCACCAACATGTGGCATATCCGCAAAAACAGACATTGTACGGCTTGAAAAATCTGCTATATAAACATTAACCTCTTGTGGTGTGTAATTTGTTACTGCGCTGTAAACAAGGGTTTGAAGCAATGTTGTTTTTCCGCTTCCGGTAGAGCCGCAAACAAGCAAATGCCCATCTCTGATGAAGTTAACCGCAACGGCAAACTGGCTTTGTGTTTTGGGGCTATCTGCAACACCAACAGGCAGTTCAAGCGAGAACCCTTGTGCTTTGCTTTTGTAATTAAGCTGTGTTAAATAAACAGCATTTGGCAATGGGTCCAGCCAAATTTGGCGAAGAGCCGCAATTTTATTTTCGCTTGCCACACCGTTAAGGTGCTTAACAACGGCATCAAGCTGTGTTAGCTTGCTTATATTGTCGCTTTTTTTCTTGCCTTTTTTCTTCGGCACACCGTTTTTGCCAATTAGGTTTATAAGCTCTACTTTTGCGTTTTTCTCGTCGGTGTATGGTATATTCGGCTGATATTCAGCGCCCGACCAACCGCTTTGGAACTCGTCGAAAATTTCGTCGTTACCAACTTGGAAATAGCCGCGGCCTGTGCCTGTTATAAACGCTGCATCGGGGCGTTTTAACATTTCAGAGCTATCTTGTTTATCGGCAACACGAAGGCAAAGGCGAAAACGTGTGTTAGACCATATCTCGTCATCTACAACACCGGACGGCTTTTGCGTTGCCAAAATTAAGTTTACACCCAGCGAGCGTCCAACCCTTGCAGCTGAAACAAGCGCGCGAACAAATTCGGGCTGTTCTTTTTTAAGCTCTGCAAACTCATCGGCAATTATAAGCAAATGCGGCATAGGCTCACTTGCAACGCCCGAGCGGTAAAGCTCTATGTAGGCATCAATATGTTTAACTTTAAATTCGTTAAACACGCTTTGCCTGTGCTTAATTTCCGCATTGATAGACATAAGCGCTCTATCTGTTGCATTGCCGCCAAGGTTAGTTATAACGCCTGCAAGGTGTGGCAAGCCTATAAAACTTTGCGCCATGCCGCCGCCTTTATAATCTATCAAAATAAAGGCAACTTCGTGCGGATGATAGTTAACCGCAAGCGATAGTATATAGCTTTGAAGTGTTTCAGATTTACCCGAACCTGTAGTACCTGCAACAAGCCCGTGAGGCCCGTGGTATTTTTCGTGTATATCAAGGTAAAGCGGCTGAGAGCCTGCTTTATAACCCACCATGGCCTTCATGCTCTCATAAGTGCGGTTTTCAAGCCATTTTTTCATAACCTCAAGGTCTTCAACTTTTGAGGTTTTATACATATCAAGGAAACTCAAAATTTCAGGTATGCCTGCTGATGTATTCATTTCACGCACACGGAAATTAGAGAGCTTTCTCGCATAATTGTCCATAGTTTTAGCATCTGCATTTGCAAATGCAACGGGCACACGCTCTGCAAATTCGCCTGTTGTGCTGTAAAAACCTGCATAATCGTCATCGTCACGAATAATGGCGCTGCAACCTGCGGGAAGTTTATCTGTGCTGCTAACAGGGAACACAATTGTCATGCCCAGCGCTTTTGAGGGCGAGAGCAAATATTTTGCCATAGGCTCGTTTTCAATAAGGGAAATATCGCCTATTACAACAACATAGTGCGGCAAAACTTTTGCTTCGTCTTTGCCGGTGTTTTTCGCACTTTCAATCCTGTCACGCACAACGCCCGAAAGGAAGTAAAGCACATCGCCCACTGTTTTTTTGTCGTTTGCAATAAGGCGAATACTGCCGTCGGGTGCCCATGCGTGCGGCAAAAACCTTGTGTAATCCCAGCTGTCTGTTTCGTGCATGGGGTAAACAAAGCAAGTGCGCAAATCTGTGTAAGTGTGCAGTGCAGTTAATTGCGTTGTTATAACATTCACCAAATTAAGCGCCTTATCACGGTTTTTGCTAACAACACCTATCATCATATTATCTTCGAAAGACAAATTAGAGGGCACATTTTTCAGTGTGGACATAGCCTCTTTAATATTTGCCAAATTGTCGTTCAATGGGTCGTACGCCATCATACCTTGCTCTTTGGGCAGTTCTATTTTATTTAGCGAGGGCATATTGCACTCACCTAAATTAACATGCAAAAAGTCTGCATGAACGCTGCTTTTTTCCCAAAGCCTCGGGCTCTCTTCAAGTGCAAAACTCAACGCCTCTTGCGTTGAAGGAAGCATATTGTGAAGCACATTATGGTTATACTGCATTTTTTGGCTAATTTGCTCTGAAACCTTCGCAAGGTAATTATTATAGCTTGCAATTCTTTCGTTTTCGCTTGTTATGCCCTCTTGCTTATTGTATTTTATATTCATATATGCCCAGCCGCCGCCAACTGCCGCCGCACCGAAAGACATAACCAGCGCGCTTACAATATTGGAGGAATTGCCGCTTAACATTGTGCCCGCAAGCATTGGCACAACCATTGTGAACGAGGGCCCGAGCGTTAAGAACAGCGGTTGCTGTTTTCTTGTTTGCTTTGTGGGCGCACGCTCCATAGAAAACACCTGTAAATCTGTGCTCTCCACTTTTCTGGGTGTGCGCAAGAAATAAACATCTTCAGCTGTGTAAGCCGGCAATTCTGTGTTGAACTCTGTTGGCTCAATTTTAATAATTTTCAGCTTTTTGTCATCAATTATGCACTCGCCTTTTGGGTTGTTAACAGCAATAAGGTTATCAAGGTAAACAATTTTAAGGCCAATTATGTAAATAACATCACCGTAAACCAAAGGGTGGCTTTGTGTTAAAAGCCTGCCGTTAACAAATGTTCCGTTAACGCTGTTTTTATCACGAATGTGCGCCGCACCGTTATGCATAAAAATTTCGGCATGTTGCGGCGAGCAAAAGCGGTTTGTGTATGCAATGGCATTTTTGCCTTTTTCATTGCCTATACCTATAACTTGGTTTTGTGATAAATTGAGAAAATACTTATCAAAAGCCATATTTCCTATATCTGCCTGCGCCACACTTAAAGAGAACACAATTTCTGCACCGCTCACTTCACAGTTCAGCAATGTGCCCGGCTCCAGTGGCGAAGAATCAACAATTTTTTCGTCAACTGTAATATTAAACTGCCTTGTTGCGCTTAAACTCCATTTGCCGTCCCAAACTTCAAGCGGCAAAATAATGTCGTCTGTAAGGCCGCTTACAGATGGGCGAATTTCCAACGGGTAGTTTCTGTTGTCAACCGCAGGAAGATAAATTTCCTGAAAGCCATTTTCAAAAATCACAGTAATAAGCAAATTACTCATATCTTTATCTCCAATTATTTATTAAAATTATAATTCTTGGCAAGTTGGTAATTCCTATTTTCCACTAATGCAATATAGTGTTAAACACAGAATTTTTCGCAAAAAGTGTTACGAAACACCTGCCAATTTGCTTTGCCTTGCAATAAAAACGTGCACTAAACCAAGCCCCCACAGCCATGTGTAAAAACATGGCGCAAGGAACTTAAAATGAACAGTTACAAGCTAATGTGCCGCAAAGCGGCTAATTTATTAGCTTTTAACAGCCTAACCATTACAAACCAATTTGTATATATATTAGTTTCTAACGGCTACGCCAAAATTACTCGCTTGCAGTGGTGTCAATTGCGGGATAATAGTAGTAGTAAGCACCTGTTAGTGCATCTTCATAGGTATAGTCGTCTATAACATTATATATAGCAAATTCAATATCGTTAACATAAATTGCCAAGGCGCCACCGCCGCCAGCCCATGTGCCCTCAAACTCATCGCCCAAAATGCTAACGCCATCCGCAGTGCCATCATCATATAAATTGAAGTAGCCCATTTCAGGGTCTCCGTTATTAACAAATGCAGTTTCGTAGCCTGAAGCGCCACCGCCGCCAAGTGCCGAAAGCAATATAATAATAACAATAAAGCCAACTATGGCACCTATTGCAATGCCAAGTTTTTTCTTGTCTTGTATAATATCTTGAACCATTACTTTAACTTGTGCTAAAGCATCGTTAGCTTTTTGCCCTGCAATTGGCTGTGCTACTGCTGTTGCGCCTGCTACTACCGGCGCAGTAAATGCACCGCTTTGCCCTGCTTGTGCGTTTTGCACAGGCGCAGCATTTTGTGCACCGCCATATTGAACGGGTGCTTGATATTGTGCACCGCGCATTTTTGCTTCTTTTTCTTGTTGTAAGCGCTCTTGCTCTGCAAGTTTGCGGCGCTCTTGCGCTTCTTGCTCCACACGCATTGCATCTTCTTGTGCTTTGCGGCGGCGCTCTTCAACTTCAAGTTCAAGGCGGCGCACTTCCTCTTCGGCGGCAAGCCTTGCCGCTTCTTTCTCGGCGGCTACTCTCTCTTCCTCTTGCTGTGCAAGTTGCTTTTTCCTTGCGGAAACAAACAGCGCCGAGGTATTATCCGACGACGGTGCACCTTTGTTGTTCATATTGTCTTCCATTGTTATTCCTCCTTAAAATAATTGCTGTGTATTTTATAATTGAAAAAAGTAAAACTTAATCTGTTTTTCTAATTACATTTTACCACTCGAAACGTGCGATAAAAAGTAACTTTTAGTTACTTTTTAATGCTATTTCACGAATTTTTTAATTTCTTTGCGGTTTGCTATATCCAATTTTTCAAAAATTTTTGAAACAAGCTGTTTAACATAACCATAGGAATAATGAAGTGTGCTTGAAATTTCTTCGTTTGAATAACCCTTAGACATATACCGCAAAATTTCAAGTTCCACATCTGTTAAATCTTTAGAAACAGCGGCCAATTTTTCAAGCGCTAAAGAGTTTTCGGTAACAAGCCGCAGTTCAATTCTTGCCAAAAAAACAGCTTTGTTAAAAGGCTTTACTATATAATCTTTTGCGCCTAATTTAAGCGCTTTAAGCTCAAACTCCGCGCCGCTTTCGCCCGTTAAAAATATAACCGGTGTGTTTTCACACCTTTTAATTTTGCGCAGTGTTTTTAATGTTTCATAGCCGTCCACTTCGGGCATCATAATATCAAGCAAAATTAAATCTGCACGGTTTTGGCTCTCGAAAAACTTCACCGCTTGCTGGCAGCTGTTGGCAATGCTAACGGTGTATTTATCCATAAGCAGTTCTTCCGCTTGCTCTAAAACCGATAAATCATCGTCTATAATAAGTATTTTATATTTGTACAAATAATCACCCTATTTCATCAATAAGTTCTTGCATCTTAATAATTGCCTGTTCAAATTCCATAATTTGCACAAGGCGCATAATTTCATTTAGCGCATCATTTTGCCCCTTTGTGTTTAGCTTTGACACCAAAGTTTTCAGCATGTTTTCAGAGCTTTTTCTTTGCCTGCTTTTTATAAGGCTTAGCGCTATGTTTGCATTTTTCTTTGTAAGTGTGTTTTGCTCTTGCACATCTTGTTTTGCAAACTTACCAAACTGTTCTTTAACCAAAAGCAATGCATTTTTGTTTTGTGTGCAAAGGTAAAGCAAATAAGGCATTTTTGCATTAATTTCGCCCTGTTTTTTTGCAGAGCAAAGCGTTTCAATATCTTGCGCCGCATTGTAAAGTTTATTTGCGCCCATACTTTTTGCACTGCTTTTTAAAGAATGCACAATAAAAAACAATTGCTCAATATTTTGCTCGTCAATGCTCTTAACCAATTCTTTTTGCTTGTTGTCAAAATTATCAAGTTGTGTGCAAACCGTTTGGTAATAAGCCTTATAATCGTTTGCAAAATACTTCATTGCGCTTTCAAATTCTATATCAAAATCAGTTAAATCGAGCGAAAGTTTACTTTTTATTTTGGCAATATCTTCATCGCTTTCCTCTTGCGCTATTTCAACAATTTTATATTTGCCCTCTTGCAAGTGCTGTGCCAGCGTCATTTCAAACGCGCTCCACACAATAGGTTTTTTCACATAATCGCAAAAGCCGTTTTTCAAAAGGTGCTCTTTCGTTCCGTGCACCACATTTGCCGTAATTGCTATGGCGGGTGGCACCTCACTTATGCTCTCTTTCAACAAATTAAGCAGTTGTATGCCGTCGTATTCAGGCATCATATAATCCATAAGTATAAGTTCATATTTGTTTTTTTTGGCCAAGTTTAAACATTCGCTCGCATTTTGTGCTGTGTCTATTTTCATATTTGTGCGCTTTAGCAAGTTTTTAATTAAAAGCAAATTTTCACTATTATCATCAACAGCTAAAATGCGAACATCCGGCGCAATAAGCATTTTAACATTGCTTTTCAAGTAATTTTCGCTTTTATTTTCAACGATAATTTGCGGTATTTCAACAAAAAAGGCACTGCCTTCGCCCAAATTGCTCTCAACTTTTATATCGCCGTTCATCGCGCTTAGCAATTGTTTAACAATTGAAAGCCCAAGGCCCACACCCTCAATATACTTGCCCTTATTCGAATTCACCCTTTTAAATGCCTCGAATATTTTGTGCACATCTTCTTTTTCAATGCCCCTGCCGGTATCTCGCACACCAAAACAAAGCAGCGCTTTTTTCTCGCTGTAATTGCTTTTTTTAACGCTAAGTTGCACTTCGCCCTCATTTGTGTATTTAACCGCATTGTTAATTATGTTTAGCAAAATTTGCTTTATAGCAAGCGCATCGCCCAAATAATATTCCTCTGAATTTATTTCGTTTACAAGGCTGAATTTAAGGTTCTTTTTTTGGCACAAAATTTTAGCATATTGCTCAACTTCAGCAATTAAAGAATTTAGTTTATATTCCGCCGGCAAAATTTCAAGTTTTCCGGATTCTATTTTAACCATATCTAATGTGTTGCTCACCAGTGCGTCAAGCATCTCACCCGCAACCCTTATTTTTTCCACATATTCGCTAACATTTGCACTTTGGCTGTCGCGTGCAACAAGCTCATTCATGCCAATAATAATATTTATAGGTGTTCGTATTTCGTGGCTGATATTCGCCAAAAAACTGCTTTTTGCCATGTTGGCTTTTTCCGCATCAAGCGTTGCTTTTTCCATCTGCTTTTGGTTGCGCTTATAAAGCATAAATTGCAAATACATTGTTGCACTTAAAATTACACCCACACTAACAAAGCTGAAAACAACATCCAACATAAGCTCGTATTCCGTGCGCACACTGGGCACAAGGTGAGGATTGTAAAATGTAAAAAAGCACAAAAAAACATATAGCGCATTTAACAAAGCAACAAGCAAAAACATTATTTTGCCTTCCATTAAAAACACGGTAAAAACTATTGCAAACACAAAAAACGACGACATACCGCCCTTATAAGCATCACTATTAAAAAACAGAACACTAAAGCCTATGCCAAAAACCGCAACAACTGTAATTGCACTGCACAAATTGTAGTTTTTTGTAATTGAATGAATTAGCACCATAACAACTGAAAAAACACACATTACAGCATTTGCTATAACCTCTGTTTGAGAGCCCTGCGAAAAAACAGACATCACCACCATTACCAAGCCTATTAAAGCACCGGCAATTGCAAGTGTGTTAAAAATTTTACCCCTCAAAGTAATATCTTGCCCAAAAAGAGCTGTTTGCACTTTTTTTAATATAATGTTCAAAATAGCCTCCAATACAAAAATCAACGCAATAACACTTGTTATTACTACCATTATACTAAAAATTCAGCAAAAAACAATTATTCAACGCACAATTTTTCTGCAACAACAATAAATTCTCTTGTTGAATTTTCAACATAGTGAATAAAAAAGTGCATACCCTCATCATGCCATTGTCTAATCAAATTTTCAACATTCGCCGCATTTTGGTTTAAAGCGCTAACACATGGCTTATTTCTCATATTTAAAAGTTCTTGCTCAGATTTTTCTTCAACAATTAACAGCCTTTCGCCTTTTAAACTCTTTTCAATTTGCCAATAAATGCAATTTTCATAAACAGCTTTAACTGTATGCCCATTTAACCCCTGCCCTATTATATGCATGGAATTTTCATATTTTTCAATTTCTGTAATACTTACAGGCCCATAGCGGTAATTTGAAAGCATAATTTTCCCTCTCTTTTTCGGGCTTTAAGGCCACGCATACGCACTTTTCAACACAATATCATTTATTAATTTTAATATTATCACAACTAAATAAAAAATAAAGTAACTTTTAGTTAGATAGTTGTAAATAAAAATAGTCCCATATCGCACATGCACAAACGCATTTTTGCAATATGGGGCTATTATAAAGTATTAAACGAATTATGTGTTATCTTTGTTTTTTATTGCTCATAATAGAATGCGTCGTCCGGCAATGAGCCGCCAACAGATGCAGGGTTTTGTTCATAAAGAACATTTAAATACCCCGACATCATCTCTTTCATCTGCGCACCTGCAACACAAGTTATATTGCACTCGGGAATTGCTATTGCCGCAACTGCTTCGGGAACAATATCATACCCTCCAACAAGCACAGCCGCTTGTTGTATATTCTCATTCACAAAGTTCACGCTCTCCTCATACTTTGCCATAAAATCAGCAATTGCTTCGGGGTTTTCCTCGGCAAAAGCAGAGTTCACAACAAGAACACCGGTTAAAAGGTTTCCGTCAATATCGGAATTATCCCAAACTTCGGTCAAATCAAGTGCTATGCGAATATTCTCGTTTTGGGTTTGCGCTGTTGTTGCAAAAGGTTGAGGCAACATAGCTATTGCATTTTCCTCTGCCGCAAGTGCCGCAACCACTTCCGATTGCTCTGTTTTCCACTCTATTGTAACGGAATCACTTAAGCCGTTTGCCGATAGAATTTGGTTTAACGCATATTCGGGTGTTGCACCTTTTCCGCTTGCGTAAATGGTTTTGCCCTCTAAATCTTCTATAGATTGCACTGTATCGCCACTTTCGGCAATATAAAGCACGCCAAGTGTGTTAATGGCAAGCACTTTTATGCCGCCCTCGCTGTTGTTGTACAAAACACTTGCAACATTTGTAGGCACTGCGGCAATGTCCACTTCGCCTTGAACAATCATGGGTGTAACAACATCAATGGCTGTTTCAATTGTGAATGTGTAGTTGTTGCTTGTAACGGCACCGCTTTCGGCATCGCTCATAAATTTAACCATGCCCATTGCAGTGGGCCCTTTAAGTGCCACTACCGAAACATCAGCAGGCTCGCTTTGCGGTGCCGGCTCGGGTTCAGGCCCCAATTGCTGCTCTGAAGTTGACGAAGTTTGCTCCGGCGCAGGTGCTGATGAAATTTCCTCTGTAGGTGTTGATGCGCAGCCCGAAAATGCAAAAAGTGCCAATGCACACACTATTGTTAAAATAAATATCTTTTTCATATTTTCTCCATTCTTTTTCTTTTAAAATAGCTAATAAAAATGCTTTTTAATAGGAATATTAAATTTTAAACTTCTCAAGTAAGTTAGTAAAAACTAACTAACAAAATTATATCAAATCTATCAAAAATGTCAAGCAAAGTTTTAAAAAACGCCTTGCTTTGGCATCAAATTTTCGTTATAATTGCAAGTTGCACCCAAGTAAATAGTTTGCCCAAAAACAGAGCTTTTACCCCAAAAACAAAGCTATTGGCAAAATCGCCAATATAAAAATTCAGTGTACTCTCATAAAAACAAAATTATGCTGTCAGCTTGCAGTTTCATCTCTCCACGGGGCAATATATATTTTTCTCGCACCCTCAATGTAATCTACAATCACCACATAATTTTCCGTCATTTCCTCGGGATATAATCTATCCCCACTGCTCACAAACAGTGGGTTTCCAACATCACCTAAATGCACTATGCTTTTGTTTTCATCTTGCATTGTGTAGGCAAATTTTTCATAATCATATGATATATCTGTCCATCCGGCTACTGATGGCAAATCGGCAACAGTGTGCTCGCCTGTTATAAGCCTAATTCTGTGCAGGCTCTCTCTGCCAACAACTCCAAGGTCATAATCGTTTATATAATCAAGTTCACCGCCCATAACTTCGAACAAATCGGTAAACCAATATTGCTCGCCCGTGTAAAAATTTATAGCAAACACGCCAACACTGCCAAGCTGCCCACTTGCCGAGACAATATTTGCCACTAAGGTGCTGCCGCCGTTCATAACTCGCAAATTATCAAAAAAAACAGGTGCATCTAAGTTCATTATAGGCAATTCATCGTGCTTTTTAATTTCCTCGGCCGAAATAGTAAAAGGCAATGCATCCTCTGCCACCGATGGTGACGCTGTTATCCCCTCGGCGGTGGAAACAAAGCGCCACCCACCCACTTCCCACGGGTACATCGTGCTTGTCCATGAGATAATCTCGTAATCGTTTGAGTCGTTAATAGGCCTCGCCTGAGTTGAAAAACGTTCTATTGTCGGGTCATTCACATTTATGTACATTTGATATTCGTCTGCAAGAAACATAACATCGCCTGTTAACGTGCTTGCTATTTGCAGTGATTTCCTTGTGTATGTAAGTTCATCATTGTAGATATAATGAAGGCTATTTCCGCTCGCTGCGTCAAAAAGCTCAACCCATGTGCCTGTGTAATCTCCGCTTAAACTCGCCGCCATAACTATCTTGCCGTCAAGCTCTATAAAATCCATATGCATTACATTTAGCACCATCTCAGGGTAAGAGAGTTTTAGCTCAATTGCGCTTGTGTTTTCATACTCGGTAGGCTTGCTGTTTTCAGCTATCTCGCTGTTATCCGCTTCAAGCGAACCGCCAAGCGCTTGGGAACCGCTCGATGAATTTGGCACCCGTTCGTGCCTTGCGCTATTATCGGGTGCGCTTTGCTCGTTTTGTGGCGCACATGAAGATAAAGCCATTACAACAATAAATATCATAATTATTGCATATATTCTTTTTAACACAATTTTCCCTCCCCGGCATTTTCTTGCAATTTAAACAGTTTATTCTCTTTTACTATAATATTTTGTCTGCCAATTTTATTTTATTATATCGTATTATTTTAGTTATGGCAATAACAAAAGTATATTTACACCTCAACTTTCAAGAAAAGCAATATAATAAAAAGCAAAAATTAATTTTGGTTTTTATTTCGGGCATATAATCTTACTTTATTGCTAATTACAATAAACGAAGAAAGGATGTTTTAGACAAAATTGATTTTCACGTTTGTGATGCAACAAGCTACGATGATTTGCTGAAACTCAAAGGTGAGAAGCCATTTACTAAAGCTGTAGCTAATATGGCAATAATAAATATATCTGACTGCCTTATTCAATGCGGTTTTCGATATGCTTGAGCCGGACGGAATATTTGTTTTTGCAACACATCACCCTTGTTTCACTTATGAAAATGACAACTATTTTGCAAATTGTATAAATAAAGGCGTTGCAATTGAGGGACAACCTATGCTACAAAACTACTACCACCGTTCAACAAGTGATATCCTCAATGTAGCTTTTCGGTTTAATTTTGTTCTCGATGGGTTTTACGAAGTGCCTTTCAAAGGAGAGAATATTCCCATAATAATGACGATAAGGTTGCGCAGGAAATAAGCAACACCTGCATAGAATTTAGCTAATGCTCTACGCAAATAAAACCATTCACAAAACAGCAGTTTTTGAATGGTTTTATATATTTTATTTAACAGGCATGTGTGCAATTTAATTAACCGCAAAAATGAAAATACCGGCAAACCTAAATCTATAGGTTTAATCACAATTAACATAAAAAAACACAACATAGTTTTAATAAGGCACAACCACCAATTGCCCACCTTTTGCGCTTAGTTTTAAAACATCTTCACTTTCACAACATTCAAACGCGCTTGCAAATGCTTTCTCTTCATCACTGTGCAAATATAAATTGCACGCCAAAATATCTCCGGCACAAATTGTTTTACCAAACACACTTTTTATTGCATCTGCGCTTATTTTAAAATTCACGCTCCAAAAAACGCCCTGTTCGTCTTCGCCCGTCACAATTTTATCTGCGTTGAAATCTCTAATTTCATTTTTGCCGCTTTCTTCGCTTAAGTTTTCGCAAATTATATATGCTTTTGCCTTTTGGCTTTTGCCTATGCTTATAACAAGCGTTTGCTCGCTGTGCTCACCTTTAACGCAAAGTGACATTTTATTGCTTGCAAGCGGTTTATCGTCAAAAGATGTAAACGCCCCTCGCAAAGAGCCGTTGTAAAAATAAAGCCGTGCATAAGAATAAACATTATCCCTCAAAGCCTCTTGGTAATAATATTTTATTTTAAGCGCCGGCAATGTATCTGTAAAAAGTTCTGTGGTACTGTCTGTAACAAAAAATGTCAATGCTATTCTCCTTTGCTGTGGCTTTAACAGCCACGTGCACAACATGTTAAATGAATAATGAATGCTTAAGATGTTTCTAAATCAAAATAATCAATGTTTTTCACTCTTCACTTTTTACTGCAAGTGTGTTTAAAATTTGCTTTTTGGTTTCAAAATTATTATATCACAAAGCATTATATGCACACAAGTGTATTATGCCCCTATAAAATTTGTATTACCGTTTTGCTTTTAAATATTTGTTAAAATGAACAAAAATGTGCTGGTATTTGCTGTTTTGTTTAACTTTTCCGCCTATATTTCCAACTTATTTTAACGCTAATATTGACTATATTGCAATAAAAGTATAAAATATACATTATAATGTAATAAATAGCTATTACATAGGTTATTAATATAATAAAGCATTGCTTTTTATTAGTGCAAAAGTTATAAAGTGCTTTTGCGCTTTTAATTCACCTATTTTGTTAAAAAAAAAACAATGCTATATTATGCTAATTTTTTTAAACGAAAAGAGGGATGTTAATTGATGGGGCCTGCTTTGGGGGCTAAAACCCCACACCGCAAACACACATCAAACATGCAAACTGTAACAATGCCTGTACCGGCACAAATTACCGTGCCTATGCAAATGCATATAGGCGCACCGTGTGAATGTGTTGTTAAAAAAGGCGACGAAGTGCATGTGGGCACATTGCTTGGCAAAGCCAGTGGCTTTGTTAGCGCAGATATTCACAGCGGGGTTTCGGGCGTTGTGAAAGAAATTAAGGAAGTGACATTTGCAAATAACGCAAAATGCTTTGCTGTTGTTATAACATCAAATGGTGAGCAAACAGTTGACGAAAGCGTTAAGCCGTTTAAAGTGGAAACCGCCGAGCAACTTGTTAAAGCGGCGCAAAACTGCGGCCTTGTTGGGCTTGGCGGCGCCGGCTTTCCAACTGCTGTTAAACTTTCACCTAAAGATTTAAGCAAGATAGACACAATTGTTATAAATGCCGCCGAGTGCGAGCCCTATATAACAGCAGACAACCGTGAAATTTTAGAAAATTGTGAAAATGTTATGCTTGGCATTGAAGCGGTAAAAAACGCTTTGAACATTAAAAATGTAGTTATAGGCATAGAGCGAAACAAGCCCGAAGCTATAGATTTGCTGTTTGCCACCACACAAAACAACCCCGAATACAAAGTACACCCACTTAAAAGCATTTACCCACAAGGTGCGGAAAAAGTGCTAATTTATAAAACAACAAAACGTGAAGTTCCAAGGGGTAAACTTCCGGGCGATGTTGGTGTTATTGTTATGAACGTGACAACAGCAGGCGTTTTGGGCGAATATATAAAAACAGGTATGCCGCTTGTTACAAAAAGGCTAACAATAGACGGCAGTGCAGTTACAACACCGCAAAATGTTAAAGCTGTTATAGGCACATCTGTTAAAGATGTTATTGAATTTTGCGGCGGCTATAAACAAACACCGGGCAAAATAATAAGCGGTGGGCCTATGATGGGCCTTGCGCTTTGCGATGATGATTTTCCGATTGTTAAGCAAAACAACGCAATTATAGCACTTGCGGAAAACGAGGCTGTTTTAAGCGAACCTTCGCCGTGCATACGTTGCGGAAGATGTGTTGACGCATGTCCCATGGGCCTTTCACCTGTTGAAATTAGCTGTGCACGTGAGATTGAAGACATGCCCGCCATTGATAAAATGATGGCAGATTTATGCATTGCCTGCGGAACATGCAGCTTTGTGTGCCCTGCCAAAAGAGATGTTAGTCAAAGCGTTGTTTTGGCTAAACTTATGAAAATGAAATTCGACAAGGAGGGCAAATAGATGGAAAACATAAAATTGCTTGTAACGCCCTCGCCGCACATTCAAGATAATTCCTCAACAAGGGGCATTATGCTTAATGTTAGCTTTGCACTTTTGCCAACACTTGTTGCGGCAACTTTAATATTTGGCATGCGTGCACTTTTGCTAACAGGCGTAACCGTTGCGGCATGTGTGGGCTTTGAAGCGCTTTATAATATACTTCTTAAAAAGCCGCAAAGTGTGGGCGATTTTTCCGCCGTTGTAACAGGGCTTATTTTGGCTTTCAACTACCCACCTGCTCTGCCCTACTACATTGCAATTATAGGCGCTTTTGCCGCAATTATTGTTACAAAAATGCTTTTTGGCGGCATTGGCTTTAATTTTGCAAACCCTGCGCTTGTTGGGCGCATAGCCTTGTTTTTGGGCTTCACGGGGTATATGACAACTTACACATTCCCAAATGTTTCAAGCATAGATGCCCTTGCGAGCGCAACACCGCTTGTTGCCGGAAATTCCGTTAGCGGCAGCGCAATGTTTATAGATTTATTGCTGGGCACCCACGGCGGTATGCTTGGCGAAACATGCGCATTAACGCTAACTTTAGGCGGCATTTACCTTATAGCAACAAAGGTTATAAGCCCCACAATTCCTGTTTCAATAATAGGAACTGTAGCAGTTTTAAGCCTTGTTTTAGGGCAAGATGTTATTTTGCAACTTTTCAGCGGCGGTTTAATTTTCATGGCCTTTTTCATGGCTACAGATTACACCACAAGCCCGTTTTCATTTGTTGGCAAAATAATATTCGGCGTTTCAATAGGCATTATAATGTGCTTAATTCGCTTTTACGGCTCTTACCCCGAGGGTGCAAGTTTTTCACTATTGCTTATGAATTTAGTTGTGCCTTTCCTAAACAACCTCACAAGGCAAAGGCCACTGGGAGGTGCTAAAAAATGAAAATTTGGGTAAATTTTATTAAACCTGCCGTTATTTTATCTATTATATGCGCAGTTACAAGCGCGCTTTTAGCGCTAACAAATGATGTTACCGCACCGATAATAGAGGAAAACAATATACGCACGGCAAACGAGGCGAGAATGGCGCTTTTGCCCGCAGAAGGTTTTGAGCTTGTTGAGGGTGAATTTGAGGGCGTTAGCGAAATTTACAAAGCAACCGACGACAGCGGCTATGTTATAAGTGCCGCCGCACAAGGCTATGCCGGCATGGTGCCCGTTATGGTTGCCCTTTCAGACGGCGAAATTTTAGGCGCCACTTTCCTTGCAAATGCCGAAACACCGGGCCTTGGGCAGAAAGTGCGCGACGATAAATTCAAAGAGTATTTCACACAAATTGAGGCTAAAACTTTAACACTAAACGATGTTGATGTTATAGCGGGCGCAACAATTTCAACAAACGCGGCACTTGCGGCTGTTAACAGCGCAGTTGATGCCTATTTAGAGCTATCAGGGCAAGACAGCGGGCCGGATTTATCTGCCTTTAGCGAAGACGAAGTGCACGCCTATGTGCTACCCGATAGCGGCGCACTTAGCGAAATTGAGATTAGCGGCGCAGATAAGGCATATAAAGGCGAGAGCTACGGCACAATTTTATATGTTAGCGAAAGCGGTTTTTACTCCGAGCCTTTAACAGCAGTTGTTGGCTTTAACGACGATGGCACAATTAAAGGCGTTTGGTTTAACACTGAAAACGAGAGCGAGGGCTACGGCACACAAATTGGCGAGAGTGAAGCTTATGCAACGCAATTTATAGGCGAGCAAAAAGAGGCCTACGAAATTATTGCAGGCGCAACAATTTCTTCCGATGCCGCTATAAAAGCTGTGCAAACGGCATTTGAAATTTACGAAAGTCAACAAGGGGGTGCATGAGCATGACGAAAATGAAAATTCTTACAAACGGCTTAATAAAAGAAAACCCCGTTTTTAGGCTTGTGCTTGGCACCTGCCCTGTTTTAGCGGTTACAACACTTGCAATAAACGGGCTTGGCATGGGCGTTGCCGCCATGTTCGTTTTAATATGTAGCAATATTGTTGTTTCACTGCTTCGCAATATTATCCCCGGCAAAGTTAGGCTTCCTGCCTTTATAACAATTATTGCAACATTTGTTACCATTCTTGAAATGCTTATGCAGGCGTTTTTGCCTTCTTTGGCAGAGAGCCTTGGCGTGTTTTTGCCGCTTATAGTTGTTAACTGCATTATTTTGGGCAGGGCGGAAATGTTTGCGAGCAAGAACAATGTTTTAAACTCTGCACTGGACGGCATAGGCATGGGCCTTGGCTTTACGCTGGCGCTTGTTATGATGGGCTGTGTGCGCGAGTTTTTTGGCGCAGGCAGTTTGTTTGGCGTTCAGCTTTACGGCGAGGGAACAATTTTTGGCGCAGGCAGTTTTTTTGAGGGAATATCACCCATGAGCATATTTATACTACCGGCAGGCGGGTTTTTCGTGTTCGGTGTTTTAATGGCACTTGTTGTTTGGCTTGAAAACAAAGCAGGCAAGCCCATTAAACGCAAAACCGGTTGCGATAACTGCCCGGTTAATTCCGCTTGCGGTTTGAAAGATGAGGTGCAAAGCGCATGAATATGACAGAACTTGCCGCAATTTTCTTTGCGATGATTTTAGTTAACAACTATGTTTTGGTGCAATTTTTAGGAATATGCCCATTTTTGGGCGTTAGTAAAAAGTTAAACAGTGCCGTAGGCATGTCGGGCGCAGTTATTTTTGTTATGGTTTTGGCAACGCTTGTAACATGGCCTGTTTACACCTATATTTTACAGCCGTATGGCTTTGAATATCTGCAAACTATCGTGTTTATATTAACAATTGCCGTTTTGGTGCAAGTTGTTGAAATAACAGTTAAAAAACTTATGCCGCCGCTTTACAAGGCGCTTGGCGTGTTTTTGCCGCTCATAACAACAAACTGCGCTGTTTTGGGCGTTACCATTTTGAATATAGATAGCGGCCACAGCTTTGTTGAAAGCTTGATTTCGGCAGTTGGCGCAGGAATTGGCTTTATGATAGCCATGGTGCTTTTTGCAGGTGTTCGTGGGCGTCTTGAAAACTCAAAACCGCCAAAAGCGTTTGAAGGCTTGCCCTTAACGCTTGTTAGCGCCGCAATGGTAAGCCTTTCATTCATGGGCTTTGGCGGCATAATTGAAACGCTGTTTGCGTGATAGGATGGTGAGAGTATGACTATTTTAGCCCCAGTATTAATTGTTACCGCCTTAGGGCTTGTGGGCGCAGGCGTGCTTGTTGTTGTGGCACACATAATGTATGTGCACGAGGACGAGCGCATTGCCCAAGTGCTTGACGTTTTGCCCGGCGCCAATTGCGGCGCATGCGGCTATGCAGGCTGTGCAGATTATGCAAAGGCCATTGTTGAGGGTGCCGCTGTAAACCTATGTATACCGGGCGGCGCTAAATGTGCTGAAGATTCCGCCGCTATTATGGGCGTTGAAGCAGGCGGTGTGCAAAAGAAAACCGCTGTGGTTGTGTGCCAGGGCAGTTTTGATAAAACGCAAGATAAATATAGGTATCAAGGCATTAAATCTTGCCGTGCATGTGCTGAATTATACGGCGGCAGCGCCGCGTGCCCTTATGGGTGTATGGCTTATGGCGATTGCATGAATGTTTGTGCCTACAATGCAATTTATATTGAAAACGGCATTGCTAAAATTGACAGAGAGCTGTGCACGGGCTGTGGCGCATGTGAAAAAACTTGCCCGAAAAACATTATACATGTTCTGCCCGACAGCGATATACCCGTTGTGCTTTGCTTGAATAAAGACCGTGGCGCACTAACAAGAAAAGCATGTACGGCAGGGTGCATTGGCTGCATGAAATGCCAAAAAACATGCGAATTTGACGCTATACATGTAAAGGATAATGTTGCATTAATAGATAACGAAAAATGCACCGGTTGCCGCAAATGTGTAGAGGTTTGCCCTGTTAAAGCAATTGGCTTGCCGCGCGCAGAAAGCATATTATATGGCATAAAGGTTGATGAACCTGTTAATAAATTTGATATTAGCGCAAGTTAGCCAAAAAATTAAGCTACTAAAACCCCCACAATTTTGCATTGCAAAATTGTGGGGGTTTTAAATGTAAATTATAAGGTTTACCGCAAATATCTCACAACAAAATTTTCCCTTGCTGCAACAGCAAATGCACTTGCAAAATTGCGCTAACGGTTTTGCTATCTATAATTTCGCCTTCTAAAACCATTTGCACTGCCTTATCAAGGCTTATTTTAAATGTGCTAACAAATTCGCCATCGTCTAAATTTGTTTCGCCCATGCTTAGGCCCTCGGCCAAATAAATATATATAATTTCATCACAATAACCGCATGTTGGTATAACACTTGCAAGCGGCGTAATTTTCTTTGCTCTCAGCCCTGTTTCCTCTGCAAGTTCACGCTCTGCCGCCTCTTTTGGGTTCTCGCCAACTTCAAGTTTGCCGGCAGGAATTTCTGTCATAATTCTGCCAAGCGCATATCTGAACTGGCGAATTAAGTAGATATTTTCCTCTTCGTCTATTGCTATAACACCTGCACCACCCGTGTGGTGCACAACTTCACGCTTTGCTTTTTGCCCGTTTGCAAGCATAACATCATCGGTGCTAACGCTTATAACACGCCCTTTATATTCGGTTTTTGTGCCTATTTGCTCTTCGTTCATAACTGCATTTTTATTTTCCGTCATTTTGCTCATTATGCTCCTCTTCACTTTGCTTTGTGCACAAAATGCGCTCTATATGGCGCTCGCCCACCTCTTTAACGCTGAACAATATATCACCAAATACAATTATTGCATCTTCCTCTAAAACAGGAATACGCCCTAAAATATCCGCCACAAGGCCGCCCACAGTGTCTGCGTCTGTTTCGGGCATGTTCAATTCAAATGCGTCGAACAAATCTTCTAAATCCGCAGAGCCGCTCGCCATAATATTCTTGCTGTCAATAATTTGCATTTCTTCTGTTTCATCGTCAAATTCATCTTGAATATTGCCAACAATTTCCTCTATAATGTCCTCCATAGTAACAACGCCGCTTGTGCCGCCATATTCGTCAACCACAATTGCAATTTGTGTGTGCTGAGCTTTAAAATCCACCAGCAATTCTCTGGCAGGGCGCGCTTCAGGCACAAAAATTATATCCGTGCGCATAAGCTGCGAAACCTCTATGTTTTCAGCCGCCGCATCGCCCCAAAGGTTTAATAAATCTTTAGCGTAAAGTATGCCCACAATTTCATCTATATTCTTTCCATACACAGGCAAGCGGCTAACACCGTTTTTCACTATAAGCTGTATAATTTCGCCTGCTTTTGCCGTTTTGGGCACGCTTATAAGCTCTGTTCTGTGCGTCATTATCTCGCCTGCAGAAACATCGTCAAATTCAACTATATTTGTTATCATCTCTTTTTGGTGCTCGTCAATAACTTCATCTTCGGCAACATCGTCCACAAGGTTTAAAAAATCTTCCTCGGTAACGTCCTCGTGCACACGCAAATTAGCCGCTTTAAAAACAAGCGCCGGCAATGCGCTGAATATTGCGCCAAAAGGCCTAAAAAAGGCAAAATTTTCGGCATCGTCTTTGCCGTGAACACCGCCCAGGGAAAAAGCCAAAACAAGAATTACCATATAAACTAAAAAAAGCACCAATAAAATAATTGGCCCTATTTGCTCCGGCACAATTTGCAATATGCTGTAAATGCCAAGCGCAAGGCAAAGCAAAAAGCACATTACTATGCCACAAATTCTTGTTGAAAAACCTAATGTTAAACGCTGTTCCTTTTCGGTATCATTAGAGCACAGCGAGCCCGCACTCCAAGCGAGCACAATGCAAAGCACTGCGCCAATAATTGCAATTGCTGTGTAGGTATAGCCTATAAGACTATCGGGGTCCATAATAAACTCCTTAATATATTGTTTTACTTTTCTTTATTAGTGGTAATAAGGGAGCCCTAAGGGCTCCCTTATTAATTTCTTTAAAAATATTAATTATGCAAGCCTTGCTTTGAAAGCCGCCAATTCTTCTTTAAGCTCGTTTGGCAAACGCTCGCCAATTTCAGCATAAAGCTCTTCAACGCCTTTGATATCTTCAAGCCAAAGTGCATTGTCAATTTCCAAAAGCCCTTCAACTGTTTCAAGCGTAATGCCCTCAAGGCCGCTTATGTCAATATCTTTAGCGTTTGGTATATAGCCAATAGCTGTTTTAACAGCGTCCACTTTATTTTCGCAGCGGTCAAGTATCCATGTTAGAACACGCATATTGTCGCCGAAGCCCGGCCAAATAAATTTGCCTTCTTCATCTGTTCTAAACCAGTTAACATTGAAGATTTTCGGCGCTTTATCGCCAAGTTTTTCGCCCATTTTGAACCAGTGGCTGAAGTAATCGCCCATATTATAGCCTGTGAACGGGCGCATAGCCATTGGGTCGCGCCTAACAACGCCAACTGCGCTCATAGCTGCAGCTGTTGTTTCGCTGGCCATTGAAGAGCCAACATAAACGCCGTGTTTCCAATCGAATGATTGATATACAAGCGGTGCTGTTTTTGCACGGCGGCCGCCGAAAACAATAGCGCTAACAGGCACGCCGTTGGGGTTTTCCCATTCTTTGCTTAGGCAAGGGCAGTTTGCCGCAGGCGCTGTGAAACGGCTGTTCGGATGAGCCATTTTTTTGCCTGCTGCCATTTCCTCTTTGCCGTTAACTTTATTGCCAAGCCAATCTGTAGCATTTTCAGGTGGGTTTTTATCAAGGCCTTCCCACCAAACTGTGTTATCGTCATTGTTTACAACAACATTTGTGAAAATTGTGTTTTTCATTGTGCTCATCAAAGCGTTGTAGTTAGATTTATCGTTTGTGCCGGGAGCAACGCCGAAGAAACCGCTTTCAGGGTTAATAGCGTATAGTTGGCCATCTTCGCCAATGTGAAGCCAAGCGATATCATCGCCAACTGTCCATACTTTGTAACCTTCATTTAATAGGTATTCCGGCGGAATTAACATAGCAAGGTTAGTTTTGCCGCAAGCAGATGGGAACGCACCGCAAACATATTTAACTTCGCCCTGTGGGTTTTCAATGCCCAAAATTAGCATGTGTTCTGCCATCCATCCCTCTTTGTAGCCTTGGTAAGAAGCAATGCGAAGAGCAAAGCATTTTTTGCCCAAAAGTACATTGCCGCCGTAGCCCGAGTTAATGCTCCAAATAGCATTATCTTCAGGGAAGTGTGCTATGTAGCGGTTTTCAGGGTCTATATCAGCTTTAGCGTGTAAGCCTCGAACGAAATCGTTGCTTTCAGGGCCAAGTTGGTCTAATGCGCCTTGGCCAATGCGAGCCATAATATCCATATTCAAAACAACATAAATGCTGTCTGTAACTTCAACGCCCACTTTGCTGAATTTGCTGCCCAAGGGGCCCATGCAGTAAGGAATAACATACATTGTGCGCCCTTTCATAGCGCCATTGAAAAGCGGTGTTAATTTTGCATACATGTCTTTTGAAGACATCCAGTTGTTAATTGGTGCCGCATCTTCTTTATTATCTGTGCAGATAAATGTACGGTCTTCCACACGGGCTACATCGTTGGGGTTTGTGCGGTGGTAAAGGCAACCCGGCAATTTTTCTTGGTTTAGAAGGCTAACTTCGCCGTTTGCAACGGCTTCGTCACGTAAAGCAAGCAATTGTGCATCGCTGCCGTCTATCCAAACAACTTTGTCTGGTTGTGTTAAAGCGCTAACTTCTTCAACCCATGCGAGAACATTTTTGTTCTGTGTCATATTTTTACCTCTTTTCATATTGTTATGCGGCTTTTTAGAAATAATCCTATATAACCGCACAGTTAAAAATAATAATGTGGTATATAAAACCCTATCAATTTTAATTATATCTAAAAAACAAAAAAAGCACAAGATGTTTCACAAAAATAATTGTATATTTTTTGTGAATTAAATTGTGCTTTTTGCTATATAGTGTTCTCGCAAGTGTTATTTTTAAACATATAAACAAAGTGTGCCTAATTTAGAATAAAAAAAGCTGAATTATTGCGCTTTAACTAAATTCGCCACAAATTCATTTTTAGGGTGCGCCAAAACATTTTCCGGGCTATCGTATTGCAACACTTCGCCCTTTTCCATAACCAGCAAATGCGTGCCCAAATTAACAGCCTCGTTTATATCGTGTGTTACAAAAACAATTGTCATGTTTTTTTCTTTATGCAGTTTTAAAAGTTCGTCTTGTAGGGCTTTTCTTGTTATTCCGTCCACCGCACCGAACGGCTCGTCCATTAAAACAATGGCAGGGTCTGCCGCAAGGGCGCGGGCAACACCCACGCGCTGGCGCTGGCCGCCGGATAATTCTCGAGGGTACTTATTCGCAAGTTCTTCATTTAGGCCCACTTTTTTCAGCCTTTGCGCAATTTGCTCTTTTTGCTCGGCTTTGCTCCAAAGTTTTGATAAATTTGGAACGTATGCGATATTTTGCCCTATTGTTATATGCGGAAAAAGCCCAATGCCTTGAATGGCATAGCCAAGTTTTCTACGCAGTTCAATGGCATTTGTTTTTGCAACATCTGTGTTTTCCACAAGCACGGTGCCACCGTCGGGTTTTATAAGCGCATTTATAAGTTTCAGCGCCGTTGTTTTTCCACAGCCCGAACGCCCTATAATGGTAACAAATGCATTTTTCTCAATATCTAAAGAAAAATCATTCAAAACCACAACATCTCCATAGGCTTTTTTTACGTTTTTAAACTGTATGGCACATTCACTCATTATTGCGCCTCCAAAATGCCCTTTTCAACTAAAAATTGCATTGCCACTTCTCTTTCGTCTTGCCCGTCAACTTCAACTTTGTAGTTCAACTGCGCCATTTCACTGTCGCTTAAAATATTATCCATTTTTGAAAGCGCCTCTTCAAGGCCCTCGTAATTTTCAAGCGCGTCATTTCTAACAACGGTAGAGCAATAATAATTAACCTGCAAGTTTTTGTCATCTTCTAAAGCCACAACGCCATCGCTCGCAAGTTGTGCATCTGTTGTGTAAGCATTTGTAACATGAATGTCACCATTTTGCAGTGCAGTGTATTTTAAACCGATATCTATATCCGAAATTTGTGTAAAATTCAAGCCGTAGGTATCTATAACAAGTTGCAGGCCATCTGCACGCTCTATATAATCGGGGTTGCCGCCAAAGATAATTTCGCTTGAAGTTTTTGTTAAAGCCGCTAAATCTGAAGTGGTTTTAATATTGTGCTCGTTTGCAATTTGTGCGTTAAGCGCCAAAGTGTAGGTGTTGTTAAAGCCGTAAAGCCCCATCCAGCTCATGTCAAACTGCTCGTTATACATCGCGTTAAGCTGTTCATACATCTCTTCGTCGGTTATGCCTGTTTGCTCTTGCCCTAAAACAAGAACCCAACCGCTTGAAGTGTATTCGGGGTATAAATCGAAATCTCCATTTTGCATAGCAGGGTGAATATTGGAAGTTCCTCCGCCAATGCCTTTTGTAATTTCAACATCGTATTCAGTAAAATTTTCAATTAAAAGCCCAAGCATTTCACCAAGAATATAGCCTTCCGTCATGGGTTTTGTTGCTATTTTAACAGGCCCCTTTTGTGTGCTTTGCCCACAAGCGGCAAAACACAGTGTTAAAGCCAAAGTGCAAATTATTGCAATTGCTTTTTTTGTTTTATTGTTTTTGAACATGTTTTTACTCCTGTTTTTTTGTTTGCTATTTATTGTTATTTTGCCTGCGTGTTCTTATAAAATTAAACCGTGTTTTTCTTAACGCGCTTTTCCAAAAGGCCAAGCAAAAAATCGCATGTAATTGCCAAAAGAGCAATTAAAATGCTACCTGCGGCAGTCATGGCAGGGTCGTAAATAGTTATGCCGCGGTAAATTGCAACGCCAAGGCCACCTGCGCCCACAAACGACGCAATGCTGCTAACTGAAATATTCATAACCACCATATTTCTAATTCCGGCTAAAATAACACCAAATGCAAGCGGCAATTTTATTTTATAAAGTGTTTGAAAACTTGTGCTACCCATTCCTTTTGCCGCCTCTAAAACATCGCTGTTCACTGTGGTTAAGCCCGTGTAAGTGTTTCTCACCATTGGCATCATGCCGTAAAGCGTAAGCGCAACAATTGCGGTTTGGTTGCCTATTCCCGTGAACGGTATAAGCATGCCCAAAAGCGAAATTGCCGGTATTGTGTAAAAAATATTGCACACGCCAATTATAAACGGCGCGGCTTTTTGATGTTCTGAAATAATTATCCCCAAAAGAAGCCCTAAACTGCCGGCAAGTGTTATTGCGGTGAGCGCAAGCGTTAAGTGGTCTATCAGCAGTTCCAAAAACCAATCTGCGCGCTGAATATAAAGTGAAAAAATTTCACCGATTTGCCTCATAAAAATCTCCATTCTTTGCATAACATAAATAGATTTAAAACCGTTTGTAAAGAATGGAGATTTTTTGGCATGTGCCGTTTCTAACGGCACGCCGCATTCGATAATAGTAGCGTGATTTATCACGCTATCTCCATTCTTTGCATAACATAAATAGATTTAAAACCGTTTGTAAAGAATGAATATTTTTGGCATGTGCCGTTTCTAACGGCACGCCGCATTCGATAATAGTAGCGTGAT
>CAYJIT010000001.1:0-9011 GCA_964370365.1 uncultured Bacteroides sp. | reverse complement strand
TTATCACGCTATCTCCATTCTGCAAACAGCACAAATAATATTAAAAACACCATTTATTGTGTAGAATTTTGTAAAAATATTGCTCGACTGAATTATAATACAAATGACGCTAAAATGCAAGTTTTAGCGCAATTAATATTTTGAAAACAGCCTTTCTGCCTCTTTTTTGCCAAGCGGTGATATATTGCATTTATCGTTCAAATACTCAAGCATATTTTTTGCGTGCAGTTCCTTTAAATACATTTTAAAAACAGTTTCATTTGCATATTCACATGCCGCTAAAAGCTCGCTTGTGCTCTGCAAATTTTTCATATATAAAAGGCACAAAACTTTTTGCTTACAGCTCATTTTATTGCTTAGCACTTTTAAGTTTTTGCCGGTGCTCCAAACGAGCGCAATGTCTTTTTCCAAAAGCGAGTTTACAATTTCGCTTGAATTATCAAAACGTTCATCACTATTTTCAATTATAAATTGCGTTAAAATAAATTTACAAACATTTAAAACCATGAACGCATTTGTGCTGTTTTTATTCTGCACGTTTGTTTGCCTTGTAGCATTATCGTTTTTTATGCTTTGCATAAGCACTAAACTGCTTAAAACATTAATTTTAAAGGTATTTTGTTCATCTTTCAGTGTGTTCATCTCTTCACAAAGCAGCTGTGCGCAATTTTCATTTGCACTGCCAACGCTTTGCTGTTTTAAAAAATGCCCTAACACAATTTGTGCAAATTCTTTTGCAAACCGGCTCATTTCATGCATGTTTTCGGCTTTATAGCAATTTATCACGCTTTCAAAGCTATTTAAAAGTGCCTTGGCAAATTCTTTGGTATAAGCCTTGCATAAAATATTTTCCACTTCATTTTTTATCATATTCTTTTCCCTTTACTGGTTACCGTTTCTTTTAAACCGCCAACGCTTAATTACTAACAGCTATGCGCCAATATACCCATATTTTTTTCCGTAAAGCGCAAAAAACAAAATGCTTACAAAAAAACATATAAAGTTTGCAACAACCACAGAAACCCAAATGCCATCTATGCCCATGAGCGGCGGCAGTGCAAACACAAAAAAAACTTGCAGTGCAAATGTGCGCAAAAATGATATAAAAGCCGAAACTTTTCCGTTGTTTAGCGCTGTAAAAAATGCCGAGGAAAAATAGTTTAAGCTCATGAATAAATAGGCTATTGAATATATAGCCATGGCCCTAACGCTAAGCGCCAAAAGCTCTGCATTATAGCCAACAAAAATTGCGGCAAGCGGCCTTGCAAGCAAAATTCCCACAGCGGTTAACACAACCGACGAGCTCATCATTATAACAACGCTTTTTTTGAAAAGAGATTTCAGCTGCTCTTTGTTATCAGCACCGAAATTATAGCTTATAATTGGTGAAGCTCCTATTGAATAGCCTATAAAAACAGATGCAAATATGAAACTTACATACATTATAATCCCATAGGCAGATACACCATCTGCACCTATGTAGCGCATAAGCTGGAAATTATAAAGTATGTTTAAAAGCGAGCCGGATATGCTCGACATCATCTCGCTTGCACCGTTAGTGCATGTATTTAAAACATCTTTAAAGCACCATTTGAATTTTATAAGGCGCAAAGTGCTTTTGTTTTTTTTGCTTAAAAAGAATATCAGTGGAAAAAAGCCGCCCACAAATTGGCTTAAACCCGTCGCCAAGCCTGCGCCTGCAAGCCCCATTTCAAACAAAACTATAAAAACATAATCTAAAATAACATTTGTTATGCCCGACGCTATGGAATATTGCATGCCCATTTTGGGTAAATCCGCAACTACAAAAAAGCTCATAAAAGAGGTTTGCAACATGAAAAAAGGTAGTGCCGCAAGCATTATAACCCCGTAGATTATACAGCCCGAAAGAAGCTCTGGCGTTGCGCCAAGCGCAAGAGAAATAGGCCTTATAAAAATTATGGATACACCTGCCAAAAACGCACCCAAAACTATTAAAAGCACCACAAGCATAGAAAAAACTTCGTTTGCCTTTTGCTTTTTGCCCTCGCCCATATATTTTGCCACAAGCGCACAGCCACCGGTGCCTATCATAAAGCCGAACGAGCTCATTACCATTATAAGCGGGTAAATTAAATTAAGCGCCGCAAATTCCACTTCTCCCACATAGTTGCTAACAAAAAGGCCGTCTACCACACTGTAAACAGACGTTATTATCATCATCAAAATGGAGGGGAATGTAAAACTTAACAGCTTTTTATATGTGAATTTATCTGAAATTTGCAATTGCGCTTTTGCTTTTTTATGTGCCAATTGTTTAAAACTCCTCTTTATTTTCAAATGCTGTTTTGCTGAGCAAATCGCTTGCGTTTTGCTCGTTATTTATGCTTCCCATTAAAGTTTTGTAATTTTTAACAAGCTCGAAATGAATATCGTCTATGCCTCGCATCTCACCGTTTTTTGTGCAGTTAAAATTAACCCAATTGTATTTTTTCACACAGTACATTGCGGCATCATAGCTCATTTTCAAATAAACAATATCTTTTTCGTGTATATCTTTTTTGCTCTCCTCGCCTTTATATCTTTCATACATCAATTTTTGAGATATATCGGGGTGCACATTCAAATAGAAAACCACATCCGGCCTCGGTATTCCCATCAGCTCATATTCAGTTTTAAAAAGCCACTCTAAATAGCTATCCCACTGGTTTTTTGGCGTTTTACTACACTGGTGCACAGCGTTTGAAGTTGTATACCTATCAGCTATAATTATGCCGCCATTATTGTAAAATTCACCCCAGCTTTTTTTATAAGAGGCGAACCTATCCACACTATAAAAAAGCGAGGCGGTATAGGCATTAACGTCTTCTACACGCTTGCCAAACTCGCCCGATAGATACATTTTTACAAGTGCGCTCGACGGGCTATCGTAATTTGGAAATGTTATAAGCATAACATTTTGCCCCTCGGCCTTTAAAGCACAGTAAAGCAGTTTTGCCTGTGTTGCCTTGCCACTGCCGTCTAATCCCTCAAAAACAACAAGTTTGCCCATAGCTATACCTCTGCTTTCAATTTTGCGTAGTATTCACGCACCTCTTTAATTTTGCCGCATGTCATTTTCCCTTCAGGGCATGGGCCGCTAACACATGGCGCGCCCGAATTGCAAAAAAGCGATGGTGCAACTTTTAACACCAGCTTTAACATTTCATCTGCAAGCGCTTTTATTTCCCACTGTGCACGGTTGCAACACCTGTGCGCAAAAAAATTGTTCAAACTGCGGGTGTTCATTGTAACTATCATTTTTGTATCACATGCGTTTGGCAAAATAAACCTCGCATCTTCAATGGCAAGTTTTTCGGCTTTTTTGCTCGCCTCTTGCTCGCTTAAGCCCTCTTTCATAAGGCGGTGAATGTGCCCGTCTTTTAAAATGGCGGCTATTTCTTTATATTGCTGTGCTTGGTTTTTAACAGCACTTTCAAATGCCGCACTCGCCTTTTCGTTTTCGCTTATATGCGGCGGTGTAACATAGCTAAAATCTTCAAGGCGCACATATCGCTGGCTTTGCACGCTGTATGAAGCTATTCTGTGGCGTGTTATCTGCGCTAAAAGCGCACGAGAAACACCCTCTATTCCAAAAGTGAAATTAGCGTGCTCTGTTGGGCTTGCATGCCCAAGCGAAGCGAGCATCTGTATAAACTTTGTTGTTTTTTCAGGCGTTAAGCCCTCCATAAGCGTGCTTATTTCGCTGTTTGCATAGCACAGTTTTGCCGCCGCCGCAACAACTTTTTCCGGTTCGGGCGTGTGGGTTATCAATTGAACATTAAATGGCATGTTGAACTCCTGTTTTTTGTTTTGTTTGTAGGGGAGGGCTTTTATGCCCTCCCGAATGTTTACCAAGTTTTTAACCTTACGGTGCGTCGAGGACGTCGCACTCTACGTTTTGCATTTAGGTTCCGCCAGCCCTTATTCTATAATTTTCAGCGGCGCATAATTCGCCATGGTTTTTTTAACGCCCACAGTCTCAAATTTTATTTCCACAATAAAATCTCCCGCAACAGGTGTAACATTTTGCACAACACCTTTGCCAAAAACTTTGTGCTCCACAGCATCGCCTTTTTTATAGCTTGCTGTTGCGCTTTTGCCGCCTTGCGCTTTTTGCGCTGATGCCATATTTGCACCAAAGCCGCCTGCCCCTACAACCGAGCTTTTATTTGTGCCAAAGCCGCCGCCGTTTGCACTTGCCGCTGCACCAAAGCCGCCTTTATAGTTGCCGCCAAAGCTTTTGCTCTCAAAGCTACCTTTTGCGCCACCGCTAAAATTTTGTGTGCGCCGGGCTGTAAAATCTGCGTTGCCTGCGCTTCGTGTGCCCTGGCCACCAAAGCCGCCACCAAAGCCGCCGCGAGCTTGCCCGTATTCCCTGCTTTGTGCTGAATACATATTGTTTTGCTCTGTTTTCTCGCTTTGTGTGCAGTTCAAAAGGTTTTCGTCAATTTCGCCTAAAAAGCGTGACGGGCGGTTGCGCTGTGTTTGCCCGAAAACAAACCTTGTGCTTGTGCTTGAAAGATAAAGCGCTTTTTTAGCACGTGTTAAGCCCACATAGCAAAGCCGCCTTTCCTCCTCAAGTTCTCTTTCATCAAAACGGCACATCTCGCTTGGGAATATGCTCTCCTCCATCCCCACAATAAACACAAAGGGGAATTCAAGCCCTTTTGCCGTGTGCATTGTCATAAGCGAAACAAAATCCGCATTCTCATCGTAAGAATCTAAATCGGAAATCAGCGCAATTTCTTCCAAATATCCCTCAAGGCTTGCACCGCTCGCTCGCTCGTCGCAATAAACTTTAATTGAAGAAATTAGCTGGCCAATATTCTCAAGCCGTGTTTTCCCCTCTTCGCCCTCATTTTCAAGCATTTGTTTATAGCCTGTAAGCTCAAACACCTTATTCGCAAACACATCTAACGGCAAATTATCTGCCGTTTCACACAAGTTTTCATACATTTTATAAAAACTCTCTATATGCGAAAACGCCCTGCTCAAATTTGGATACTGCCTTATATTTTCGCAAATGTCAAGCATATTTTTGCCCTCTTCACTTGCCAAATTGTTAATTGCCTCAACGCTTGTTGCACCAATTTTCCTTGCAGGTTCGTTAATTATTCTTTTAAGGCGCCCATCATCTTTTCTGTTGGAAACAATTTGCATATAGGCGTGAATGTCCTTAATTTCCTTGCGGTTGTAAAAGCGCTGGCCACTAAAAACTTTGCTTGGTATGCCGGCACGTGCAAAATAAGTTTCCACAGGCTGAGATTGCGAATTCATCCTATACAAAACGGCATGGTGCGAAAGTTTTGCGCCATTTTTTAAATTTTGCCCTATAATTTCGGCTATATGTGCAGCTTCGTCGCTCTCGTCAAGGGCGCAAAAATGCTCTATCAGCGCACCGTCGCCCTTGCTTGTCCACAGTGTTTTGCCTTTTCGTGTTACATTATTTTTTATAACAGCGTTCGCCGCATTGAGTATATTTGAGCTCGAACGGTAATTCTCTTCAAGGCGAATAATTTTTGCCTTTGGGTAATGCTGTTCAAATTGCAAAATATTCTCTATTGTTGCGCCCCTAAATTTATATATGCTCTGGTCGTCATCGCCAACAACGCAAATATTATTGTGCGCTTTTGAAAGCAAATCCACAAGCATAAATTGCGCAACGCTTGTGTCTTGATATTCGTCCACCAAAATATATTTATATAGGTTTTGATAGTAGCTTAAAACGTCACTGTGCTCGCTTAAAAGTTTAACTGTGTTAAAAATTAAATCGTCAAAATCCATTGCGCCAAGCGCTTTTAAGTTTTTGGCATATTCTGCATAAATTTTGGCAACAATTGCGTTTTTAACATTGTGCTGTGCATTTGCAAGTGCCTCGCTCGGGCCTATCATCTTATCTTTTAAAGAGGAAATTGCGCCCATTGCACTTTTCATTGGCAAAAATTTATCATCTATTTGCAGTTTTTTGTAAACTTCCTTTAAAGCACGTTTAGAGTCGTCTGTATCATATATGGTAAACGTTTTTGGAAAACCTATAATTTCTGCGTTGCGCTTTAAAATACGCACACAAGCCGAGTGGAATGTTGATGCGTTAATGTCGTTTGCGTCAATTTCTCCAAGCATTTTGCAAAGGCGCTCTTTAAGTTCCCTCGCAGCCTTATTTGTGAAGGTTATAGCCAAAATATTATATGGGCGAACGGCATTATCCCTTAATTTCACGGCTAAATCCGCATTTGGTTTTGCATTGCTTTTTATAAGGGCTTCAAGCTGTTTGCAATCGTCCTCTGTAACATCAAAGCGAACGCTTTTCGCTTTTGCCGCACTGCCAAAGCGCACCATATTTGCAACACGGTTAACAAGCACTGTTGTTTTGCCGCTGCCTGCGCCCGCCAAAATTAAAAGCGGCCCGTCAACAGTGTAAACTGCATCTTTTTGTTCATCGTTAAGGCGCGCAAATTGGTTCTCTATGTATTTTTTTCTAAGCGCCAAAAAGCGCTGCACTGTTTTTTCGTTCATTATAACCCTTTTTTACTTATATTTTTGAAAAATGCCGTTTTCTTTTTTTAATTCTTGTCTGCTTTAAAATTTACAGGTGCGCTTTTAATAAAGCATCAACTCAATATTTAAGCACCAACTAAGCGTCAACAGCTTTTTCCACCGCCAGCGCCACCGCATTTGCCACATTTTCATCAAAAGCACCCGGCACTACGCACTCTTCACTTAATTGCTCGGGTTTAACACAATTTGCAATTGCAAATGCCGCCGCAAGTTTCATTTCTTTTGTAATGCGCTTTGCCCTCGCATTTAAAGCGCCTTTAAATATGCCGGGGAAAGCAAGCACATTGTTAATTTGGTTGTTGAAATCGCTTCTGCCCGTGCCAACAATTCTTGCGCCGCCCAAAAATGCTTCACTTGGCATAATTTCAGGCTCGGGGTTTGCCATTGCAAAAACTATGGCGTCTTTTGCCATTGTGCCAACCATCTCTTTTGTTATAACTTTCGGCGCGGAAACTCCTATAACCACATCTGCGCCCTTCATTGCATCGCTTAATGTGCCCTGTAAATCCTCGCTGTTCGTGCTTTGTGCAAGGCTTTGCATTGCACTGTTTAAGCCGCTTATATCTTTTTTGCACAAAATGCCGTTTATATCGCACACAACAATATTTGTAGCGCCTAAGTTTTTCAGCATTTGCACAATTGCACTGCCCGCACTGCCCGCACCGTTCACAACAATTTTTAAAGTATTTAGCGGTTTATCAACAATTTTCGCCGCATTTATCAAAGCCGCACAAACAACAATTGCCGTGCCGTGTTGGTCGTCGTGGAAAACAGGTATGTTTAGCGCATTTTGCACACGCTCTTCAATTTCAAAACAGCGTGGCGCACTTATGTCCTCCAAATTTATTCCGCCAAAAGAGGGTGCAAGCGCTGTTATTATATTTACAAGCTCGTCTGTATCTTGAGTGTCAAGGCAAATGGGCACTGCGTCAACATCGGCAAATTCTTTAAACAAAAGCGCTTTGCCCTCCATAACAGGCAGTGCCGCAAGTGGGCCTATATTCCCAAGCCCTAAAACCGCACTGCCGTCTGTAACAACTGCCACTGTGTTGCATTTGCTTGTATATTTATAGGCAAGCTCTGCATTATTCGCTATTTCTTTGCACGGTGCGGCAACGCCCGGTGTGTAGGCGGTGCTTAAATCTTCCTTGTTTTTAACGCTAACCTTGCTTTTTATTGCAATTTTTCCCTTGTATTTTTCATGCATTTCAAGCGATAATTTATAATAATCCATTTTCATCTCCAATATAGTTTAATATTTTTATTTGCGCAATTGATTAACTTACACAAACAACGTTTTGAGTTAAAAACAAAAGCGCCAATAATATTTTTGCCTATTTGACGCTAATAAAAAAATTATAACATAAATTGAAGAATTTTGATAGTTGTTTTAAAAAAAGCTTTAAATTATTTTGCGTGCGTGTTATTATAATTTATAAGGTATGGTTTTAGCGCACCATATTATAACAAAAAATTTAAAAACGGGAGAATATGATGAAACTATATTCATTTAATGCGATGATATCTCGCATGAAATATATAACACGCTGGGGTTTAATGCGAACATCACGCAGTGAAACACTTAGCGAGCACACCGCAGAAGTTAGCGTTTTAGCGCACACTTTGTGCCTTATAGCGAACAAAATTCACGGTGATAATATTGATGCGCAAAAAGTGGCAGTTACAGCCTTATACCACGACGCAAGTGAAATTATTACAGGTGATATGCCTACACCTGTTAAATATAAGCGTGAGAAATTGCGCAAAGAATACAAAATGTTAGAGCGTGATGCCGCTGCAGACCTTTGCAATTTACTTCCAAACGAGCTTAAAGATGAGCTGAGCGGCTATATGCACGGCGATATTTTAACAGCAAAGGAAAAAGAGCTTTTAAAAGCGGCCGACAGGCTTAGCGCACTTGTAAAATGCATAGAGGAGGAAATGGCCGGCAACAATGAATTTGCCGGCGCAAAAAAAGCGCAATTAAAAGCACTGCAAGAAATGCAGTGCCCTGAAGCCGATTATTTTTTAAAGCACATGTTGCCGTGCTATGAAATGACATTAGACGAACTTAGTAGATAATTTTAAAAAGGAGGCGCTTATGCCAAACACTGCTACAATAATAATTAATAACGAAATTGAATTTACTGTTCCTAAAGGCACATTGCTTTCAAATGCACTAAAATTCAACGCTTTTGAAAATGAAAGTAACGCAAAAAAAATGGCGAAATACGCACTGCCTAAAATGAATTGCGGCGGCAAAACCATCTGCAAGAAATGTTTTGTGCAAGTGCAAGGTTCGCTGTCTATAATAACACCTATCGAACAAGAGCATATCGACAAAAATGAAACACAAGAAAATATTCGCTTAGCTTGCTTTTGCACAATATTAGGCAATTGCAGTGTAATTTTAAACAAGAAAATATAATGCA